>NZ_JAUSYD010000001.1:2493333-3116666 GCF_030816615.1 Streptomyces sp. B1I3
GGCAACCAGCTCGGCGACATCACGAGCATCCGCAAGGACGCCTACGCCGACAACGCCCCCAGCCTCAACACGATCGACCGGTACAGCCAGCTGATCACGTCCCTGCTGAGCCTCTCGCAGGACATGGCGCAGGCGACCAGCAACCCGGACATGATCAAGCGGACCCGGGCCCTGGCGGCCTTCTCCTCCTCCAAGGAGTACGCCTCGATCCAGCGCGCGGTCATCGCCGCGGCCCTGCCGGGCGGCGGCAGCACCAAGACGGACCTGGACGAGAACGAGCAGGCCTTCGGCCGTAACGCGCTCACCAAGGAAGACCTGGCGCGCAAGACGTTCGAGACCACGTACGAGACCACGGGCAACAGCTCTGCCGAGCTGATCGCCCCGCTGGAGAACGGCAACCCGGAGATCACGGCTGCCGACATGTACGCGAAGAAGGTGCTCGACAGCCCGCTGGGCATGGAGGGCAGCAAGACCCGCTCGTACAAGGACTGGTACGACCAGGCCTCCAACGAGATCCAGGCCATGAAGACCATCGAGTCGACCCTGCTGGGTCAGATGGACAGCAAGGCCCGTGAGTTGCGTGAGGAGTCGCAGCGCGACGCGATCCTCAACGGTGCCGTCATCCTCATCGTCCTCGGTGTGTCACTGGTCGGCGCCTTCGTCGTGGCGCGGTCCATGATCCGCTCGCTGCGAAGGCTGCAGGACACCGCAACCCGGGTCGCCCAGGACCGGCTGCCCGAGCTCGTCAAGCAGCTCTCCGAGACGGACCCCCAGGACGTCGACACCTCCGTGGAGTCGGTCGGTGTGCACTCCCGGGACGAGATCGGCAAGGTGGCCGCGGCCTTCGACGACGTGCACCGCGAGGCGGTCCGTCTGGCCGCCGAGCAGGCGCTGCTGCGAGGCAACGTCAACGCGATGTTCACCAACCTCTCGCGCCGCAGCCAGGGCCTCATCCAGCGTCAGCTCTCGCTCATCTCCGAACTGGAGTCCCGCGAGGCCGACCCGGACCAGCTGTCCTCGCTCTTCAAGCTCGACCACCTCGCGACCCGTATGCGCCGTAACGGCGAGAACCTCCTCGTCCTCGCGGGCGAGGAGCCCGGCCGCCGGTGGACCCGGCCCGTTCCGCTGGTCGACGTGCTCCGTGCCGCCGCCTCCGAGGTGGAGCAGTACGAGCGCATCGAACTGGCCGCGGTGCCCGCCACCGAAGTGGCCGGCCGCGTCGTCAACGACCTCGTGCACCTCCTCGCCGAGCTCCTGGAGAACGCCACGTCGTTCTCCTCGCCGCAGACCAAGGTCCGGGTCACCGGTCACGCGCTGCCCGACGGGCGGGTGCTCGTCGAGATCCACGACACCGGCATCGGCCTCTCACCCGAGGACCTGGCCGCGATCAACGAGCGGCTCGCCTCGCCGCCCACCGTGGACGTCTCGGTCTCGCGCCGCATGGGTCTGTTCGTGGTCGGTCGGCTGTCCCTGCGACACGGCATCCGCATCCAGCTGCGCCCCTCCGACTCCGGAGGCACGACCGCGCTGGTCATGCTGCCGATGGAGGTCGCGCACGGTGGCAAGCTGCCGACGGCGAAGCAGGGCCAGGGCCAGCAGGGCGGTGCTCCGGGCGGTCTCCTGGCCGGTGCGGGCGCGCCCGGTGCGGCCGGAGGCCAGCGCCCCGGTCTCGGTGGAGCCCCCGCGGCTCCGGCCAAGGGGCTCGGGTCCGGAGCTTCGGGCGGACAGGGCGGTACGGGCTCGGGTCAGCGGGCCGTGCTGCCCGCACGCGACGGCGGGCCGCGCCCGCCGCAGCAGGGGACGAACGCCGGCCAGCAGGGTCCCGGCCTGCCGAACCAGGGCCGGCCCGAGGCCCCCCGGCAGGGCGGCGGCCTCTCCGGCGCCTTCGGCGGCGGCGGCTCCCGGACGGGCGCACGTGGCCCGCAGGGTCCTTCCGCCGGTACGGACGCGGGCGGCCCCAACCTGTTCGGTCACTCCGGCCCGGGTCAGCCCGGCCGGCAGAGCGGCCCGCCCACCCGGCAGGCCCCGCAGCCGCAGCAGGCCCAGCACCGCCAGGGCGGCCAGAACGCTCAGCACGGTCAGGGCGCTCAGGGCGGCTTCCAGCAGCCCGGTGGCCCCGGCCGTCAGCTCCCGCCGTCCGGCGGTCCGCGCGCCGAGCTGCCCGGTGGCAACCCGCAGCCGCAGCGCCCCCAGAGCGCGAGCTGGGGCGTCGAGGAGCAGGGCGCGCCCCGGCGTACGCCTCTGGACTCCCCGCGTGGCCACGAGGACCCCGACGCCGGCAGGTTCGCCCGCCCGGGCGACTCCGGTCCGAACCAGCCGTTCAACGTGCCGGACCAGCGCCCGCCGACGAACGACCGCCAGGGGCCCGGCGCCACCGCGGAGTTCGCCCGCCCGGACTTCTCGGCACCGCAGGCACCGCAGGCACCGCAGGGTGCCGACCCGGCGAGCACGGCGCAGTTCGCCCGGCCGGACTTCGGGGCCCCCCGCCGGCAGGACCAGGGCTTCGGCCCGCAGGCCCCGCAGCAGACGCCTCCGCAGCGTCAGCAGGGCAACCCCGACTTCGGCGCACCGCGTCCGGCGCTGCCGCAGCAGCCCGAGGCGCTGCCGCCGGCCGGCCCCGGTGACGGGCGTACCCCGCTCTACGACACGCTGGAGACGAACTGGTTCCACGGCCCGCAGCAGGGTGGCCAGCAGCCGCCCGCCGCCGAGCCGCAGACACCGGCCGCTCCCGAGCCCGCCGCCCACCAGGCTCCGCCCGCGCCGCGGCGCGGCGCGGGCGACACCGCCGCGAGCAGTTCCTGGCGCGCTTCACCCAACGACGAGCTCGTACGGCAGGCGGAGCGGGTCAAGAAGCCCGCCGCCGGCGGGATCACCACGTCCGGCCTGCCCCGCCGTGTCCCACGTGCCAATTTGGTGCCGGGCACTGCTCAGCAGCAGAATCATCAGTCCGGACCTCAGGTCTCGCGTGCGCCCGATGACGTACGTGGCCGTCTCACCAATCTCCGCCGGGGCATCCAGCAGGGACGACAGGCCAACAACGGCCCGTCTACCGGCAGTTTCCAACTCGGCCCCACTCACCAGCAGGAGCGTTAGTTGAGCCCCATGAGTCAGGCCGCGCAGAATCTGAACTGGCTGATCACCAATTTCGTGGACAACACCCCTGGGGTGTCCCACACGGTGGTGGTCTCCGCGGATGGCCTGCTGCTGGCGATGTCCGAAGGTTTCCCGCGCGACCGCGCCGATCAGCTGGCGGCCGTCGCCTCCGGCCTGACGTCGCTGACAGCGGGCGCCTCCCGGATCTTCGAAGGCGGCGCCGTGAGCCAGACCGTCGTGGAGATGGAACGCGGGTTCCTCTTCCTCATGTCCGTCTCGGACGGTTCCTCGCTGGCCGTTCTCGCCCACCCGGACGCGGACATCGGTCTGGTGGGCTACGAGATGGCACTCCTCGTCGACCGCGCGGGGACCGTCCTCACCCCCGACCTCCGCGCCGAACTACAAGGCAGTCTGCTCCACTAGACGGTTTCACGGCAGTGACCTGACACGATCCCCCCAGGTACTACTCAAAACCCTCACCCGTCCGGCCGTCCCAGTCCCCCCACCGGCCCCTTTCGACGGCAAGGCGACACCCTGCTGTCACGCCCGGAGGATTCATGACCCCGCCACCCGCCTCACCTGATCCGTACGGCGCACTGCACCACGCGTCGTACGACGGTGAAGGCGACCAGCCGCTGGTCCGTCCGTACGCAATGACCGGCGGCCGGACCCGGCCGCGCTACCAACTCGCGATAGAGGCGCTGGTCAGCACCACAGCAGACCCCGCCCACCTCGGGACCCTGCTCCCGGAGCACCAGCGGATCTGCCACCTCTGCCGCGAGGTCAAGTCGGTGGCCGAGGTCTCGGCGCTGCTGTCCATGCCTCTGGGCGTGGCCAGGATCCTGGTGGCGGACCTGGCGGAAGCCGGCATGGTGGCCATCCACCAGCCGGGCAACGGAGAGGCCGGCGGCGCGCCGGATGTGACACTGCTCGAAAGGGTGCTCAGTGGACTTCGCAAGCTCTAGCGGCGGGACGGCCCGCTCCACCACGTCGGCGAAGATCGTGGTGGCAGGGGGCTTCGGCGTGGGTAAGACCACGTTCGTCGGTGCCGTTTCGGAGATCAACCCGCTGCGCACCGAAGCCGTGATGACGTCCGCGTCCGCGGGCATCGACGACCTGACCCACACCGGGGACAAGACCACCACCACGGTGGCCATGGACTTCGGACGCATCACCCTGGACCAGGACCTGATCCTCTACCTGTTCGGCACCCCCGGACAGGACCGCTTCTGGTTCATGTGGGACGACCTGGTCCGCGGCGCCATCGGCGCCGTCGTCCTCGTCGACACCCGCCGCCTCGCCGACTGCTTCCCCGCCGTCGACTACTTCGAGAACAGCGGCCTCCCCTTCGTCATCGCCCTCAACGGCTTCGACGGACACCAGCCCTACACGCCCGAGGAAGTGCGCGAGGCGCTGCAGATCGGCCCCGACGCTCCGATCATCACGACGGACGCCCGTCACCGGGCCGACGCCAAGAGCGGTTTGATCACGCTGGTGGAGCACGCCCTGATGGCGCGGCTCAAGTAGCTGCAAGTCGGTATTGATCTACGGAACTTGTTGTAGTCGCTCGGGGGCGGGCTGTGTCCTTTGACACGATCCGCCCCCGTGTTCATAACATTTCGACAGAGAATTGGAACCACATCAACACCCGACGCATCCGAGTGGTACCACTGTGCTCACATGAGCCCCGCCTTTTGACGGGGCTCGCTCTTTATGCCCGTTTTATCTGAGGCGTGAGCCACTCGGAACCTTTCGTTCCGACTGTTTGGAACGCAGCCCTTCCGCGTGCTGCAATGCCTCGAACTACCCAGTAGTACGGCCCCTGAACGATAATCCGGCACAACGTAGGTGCCGACGCCGAGAGGTTGTTGGTCGAGTGAGGCGAAGCAACGAGGGCTCCGCGGCGCAGCCGGAGCGGGGTAACTTCACCCCGCCGCCGCGCGCTGCGGTGTCGCCGGTACCGGAACCGTCCGAGACGGAACCGGCAGGTGGGGGCAGCAGCAGCCGGCTGTCACCGCGCAACTGGCGGGTGCCCACCCGGCTGAACGCGATCCTCCTGATACCCGCCCTGGTCGGCCTGGTCATGGGCGGCTTCCAGGTGAAGGGGGCGATCGACACCTGGAACGAGGCCCAGGACGCCGAGAAGACGGCCCTGGTCGTCCGCGCGGCCGCCGAGTACGGACAGGCACTGCTGAACGAGCGTGACCTCACCGCCCAGCCGCTGCTGTCCAACAAGCGCACCGCCGCCGAGGTGGAGCAGGTCCGCGCCACCACCGACCAGGCGGCCGCCAAGTTCAACACCGCCGTGCAGGGCATGCCCGCCAAAAAGGGCCTGGAGCGCCGCCTCAAGCTGTTCAAGGTCGAGGAGCCGCTGCTCCCCGAACTGCGCAAGGCCGCCTACGCCGAGGCGATGGACCCGGTGAAGACGGAAGAGGGCTACACCAAGGTCCAGCACTCGCTGATGGAGTTCTCCAACGAGCTCGGCCTCGGCACCGGAAACATCACCAGTTACGGCCGTACCGTCTACGCGATTGAGCTGGCCAAGGCCGCAGAATCGCTTCAGCGCTCGATCGGCATGCACCTCCTCGTGCGCCCGAGCCAGGAGGACGGCAAGTTCAACGACCAGGTCAAGGCGTTCGGCTCGTACAACTACCTGGAGCAGATCGCCCTCGGCGAGTTCGTCTCCGGCGGTACGGAGGCCGACGCGGCCCGGCTCAAGGAAGTCATGGCCGGCAAGGCCGCCGAGGGCGCCAAGCAGCTCAAGGAGGCCAAGGCGCAGGCCCAGGCCACCGGAGAGCCGTTCGTGGCACCGCCGAGCATCGACGGTTCGGTCTTCGACGGCATGGCCCAGCAGATCGGGCAGGGCAAGGACCCGGACAAGCTGAAGGCCAAGGGCATCACGCCCGAGACGTGGATGGCCGCGGCCACCGCGAAGTTCGACGGCTACTCCACGGTCGAGAACGAGCTCGTGGACAAGGCCGTGGCCGAGGCTGCGGAGATCTCCTCCGACGCCAAGACCGACGCCATCGTCAACGGCGCGATCGTGATCGTCGCCCTGCTGGCCGCGTTCATCATCGCCGGCCTCATGGCCCGCCAGATGAGCCGCTCGATGCGCCAGCTGCGCACGGCCGCCTTCAGTATCGCCGAGCAGCGGCTGCCGATGCTGGTCGACCAGCTGTCGCGGACCGAGCCCGGCCGGGTGGACACCCGGGTGCAGCCGATTCCGATCGACAGCCGGGACGAGATCGGCGAGGTCGCCCGCGCCTTCGACCAGGTGCACCGCGAGGCGGTCCGGCTCGCGGCCGAGCAGGCCATGCTGCGGGGCAACGTCAACGCGATCTTCACCAACCTCTCGCGCCGCAACCAGTCGCTCATCGAGGGCCAGCTGACCCTCATCACCGACCTTGAGAACAACGAGGCAGACCCGGACCAGCTGGAGAGCCTCTTCAAGCTGGACCACCTGGCCACCCGTATGCGCCGCA
The DNA here is from genome assembly GCF_030816615.1 of Streptomyces sp. B1I3. Classification (NCBI taxonomy): domain Bacteria; kingdom Bacillati; phylum Actinomycetota; class Actinomycetes; order Kitasatosporales; family Streptomycetaceae; genus Streptomyces; species Streptomyces sp. B1I3. Next base: position 2,499,909 of record NZ_JAUSYD010000001.1, read on the forward strand.
ACGGTGAGAACCTCCTCGTCCTCGCGGGTGAGGAGCCCGGCCGCCGCTGGAACCAGCCGGTACCGCTGGTCGACGTGCTGCGGGCCGCCTCCTCCGAGGTGGAGTCCTACGAGCGCATCGAGCTCACCGGTGTCCCGGAGAGCGAGATCCACGGCCAGGCCGTGACCGACCTCGTCCACCTGCTGGCCGAGCTGCTGGAGAACGCGACCACGTTCTCCTCGCCGCAGACCAAGGTGCGCGTGACGGCGACCCGGCTGCCGGACGGCCGGGTCATGGTCGAGATCCACGACAAGGGCATCGGCCTGACCGCCGAGGACTTCGCCGACATCAACCACAAGCTGGCCAACCCGCCGACGGTGGACGCCGCGGTCTCCCAGCGGATGGGCCTGTTCGTGGTCGGCCGGCTGGCCGACCGGCACGGCATCCGTGTGCAGCTCCGCCCCTCGGGCGAGCAGGCGGGCACGACGTCGCTGGTCATGCTGCCGGACGCGATCACCCATGGTGGCGGTGGCGAGAGCCTTCCGCAGGACGACTTCACCGTCTCCTCGATCATGCCCGCGCAGCAGCAGGCGTTCGACCCGATGCCGCAGCAGGCCCAGATGCGTACGGCGGCGGAGCTCGGCTTCGACGACTCGCGCTACGACGCGGCGGCGGCGGACGCCCCGCAGCTCGACCCGGTCAACCGGTCGCTCATGCGTGAGGAGCGACGGGCTGCTCTGGAGGCCCAGACGGGCGGCGAACGCCAGCCGTTCCCCGGCGAGGACGCCAACCGGCAGGCCTACGCCCAGGACGGCTTCGGCCAGCAGCAGCAGTACGCGCCGGAGAACTACGCCCAGGAGCCCCAGGGCTACGCACAGCCCGCCTACGAGGGCGGCTACGAGCAGTACGGTGCCGAGGGCGGCTACCCGCAGCCTCAGCAGCAGGAGGGCTATGCGGAAGCGGCGTACGCGGCTCCGCAGGAACCTCAGCAGCAGTACGCCGATCAGTTCGCGCCGCAGCCTGACCAGTCCCACCAGGGAGATTGGGCGAATCAGAGCGCCTACCAGCAGACGTACGAGCCGCTCGGGCAGCCCGAAGCGGAATCACTTCCCAGGGCTCCCGCCGAGCCGCAGGAGCACGTAGGCTTCGACCGGCCGGGCCTGACCCCGAACAGTGGTCAGGAACTCACGGGGGCGGGTCTTCCGCGCCGGGGCGCCGGCCAGCAGCACTGGCAGCCGACCGGCCGCGGCAACGAGTCACCCGCCGCGCCGGAGCAGCGGCAGCGACCGCAGCAGCCGGAGCAGGCACAGCAGCCGCAGACGGCGGCGGCGAACGGGGACGGCCCCGACGACTGGCGCTCGACCAACGACGAGCGCTGGGAGCGGGCCGAGAAGCTCCGGGAGCCCAAGGCGGGCGGGGTCACCCCCTCCGGCCTCCCCCGGCGGGTACCCAAGGCCAACCTGGTCGAGGGCACGGCGGAGCAGACACAGCAGGGCGGCCCCCAGGTCTCCCGCGCCCCCGAGGACGTCCGGGGCAGGTTGAGCAACCTGCGCCGGGGCGTACAGCGGGGACGTACCGCGGGGTCGGATACAAGTAACACCTACAACCAGGAGCGTTAGTGTGAGCCCGATGAGCCAGGCGGCGCAGAATCTCAACTGGTTGATCACCAACTTCGTGGACAACACCCCAGGGGTGTCCCACACGGTGGTGGTCTCCGCCGACGGACTCCTGCTGGCGATGTCCGAGGGATTCCCGCGCGACCGTGCCGATCAGCTGGCGGCCGTCGCCTCCGGTCTGACGTCGCTGACGGCGGGCGCCTCCCGGATCTTCGAGGGCGGCGCGGTCAATCAGACGGTTGTGGAGATGGAGCGTGGATTCCTCTTCATCATGTCCATCTCCGACGGATCCTCGCTCGCCGTTCTCGCCCACCCGGATGCCGATATCGGTCTGGTTGGGTACGAAATGGCACTGCTTGTGGACCGCGCCGGGAGCGTTCTCACCCCGGACCTCCGTGCTGAGCTCCAGGGAAGTCTTCTTAACTAATAGACAGACAGTGCGTTTCTCGCCACCGCACCATAAGGTGCGGTGGCGCGGCACCACTGGGATGGCGACCGGCAGTCGGAGGAGGAAACGTGGCAGCACCCACAGGCGGACACCCGTACGAGGGCGGTCAGCGGGTTTCGGGTGAGCAGGGTGACAACCGTTTCGACACTCCCTCGATGCCCGGCAGACAGGGTTCGCAAGACCCTTACCAGCCGTATCCGCCGTACGGGCAGCAGCAGCAGCAGCCCAACGGCTGGCAGCAGGACGGCGGCTGGCAGCAGCAGCAGCCGGGGTCCGGATGGCCGGAGCAGCAGCCGCATCAGCAGCCGCCGCAGCGGTACGAGTCGCCGCCGTCGCGCATCCAGCCGGTGCAGCGCCAGACCTCTCAGCCGGCGAAGCCCGCGGCACACAACCCGCTGGTCCGTCCGTACGCCATGACCGGCGGCCGGACCCGGCCGCGGTACCAGCTCGCCATCGAGGCGCTGGTCAGCACCACGGCCGATCCGGCCAGGCTGCAAGGGCAGTTGCCCGAGCACCAGCGGATCTGCCGGCTCTGCATCGAGATCAAGTCGGTCGCCGAGGTATCGGCCCTTCTCTCGATCCCCCTCGGCGTTGCCCGAATCCTCGTCGCCGACCTGGCCGAGGCCGGACTCGTCGCTATCCATCAGCCCGGCGGCGACGAGGCCGCCGGCGGCCAACCAGATGTGACACTGCTCGAAAGGGTGCTCAGTGGACTTCGCAAGCTCTAGCGGCGGAGCGGCCCGCTCCACTACCTCGGCGAAGATCGTGGTGGCAGGGGGCTTCGGCGTGGGTAAGACCACGTTTGTCGGTGCCGTTTCGGAGATCAACCCGCTGCGCACCGAAGCCGTGATGACGTCCGCGTCCGCGGGCATCGACGACCTGACCCACACCGGGGACAAGACCACCACCACGGTGGCCATGGACTTCGGACGCATCACCCTGGACCAGGACCTGATCCTCTACCTGTTCGGCACCCCCGGACAGGACCGCTTCTGGTTCATGTGGGACGACCTGGTCCGCGGCGCCATCGGCGCCGTCGTCCTCGTCGACACCCGCCGCCTCGCCGACTGCTTCCCCGCCGTCGACTACTTCGAGAACAGCGGCCTCCCCTTCGTCATCGCCCTCAACGGCTTCGACGGACACCAGCCCTACACGCCCGACGAGGTGCGCGAGGCGCTGCAGATCGGGCCGGACACCCCCATCCTGACGACGGACGCCCGTCACCGCGCCGACGCCAAGAGCGCGCTCATCACGCTCGTCGAGCACGCCCTGATGGCCCGCCTGCGCTGATCCCGCCGCCGCACGGCGAAGGCCCCGCACTCCTCCAAGGAGTACGGGGCCTTCGTGGCGTCCGGGCCGGGAGAGGACCTTACGGGCGGGAGCGGCCTGACGGTCGGGGTCCCGCCGCCGCACGGCGAAGGCCCCGCACTCCTCCAAGGAGTACGGGGCCTTCGTGGCGTCCGGGCCGGGAGAGGACCTCACGGGCGGGAGCGGCCTGACGGGCCTCGGCTGCCGGGTGCGGCGGCCTGAGGGCTGTTCTCTCAGCCCTGCCAGCTGTGCGGGGCACGGAAACCGGGGGTGCGCTCCAGCCGGCGCCATCCGGCGGTGTCACGGCCCCGGCGGGCGGGTGCGTCGGGCTGGGCCGCGGCGCGGGCGAGCAGGACCGCGGTGATGGCCGCGAGTTCCTCGGGGCCCGCCTGGCCCTTCTCGACGCGCAGCACTGACTCGGCGGGGGTAACGCTCATGGGGTCTCCGTCTTCTGGGCAGGTGGTCACGGGCGCCGGCAGGGTCGCTTCGGCGGCCGCGCCTACTGCGGCGGGTTGCCGTGCTTGCGGGACGGCAGGTCGGCGTGCTTGTTGCGGAGCATCGCGAGAGAGGCGATCAGGACCTCACGCGTCTCGGCGGGGTCGATGACGTCGTCGACCAGCCCGCGCTCCGCGGCGTAGTAGGGGTGCATGAGCTCGGCCTTGTACTCCTTGACCATGCGGGCCCGCATGGCTTCGGGGTCCTCGGCGTCCGCGATCTGACGGCGGAAGATGACGTTGGCGGCACCTTCGGCGCCCATCACCGCGATCTCGTTGGTGGGCCACGCGTAGGTGAGGTCGGCTCCGATGGACTGGCTGTCCATCACGATGTACGCGCCTCCGTAGGCCTTGCGCAGGATCAGCGAGATCCGCGGCACGGTGGCGTTGCAGTACGCGTACAGGAGCTTCGCCCCGTGACGGATGATCCCACCGTGCTCCTGATCGACGCCGGGCAGGAAGCCGGGTACGTCCAGGAGAGTGACGATGGGGATGTTGAAGGCATCACACATCTGGACGAAGCGCGCGGCCTTCTCGGACGCCTCGATGTCCAGGACACCGGCCAGCGACTGGGGCTGGTTGGCCACGATGCCGACGACCTGTCCGTCCAGACGGGCCAGGGCGCAGACGATGTTGCGGGCCCAGCGCTCGTGGACCTCGAGGAAGTCGCCGTCGTCGACGAGCTCCTCGATGACCTTGTGCATGTCGTAGGGGCGGTTGCCGTCGGCCGGGACCAGGTCCAGCAGGACGTCGCCGCGCCGGTCGGCCGGGTCGTCGCTGGGCACGACGGGCGGGTTCTCGCGGTTGTTGGACGGGAGCATGCCGATCAGGTAGCGGACCTCGGCGATGCACGTCTCCTCGTCGTCGTACGCGAAGTGCGCGACGCCCGAGGTCTCGGCGTGCACGTCCGCGCCGCCGAGCCCGTTCTGGGTGATCTCCTCGCCGGTGACGGCCTTGACGACGTCGGGTCCGGTGATGAACATCTGCGAGGTCTCACGGACCATGAACACGAAGTCGGTGAGGGCGGGGCTGTAGGCCGCGCCGCCCGCGCACGGGCCGAGCATCACACTGATCTGCGGGATGACCCCGGAGGCACGGGTGTTGCGCTGGAAGATGCCGCCGTATCCGGCGAGCGCGCTCACGCCCTCCTGGATCCGTGCGCCGGCGCCGTCGTTCAGCGAGACCAGCGGCGCCCCGGCCGAGATGGCCATGTCCATGATCTTGTGGATCTTGGTGGCGTGGGCCTCGCCCAGCGCGCCGCCGAAGATCCGGAAGTCGTGCGCGTAGACGAAGACCGTGCGGCCCTCGACCGTGCCCCAGCCGGTGATGACACCGTCGGTGTAGGGCTTCTTCGTCTCCAGGCCGAACCCGGTCGCCCGGTGCCGCCGCAGCTGCTCGACCTCCTTGAACGAACCCGCGTCCAGGAGGAGCTCGATGCGCTCCCGCGCCGTCAGCTTCCCCTTGGCGTGCTGCGCCTCGGTCGCCCGCTCGCTCGGCCCGCGCCGGGCCTGCTCGCGCAGCGCCAGCAGTTCGGCCACCCGGCCACGCGTGTCACTCGGCTCGCCCGGGATTTCGTCCACAACGGTCATGCATCGACCCTACGAACCCGACCGCACGAATCCCGCCGTCCACATCGGACAGTCTCCTGCCCCGTTTCCTGGTGGCACCTGACAGAAGCCGCGCGCCGTGCAGCCTATCCACCAGCTCACGGGGCTGTTCGATTGTGGAGCTCCAACAAAGCGCGGAATATGGCGCGGGTCACATCCGGATGCGCGCGCCACGCCGGGATCCACCGGAGCGGGGGTAGGCGGCACCCCAGAATGGCAGAGGGCGGCGCCGGTTCCGGCGCCGCCCCCTCGCCCGTTCAGTTCCCGCAGTGGAAGCGTGCGCCACCCCAGTCGGCGTGGTCGTTGCCGTTGCCGTCACCGCCGTCGGTGACCACGAGGTCGACGTACCTCGCTCCGGTGACGTCGGCCGTGAGCCGCCATGCCGGGTCCGCCGCCCGCAGCACTGGTGACGTCACCTTCTCCGTGCCGTCTGCCGTGACGGAGAACGTCACGCTGCCACGCGAGGTCTGCGCGTCGTCCACCCCGACGTCCGCGGTGAAAGACGTGCACTTCCCGCCCAGGTAGTAGCGGACCGCGGCCGGGGCGTGTGTGCCGAGCCCCTTCTCGTACGTGACGCCGCCTATCCTCAGCGGGCTGCCGTCGCCACTGCCCGTCCCACCGTTCGACAGATCACGCTCCACCGGTCCCCAGCCGTTCTCGGACGCCGTCCACTCCAGGTCACCGGCCCAGCTGTCGGTGACCGGCGGCGGGGGCAGGGTGCGCACGGTGGTCTGCGCGCCGAGGGTGCGCGGGGTGCCGCCGACCGTGTAGGAGGCGTCGGCGTCCAGGGTGTACGCCCGGTACGCGGCGTCCGCCGGCGGGGTGACGTCCCAGGCGCCCGTGGCCTCGGCGCCCGGGGCGACCGAGTCGAACGCGACGGCGCCGGCGGGACGTGCCGTCCAGCCGGCCGGCAGGTGCAGCGCCATCTCCACCCCGGTGGCGGCGGTGGTCTCGTGGTTGGTGAACACCACCTCGACGGTGCCGGCCTCGCCTGGCACGAGCGTCTCCGCCTCCGCCGCCACGGCCAGGGTCGCGCAGGCGGCCCGCTCACCGGCGGGGGCGGCGCCGAGGTCGGTCACGGTGAATCCGTCGAGGACGAAGTCGGCGCCCTCGGGGGCGTCCCCGCGCTTGCGCAGTCCGGTCCAGGTGTCCCCGCAGCCGGCCGTGAGCGTCTCGGAGAAGTGACCGGTGGTGAGCTGACGGCCGATCGGCGTGTTCCGGGTCTCGGTCGAGCCGGGTACGCCGTCGGCACCGATCCGGTCGTAGCCGTCGACCCATGCGTAGGCCCCGGCGTGGCTGGACACGTAGTCGAACTCGACCTCGTACCGGTGGCCGTCGGCCATCGGTACGGTCCAGGGCGCGGTGCGGTGGACGAGTCCCGCGTTCTCCTCGTGGGACTTGAGGGACTCCTTGCCGCCGAGCACGTCGTCGACGCGCTTTCCGTTCCAGCCGGCCTGCGTGTACGGAGCATGCAGCTGGGAGATGCTGGTGCGGGGGTCGGTGGAACCGCCCGCGTCGCCCTTGATGAACGGCCCCCAGCCCTGGTCGACGTCCTCGAAGTCCTCGTACACGACGGTGTCCGGCCTCGTCGCCGGGGCGTTGGGGACGACGCGTACGTCGTCGGCCCGCACACGGGCGGTGCTGCCTCCGTCCGCCTGGATCCGGAGGGTGGTCCGGCCGCCCGCCGGGGCGGTGAAATTGACCTTCGCCCGCTGGAAGTAGGTGCCGTGCCGCTCGGAGGCGGCGACGTAGTCCCTGGCCGTGGACCGCGTGACGGTGACGGACTTCCCGCCCGCCGAGAGGGTGGTGCGCCGGCTCTTTCCGGGCTCGACCTCGATGAGGGCCGAGGCGGTGTAGCGTGCGCCGGGCTCCAGGCCGGTGATGCTCTGGGCGAGCGCGGCCGTTGCGCCGCCGGCCAGCTCCGCGCCGGTGCGGCCGAGGCTGTCGGTGTCGCGGGTCACGGTGCCGGTCCGGGACCACGCGTCGAGCCCGGCGTCGTTGAAGCCGGGGTCGTCGACGGGGGTGCCCTGGCCCCACCGGGGGTCGGCCGTCTCGGGGGCCTTGCCGGGGTGGAGGACGTACGGCTGTCCGGCGGCGGCCGTCAGCGTGATCCTCCCGTCGACGGGCCGGACCGTGCCGATCTTGACGCGGCCGTTGCCGGTGAGCTTGTAGACGGTGTACGCGCCCTTCCCGGGCACTGCCCAACTCGTCGTCCCACCTTCCTTGTTGTAGTGGTACAGCTTCTTGCCGCCGTCCCACGGCAGGAGGTAGCCGCTGCCGCTGAAAACCTTGCGGCCGTGGTCGTGGAAGGTCCGTTTGCCGTTCTCCACCGAGCCGCGCACCCCGCCGGTGAAGGTGATGTCGTTGCCGTCCCAGCGGATGATCCTCTGCTGCTGGAGGTACTTGGCGGGCAGGTTCCGCTGCCAGATGTTGTCGTAGAAGGCATTCCAGTCGGTCTCGCCGGTCCAGCCCTCGAATTCCTCGAGAGCGCTCTGGCCGAGGACCGGGTCGTCGTTCCAGGTGTCCTTCTCGTTGTTCCGGATGAACCGGATGATCTTGGAGTTGAGGCCCTTGTTCGTCTTCCCGCCGTAGTCCAGGTCGTTGGCCCAGTGCGACCAGAGGGTGCCCCGTTCGAACTTGTCGGACCACTCACTGGCCACGTTCCAACCCTGCTGCTGCATGGTCCGCAGGGTCTGGTCGGCGATCCAGCCGTGCGAGTGGTAGACGTCGACGTAGAGCAGGCTGAGGTTGTCGTCCGTCTCGTCGCGAAGTTGCCGCAGGCGCCCGGCGAGGTCGCCGCTGTTGATGTCGCGGCGCTGGTCGATGTAGTAGCTCTGGTTGAGCCAGTTCCAGCCGGGTCTGCTCCTGTCGACGAGCTGTTCGTCGAAGGCGTGCGCCTCGGGGTAGGACTCGGTGGCGTTGATGTGGACGCCGAAGGTGGCCCCCCACTTCCTGCCCTCCTCGAGCAGGGCGTTGAGGTCGTGGAGGCCGCCGGCCCGCTTGTTGTAGTTCCCGCCGTAGTCGGGGTGGGCGGAGTCGTGCCCCTCGGAGGCGTACCCCTTGAGCACGGCGAGCTGGCCGAGGCCGTCCGTGGCGAGCGAGATCCGCTTGACGTCGTCGAGGGTGCGCAGGAAGGGATGGGTGGCCTGGCCGGCGAAGTTGAACGGGATGTGGGTGACGACCCTGCCGGCGGTGTCCTGGCCGCCCGGCGCCATGATTCCGATGGTCCGGAAGGCGACGGCGCCGTCCTGCCAGTCGACCTTCGTGTCCCCGTTGGCGTCGGGGGTGACGACGACCTTGGCCCAGGGCAGGCCCGTCCCGCTCGCCGGCTCCGGCGCGCCTTCGCCCCGGTAGGTCCACTGCCCCGACCCGACGCCGACGCGGACCGAGCCGTCGGCTTCCTCGCGGGCCCGGTGCAGGAAGCGGGAGTCGTCACCGCCCGTGGGGCCGGAGGGCTTGTCGTACGAGGAGTTGGACTCGATGGCCGCCGCGAGTGATCCGGTGCTGACGATCGCGTAGGCGGCGCCGAGCGGTGCGGGGTCGGACGGGGTGTCCGGGGTGACGCGTGCGAAGACGTCGGCGGTCTTCGTGGAGTCCGGGTCGAGCCGGGTGAAGGCGGTCGCGGCGCCGGGGTCCGTCGAGGCGACGGACATCAGGTCGTGGCCGGGTATGTCGATGGTGCCCACCCGGAAGGCCTCGGTGTCCCGGACGGCGGTCACCGCGAAGGTGGTGGTGCGCCCGGCGACGGAGAGCTCGGCGTCGATCCCGACGCCGGGCAGGCCGGTGAAGGCGAGGGTGTAGTGGGCGGCGGTGGCCGTGAACCGGGGCTCCTTCCCCAGGTGCACCGGGTACTCGGTTCCGTTGAGCGTGACGGTGGTGACGGGCCGTGTACTGCCGGACAGCCGGGCTCCACCGGCCCGCTCGGTGTACGACAGGACGCGCGGGAAGTCGGCGGCGACGGCGACCGACAGCTGCCGGGACGTGAGGACGGCACCGGCGGGGCCGTCGGCCGCGGTGGCGGGAGGCGGGTCCACGGCCGTGGCGGGCAGGGCGGCCCCCGCGAGGGCCAGGACAGCGGCTGAGGCAACGGCGACTGCGGCTGCCGAACGGAATCTGGGCGACATGGGAACTGAGTAACGCCGGGTCCGGCCTCGTGGTCAACGGCTTCCGGCCCCGCGGGCCGTACCAGTCCAACAGCCCCGCGCTTCAGTCCAAGTCCGGTTCCGGAACACGCCTGGCGGGTGGCCAGGCGTGCAACGGCCGGACCGGCACGGTGGCGGAGGCGGGCCGCGGGTCGGGCCTGGCGCTCCGCACGTTCAGTTCCTGTTCACGCCGCGCACGCGTCGATCGACCGAGAGTCGCCAAAAGCCGGGCCACGCCGTCGAGTTGTAAAGAAAGCCGCCCTCTTGAGAGCGCTCTCAGCCGTAACTCTTGACGCTTGCCGCCGGGGTGGCGAGAGTGGTGCGCACCGCAGACGGCCCCCACCGCGTCACCTCCCCCATGATTCCGTCCGCGGCCCCCCACACCTCGGGAGTCCCTCCGTGATTTCGCGCAGAATGTTCCTCACGGGCGCCGCCGCCTCCGCGACCGCGCTCTCCTACCCCCTCTGGGGCAGCACGCTGAGTCCGCGCACGTCGGCAGCGCCCGCCACCTGCGAACTGGCTCTGGAGAACCGTTCGCTGCCCGGCACGGTCAACGCCTACGTGACCGGCCACGAGCAGGGCACCGGCCGCTGGGTGCTGCTGCGTGCCGACGGCAGCGTCTACCGCCCGGACTCGCCCGGCGCCCCGCAGACCCCGCTGCCGGTCGACTGTGCCATCCCGCTGAAGGCCGCGGGCGCCGGCCCGGTCGTCCTGACGCTTCCGCAGATGTACGGAGCACGGGTCTACTTCGTGCGTGACGACAAGCTGGACTTCTACCTGAACCCGGGGCCGTCACTGGTCGAGCCCGCCTTCGCCACGCCCACCGACCCGAACTACGGGCGCACCTGGTCGTTCTGCGAGTTCACGTTCAACCCGCAGCAGATCTACACCAACATCAGCTACGTCGACCTGGTGACGGCCCTGCCGATCGGCCTGACCGTGGAGGGCGACGCCACGCACACGGTGGCACCGCTCCCGGACGGCGCGGTGCAGCGGATAGCCGACGACCTCACCGCCCAGGCCGCCGCCGACGGGCAGCCCTGGGACAAGCTGGTCACCCGTGGTTCCGACGGGCGGGTTCTGCGCGTCGTCTCCCCACAGAACCTGATGGCGCCGTTCTTCGACCGGCCCGACCAGATGCCCTTCCGCGACCTGTTCACCGCGCAGATCGACGAGGTCTGGGCGAAGTACCGCACGGAGGACCTGCGGATCGACCTGCAGGGCGGGCGGGGCACGCTGGCCGGCCGGGTCAGCGGCGACACCCTGACGTTCGAGGGCGGCCACACGTTCACCAAGCCCACCTCGAAGGACATCTTCACCTGCAACCACGGGCCGTTCACGAACAACCCGGGCGACTCCGACGACAAGAAGGCGATCCTCGCCAGGCTCGCGGCCGGCTTCAACCGGTCGATCATGCTGAGCCACCCCAGTCAGCCGAACGGCACCACGGTGGCGGACTACTACAAGGGGGCCGTGACCAACCACTGGTCGCGCGTGGTCCACGCGAACTCCCCGATCGGATACGCGTTCCCGTACGACGACGTCCGCCCGGACGGCGAGCCGGACGTCTCCGGAGCCGCCCACGACGGGAACCCGCGCCGCTTCACGGTGAGCGTCGGCTCCTGACGCACCCCGCGGTCACCACCGGGCCCGCCCGCGTCCGACCGGACGCGGGCGGGCCCGCCGTGCGTGCTCGTCGCGGGCGGCTCAGCAGCCGCCGCAGTTGTAGTACGTCACGTCCCAGTGGCTGCCCTCGTCCGCGTAGATGTTGCCGGAGCCGGACTTGTACTGGGGCGCGCCGTCGCCGCGCAGGCCGATGTAGGTGAAGGCGCCCTTCACGTAGTTGGTCAGGCAGGTGGTCTTGCCGAAGTCCAGCTTGTAGCCGTTCCAGTGCGAGTAGGTGCCGCTCGCGTGCCCGGTCTCGGTGCCACCGGTGATGTTGAGCCCGCAGCCCGTGGCGCTCTTGAGCGTCTGGGCACCCTGCGCGCTGGCAAGGTTGAGCTGGTCGAAGGACGTACAGGTGGAGACGTTCCGGTTGGAGCAGCCGCCGGACGACGACCAGGTGATCCCGGACGACGTGAAGCGGGAGGTCGCCTGGGAGTGGGTCAGCTTGGTGACGGCATGTGCCTCGGTCACGCCGCCGCCCAGGACACCGACGCCCGGCGCGAAGAGCGCGCCGAGGACGAGGGCGAGGGCGGTCAGGGCCGAGCGGAGTCGTGGGCGGGTCAGCATGGAATTCCTCCTGCTCATGACAATTCGGGGGCAGGCCGATCCTGCCCTGTTCTACGCGCGTCCGCCAGGGGGCTGCAGGGATGCATGCGACCCATGGGGCGACTTTCGGACCGGCCTGGACCCTTGCTGTTGAATTTTGAACTACATCGGTCTACAGTAAATGTCGTTGAAGGTTAAACGAACACTTCGACGGTCACTCGTCTGAATCCGTCCCCCGAGGAGGAGCCATGGCTCTGTTCAACCGCAAGAACAACGACGCCCCGTCCACCACCGCCACCCTCGCGGTGGACCCGGCGCTGGCCGCCCTGACCGGTGAGTACACGATCGACCCGGCCCACAGCAGCATCGGCTTCACCGTGCGCCACGCCATGGTCACCAACGTGCGTGGCTCCTTCGGTGAGCACGAGGGCACGCTCAAGCTGGACGGCTCCGACCCGGCCAATTCCTCCGCTTCCGTCGACGTCAGGATCGCCAGCGTCGACACCGGAATCGCCGACCGTGACGGCCACCTGGTCAGTGGGGACTTCTTCGACGCCGAGACGTTCCCCCTGATGACGTTCCGTTCCACCCAGGCCGAGCAGCTCGGCGGGAACACCTACCGGCTCACCGGCGAGCTCACCATCAAGGACGTCACGCGCCCGCTCGCCATCGACCTGGAGTTCAACGGCTCCGCCACCGACCCCTACGGCAACCAGCGCGTGGGCTTCGAGGGCAGCGCCGAGATCCTGCGCTCCGACTGGGGCCTGACCTACAACGCGGCGCTGGAGACCGGCGGCGTGCTGGTCGGCGACAAGGTCAAGCTGAACTTCGACATCTCCGCGATCAAGGCCGCCCCGCAGGCCTGAACCGCCGTACGACGCCGGTCCCCACGACCACGTCGAGTGTCGAGTGTCGAGTCACGGAAACGTACTTGCCGGAAGTACGTTCCCGTCAGCGACCGCAGCCTGTGTCACCGCCTCCGGCGGAGCTTCAGCGCGTTGTCCGTGCGGGTGGTGGGGTTTCCGTCGGGGTCGTTCTGGACGCGCTCGTGCTCGCCGCTGAGCAGCACCTCCCACTCCCCCTCCGGCAGTTCGAGGGACTCCAGGACCTCGTCCGTCGTGGGCAGGTGCACCTCGGGGTGGGGGTTCTTCTCCCAGGCCGGGAAACCCGCGTGGCCGACGACGAGGAACACTCCGCCGGGAGCCACCGCAGAGGCGGCCTGCCGCAGGATCCGCTCGCGCGGCAGGTCACCCATGGAGTGCAGGAACTGGGCGGAGACCAGGTCGTACTCCCCCGCGGGGAAGGAGACGCCCAGGTCGTGCCACTGCCAGTCGATCCGGTCGGCCACCCCCGCCTCCGCCGCGTGGCCGGCCGCCCTCTCCAGCGCCACCCGGGAGATGTCCGTGGCCGTGACCTGCCAGCCCCACCGGGCGAGCCAGACCGCGTCGGCGCCCTCGCCGCACCCCAGGTCGAGCGCGCGCCCCGGCTTCACACCCTCCACCTCGCGGACCAGCACGCTGTTCGGGTTGCCGCTCCAGATCCGGTCGCTCTCGCGGTACCGGTCGTCCCACATCTCGGCGTCGGTGCGCGAGGTGCTGTCGTTGCTCATCGGGTCTCCTGAAATCCATGACGGCGGTCTCCGAGCACACGCTCGGTGACCAGGCGCTCGGCCTCGGCCGAGAAGGGTGCTCGGCGGGCCTCGACCGCCCGGCGGGTGTCCTCGGTGACGAGGTCCGTGTTGATGGCGGCTGCCGCCTTCAGTCCGGCGGCGGCGGAACCGATGACCTGCTCCATGAGGTCGGCGACGTTCCCGGCCACCCACACCCCGGGGACCTCCGTGGCTCCGGCGGGGCCGGCCGCGATGTAGGTGCCGATGACCTGGCCGCCCGTCTCCATCGCGGTGGGCTCCAGCCCGAGGCTCTCCAGGACGCCGGACCGCGCGGTGAAGCGTGGCTGGATCACGACCGCCTCGCGCGGGATCACCGTGCCCCCGGCGAGCCGCACTCCGATGAGCCGGTCGCCGGTCACCTCCAGTCCGGTCACCTCGCCGTCCACCACGGAGATGCCGCGCGCGGCCAGCTGCTCGTACTCCTCGTCGCCGAAATCGGGCCGCTCGTGCCGGAAGAGCGTCACGTCGTCGGTCCACTGCCGCCACAGCAGGGCCTGGTGCACGGCCGTCGGGCTGACGGCCACGATGCCGACCGGCCGGTCGCGGACCTCCCAGCCGTGGCAGTACGGACAGTGCAGCACGTCGCGGCCCCACCGCTCGGACAGGCCGGGAACGGGCGGGAGCTCGTCGGCGAGCCCGGTGGTGACGAGCAGCCGGCGTGCCTCCACGACCCCGCCGTCCTTCCGCACGACCCGGAATCCGCCGCCCGGCAGCTTCCGCGCGGTCACGGCCTCACCCTGGACGATCTCGGCCCCGTAGCCGGCCGCCTCGGCCCGGCCGACGGCCAGCAGCTCCAGCGGCGGGACGCCCTCCCGGCCCAGGTAGTTGTGCGCGTGGGACGCGGGCGCGTTGCGGGGACTGCCCGAGTCGATCACGAGCACGGAGCGCCGCGCCCTCGACAGGGCCAGGGCCCCGCTCAGACCGGCCGCCCCGCCGCCGATGACCACCACGTCGTAGCGCTGAATCTTGTCGCTCATGCGAAACACCTCCATCTACGGGAGATGGTGCGCCCGCGATCCTGATTCGACAAACATGCTTGCCGATTCGGCAAACTGTCACCACGCGTCGCGGAGGACGTTCGCGTCCGATGTCATGCGAGGGCCCGGGCAGGGAAGGCGAGCAGGCATGGACATCACGGCTTTCACGCATGGACGGCGATGGGCCGCACTGCTGGCGGTCGTCCCCGTCGTCGCGGCGTGCGGCGGGGATCCCGGCGCGCGGCCGGACGGGGCACCACCCGCTCTCGCGCGGGGGACACACCTGGTGATCACCACCGACAACGGGGTGCGCCTGCGGCCGGCCGGCGGCGACCGGGCGACGCTCGCCGCCGAGCACACGACCGGCCACTGGTCCCACGGGGACGGCACCTCGGTCCTCGACCTGTCCTGCTCCCGGCACGAGGACCACGCCGGAGACTGTCCCCGCATGCCCGTGATCGGCGTTCCCGCCGGCGTCTCCGTCACGGTCACGGCCAGGAACGCCGGCATCGACGTGGCCGGCATCCCGGCGGGGCTGGACCTCACCACCGTGAACGGGGACGTGACCGTCGCCCGGTCCGGCGAGAGCGACGCGACCGTCCGGCTGGTCACCCGCAACGGCTCCGTCCGTGCCGGCACGCTGCGTTCGGCGAGCCTGCACGCCGAGACCGTCAACGGGGACGTGACGCTCGGCAGCGCCACCTCGCCCTCCCGTCTCACCGCCCTCACGACCAACGGCTCGGTACGGGTCGCCCTGCCCGGCGGAGCGCCCGCCTACGAGGTCGCCGCCACGACGCGGAACGGCCGGACCGCGGTGTCCGTCCCCGTCTCCACGCAGCGGGGCGGGCACGACATGACACTGACCACCGTCAACGGGGACGTCACCGCGACGCGCGACTGACGCCGCCGGACGGCACAGGCGGCACGCGGGACACGGGCGCCCGGACACGGCTCCGCGCGGACAGCCCCTGACCGGCTGCCCGCACGGGCCTGGGGGGTCCAGGGGGCGTTGGGCTCAGAAGCCGCCGCCGCCGTCGAAACCGCCGCCGCCCCCGAAGCCACCTCCGTCCCCGAACCCGCCGAAGCCGCCACCGTCGCCACCGCCGAAGCCGGAGGCATCGAAGTCGGAGCCCGAGACGTCGCCACCGCCCCAGTCACCGCCCGTGCCTCCGCCGAAGTCACCGCCGCCGTACTCCGCCGCGTAGGCCGGGGTCGACAGCATCGAGCCGAGCATCGTGCCGACGAGCAGGCCGGGCAGCAGGCCGCCGCCGAAGTAACCGCCGGCCCAGGGGCCGTACGCCGGGCCGGCCTCCCAGTACGGGCGGCGGCGTCCGTCGCCGACATCCACCGTGCGGCTCATCGGGTCGTCGCCCTCGCGGAGCCGGACCTCGTCCGCGGCGCAGACCGGGACCTCGCGGGACGCGCCGCCGGACGGTGTCCACAGGACGTCCGCGACCGAGGGGCCGTGGCGCGGATCGAAGAAACAGGGCGGCCGGCGGGCGGGCAGCTCACGGTGCTTGCGACGGGCGTCCAGCACGGCGAGGGAGAAGCGGCCGTCCTCCAGGGCCTTGGTGACCCCGCGCACGTCGGAGGGGTGCCGGGCGTCGCCCATCCTGGACTTTGCGTCCTCGTACGAGTTCAGCGCGCGCTCGTAGTCCGCACGCATCGCGTCGTCGGCGCCCGCTTCGGCGGGGTGGAAGTCGAGCCGGTCCAGGGTCTCGCCGTACGCGGTGATGTCCTCGTCCACCACGATCCGGAGCTTCTCGAGCGAGGCCTGCTCCTCCTCCTCCTTGCGCTTGCGGGTGCGGCGGCTGACGGTGAGGGCGGCCGCCCCACCGGCCACGACGACCCCGCCGAGCACGACCAGGCCGGCCAGTGGGACGCCGCTCGCGGCGCCGTTCTCCGCCCCGCCGCCGGACCAGGAGGCGGGGGCACTGCCCCTGGCCTGTTCGACGGCCCGGTCGACGAAGGCGTTGAGCTGGGTCGCGGCGTCGGAGTCCGTGCCGGGGGCCTTCACCGCGGTGGTCAGGTTCTGGACCGCCCGGGTCGGCATCACCTGCGGGTCGGCGCCCGCGTTGAAGCCGTCGCCGAGGCGGACCGCGTAGACACCCGTGATTCCGGTGTCGGCGCGCAGGTTCCGCAGGAGGTTCTCGGGCGGGAACTGGGACGTCGCGGGCAGCACGGCCACGAAGACCGGCTTGTCGGCGTCCTTGATCTTCTTCTCCAGGGCGGCCTCCTGGGAGGCCGACAGCTGTCCGGCCGCCGCCGGGTCGACATACACCGGGCCCTGGCGCAGGGCGCGGGCCGCGTCGTCGATCGTGGAGGTGGCGACCTGGGCAGCGGGGGTCAGGGCCAGCACGGCCGCCGAGAGCATCAGCAGCAGGCAGGCCCACAAGGGGGCGAACAGCCTCTTCCGCATACTCCGAAAGTAACCCGAACGGGCGACGAATGCGTCACCCGCCCGGGTCCCTTTCGTGCGGTTACGCGGCGCGGTAAGCCGTGCGCAGCTTCGCCACCGCCCCGGTCAGGTCGCCGGTGAGCAGCAGGTGGTCGGCCTCGGCGAACGGCCCGGACACCGCCTGCGTGAGCTTTCCGCCCGTCCGCTGCTGGACCAGCAGCCGGGCCTGGTCCACGATCGCCCGGCCCGCCGGGGTCTTCCCGAGGCCCGCCTTCTGCGCGAGATGGGCGGCGACGGCGAGGGCGCCCAGGGTGAGCTCCCCGCCGGTGGGGGCCTTCTTCAGCGTGGTGAGACCCCAGCCGTACGGGAACTGCGGGTCGTACGCCGCGTCGCCGACGTTGATCGGCAGTTGCGACTCGGACTTCGGCCAGGTCACCGGGAGCTGGCCGGTGAAGGCCCGCTTGCCGTAGAGGACGTCGGCGACGCCGTCGCCCTCGGTGCCCGGCAGCCAGGAGGCCACCAGTGCGTCGATGTCGCCGAGCCGGTCGCCGATGAGCTGGGGGCGGCCGGAGACGACGAGGACGGCGCACTTCATGGCGGCGCAGACCGTGTCGACGGCCTTCTTGTCGGCCTCGGTGAGCTCCAGGTCGTGGCCGTTGCCCACGTCCCCGATGCCCTCGGCGTACGGCTTCTCGCCGACGACCACGACGCCGGCGTCGTACCCCTGCGTCGGGGCGGACGCGTCCTTGGAATAGGTGGCCGAGGAGGCGTTCTTCTCGATGCCCTCCAAAATCGTCGTGCCCGTCGTGGTGGCACCCGAGGCACCCTGCCAGCTCACGGTCCAGCCGCCGGCCTGGTTGCCGAGGTCGTCGGCGTTCGAGCCGGCGACGTACACCTTCTGCGACGCCTCGAGCGGGAGGACCGCGCCGTCGTTCTTCAGGAGCACCTGCGACTTGGCGGCTGCCTCACGGGCGACCGCGCGGTGTGCGGCCGAGCCGACCTCGTCCAGGTGCGACGTGTCCGCGTACGGCTTCTCGAAGAGTCCGAGGCGGAACTTCTGGGTCAGGATCCGCGAGACCGCGTCGTCGATCCGGGCCTGCTTGATCCGGCCGGCGGTGACCTCGTCCTGGAGCGTCTTCGTGAAGTCCTGGTACGCGGTCGGGACCATGATCATGTCGAGTCCGGCGTTGATCGACGTGCGGACGTCGCTCGGGTAGTCGCCGGGGATCTGGTCGATGGCCTGCCAGTCGCTGATGACGAAACCCTCGAAGCCCATCCGGTCCTTGAGCACCCCGTTGATCATCTCTGCGTTGGCGTGCATCTTCACCGGACCGGCGTCGTCACCGACGATGTCCAGCGAGGAGTACGACGGCATGACCGTGCCGACGCCCCGCTTCACCGACTCGGCGAACGGCGCGAGGTGCACCGCCTCGAGCTCCTCGCGGGTGACCTTGGTGACGCCCTGGTCGATCGTGTACGAGCCGGTGGTGGACGAGCCGAACTCCGTGCCGCCGTCACCGACGAAGTGCTTGGCGCTGGCCAGCACCTTGTCGTTCCGGCCGAGGTCCTTGCCGGAGGGGTGGCCCTGCATGCCGGTGATGACCGTCTCCATGGACTCGACGAGGGCCGGGTCCTCACCGTATGCCTCGTAGGAGCGGCCCCAGCGTTCGTCACGGGTGACGCACAGGCAGGGGGCGAAGTCCCACGGGATGCCGGTGGCGCGCACCTCGCTCGCGGTGACGGCGCCGGTCTTCTCGGCGAGCTTCGGGTCGCGGCCCGCGCCGATGCCGATGTTGTGCGGCATGATCGTCGAGCCGATGACGTTGTTGTGGCCGTGCACCGCGTCCACGCCGTAGATCAGCGGGATCTGGAAGCGGGTGGCCTGGGCGCGCAGCTGGTAGGCGTCGACCATCTTCGCCCAGGCGGCGGCCGTGTTCGGGGTGGGGACGGATCCGCCGCCGGAGAGCAGCGAGCCGAGGTCGTACGTGGCGATGTCGCCCTGCGACTTCAGCGCGTTGCGCTCGGCCTGGGTCATCTGGCCGGCCTTCTCGGCGGGCGACATGCGGGACAGCAGGTCCGCGACGCGCTTCTTCACCGGAAGCTTCGCGTTCTGGTACGGGAGTCCGTGGGCGTCGATGACGACCTGCGGGTTCTCCTTGGGCGGCTTGGCCCCCGTGACGGTGAGCTCCAGCGGGACCGTCTCCGCCGATTCGGCGCCCTTGTCCTTCGTGGTGGCCACGGAGACGGTGTGCGAGGTGCCGGACGCGGTGCCCGCCGGGAAGGTGTACGTGCCCGTGACGGGCGTGTAGTCCTTGCCGGCCTCGGCGCTGCCGCCCTTGGTCGTGTACGCGACGGTGACGGGCTCCTCGATGGGGACGGAGCCGGTGGTGGCGACGGAGATCTTGATGTCCGCCGCGGCGCCCTCCGTGACCGGGTGCACCGCAGAGTCGATGACGACACTCGACTTCAGGGCGGGGTCGGCCTTCCCGTACAGCTCGACGGCGTCCATGGCGAACGCCCCGGGCGCGCCGGTCGGCAGGGTGAGCGCGTACCCCCACATCTCGTCGAGGCCGAGGACCTGGTCGATGCCGCCGACGGGCTGGTAGTCGGTCCGGTAGACGAAGTCCGCGAACGGGATCTCGACCTGGTGCCAGCCCTCCCAGTCGTCAGTGAACGACGTGGTCCAGAGCTCGGACGCGCCGCCGTTGGCGCCGCCGTCCTTGATCTCGAAGTTGATCCGCCTGCCCGAGCCGGGGGGCAGGGGCGCGGTGTTCTGGCCGTACCACCAGAAGCGGATGCCCTTGTGGGCGGTCCAGTCCTTCGGGGGCTGGTCCACGGCGAACTCGTGGCTGAGCCCGCCGTAGGCGCTGATGTCGTAGGTGCCCTGGAGGACCTTCGCGCCCTCGGGGGCGTCGGCGCGCTCCGTGAACTCCAGCTTCGGCTGGTCGTCCGCGTCGCCGCCCCAGGTGAAGAGGGAGTCGGCGGGCGGGTTGCCGAGCGGGACCTCTCCCTCGAAGCGGTCGACGAGGACGGGTGCCGGCTCGTCCCCCTCGGCCGCCGCACTGGGTACGGCTCCGGCCAGGAGTCCGGCGAGCACGGTGACGGCGGCGAGGGCCGCTGTGGCCGGTCTCGCTCTGTGACGGGCGCGGGCGTGCGGTGTGCGTGGCATGTACGGCTCTCTTCCGTGTGGTCCGGGGGGGGGTGGGCGCTACTTCTGTTCGACCCGCACCCAGTCGATCTCCGCCTTGACGCCGCCCTGCGCGATGCGGTCGACGCTGGACTGCGGGAGGCCCCAGTAGGGCTGGGTGACCTTGTTCCAGCCGGCGGGGTAGGCACCGCCGAGGGCCAGGTTGAGGATCACGTACTGGTTGTGGTCGAAGACCCACTTGCCGCGGGTCGACTCGAGCTTCTGACGGGAGGTCTGCTGGACGATCCGGTCGTCGACGGTGAACGTCATGCCTTCGGGCGTCCACTCGACGCCGTAGGTGTGCCACTGGTCGGCCCGGCCGCCGTTCGGGAAGGTCTGCTGCCTGCCGATGTTGCCGTCGGCGGAGTAACCGGGCCCGTGCAGGGCGGAACTGGTCCAGTCGCCGTAGCCGATGTTCTCCATGATGTCCGTCTCACCGGAGCCGGGCCAGGAGACCGCGGGGTCGTCGACGTCGCTGCCCAGCATCCAGAACGCCGGCCAGAAACCGTCGCCCACCGGCAGCTTCATGCGGGCGCTGACCTTGCCGTAGGTGAAGTCGAATCTGGTGTTGGTGTCGACGCGGCCGGAGGTGAAGTCGAAGGTGCCGTTGGGTGTCGGGGTGCAGCCCTTGCAGTACTTCGACTCCAGGACGAGGGCGCCGTTCTCGGTGCGGATGTTGGCGGCCGAGTCGACGTAGGCCTGCGACTCGCCGTTCACCGGGCCCATCTCCGTACCGGTGCGCACCACACGCCACTTGGAGCGGTCCAGACCCGATCCGGTGAAGTCGTCGAAGAACTTCGTGGTGTACGTGCCGCCGGGGCTCTTGGGCAGCGCCGGATATGCGGCGTTCGCGCTGCCGCCGGTGCCCCAGACCTGGAACTCGTAGAGGGAGTAGCCGAACTGGGCGGTGGACGGAGCGGGGTTGTAGAAGGAGCGGCGCTCCTTGCCGAGCATGCGGACGTAACGGCCGGTGGCCGGGGTCGCCAGGGTGATGGTGTCGTGGCGTCCCACCGCGTCCCCCGGGGACTTCACGTCGGCGCGGCGGGCGGCGGCCTCGGCGGCGGAGGGGCGGTGGACGGTGCGCCAGGTCCTGCTGTCGTCGGACACCTGGATCTCGTAGTCGACGGCGTAGGCCGCCTCCCAGTAGAGGTCGAGGCTGCTGATGGTGGAGGTGGCCCCGAGGTCGACGCCGACCCAGCGGTCGGCGTTCCAGTCGGAGGACCAGCGGGAGCGGTCGGCCTTGAGGTCGGCGGGCCAGCCGCCGTCGGTGACGTAGGCGGGCGAGTTCCCGGCGTGCTGGTAGAGGTTGCCGAGGGCGGGGTGGTTCAGGGCGAGGTTCGTGCGGGTGGCCGACGCGGGGGCCGGCTCACCGCCGTACACCTGGAAGGAGAAGAGCGAGTAGCCGTAGGGGGTGGCCCGCTCCACGCCGCGCATCCGGACGTAGCGGCCGGTGACCTCCTGCGGGTAGGTGTGGGCGGTGACGGCGCCGCCGGTGCCCTCCGTCTCCGTGTAGAAGGGCGTCCAGTTCGTGCCGTCCCTGGAGACCTCGAGGACGTACCGCTTGCCGTAGGCGGCCTCCCACTCCAGCTTCACCTGGTTGATCCGGATGGTGGAGCCGAGGTCGACGCGTATCCAGGCGTCGTCGGCGAAGTTGCTCGACCATCGGGTGGCCGCGTTGCCGTCGGTGGCGGCGCCGGGTGCCACACCCGCGTTCTCGCTGCCGGAGGCGGTGACGGCCGCGGGGTTCGCGGAGTAGGCGGACGCCGCCCGGTCCGTGTCCCAGGCCGCGGCGGCGGCCGTGACCGCGGGGTCGGGAGCGGGGGCTGCGAAGGCCATGGGGGTGGCGAGCGCGACCAGTGCGGCGGCGGTGGCGAACAACGTCGTACGTGAGGGCATGTGGGGGTGCTCCTATACGGGTCGGTCGGTGCGGGCGTTCCGGGTGAGGTGGATCGTGTCGCGGTACCACTTGGCGCTGTCCTTGAGCGTCCGCACCTGTGTGTCGTAGTCGACGCGGACGATGCCGAACCGCTTGTCGTAGCCGTAGGCCCACTCGAAGTTGTCCATCAGTGACCAGGCGAAGTAGCCCCGGACGTCCGCGCCCTGACGACGGGCCTCGGACACGGCTGCGATGTGGTCGGCGAGGTAGGCGGTGCGGTCGGTGTCGGGCACGGAGCCGTCCGCGGCGACGGTGTCGTCGAAGGCGGCCCCGTTCTCCGTGATGACGGTCGGCAGCGCGTAGTCGCGCTGGAGCCGCAGCAGGAGATCGGTGAGCTCGGTCGGGGTGATCTCCCAGTCCATGGCGGTGCGGGGCAGGTCGCGCTCCACCCCGCGGACGACGGGCAGGCCGTCGGCACCGGTCGGTGATCCGTCCTCGGTGACTCCGGAGAACAGGGCGCCCCGGTAGAAGTTGACGCCGAGGACGTCGAGGGGGGTCGCGATGGCGGCGAGATCGCCTTCCTGGACGGGCAGTTCGATGCCCTGGGCCGCGAGGTCCTCGACGATGTCCTGCGGGTAGCGCCCGTGGACGATCGGGTCGAGGTAGAGGCGGGTGCCCATGCCGTCGGCCCGGCGGCAGGCCTCCCGGTCGGCCTCGCTGCCGGTCTCCGGGGTGGCCGTGCCGAGGTTGAGCGTGATGCCGAGTTCCAGCGGGTCGCGGCCGGCCGCCTCGCGCATCTGCCGGGCGGCGAGGCCGTGGCCCAGCAGCAGGTGGTGGACGGCCCCCATGGCGTCGCCCATGTCGGTGCGGCCGGGGGCGTGGGCCCCGTAGGCGTAGCCGAGCATCGCCGAGCACCACGGCTCGTTCAGCGTCGTCCAGTGCTCGACCCGGTCGCCGAGGGCCTCGTACGCGAGCATGGCGTACTCGGCGAACCGCAGGGCGGTGTCGCGGGCCGGCCAGCCACCCGCGTCCTCCAGCTCCTGCGGCAGGTCCCAGTGGTAGAGGGTGATCCAGGGGGTGACGTCCCTTCCCTGGAGCTCGTCGACCAGCCGCTTGTAGAAGTCGAGGCCCTTGGCGTTGGCCGGGCCCCGGCCGCCCGGCTGAATGCGCGGCCAGGCCAGCGAGAAGCGGTAGGTGTCGACGCCGAGGCCCGCGATCAGCTCCACGTCCTCGGGCATCCGGTGGTAGTGGTCGCAGGCCACGTCACCGTGCTCCGCGTTGTGCACGGCGCCCGGCACCCGGCAGTAGGTGTCCCAGATCGACGGGGTGCGGCCGTCCTCCGAGGCCGCACCCTCGATCTGGTACGAGGAGGTGGCCACGCCCCAGCGGAAGTCGGCAGGGAGTCCCTGGACGGCGGCGGGTTGCAGGCTGCTGCGGGGCGTGATGAGGTTCATGGCTCTCCGTAACTGCGGGTGTCCTGTGGGGGGACGTGGGGCGGGGACGGTCAGTGGTGCAGCCAGCAGGCGACCTCGCGGCCCTGGCCGGCGTCCGGCGCGGCGAGCACCGGGACCCGCTCGGAGCACGGCTCGAAGGCCTTGCCGCAGCGGGGGTGGAAGGCGCAGCCGGTGGGCATCGCCGAGAGGTGCGGGGGTGATCCCGGGATGCCGGTGAGCTCCCGGCGGGGGCCGTGCAGGGCGGGGAAGGAGTGCAGCAGCCCCTCGCTGTAGGGGTGGCGGGGGTCGCGGTAGATCTCGGCGGCGCCCGCCTGCTCGACGATCCGTCCTCCGTACATGATCGCGATGCGGTCGGAGAACTCGATCAGCAGCGAGATGTCGTGGGTGATGAACACGACGGAGAAGGAGAGGCGCTCCCTCAGCTCCACCAGTTTGCGCAGGATCTGCCGCTGCATCACGACGTCGAGCGCTGTGGTGGGCTCGTCCATGATGACGATCTCGGGTTCCAGGGCGAGTGCCATCGCGATCATCACGCGCTGGCGCATGCCGCCGGAGAGCTGGTGCGGATAGGCGGCGAGACGGTCGGCGGAGATGCCGACGAGGTTCAGCAGCTCCTCGGCCCGCGCGGTCCGCTCGGCGGCCCGCATGCCGGGGCGGTGCGCCGCGAGTACGTCGGTGAGCTGGCTGTGGACGGTGTGCACCGGGTTGAGCGAGTTCATCGCCCCCTGGAACACGATCGACAGCTCCTGCCAGCGGAAGGCGCGCAGCTCCTGCGGTGTCATCCCGAGGATGTCGACGGTCTCGCCTCCCGGCCGGTGGTAGTGGACGTCGCCGCCGGTGATCACCCCGGGCGGCGAGAGCAGCCGGGTGACGGCGTAGGCGAGGGTGGACTTGCCGGACCCCGACTCGCCCGCCAGGCCGAGGACTTCGCCCCGGTGCAGGGTCAGGTCGATGTCGCGCAGCGCCCGGACGCCGCTCGTGCCGGTGCCGTAGTCGACGTTGAGGCCGCTGATGGTGAGGATCGGCTCGGCGGTCATGCGCTGTGCTCCTTGCTGGGCTTGCCGGGCGACTCGGGGGTGCCGGACGGTGCGGGCGCGCCGTCGGGCGGGGCCGCGGCGGTGCGGGCCACCGGGGTGAAGGCGGGCGGCACGGGCTCTTCGGGGGCGGCGGTACGGGCCACGGGGGTGAAGCCCACCCTCATCCGGACCTTCCGGGAGGCGCCCGTCGCGGTGCGCAGGCGCGGGTTGACGAACTCGTCGATGCCGAAGTTGATGAGCGAGAGGGCGGTGCCCAGGAGGGCGATGCACAGGCCGGCCGGGACGAACCACCACCAGGCGCCCTGGGCCAGGGCCTGGTTGGACTGGGCCCAGAACAGCACGGTCCCCCAGTTCCAGTGGGAGATGTCGGCGACGCCGATGAAGGCGAGGGTGATCTCCGAGAGGATCGCGAAGATGACGGTGCCGACGAAGCCGGACGCGATGACGGCGGTGAGGTTCGGCATGACCTCGAACAGGATGATCCGCCAGGTGGACTCGCCGGTGGCACGGGCGGCCTCCACGTAGTCGCGGCGCCTGAGCGACAGGGTCTGGGCGCGCAGGACCCGTGCCCCCCAGGCCCAGGAGGTGAGGGCGATGACGGCGGCGATCAGCAGGTCCCCGGTGTCCTCGACGAAGCTCGCGATGATGATGATCAGCGGCAGGCCCGGGATGACGAGGAAGATGTTGGAGAGCATCGAGAGGATCTCGTCGGCGGCTCCGCCGAGGAATCCCGCACTGACCCCGATGAGTACGGACAGTACGGTCGCCAGGATGCCGGCGAGGAATCCGACGAGCAGCACCCCACGGGTGCCGACCAGGATCTGCGAGAGGACGTCCTGCCCGGTCTGCGTCGTACCGAACCAGTGGCCGCTGGACGGCGGTTGCAGCAACTGGTCGCTCATCGCGTCCGGGTCGTACGGGGCGAGCCAGGGACCCGCCACGGCGAGGATCACGAAGAACACGAGGATCAGCAGCCCGGCGCGGGTCTTCCCGCCGCGCAGGAAGCGCAACCTGGCCCGGGACGCGGCGGGGGCGTCGTCCGGGACGACGACGTCGGTGGTGGTGACGGCCATGATCAGGGCCTCTCTTCCGGAACGGGCCGGAACAGGGAGCGTGGTCTGCTGCGTGCAGCCGCGAGGCGGAGGAGGGAGGCGACGCGGAGCGTGTGGACCGACGACGACGCCGCTGGGGGTCGCCCCTGGCCCACGGGGCCTCGGGCGAGTGCGTGCCAGGCCGTGCGACCGTGGCCTGTCCCGGAAAAGGGGCCCACTACGCCTCCTTGCGGGTGCGCGGGTCGAGGAGGGCGTAGGCCATGTCGGCCAGCAGGTTCGCGGCGAGCACGGAGAGCGTGATGATCAGGAAGACCCCCTGCATCAGCGGGTAGTCCTTGGCCCCGACGGCCTGGAAGAGCTGGTAGCCGATGCCCGGGTAGGAGAAGACCATCTCGACCAGCAGGGTGCCGCCGACGATGAAGCCCAGCGAGAGGGCGAAGCCCGAGATGTTGGGCAGGACGGCGTTGCGGGCGGCGTAGGAGAACATCACGCGCCGCTCGGACAGCCCCTTGGCCTGCGCCACCATGACGTAGTCCTCGGAGGAGACCGTCACCATCATGTTCCGCATGCCGAGGATCCAGCCGGCGACGGCGCTCAGCACGATCGTCACGCCGGGGAGCACCCCGTGGTAGAGCGCGCTGGAGATGAACGGCCAGTCGAAGGCCGGGACCAGGGAGTTGTCGTATCCTCCGGCGGCCGGGAAGATCTGCCACTTCACCGCGAACAGCGCGATGGCGATGAGGCCCAGCCAGAAGTACGGGATGGCCGAGATGAAGGTGGTCACGGGCAGCAGCCCGTCCAGCCAGGAGCCGCGCCGCCAGCCGCTGTAGACGCCGATGCCGGTGCCGAGCAGGAAGCTGATCAGTGTGGTGATGCCGACCAGCGCGAGCGTCCAGGGCAGCGACTGGGAGATGACCTCGCCGACCGGGGTCGGGAAGAAGGTGAAGGAGAGCCCGAGGTCGCCGTCGAGCAGGTGGGACCAGTAGTCGGTGTACTGCGACCAGATGGACTGGTTCTCGTCGAGCCCGAACAGCGCCTTCAGCGAGGCGATGGCGCTGGTGTCGAGCTGCCCCTGGTAGCGGCTCATCAGAGCCTCGACGGGGTCGCCCGGCATCAGGCGCGGGATCAGGAAGTTGATGGTGACGGCGGCCCACGCGGTGATCGCGTAGAAGGCGAGCCGCTGGAGGATGTACTTCACTTCGCTGCTCCCTCGGCGGTGGTGCCGTCGTACAGCCAGCAGGCGGCCCACTGGCCGTCCGCCAGGTCGAATCGCGGCGGCAGTTCGGTGCGGCAGCGCTCCATGGCCTTCGGGCAGCGGGGGTGGAAGCGGCAGCCGGCCGGCGGGGCGATCAGCGAGGGGGGCTCGCCGCTTCCGGTCTCCTCCTGGGCCTCCTCGTCGGCCACCCGGTCGGGGTCCGGCGCGGAGGCGATCAGCAGCTGCGTGTAGGGGTGCGCGGGGCGCTGGGTGACGGTCTCGCTGTCCCCGCCCTCGACGATCCGGCCCGCGTACATCACCAGGGTCGTGTCCGCGAAGTAGCGGGCTGAGGCGATGTCGTGGGTGATGTAGAGGATCGCCAGGTGCAGACGCTCCTTGAGGTCGCGCAGCAGGTTGAGGACGCCGAGCCGGATCGACACGTCCAGCATCGAGACCGGCTCGTCGGCCAGCAGGACCCGGGGGTCGGCGCCGAGCGCGCGCGCTATCGCGACGCGCTGGCGCTGCCCTCCCGACAGCTCGTGCGGGAACTTGTCCAGGAACTGACGGGGAGGAGTCAGCTGGACGCGCTCCAGCAGGGCCGCCAGGTTCATCTCCAGCTCCGTGTCCCCGCTCCCCGCCCGGCCGTGGATCCTCAGGGCCCGGGTCAGGTGGTAGCGCACGGTGTGCACCGGGTTGAGCGAGGCGAACGGGTCCTGGAAGATCAGCTGGACCTGCTTGACGTAGGTACGGAAGGACCGGCCACGCCCGGCTTTCACCGCCGTGCCGCCCAGCTCGATCTCGCCCGCGGTGAGCGGGTGGAGCTGGGCCAGCAGCCGTGCGACGGTGGACTTGCCCGAGCCGGACTCCCCCACCAGAGCCGTGACGGTGCCGCGCCGGAGCTGCAGCGAGACGTCGTCGACGGCGTGGACGGTGCGATGCCTGCGGGCGAGGAAGTCGCCGGCGGTGCGCCGTACGGGGAAGTGCTTGGTGACTCCGCGTGCTTCGAGGACCACATCGGTCCCGGTGCGCACGTCTGCGGACTGTTCGGTGGTCATGGCCGGTTCTTCCCCGTACTTACTTGGCGGGCTTGAGGTTCAGCACGACTTCCAGCGCGTCGGGCTGGGTGTGCTGCGGCGCGGCGTACGGGTCGGCCTCGGTCGGCCAGCCCACCCAGTTCTTCGTGGAGTACTCGGCGCCGATGGGGGCCGCGGCCGTCGGGATGACCGGGGCCTGCTCGACCATGATCTTCTGCAGGGCGTTCATGGCCTCGGTGCGTGTGGCGTCGTCCGTGGCGTTGGCGTACTGCTTGAGCAGGGAGGTGGCCTCCGGGCTCTTGAAGCGCCCGAAGTTGCCGAGCTGGGCGGTCTTGCCGACGGGCTGGAGGATCGCCCCGTCCATGATGTTCTGGTACATGTCGTACGGGGTGGCGCCGCTGTTGGTCCAGTGCAGGGTGGCGTCGAAGTTGCCGGTGGCGACGTCGGTGCCCCAGGCCTCCGCGGTCTGCGTCTTGACCTTGGCCTCGATACCCAGCTGCTTGATGTTGTCCTTGATGATGGACAGCCCGGTGATGTAGTCGTTCCAGCCGGCCGGGTCGGTGAAGGTCAGCTCCACCGGCTTGCCGCTCGGGTCCTTCAGGACGCCGCCGCCGAGCTTGAAACCCGCCTCGTCGAGGAGCTTCTTGGCTCCGGCCACATCGGGCTTCGTGGTGGTGTTCTTGTACTCCGGCGCGATGAACGGCTCACCGGCGGGCAGCGGGATGCCGGTCGGGTTGGTGATCTCCGGGTAGAGGGTCGCCTCGGCCTGGACGTGGATGGCCCTGCGGTCGACGACCATGGCCATCGCCTTGCGCAGCGCCGGGTTGTCGAACGGCTTGCGGGCGGTGTTGAACCACAGGCCGTGGATGCCGAGGCCGGAGGGGAACCAGAGCTTGTGGTTCTCGGGATCCTTGGCGACGTACAGCTGCTTGTAGTTCGGCATGAAGACGAACGACCACTCGACCTTGCCGTTCGCCAGGGCCGTGGTCGCCGCGCTGTTGTCGTTGTACGCCGTGTAGCGCAGCTCCTTGACCTTGGTCTCGCCCTTCCAGTAGGTGGGCGTGGCGGTCAGGGTGGTGGTCTGCGGGGTGAACGTCTTCAGCTTGTACGGGCCGGAGCCGACCGGCGTGCGGTTGGGCCAGGTCTCCGGGTTCTCGACCTTCTCCCAGATGTGCTTGGGCACGACGTAGGTCGAGATGATCTTGTTCTGGTTGACGAACTGGGATTCCTTGAAGGTCAGGACGACCTTGTTCCCCTCGACGGTGACGCCGTCGTACGGGATGCCGTTGCCGTTGAGCGCCGGGTGCTTCTTCAGCAGCTCGAAGGTGAAGGCGGCGTCGGCGGCGGTCAGCGGCTTGCCGTCGGCCCACTTGGCCCGCTCGTCGAGCGTGAAGGTGACCTTGGTGAAGTTGGACTCCCAGGTCCAGTCGGTGGCGAGCCAGGGGTCGGCCTTGTCGGTGGGGCGGATCTGGTTCGTCATCGCCAGCGGCTCGTAGATCATGTAGCGGTAGCCGAGGGTGGCGCTCGCCGAGGTCGCGAGGAACGGGTTGCTGTTGTTCGTCTGCGGCCCGTCCGGCTTGCCGAGGGTCAGGACACCGGACGCACCGGCTCCGCCCCCCTTGTTGGCACCCGAGTTGGCGGACGAGCAGCCGGCGGCGAGCGCGACCACGGCGGTGGCGGCTGAGAGCGCTCTCAGGGTGTGGCGACGGCGTACGGACATGGCGACTCCAGAAGGACTGCGGGTCTGGGAGATCCGGGAGGTGGGCAGCGCTCGACGCGCCGGATACGGGCAGTGCGGGGTGGGGCGGGTCGCGCCACGGGCGGTGCGGCGCGGGCGGTACCGGCGGTGCGGGTCGGGGGCTGAGGGCGGGCGCGGGCCGTGGAGCAGGCCCTGTCCGTTACGGCGCCGAGTGGCGCACGACCAGTTCGGTGGGCAGCACGACCGGTCCGTCCGGTACGGCGGTGCCGCCGAGGTGGGAGAGCAGCAGCCGCGCCGCGGCCTCGCCCATGCGGCGCGTGGGCTGGCGCACGGTGGTCAGCGGCGGTTCGGTGTGCTCGGCCATCGGGATGTCGTCGAAGCCGACCACCGCGATGTCGTCGGGGACCCGGCGGCCGGCGGCCCGCAGGGCCCTGAGCACCCCCGCAGCGGTGATGTCGTTGTGGGCGAAGACCGAGTCGAACTGCGCACCTTCGGCGAGGAGTTCCTCCACGGCGAGGCGGCCGGAGCGTTCGGTGAAGTCCCCGCGCACGATGAGGTCGGTGGGCAGGACCGCACGGAATCCGGCGAGTCGGTCGCGCACGCAGCCGAAGTGCTCGGGCCCCGTGACGACGAGGGGTCTGGTGCGTCCGCCGGCCCGCAGATGACGGGCGGCCGACGCGCCCCCCTCGTGGTTGGTGGTCACGACGGAGGGGAATTCCGGGTGGTGGCCGCGATCGTCGATGAGCACGATCGGCAGCCCGGACCGGTGCAGTTCGGTGAGGTGGTCAAGGGTGTTCTCGGGTTCGACGACGACGAGTCCGTCGAAGGCGCGCGCCGACACCTGGCTGGTGAAGCGCTCCACGGACTCCGCGCCCCGGTTGCAGGTGAAGAGCAGCAGTCCGTAGTCGGCGGCCTCGACGGTGTCGACGACGCCCTGCAGCAACTCGCCCATCCACGGCCAGGTGAGCGAGGGCACCAGCATCCCGACCGTGCGGCTGCTGCCGCGGGCCAGCCCGACGGCGCCCGAACTGGGCACATAGCCGAGGTGTGCGATCACTTCACGAACACGGGCAGCCGTGGAACCGTCCACTTCCCCCTTGAGGTTGACGACCCGTGACACGGTCGTCTTGCTGACGCCGGCCTCGCGGGCGACATCAGCGATGGTGACACGCAACGGGGCCTCCAAGGACAAGGCGGGACAGGGCGGAGCAATCCGGCGGCCACGGCTTCGGTACCGGTTCCGCAACCGGTACCGGAACCGGTACCGGCGTTGCGGCTGGAGTTAACCCCGCCGGAACAGAGGCGTCAATACTTCACGCCGAGATTGGTCCGTACCCATCGGCGGAGCAGGTCCGGGGTGCCGTGTGTTCACTCCTTGAACGCAAGAGCCTCTTGACGCGAGCACGTAAGAGCAGTTCACTCACGGCTCGTTCGACGGCACCACCCCCACACCTCTGCCGAGAAGGGCAGCAGCCATGATCCGAACAAGCAGAGCGATGAGAGTCCTCGTCGCGACGGCGCTCGCGACCGCGGGCCTCGCCGGGTTCGCCTCCGGTACGGCGCAGGCCACGGGTGAGAGCGTGAACATCGCGCTGACCACCACGGACGACTCCGGCGGGCGCCATGTCACCCGCGGCCTCCAGGCGCAGACCCCGATCTCCTTCGGTGCGGGCAACGGCAACCAGGGCACGGCCGTCACCGTCGACGAGAACACCCGCTACCAGACCTTCACCGGCGGCGGCGCCTCGTTCACGGACACGGCGGCCTGGCTGATGAAGGGCAGCGGAGCCCTCAGCCAGGCGACCCGCGACGCCACCATGAAGAAGCTCTTCTCCCCCACGGAGGGCATCGGGCTCTCGTTCGTACGCAATCCCATGGGCGGATCCGACCTGGCACGGTTCGGCTACACCTACGACGACATGCCCGCCGGGCAGACGGACCCCACCCTCGCCAACTTCTCGATCGCACACGATCTGCAGGACGTCCTGCCGCTCACCGCGCAGGCGAAGCAGCTCAACCCGGCCCTGACGACCGTCGCCTCACCGTGGACGGCGCCGGCGTGGATGAAGGACAGCGGGCAGCTCGACGGCGGCTGGCTCAAGGCCGAGAACTACGGGGCGTACGCCAACTACTTCGTGAAGTACCTCCAGGCGTGGAAGGCCCAGGGCGTCCCCGTCGACTACGTCACCGCGCAGAACGAGCCCACCTGCTGCTCCGGCTATCCGTCGATGAGCTGGAACGGCTCGGGGCTCGCCTACTTCACCAAGGACGAACTGCTGCCGAAGCTCCGGTCCGCCGGCCTGGCGACCAAGGTCCTGGCACACGACTGGAACTGGGACAGCTACGACGCGTACGCCGCCCCCACGGTCGACGACGCGGCGGTGCGCAGCCACCCCAACTTCGGCGGGATCGCCTGGCACGGCTACGGCGGCGATGTCGCGAAGCAGACGGCGGTGCACGACCGGTACCCCCAGCTGGACGCCTTCCAGACCGAGCACTCGGGCGGCACCTGGATCGCCGACCAGCAGCGCGAGGACATGCTCAACATCATCGACTACACCCGCAACTGGGCGAAGTCGGTGACCAAGTGGTCCCTCGCCGTGGACCAGAACCGGGGCCCCCACAACGGCGGCTGCGGCACCTGCGACGGGCTGGTCACCGTGCACAACGGAGACAGCAGGCACGGCCAGGTCGACTACACGGTCGAGTACTACACGATGGGCCACCTGACGAAGTTCGTCCGGCCCGGCGCCTCCCGGATCGCCTCCACCGCCAGCTCCACCGTGCCCAACGTCGCCTGGCGCAACACCGACGGCTCCAAGGCCCTGATCGCCTACAACGGCTCCGCCTCCGCACAGCAGGTGACGGTCAACTGGGGCGGCAGCACGTTCACCTACTCGCTGCCGGGCCGCACCTCGGCGACCTTCACCTGGTCGGGCACCCAGTCCGGTTCCTCGGGCGCCGGCGGTGCCCTGACCGGTCTCGGGGGCAAGTGCCTGGACGCCACCGGCAACACCGGCGCGGACGGCACGCCCGTACAGCTGTGGGACTGCACCGGTGCGGCCAACCAGCGCTGGACGGTCGCGGGTGACGGCTCCGTCAAGGTGCTCGGCGCCTGCCTGGACGTGACGGCGGGCTCCACGGCCGACGGAGCAAAGGTCCAGCTGTACACCTGCAACGGGTCCGGCGCACAGCGCTGGAGATACGACCCCGCCACCGGGGACGTGGTCAACACGGCGGCGAACAAGTGCCTCGACGTGGTGGACCGCTCCTCGGCCAACGGGGCCCGTACGCAGATCTGGAGCTGCACCGGAGCCGCCAACCAAAAGTGGCACCTCGGCTGACACGCGAGCCTCGCGGCCGGTGCCCCGGCCGCGAGGTGGCGCCCGGCCCGGAGCCGTGACGGGTTCCGGGCTCTCCCGGGGGCCCGCCACGACCCGGACGCGGCCGTCCCCTAGTCGGTGGGCTCCACGCCGGCCCGCAGCAGGCCGTAGGTGTAGGCGTCCTCCAGGGCCTGCCAGGACGCGGCGATCACGTTCTCGGCCACGCCCACCGTCGCCCAGTCACCGGATCCGTCACCCGTGGTGATCAGTACGCGGGTGGTGGACTCGGTGCCGGTGCGGCCCTCCAGGATGCGGACCTTGTAGTCGACGAGCTCCAGCTTGGCCAGCTGCGGGTAGATCCGCTCCAGGCCGACGCGCAGCGCCCGGTCCAGGGCGTTGACCGGGCCGTTTCCCTCGGCGGTCGCGACGATCCGCTCCCCCTTGGCCCAGAGCTTCACCGTCGCCTCGTTGGCGTGGGTGCCGTCCGGGCGGTCCTCGACGATGGCCCGCCAGGACTCGACGCGGAAGTAGCGGCGGGGCCTGCCCTCGACCTCCGCGCGCAGCAGCAGCTCGAAGGAGGCGTCGGCCGCCTCGTAGGTGTACCCCTTGAGCTCGCGTTCCTTGACCCGCTCGACGACGCGGCCGACGAGCGCCCGGTCGCCGCCCAGGTCGATCCCGAGCTCCTTGCCCTTGAGCTCGATCGAGGCGCGGCCCGCCATGTCGGACACGAGCATCCGCATGGTGTTGCCGACCAGCTCCGGGGCGATGTGCTGGTACAGGTCGGGGTCGACCTTGATCGCGGAGGCGTGCAGTCCGGCCTTGTGGGCGAAGGCGGACACTCCCACGTACGGCTGGTGCGTGGAGGGCGTGAGGTTGACGACCTCGGCGATGGCGTGCGAGATCCGGGTCATGTCGGCGAGCGCGCCCTCGGGCAGGACGGTCATGCCGTACTTGAGTTCCAGGGCCGCGACGACGGGGAAGAGGTTGGCGTTGCCGACCCGCTCGCCGTACCCGTTGGCGGTGCACTGCACATGGGTGGCGCCCGCGTCGACGGCGGCCAGGGTGTTGGCGACGGCGCAGCCGGTGTCGTCCTGGGCGTGGATGCCGAGCCGGGCGCCGGTGTCGGCCAGGACGGTGGCGACGACGGCCTGCACCTGCGCGGGGAGCATGCCGCCGTTGGTGTCGCACAGGATGACCACGTCGGCGCCGGCCTCGGAGGCGGCGCGGACGACCGACTTGGCGTACTCCGGGTCGGCGCGGTAGCCGTCGAAGAAGTGCTCGCAGTCGACGAAGACCCTGCGCCCCTGTTCCCGGAGGTGGGCGACGGTGTCGCGGACCATCTCCAGGTTCTCCTCGAGGGTGGTGCGCAGGGCCAGTTCCACGTGCCGGTCGTGGGACTTGGCGACCAGGGTGATCACGGGGGCGCCCGATGCCAGGAGCGCCTGGACCTGGGGGTCCTCGGCGGCCTTGCCGCCGGCCCTGCGCGTGGCGCCGAAGGCCACGAGCTGGGCGTGCCGGAAGGTGATCTCCTGCTGGGCACGGGCGAAGAACTCGGTGTCGCGGGGGTTGGCGCCGGGCCAGCCGCCCTCGATGAAACCCACGCCGAAGTCGTCCAGGTGCCGGGCGATGGTCAGCTTGTCCGCGACCGTCAGGTTGATGCCTTCACGCTGCGCCCCGTCGCGCAGGGTGGTGTCGAAGACATGGAAACTGTCGTCGGAGGCCGTGGCCTTGGTGGTCATGCTGATCTGACTCCTGTCGGGTGAGCGGATCCGGACGAATCGGCTCCACTTGCCCCCATCATCTCGCGTGCCTCGCCCCGGCCGTGGTGAGGGCCGGAAAACGAAAAAACCCCTCGCGGGTGCGAGAGGTCTGCGCGCGGGTCTGGGGCATGATGTCCGCTCCGTACGTGGTGGTACGGGACGGTCACTGCGGACCGGCGCGCCTGCTGCCGATAATCATGGCGGACGAGGACACGCACGCAGTCTTGCACAGCCCGGCCGCCGTGGACCCCCCTGTCTCAGGATGCGGGCGGGATGTCCGCCGCGCCGGAGGCCGGGAGCGTCTCGTCCACATAGGCGCGCATCTGGTCCAGGACCTGTGCCCGCCCGGTGCCGGGGATGCCGACGGTGACGTGGACGCTGAACCCGTCCAGGAGGGCCCTCAGCCGGGTCGCGGCCCGGCCGGTGTCGACGGCGCGGAACTCCCCGCGCGTGACGCCTTCGGCCAGCAGCTCCACCAGGTCACGGTGCCAGGCATCCTCGATCGCGGCCTGCCGGGAGCGGGCGTCGTCGTCCGCGTTCCGCGAGCGGTTCCAGACCTCCAGCCAGAGCGTCCAGTGCGGGTCGCGGTGGCCGGCGGGGACGTACAGGGCGATGTAGGCGTCGAGGCGCTCGCGGACGGTGCCCGGGCCGCCGAGCACGGCCCGGCGTTCGGCACCGAGCCGTCCCTCGCTCCACTCCAGGGTCTGCAGCAGCAGCTCGTCCTTGGTCCGGAAGTAGTAGAGGAGGTGTCCGCTGCTCATGTGGACCGCGCGGCCCAGGCCGGCCATCGTGAGGCCGTCGAGGCCGCGTTCGGCGACGGTGGCCATGACGGCGGCCAGCACGTCCTCCCGGGGCGGGGCGATGTTGCGGCGGCGCGGGGTGTCGGGCACGGTCTCAGATCCTGGGTTGCTGCTGCGTGATGCAGTGGATGCCTCCACCACCGGCAAAGATCGTACGGGCGTCGACCGGTGTCACCGTACGGCCGGGGAACAGGTCGGCGAATACGGCCGCCGCCTCGTCGTCCCTCGGGTCGTCGAAGGCGCAGAGGATCACACCGTCGTTGCAGAGGTAGTGGTTGATGTAGGAGTAGTCCGCCCAGTCGCCGTCGGGGCCCCGCGGTGTCGTGGGGGCCGGGATCTCCACGACCTCCAGCGGGCGTCCGCCCGCGTCGGTGGCTGCGCGCAGGAGGCGTACCGTCTCGCGGGTGATTTCGTGGTCCGGGTGGGCCGGGTCCGGCTGCACGTGGGCGACCACCAGGCCGGGGCGGGCGAAGGCGGCCACGATGTCGACATGGCCGAGGGTGCCGTACGTGCCGTAGTCGCCGGTCAGGCCGCGCGGCAGCCAGACGGCCTTCTCGGTGCCCAGCCGGGCGTGGATCTCGTCCTCGACGGCCTGCCGGGTCCAGCCGGGGTTGCGTTCCCTGCCGAGCTGGACGGTCTCGGTGAGCAGGACGGTGCCCTCGCCGTCGACGTGGATCGCGCCGCCCTCGTTGACCAGGGGCGAGCTGTGCACGGGGACGCCGGCGAGCTCCGCGACCGTACGGGCGATGTGCCGGTCGTGCTCCCAGCGGGCCCAGCCCTGAGCGCCCCAGCCGTTGAACGTCCAGTCGACGGCGGCCAGCCGGCTGCCGTCGGTGACGAAGGTGGGGCCGATGTCCCGCATCCAGGCGTCGTCCAGCGGGCGGACGGCGATCTCGATGTCCGGCCCGAGGAGGGCGCGGGCGCTGTCCTCCTGGCCGGGGCCGGCGATCACCGTGACGGGTTCGAAACGGCGTACGGCGCGGGCGACGGCGGCCCAGGCCCGGCGCGCCTCGTCCAGCTCGGCGCCGGTGGCGAAGGTGGGGTTGGGGCCGGGCCAGGCCATCCACGTGCGCTCGTGCGGGGCCCACTCGGGCGGCATACGGAAGGTCATGGCGGTTCCTGGTTCTCTCGTGCGGGTGGGCCGGATCGGGGAGGGGGTCAGGTGCGTGCGGCTGCGAGGCGGAGGAGGGAGTCGACGCGGAGCGATCGGTGCCCCTCGCCGCCCGGGCGAAACCGCGAGCCCGGGAGGCCGGCGACGACGGGTCCCCCGGCCCTCTCGCCGGGATGTGCCTGCCAGGCCGCGTGAGCCCGGCACGGCCCCGACGCGCGGGGTCTAGAGGAAGTAGAGGCGGTTGAGCGTGACGGAGTCGGCGGCCGGTGAGCGCAGCGGATCGCCGTCGAGCGTGACGAGGCCGGTCTCACCGTCTACGCAGACCTTCCCGGTACGGGAGTTGAGGCGCAGGTCCGCCGGTCCGATGCCGCGTGTGCCGCGGACCGCGACCCTGCGGCGGCGGGTGGGCATGAGATCGGCGCCCAGCTGGGTGGCGGCCTCCGCGACGAAGGCGACGGAGAGATCGGCGGCGGTGGCCCCGTGGGCGCCGAACTGCGGTCCCAGGACGAGGGGTTCGCAGGTGTCCGTGGCGGCGTTGGGATCGCCCGTGACGCCGTACGCCGGGAAGCCGGACTTCAGGACCAGCTGGGGCTTCGCACCGAAGAACTCCGGATGCCAGAGCACGATGTCCGCGAGCTTGCCGGTCTCGATGGAGCCGACTTCGTGGGCGAGGCCGTGGGCGATGGCGGGGTTGATGGTGAGCTTGGCGATGTAGCGCAGCACCCGGGCGTTGTCGTCGCCGGGGCCGTCGCCCTCCATGGGGCCGAGTTCGCTCTTCATCTTCGCGGCCATGGCGAAGGTGCGGCGCACGGTCTCCCCGGCCCGCCCCATGCCCTGCGCGTCGGAGGAGGTGATCCCGATGGCACCCAGGTCGTGCAGCACGTCCTCGGCTCCCATCGTGCCCGCCCTGATCCGGTCGCGGGCCATGGCGGCGTCACCGGGCAGGTCGGTCTTGAGGTCGTGGACGGAGACGATCATGCCGTAGTGCTCGGCCACCGCGTCCCGTCCGAAGGGGAGCGTCGGATTGGTGGAGGACCCGATGACGTTGGGGACGCCGGCCATCTTCAGCACGTTGGGTACGTGTCCGCCGCCGCAGCCCTCGATGTGGAAGGCGTGGATCGTGCGGCCTTCGAGCACGCTCAGGGTGTCCTCGACGGACAGGCACTCGTTCAGCCCGTCGCTGTGCAGGGCGACCTGGACGTCGTACTCCTCGGCGACCCGCAGCGCGGTGTCCAGGGCACGGGTGTGGGCGCCCATGTCCTCGTGGACCTTGAAGCCGCAGGCGCCTCCCTCGGCGAGGGCCTCGACCAGCGGCGCGTCGTGGGAGGAGGAACCGCGGCCCAGGAAGCCTATGTTGACGGGCCAGGCGTCGAACGCGTTGAAGGCGTGGCGCAGGGCCCAGGGTGAGTTGACGCCGACGCCCCAGACGGGCCCGAACTCCTGGCCGATGACGGTGGTGACACCGGAGGCCAGCGATGCCTCCATGATCCGCGGGGAGAGCAGGTGGACATGGGGGTCCACGGCTCCCGCCGTCGCGATCATGCCCTCGCCGGAGACGATGGTCGTGCCGGTGCCGACCACCACGTCGACACCGTCGAGGGTGTCCGGGTTGCCCGCCCGCCCGATCGCGGCGATCCGGCCCTCACGGATGCCGATGGACACCTTCCGGATGCCCAGTACGGCGTCGATGACCAGGACGTTGCTGATGACCACGTCGCAGGTCCCGCGGACGGCGGCGGCCTTGAGGTGCAGGCCGTCACGGGCCGTCTTGCCGAAGCCGGCGAGGAACTCGTCGCCCTGCTTCTGGGCGTCGGACTCCACGCGGACGGTCAGCCCGGAGTCGCCGAGCCTCACCCGGTCCCCGGCGCGCGGACCGTGCACGGAGGCGTACTCGTAGGGATCCATCAGTGGTCCTCCTCCCCCGGTGCGGGGATCGTCGCGGTGTCCGGCTGGGCCCCGGCTCCGAGATAACCGCAGGCCGCCGCTCTGCGCAGTGCCTCCG
This sequence comes from Streptomyces sp. B1I3, assembly GCF_030816615.1. Taxonomy (NCBI): domain Bacteria; kingdom Bacillati; phylum Actinomycetota; class Actinomycetes; order Kitasatosporales; family Streptomycetaceae; genus Streptomyces; species Streptomyces sp. B1I3. The sequence goes on from NZ_JAUSYD010000001.1 coordinate 2,538,288, forward strand.
CCTTCGCTCCCGGCGCGTCCAGCGGTCCGTCGACGAGCCCGGCGAAGCCGATCGCGATCCGGTCCCCGCCGATGGGGACGAGGGCGACGCGCACGGACTCCCCCGGACCGAAACGGACGGAGGAGCCGGCGGGCACGCCCAGCCGCATCCCGTACGCCGCCGCTCGGTCGAAGTGGAGCCGGGGGTTGGCCTCGAAGAAGTGGAAGTGGGACGTCACGCTGACCGGGACGGTCGCCGTGTTGCGGACGGTGAGCCGCACGGAGGGCTCGGGTTGGGGCGTCGCGGGGCCCGGAACGAGTGCGCCGGGGGCGTCGGCGCCCAGCGAACCGGCGCCGAGGGGGCGGCTGACGACCGCGAGCCGGGAGCCGTCGTCGAACACGGCCTCCACCTGGACCTCGGTGACCACCTCGGCCACACCGGGCAGCACGTCGTCCGGGCCCAGCACGGTGCGGGCGGCCTCGATCGCCTCCGCCAGCCGGCGTCCGTCCCTGGCCGCCTCGCAGACGGTGTCCGCGATCAGCGCCGTCGCCTCGGGGACGTTGAGGCGCAGGCCACGGGCGCGCCGCGCCCTGGCCAGCTCGGCGGCGCCGAAGAGCAGCAGCCGGTCGCGCTCGGTCGGGGTCAGTCGCATGTCACCACACCTCCAGGTTCGAGCAGCACTCTAACCATGGTTAGAGTGCTGCTCAAAACCGGGTACGGCGCAGTGGGTACGGCGAAGGCCGCGCCCCGATGCGGGGCGCGGCCTGTGGAGAGGACGGGTCGACCGAATTCTGCGGTGCGGAGCGTGCCGGGCTCGCCTGCCCGCTCGCCTGCCGGGAGAGCCGCGCCTCGACGCGTCGCCGTCGGTCGCCACGGCTCCTGCCCCGAACTCCCGGCTCCGTCCGGGGCGGGGGGCGGGCCGCACCTTTTTCCGCCCTGCGACGCGCGGATTCCGGGCCCGGCTCCCTGCCCCGGCCCGATCCGGGCGAAGACCCTAGCCGAGCGGGTGCATCCAGCCGTGCGTGTCCTCGGCGATGCCCCGCTGGATGTCCAGCAGGCGCTCGCGCAGCTTGAGGGTCACCTCGCCGGGCGTGCCGTCACCCTGGACCCATTCGCCGTCCGCGGACTTCACGGTGCCGACGGGCGTGATGACGGCCGCGGTGCCACAGGCGAAGACCTCGGTCAGGGTGCCGTTCGCGGTGTCGGCGCGCCACTGGTCGATGGAGACCCGGCCTTCCTCGGAGGCGTAGCCGAGGTCCCGGGCGACGGTGAGGAGGGAGTCGCGGGTGACTCCTGCGAGCAGCGAGCCGGTGAGGGAGGGGGTGACGATCCGCTTGCCGCCGTCCTCCTGCTCGTACACGAAGTAGAGGTTCATGCCGCCCAGCTCCTCGACCCACTTGTGCTCGACGGCGTCGAGGTAGGCGACCTGGTCGCAGCCCTTCGCGGCGGCCTCGGCCTGGGCGAGGAGGGAGGCGGCGTAGTTGCCGCCGGTCTTGGCGTCGCCCATGCCGCCGGGGACGGCACGCACCCGGTCCTGGGAGAGCCAGATGGAGACCGGCTTCACGCCGCCGGGGAAGTAGGCGCCGGCCGGCGAGGCGATGACGATGAAGAGGTACTCGTTGGCGGGCCGCACACCCAGCCCGACCTCGGCGGCGATCATGAACGGGCGCAGGTACAGGGACTCCTCGCCGCCGTGCGGCGGGACCCAGGCCTCGTCCTGCCGGACCAGCGCGTCGCAGGCCTCGATGAACGTCTCGACGGGGAGCTCGGGCATCGCGAGGCGGGCGGCGGAGCGCTGGAAGCGCGCGGCGTTGACCTCCGGGCGGAAGGTCGCGACCGTCCCGTCGGGCCGGCGGTAGGCCTTGAGGCCCTCGAAGATCTCCTGCGCGTAGTGCAGGGTCATGTTGGCCGGGTCGAGCGACAGCGGGCCGTACGGGACGAGCTGGGCGTCGTGCCAGCCCCGGCCTTCGGTCCAGCTGATCGTCACCATGTGGTCGGTGAAGTGCCGGCCGAATCCGGGATCGGCCATGGCCGCCTCCCGCTCCGCGTCGGACAGCGGGTTCGAGGAGGGCTTGAGCTCGATCGTGGGCGTCGTCATGAGTGCGTGTCCTTCACCGGTCTTGTGTGTGATGGACCGCGCTCACGCCCGCTCCCGTCCGACTCGCATCGGGCAGGTCGTAGGACGTCCGAGCTCTACCGCGAGCCACGGCCCCGCGTTCGATTATCGCTCGGGGGCGGCTCTGCACGAAATGGCACGTTTGCGGTGACGTGAAAACACGGTCCAGGGGTCGATGGTGGCACCCGGGGACCGCGAGGTGAAGCCGCCGGGTGCGGATGCGACCCGGCGGCTTCGAAGTGGAGGCGTCGGGTCAGCTCGCTACGCGTACCGCGAGCGCGTCGCCGATCTCGTCGGTGGTGCGTGCGGCGGCTCCGTCGCGCTCCGCGAGGTCGGCGGAGACGGCCTCCTCGATGCGGGCGGCCTCGGTCTCGTGACCGAGGTGGCGCAGCAGGAGGGCGACGGAGAGGATCGTGGCGGTCGGGTCGGCCTTGCCCTGGCCCGCGATGTCGGGTGCGGTGCCGTGGACGGGCTCGAACATGGACGGGAAGGCGCCCGTCGGGTTGATGTTCCCGGACGCGGCCAGGCCGATGCCCCCGGTCACGGCAGCGGCGAGGTCGGTGAGGATGTCACCGAAGAGGTTGTCCGTGACGATGACGTCGAAGCGCTCGGGCTGGGTGACGAAGAAGATCGTCGCGGCGTCGACGTGCAGGTAGTCGGTGGTGACCTCGGGGTACTCGGCCGCGACCTTGTCGAAGATGTTCTTCCACAGGTGGCCCGCGTACACCAGGACGTTGTTCTTGTGGACCAGCGTCAGCTTCTTGCGCGGACGGGCGGCGGCACGCGCGAAGGCGTCACGGACGACGCGCTCGACACCGTAGGCGGTGTTGACGCTGACCTCGGTGGCGACCTCGTGCTCCGTACCGGTGCGCAGGGAACCGCCGTTGCCCGTGTAGGGGCCCTCGGTGCCCTCACGGACGACGACGAAGTCGATCTCGGGGCGACCCGCCAGCGGCGTCGCGGTGTTCGGGAAGAGCTTCGACGGCCTCAGGTTGACGAAGTGGTCGAAGGCGAAGCGCAACTTCAGCAGCAGCCCGCGCTCCAGCACGCCCGAGGGCACGGACGGGTCACCGATGGCGCCGAGGAGGATGGCGTCGTGGCTCTTGAGAGCCTCGAGCTCCGCGTCCGGGAGGGTTTCACCGGTGCGGTGCCATCGCTGGGCGCCGAGGTCGTACTCCTTGGTCTCCAGCTTCACATCCTGCGGGAGAACAGCGTTGAGAACCTTGAGGCCCTGGGTCACGACCTCCTGGCCGATACCGTCGCCGGGGATCACTGCGAGATTGATGCTGCGAGACATGGAGGCACCCTAATACTCGTCCCACCACATGACATTCGCCGTCCAGTATTCGGACGCACGGGTTGTCGCGCGGCGGGTCCCGGCTGTCAGTGACCCGTGGATCCGCCGTTGTCCCGGCGGTCGAGGGCCCGCTGCAGGGCGGCGGCTGCGTTCTTGCGCTCGGACTCGGCGGAGCGCGGGGTGTGGCGGACGCGGCGGACAGAGGTCTCGGCCATGAGGGATCGACTCCTTGAGATCGCGTGGATTTCGGGATCGGGACTTCGCGTGACGTGATGTCGGGATCGAGATCGTGACGTCGAGGCGCCGGAAGGGGCGGGGAGCCGGTGCCGCAGGGGTTGCCTGCTTCGGGGCACGTGCTCACGACCGCCGGTCGCTGGATCGCGCGAATCGTTCGGCTCCTACAAAGCTAGGACAGCGGGAGCCATCTGTCTCCACAGATACTCGGACTTCCTACTATCTGAGACGGGGCCCTCGCCCGGAGCGGGTCTCCGGGTCCGGGGCACACCCCCTGACGCGCCCGTCCCGCCGCTGCGGCTGGACGCTCAGAGCGGGACGGTGAGCTGGGCCTGGACATGGGCCCGCAGGACGCCCGCCATGTCCGTCACGCCGCCCCCCAGGAGCCACTGCACCTGGAGCCCGTCCATCAGGGCGATCAGCTGCTGCCCCGCGGCGTCCGGCGCGACGCCGGCCCGGAGCGCACCGTCCGCGAGGGCCTGCGCATAGGCGAGCTCCGCCCCGGAGACCGAATCGCGGTAGCGCCGCACGAAGTACGCGTGGGCGGGGTGATCGGCCGCCGTGGCTTCGGTGGAGACGACCGAGAACAGCTCGACGATCCCGCGCCGGGTGGCGTTCAGCGCCGCGAGCTCGGCGTACCTGCGCAGCCGGCCGACGCCGCTGGTCCCGCCGAGCGAGAGCCACTCCCCGTCCACCTCGTCGCGGTGTTCGAGCACCGCGAGCAGCAGGGACTCCTTGGTCGGGAAGTGGTGCAGCAGACCGGGGTGGGAGATTCCGCACCTGCTCGCGATCGTGCGCAGGGACGCACCCCGGTAACCCGCCTCGCCGAACAGGGCCATGGCCTGGTCGAGGATCTCGCGACGCCTCGCGCGGCCCTTCGCGTAGCCACGCCGCGCTTCGGCCGCCACTCGCCACTCCCACGGTTCGGTCCGCCGGCGTGTCCGGCCGGCACGACAGTCAGATTCGCACACCCGAAGATACCTACCGAGTGGTCGGGATTGACTCTATGGTGGACCGGAACCGTGTCGCGAAAGGACCCCCCGTGGCCCCCTCCCTGCCCTACCTCGACCCCGCGCTGCCCGTCGCCGAGCGGGTCGACGACCTCCTCGGCCGCATGACGCTGGCCGAGAAGACCGGCCAGATGCTCCAGCTCAACGCCAAGGACGGAGTACGGCACCTCGTCGAGGACCTGCACGTGGGGTCGATCCTCCACGCCGCGCCCGACCGGGTCCTGGAGGCGGCGGCGCTCACCGAGCACACCCGCCTGCGCATCCCGCTGCTGGTCGCCGAGGACTGCATCCACGGCCACTCCTTCTGGGAGGGCGCCACCATCTACCCCACGCAGCTCGGCATGGCCGCGACCTGGGACGCCGGTCTCGTGGAGCGCATCGCCCGGGCCACGGCCGTCGAGGTCGCGGCGACCGGCGTCCACTGGACGTTCTCGCCCGTGCTCTGCATCACCCGGGACCTGCGCTGGGGCCGGGTCAGCGAGACGTTCGGGGAGGACCCCTTCCTCATCGGCGAACTCGCCTCGGCGATGGTGCGCGGCTACCAGGGCGGGGGCCTGGACGACCCGACGGCGGTCCTCGCCTGCGCCAAGCACTTCGCGGGCTACTCCGAGACGCAGGGCGGCCGCGACGCGAGCGAGGCCGACATCTCGCGGCGCAAGCTGCGCTCCTGGTTCCTGCCCCCCTTCGAGCGGGTCGCCCGCGAGGGCTGCCGCACGTTCATGCTCGGCTACCAGTCCATGGACGGGGTGCCCGTCACGGTCAACGACTGGCTCCTGAACGAGGTGCTGCGCGGCGAGTGGGGTTACACCGGCACGCTGGTCACGGACTGGGACAACGTCGGCCGCATGGTGTGGGAGCAGCAGATCTACGGCGACTACACCCAGGCCGCCGCCGCCGCGGTCCGCGCCGGCAACGACATGGTGATGACCACGCCCAAGTTCTTCGAGGGGGCGCAGGAGGCGGTCGCCCAGGGCATTCTCGACGAAGCGAACATCGACGCGGCGGTCCGGCGCATCCTGACCCTCAAGTTCGAGCTGGGCCTGTTCGAGAACCCGAGGCACCCCGACGCCGCCCGGCAGGCCGCCGTCATCGGCAGCGCCGGGCACGCCGAGCTGAATCTGGAGGCCGCCCGCCGCTCCCTGGTCCTGCTCACCAACGACGGCACCCTGCCCCTGGCCGGCGGCCTGCGGCCGGGCGAGGGCGGCCGCGCCGCCGCGGGCCCCGGCACGGCACCGCGCACGGTCGCCGTCATCGGGCCCAACGCCGACGACGCGCAGACCCAGCTCGGCGACTGGGCCGGCTCCTCGGGCCAGGCGGACTGGCTGCCGGACGGTCACCCGCGCCCCATGATCCGCACGGTGCTCGACGGCTTCCGCGAGCACGTCCCGGCCGACTGGACCGTCTCGTACGCCCGCGGGGCCGAGATCCTCGGCGTGGGACCCGACCCGGAAGGAGCGTTCTTCCCCGACGGGCAGCCCCGCCCCGATGTCGTCGTCCCCGCGGAGCCGTCCGAGTCCCTGATCCGTGAGGCGGTCGCGGCCGCCGAGGCCGCCGACCACGTCGTCGCCGTGGTGGGTGACCGCATCGAGCTGATCGGCGAGGGGCGTTCGACCGCGACCCTGGAACTCGTCGGCGACCAGGTCGCGCTGCTCGACGCGCTCGCCGCGACGGGCAAGCCGCTCGTCGTCGTGGTCATCAGCTCGAAGCCGCTCGTCCTTCCGCCCTCGGCACTCGGCGCGGCGGCGATCGTGCACGCCTTCAACCCGGGCATGCAGGGCGGCCGGGCCGTCGCCGAGCTGCTGCTCGGGCTCGTCGAGCCGACGGGGCGCCTGCCCCTCTCCTTCGCCCGGCACGCCGGCCAGCAGCCGACGTACTACAACCAGATCCGCGGCCAGCACGGCACCCGGTACGCCGACCTCACCCAGTGTCCGGCGTTCGTGTTCGGCGAGGGACTGAGCTACACCACCGTCACGTACACGGATCTGGAAGTGCTCACACCGGCCGTCGGACCGGACGACACCGTGCGGGCACGCGTCACCGTCCGCAACACCGGAGCCCGCCCGGCTCTGGAGACGGTGCAGGTGTACCTCAGCGACACCGTGACGTCCGTGACGTGGGCCGAGAAGGAGCTGAAGGCCTACCGGCAGGTCACGCTCGCCCCGGGCGAGGAGCGCGAGGTACAGCTGGAGCTGCCGGTGTCCGAGTGCACCCTCGTGGACGCCAGGGGCGACCGCGTCGTCGAGCCGGGTGCCTTCGAACTGCTCGTCGGCCCGTCCTCCCGCGACGACGCCCTGCTGCGGGCCGGCTTCACCGTGAAGGGCTGAGACGGGCGCCGCGCCGTACCGCGGTCAGAGCACGTCGCCCTCGCGCCAGTCGAAGAGCAACCGGTGGGACGGCGAGGGCGACGGCCGCCCGGGGACCGGCCGCACGTACGTACTGCCCTCCTCCCCGGGCAACGGCACGGTCCCGTCCGGCCCGAGCACGGCGATCCGGCCGGGCCAGGCCTGCCAGCCGCGCGCCGCGTGGAACAGGGCCCCGGAGGCGGAAGCGGACAGCGCCCCGAAGGCGTAGGCGCCGTCGAGAACCCGCTCGAGTGCGTCCATCACACGGCTACCGAGCCCCTCGCGGCGCCGGTCGGCGCGGACGGCGACGGCTTCCACGTAGCCGATCCGGTACGAGCGGCGGTCGTGGATCACGCGGCGCTGGATCACGCTGCCGTGCGCGAGGAGCCCGCTGCCGTCGGCCACGCAGGCGTGGACGCCGCCCAGGGTGTGGTCCCAGTCGTCGTCGGAGAAGTCCCCGTCGAACGCGGTGTCCAGGAAGGCGCGGATCCCGGCCAGGTCCGCGGGGGCCAGCTCATAGGTGTGGGCGCTGCGCACGAGCGGCTCGGTCATGTCCCCAGCCTGCCGCACGCGGCCGGCCCCGGAGATGGAAACCGCCCCCCGGCCGGCGGGGGGAGCCGGTCGGGGGGCGGAGTCGGGGGCGGGGCGCCGGCAGCGGCACCCCGGGGGCGTCAGCCCTGGTGGGGGTAGGTGTACTCGGTCGGCGGGACCAGCGTCTCCTTGATGGCGCGGGTCAGCGTCCAGCGCTGCAGGTTCTGCGGGGCGCCCGCCTTGTCGTTGGTGCCGGAGGCACGGCCGCCGCCGAAGGGCTGCTGGCCGACGACGGCGCCGGTCGACTTGTCGTTGATGTAGAAGTTGCCCGCGGCGTAGCGGAGCTTGTCCATCGTGTACGCGGCCGCCGCGCGGTCGTTGGAGATGACCGCACCGGTCAGCGCGTAGTCGGAGACCGACTCCATCTGCTCCAGCATGCCGTCGTACTTCTCGTCCTCGTAGACGTGGACGGCGAGGATCGGGCCGAAGTACTCGGTCGTGAAGACCTCGTTGGCCGGGTCGTCGCACACGATGACCGTGGGGCGGACGAAGTAGCCGACGGAGTCGTCGTACGTCCCGCCCGCGACGATCGTGCAGGACGGGTCGGCCGCGGCGCGGTCGATGGCGGCCTTGTTCTTCGCGAACGAACGCGCGTCGATGACGGCGCCCATGAAGTTCGACAGGTCGGTGACGTCACCCATGGTGATGGAGTCGACCTCGGCCGTGAACTCCTCCTTGAAGCCGGAGTTCCAGATGGACGCCGGAATGTACGCGCGGGAGGAGGCGGAGCACTTCTGGCCCTGGTACTCGAACGAGCCGCGGGTCAGCGCCGTCTTCAGGACGGCACGGTCGGCGCTCGGGTGCGCGACGACGAAGTCCTTGCCACCGGTCTCGCCGACCAGCCGCGGGTAGGTGCGGTAGTTGGCGATGTTGTTGCCGACGGTCTTCCACAGGTGCTGGAAGGTGGGCGTCGAGCCGGTGAAGTGGATGCCCGCCAGGTCGCGGTGGTTCAGCACCACGTCGGAGACGGCGATGCCGTCGCCGGTGACCAGGTTGATGACGCCCTTGGGCAGCCCGGCCTCCTCGAGGAGCTGCATCAGCAGCACTGCGGCGTGGGTCTGCGTCGGGGACGGCTTCCACACCACGACGTTGCCCATGAGGGCGGGTGCGGTGGGCAGGTTCGCGGCGATGGCCGAGAAGTTGAACGGCGTGATCGCGTAGACGAAACCCTCGAGCGGGCGGTGGTCCATGCGGTTCCACACACCGGCGGAGTTGGCCGGGGGCTGCTCGGCGAGGATCTGGCGCGCGTAGTGCACGTTGAAGCGCCAGAAGTCGACGAGCTCGCACGGGCAGTCGATCTCGGCCTGCTGGGCGGTCTTGCCCTGCCCGAGCATCGTGGAGGCCGCGAGCGTCTCGCGCCAGGGGCCGGAGAGCAGCTCGGCGGCGCGCAGGATGATCGCGGCGCGGTCGTCGAACGACATGGCCCGCCAGGCCGGAGCGGCGGCGAGGGCCGCGTCGACGGCGTCCTGGGCGTCCTCCTCCGTGGCGCCGGCGAAGGTGCCGATCACGGCCCGGTGGTTGTGCGGCTGCACGACGTCGACGCGCTCGCCGCCGCCCATGCGCTTCTCGCCGCCGATCGTCATCGGCAGGTCGATGGGGTTCTCGGCGAGCTCCTTGAGCTTCGCCTCGAGTCGTGCCCGCTCCGGGCTGCCGGGGGCGTAGCTGTGGACCGGCTCGTTGACCGGCGCGGGGACCTGGGTGACAGCATCCATGAGTGCCTTGTCTCCTTGGTTGAGGTGGGTGGTCGGCCGGAAAGGTCAGCCCTTGGTGACGACGGAGCGGGCGAAGAAGAGCAGGTTGGCCGGCTTCTCCGCGAGGCGGCGCATGAAATAGCCGTACCAGTCGGTGCCGTATGCCGTGTAGACGCGCATCCGGTGGCCCTCGGCCGCGAGCCGGACGTGCTCGTCGCTGCGGATGCCGTACAGCATCTGGAACTCGTACTCATCCAGTTTGCGCCCTGCCTGGCGGGCGAGCTCCTGCCCGATGGCGATGAGCCGCGGGTCGTGGGAGCCGATCATCGGGTAGCCCTCGCCCAGCATGAGCGTCTTCAGGATGCGCACGTACGCCTTGTCGATCTCCGCCTTGTCCTGGTACGCGACGGAGGCGGGCTCCTTGTACGCGCCCTTCACCAGACGGACCCGGCTGCCGGCGGCGGCGAGGCGGCGGGCGTCGTCCTCGGTGCGGAACAGGTAGGACTGGATGACGCAGCCGGTCTGCGGGTGGTCCTTCCGCAGCTCCTCGTGGATGGCGAACATCGAGTCGAGGGTGGTGTGGTCCTCCGCGTCCAGCGTGACCGTGGTGCCGATCGCGGCGGCGGCCTCGACGACGGGCCGGATGTTGGCGAGGGCGAGCTCGTGGCCGCCCTCCAGCGACTGGCCGAACATCGACAGCTTGACCGACATCTCCGCCCGGGTGCCGAGGCCGAGCTCCTTCAGGCGGCCGATGAGCTCCAGGTAGGCATCGCGCGCGGCGGCGGCCTGCTCGGGGGTGGTGATGTCCTCACCCACGACGTCCAGGGTGACCTCGAGGCCCTTGGCGGCCGAGTCCTGGATGACAGGGACGACCTGGTCGACCGTCTCGCCGGCGATGAACCGGCCGACGACCTGCTTGGTGCCCGGGGCGGCCGAGATGAAACGACGCATCTTGTCGCTGCGGGACGCGGCGAGAATCACGGGACCCAGCACGGGGCACCTCCACGGATGAGTACGGACGAGGGCCGAACCGGAAGGTGTGTGAACGGACCGGGACGGCACGGAGAACCACTGTGAAATCTAGGGATCGTCCCGGTCCCGTGCCATCGACACCTGTCACGCATCTGTGGCCGCCACCTCAGACATATGTCTGAAGGGGTGCGAGAATGGCCGGGTGAAGGGCGATTACCAGGAGCTGGTGGACGAGATCTCCGCGCTGCTCGGCGCCCCGGCCACGCTCGAGAACCGCGATTTCGGCCTGGTCGCCTTCGGGGCCCACGACAGCGACGACGACACGGCCATGGACCCCGTCCGCACCCGCTCGATCCTCACCCGGCGCTCCACCCCGGCGGTCCGAGCCTGGTTCGAGGGCTTCGGCATCACCCGCGCGACCGGACCGGTCCGCATTCCGGCCGCCCCGGAGGCGGGCGTGTACCGGGACCGGATCTGCCTCCCGGTACGCCATCGGAGTGTCGTCCTGGGCTACGTGTGGCTCCTCGACGCGCACCCCGGACCGACCGACGAGCGGCTCGCGGCGGCGATGGACGTGGCCGCCCGTATCGGGGCGCTGCTCTTCGACGAGACCCGGGCGGGCGCGGACCTGTCCCGCGAGTTCGGTTCGGCGCTCACCGCGGGGCGGGGCCGGCAGCGGGAGACGGCGCTGGCCGCCCTGCGCGAGGCACTCGGGGCGGACGCGGACGGGCTGCACACCGTGGTGTGCGTGACCCCGTGGCCGGACGAGCTCCCGTCGGTGCGCACGGTGCCGTCGGCGGCGGCCCTCGCCCCGGTCGCGGGGGCGGGCCCCCGGTCCCTGGCCGCGCTGATCCGGCTGCGCGCCCCCGACTCCCTGGACCCCGCGACGACAGCGGCGGAGCGGTTGCGCGCCGCCGCCGGCCCGGACGCCACCGGCGGGGTGGCGGCGGCCCGCCGGGGACTGGCGGAGCTGGCCGACTCCTGGCACGAAGCCCTGTCCGCCGCCCGCGCCGCCTCGGCGGAGACCCGCCTCGGCCCGGTCGCCGACTGGTCGGCCATCGGCCCGTACCGGCTGCTGACCGGACTGCCCCGGACCCCGGGCGCCGTGCCCGACCCTTCCGTGCGTGCCCTGTTGGCCCCGCCGCACGCGGAACTGGCCCGTACCGCCGAGGCGTTCCTCGACCGCGCGGGCCAGGCGAGCCGCACGGCCGCGGAACTGGGCATCCACCGGCAGACGTTGTACTACCGGCTCGCCCGGGTCCAGCAGCTCACCGGTCTCGACCTCAACGACGGCGAGGACAGGCTGCTGCTGCACATGGCGCTGAAGTCGGCCCGGCTCTGATGCCCTTCCCCCGGATGAGTACGCGACGGGCCGGGCCTGAGTACGGCGGCGGAGGGCGCAGTCCCGTGCGGACGGTGAACTGGGTGCATGAGCAACAGCGTTCGGACGTACGCCCCCCGCCCCGTCACCACCCACGCCCGCCCGGAGCCCGACCCTCGGTGGTGGGTCCTGCCGCTGGCCGGGACGGCGCTGGCACCCGTTCTCGCGGTCGTGGTGACGCGGGCGGACCATCTGTTCGCCGGCCGGCCGTTCCTGCTGGCCGGCTGCCTGGTGCTCGCGTACGCGCTGATCGCACCGAGCTGGTTCCTCCCCCGGACCGCGGACCGCAGGCGCCGGCGGGGGGACCTCGTCCTGGCCGGCTGCGCGTGCGCCGCGGGATTCCCGTCGCTGATCACCGCGTTGGGCTGGGTCGTGTTCTTCGTCATGCTGTGCACGGGAAACGTCAGCGGCTGACACGACCAAGACGCCCGGCATATGGCCGCACCCGGCGGGCAGGGGTTTCCCTGCCCGCCGGGTGCGGTGTCAGCACGGAGCGGTGGATCAGTCGGTGAGGTTCACCGAACGGGCCGAGGTGGCGCCGATCTCCTCGGCGATCTCGGTCAGGACCGACTGGGGCACGGTGTCGTCGACGGTGAGGACGACGAGCGCCTCACCACCGGCGTCCTGCCGGGAGACCTGCATGCCGGCGATGTTCAGGCCGGCCTCGCCGAGGATCTTGCCGACCGCGCCGACGACGCCGGGACGGTCCTCGTACCGCAGGACGACCATGTGGTCGGCGAGCGCCAGATCCACGTCGTGCTCGCCGATGGCGACGATCTTCCTCAGGTGCTTCGGGCCGGCCAGCGTGCCGGACACCGCGACCTCCTCGCCGTTCGCCAGGGTGCCGCGGACGGTGACCACGTTGCGGTGGTCCGGCGACTCGGAGCTGGTGGTCAGGCGGACCTCCACACCACGCTCCTGGGCGAAGAGCGGGGCGTTGACGTAGCTGACGGTCTCGTCGACGACGTCCTCGAACACACCCTTGAGCGCGGAGAGTTCCAGCACCTTCACGTCGTGCTGGGTGATCTCGCCGTAGACCTCGACGTCGAGGCGGGCAGCGACCTCGCCCGCGAGCGCGGTGAAGATCCGGCCGAGCTTCTCGGCGAGCGGCAGCCCGGGACGCACGTCCTCGGCGATGACACCGCCCTGGACGTTGACCGCGTCGGGCACGAGCTCACCGGCGAGGGCGAGACGGACCGACTTGGCGACGGCGATGCCGGCCTTCTCCTGCGCCTCGTCGGTGGAGGCGCCGAGGTGCGGCGTGCAGACGACCTGGTCGAACTGGAACAGCGGGGAGTCCGTGCAGGGCTCCTTCGTGTACACGTCCAGACCGGCGCCGGCGACCCGGCCCTCCTTGAGTGCGGAGGCGAGCGCATCCTCGTCGACGATGCCGCCGCGGGCCGCGTTGACGATGCGCACCGAGGGCTTCACCTTGTGCAGCGCCTCGTCGCCGATCAGGCCGAGCGTCTCGGGGGTCTTGGGCAGGTGCACCGTGATGAAGTCGGAGACCTCGAGCAGCTCGTCCAGCGTGAGGAGCTTGACGCCCATCTGCGCGGCGCGCGCGGGCTGCACATAGGGGTCGTACGCGACGATCTTCATGCCGAAGGCCGACATGCGCTGCGCGACCAGCACGCCGATGCGGCCGAGGCCGACGACACCGAGGACCTTCTCGCTGAGCTCGACACCCGTGTACTTCGAACGCTTCCACTCGCCGTTCTTCAGAGCGGTGTTGGCCTGCGGGATGTTGCGCGCGGTGGCGACGAGCAGGCCGCAGGCCAGCTCGGCCGCGGTGACGATGTTCGACGTCGGCGCGTTGACGACCATCACACCGGCCTTGGTGGCCGAGGAGACGTCGACGTTGTCCAGACCGACGCCGGCACGGGCGACCACCCTGAGCTTCTTCGCGGCGGCGATGGCCTCGGCGTCGACCTTGGTGGCGGAGCGCACCAGGATGGCGTCGACGTCGGCGATCGCGGGGAGCAGTTCGGCGCGGTCCGCGCCGTTGCAGTGCCGGATCTCGAAATCCGGACCCAGAGCGTCGACCGTGGCGGGCGACAGCTCTTCAGCAATGAGTACGACAGGTTTCGAGCTCACGTGTGTCCTCACAAGTCCAGTGCGGACGGCCGTCCCGACGGCCGCAGGCGGTGGAGGGGCTAGCCGCGTGGAAGACGCACGACACTGTGGGCCCTGACGCGTGTATGTGTTGAGAAGTGTAGTCATGCGGCCGGACACATTCTGCGCCCCGGTGGAAGGATCACCCGCACGGGGTGGACGGTCTGTACAGACGTACGGAGCCGTTCCCTGCCACCACCTCTCCCCGCAGTGACACGGGGTGTGAGGCCGGCCTTGCGCCGAGGGCGGACCCGCGTGCGGGCCCGCCCCCGGCGAGAACTCAGGCTTCCTCGTTGTCGACCCAGCTCATGAGCTTGCGCAGCTCCTTGCCGGTGGTCTCCAGCAGGTGGTCGCTGTCGGCCTTCTTGTACTCGTTGTACTTGGGGAGGCCGTTGTGGTACTCGGCCATCCACGCCTTGGCGAAGGTGCCGTCCTGGATCTCGGTGAGGACCTTCTTCATCTCGGCCTTGGTGGCGTCCGTGATGATGCGCGGGCCGGTGACGTAGTCGCCCCACTCGGCGGTCTCCGAGATGGACCAGCGCATCTTCTCCAGGCCGCCCTCGTACATGAGGTCCACGATGAGCTTCAGCTCGTGCAGGCACTCGAAGTACGCGATCTCCGGCTGGTAGCCGGCCTCGGTCAGGGTCTCGAAACCGGCCTTGACCAGGGCGGCGGTGCCACCGCAGAGGACGGCCTGCTCACCGAACAGGTCGGTCTCGGTCTCCTCGGTGAAGGTCGTCTTGATGACGCCGGCGCGGGTCCCGCCGATGCCCTTCGCGTAGGAGAGGGCGAGCGCCAGGCCCTTGCCGGTGGCGTCCTGCTCGACGGCCACGATGCACGGGACGCCGCGGCCCTCCTCGTACTGGCGGCGGACCAGGTGGCCCGGGCCCTTGGGGGCGACCATGCAGACGTCGACGTTGGCCGGGGGCTTGATGAAGTCGAAGCGGATGTTCAGGCCGTGACCGAAGAACAGCGCGTCCCCGTCCTTGAGGTTGTCCTTGACGGACTCCTCGTAGACCTGGGCCTGGATCGGGTCCGGAACGAGGATCATGATGACGTCGGCCTCGGCGGAGGCCTCGGCCGGGGTCACCACGCGCAGGCCCTGCTCCTCGGCCTTGGCCTTGGACTTCGAACCCTCGTGCAGACCGACACGGACGTCGACACCCGAGTCACGCAGCGACAGCGCGTGGGCGTGGCCCTGGCTGCCGTATCCGAGGACCGCGACCTTCCGGCCCTGGATGATGGACAGATCGGCATCGTCGTCGTAGAACAGCTCGGCCACTGGGTCTTCTCCTTGGTGTGCAGGTGTTGCGTCCCACCGTACGGCGGGGTGCTTCGGATACGTTGCCGGGTCTCGCCATGCGAGCGGCGGGGCTGCCCGGAATGCTTACGCCGTGCGGTCGAGTGCGCGCAGGGAACGGTCGGTGATCGAGCGCGCGCCGCGCCCTATGGCGATGGTGCCGGACTGGACGAGCTCCTTGATGCCGAACTGCTCCAGCATCTTGAGCATGGCCTCCAGCTTGTCGGCGCCCCCGGTCGCCTCGATCGTGACGGCCTCGGGGGAGACGTCCACGGTCTTGGCGCGGAACAGCTGGACGATCTCGACGATCTGGGAGCGGGTCTCGTTGTCGGCGCGGACCTTGACCAGGACGAGCTCCCGCTGGATCGCGGCGGAGGGCTCGAGTTCGACGATCTTCAGGACGTTGACCAGCTTGTTGAGCTGCTTGGTCACCTGTTCCAGGGGCAGGCCCTCGACATTCACGACGATGGTGATGCGCGAGATGTCGGGGTGTTCGGTGGTGCCGACCGCGAGCGAGTCGATGTTGAAGCCGCGGCGGGAGAACAGGGCCGTGATCCGGGCGAGGACGCCCGGCTTGTTCTCGACCAGGACGGAGAGCGTGTGCTTGGTGGACATGGAGTCGGTCTCTCTCTGTCTCTCAGTCGTCTTCGTTGTCGCCGAAGTCGGGGCGGACACCGCGGGCTGCCATGACCTCGTCGTTGGAGGTGCCTGCGGCGACCATCGGCCACACCATGGCGTCCTCGTGGACGATGAAGTCGATGACGACCGGGCGGTCGTTGATCGCGTTGGCCTCGGCGATGACCTTGTCCAGGTCGGCCGGGTCCTCGCAGCGGATCGCGTAGCAGCCCATGGCCTCGGACAGCTTGACGAAGTCCGGGACGCGGGTGCCCTTGGCGGCGTTGCCGTCCGCGTCCGGGCCCGAGTGCAGGACGGTGTTGGAGTACCGCTGGTTGTAGAACAGGGTCTGCCACTGGCGGACCATCCCGAGCGCGCCGTTGTTGATGATGGCGACCTTGATCGGGATGTTGTTGAGCGCGCAGGTGGTGAGTTCCTGGTTGGTCATCTGGAAGCAGCCGTCGCCGTCGATCGCCCAGACGGCGCGGTCCGGCATGCCGGCCTTGGCGCCCATCGCGGCCGGAACCGCGTACCCCATGGTCCCGGCGCCGCCGGAGTTCAGCCAGGTGGCGGGCTGCTCGTAGTTGATGAAGTGGGAGGCCCACATCTGGTGCTGGCCGACACCCGCCGCGAAGATCGTCCCCTCGGGGGCGAGTTCGCCGATGCGCTGGATGACCTGCTGCGGCGAGAGACTGCCGTCGTCCGGCAGGTCGTAGCCGACCGGGTAGGTCTCGCGCCAGCGGTTGAGGTCCTTCCACCAGGCGCTGTAGTCGCCGGTGTTGCCCTCGGTGTGCTCGGCCTGGACGGCCTGGACGAGGTCGGCGATGACCTCGCGGGCGTCACCGACGATCGGGACGTCGGCGGCGCGGTTCTTGCCGATCTCGGCCGGGTCGATGTCCGCGTGGACGATCTTGGCGTACGGGGCGAAGCTGTCCAGCTTGCCGGTGACCCGGTCGTCGAACCTGGCCCCGAGCGCGACGATCAGGTCGGCCTTCTGCAGCGCGGTGACGGCGGTGACCGATCCGTGCATGCCGGGCATTCCCACGTGCAGCGGGTGGCTGTCGGGGAAGGAGCCGAGCGCCATCAGCGTGGTGGTGACGGGCGCTCCGGTGAGCTCTGCCAGGACCTTCAGCTCGGCGGTGGCACCGGCCTTCATGACGCCGCCACCGACGTAGAGCACGGGGCGCTTGGCCTGCGTGACGAGCTTGGCGGCCTCGCGGATCTGCTTCGCGTGCGGCTTGGTGACCGGGCGGTAGCCGGGCAGGTCCATGGACGGCGGCCAGCTGAAGGTCGTCTTCGCCTGCAGCGCGTCCTTGGCGATGTCGACGAGGACCGGTCCCGGGCGGCCGGTGGAGGCGATGTGGAAGGCCTCGGCGATCGTGTGCGCGATGTCCTCGGCGCGGGTGACCAGGAAGTTGTGCTTCGTGATCGGCATCGTGATGCCGCAGATGTCGGCTTCCTGGAAGGCGTCCGTGCCGATGGCCGCGGAGGCCACCTGGCCGGTGATCGCGACCAGGGGCACCGAGTCCATGGCCGCGTCGGCGATCGGGGTGACCAGGTTGGTCGCACCGGGACCCGAGGTGACCATGCAGACACCGACCTTGCCGGTGGCCTGCGCGTAACCGGTGGCCGCGTGACCGGCACCCTGCTCGTGGCGGACCAGGATGTGGCGGACCCGGGTGGAGTCCATCAGCGGGTCGTACGCCGGAAGGATGCAGCCGCCGGGGAGCCCGAATACGGTGTCGGCGCCGACTTCCTCGAGAGAGCGGATGAGGGACTGCGCGCCCGTGAGGTGCTCAACGGTGGCGGAGGACGGTCCGCCGTTACGGGCCCGCGGCTGGGGATGGTGGGCCCCGGTGGCCTGCTCGGTCATCGGCATTCTCTTCTCGAAGCTGAGGGTTTATGCAGCGTATATGTGGGGTTTTGAGAGGTACCGGTGCAACAAAAAACCCCCCGTGCCGTGAGGCAAGCGAGGGGAGCGCGCCGGTGCGGTCTGCGGGGTGTCCATGAGTGACCCTGCTTCAGCCGACGCGCTTTCCAAGTACGAGAATTCGGGTGCGCATGGCATTGACCCTCTCTCCGGCACGCATACGGTGTCAAGTGGGTGGGACGGGCGTCTCAGCATGTGAGCGGCTCTGGAGTGGCAGCGGACCGCCGGCCAGCACCGGCCGGACAGCCGGAGCGCTGCCCGGCACCGGGTACTTCCCCCTGATCAGGGTGCGTCGCAGCCGGTACTCGTCCAGCGGGCCGGCGAACGCCATGCCCTGGCCGTGCGTACACCCCATGGTGCGCAGTACGCGCACCTGTTCGGGCATGTCGACTCCATCGGCCATGGACTGGACACCGAGGTCGCCGGCGATGCGCAGCAGCCCACCGGTGATCTTGTGGAGCCGCGCGGACTCCACCACCCCCTCGACCAGCCCCCGGTCGAGCTTCAGCACGTCGATGGGGAGCCGCCGCAGGGCGTTGATCGCGGCATACCCGCTGCCGAAGCCGTCCAGCGCGATCCGCACCCCGAGCCTGCGCAGCGCGACCAGTCGCTGTTCCAGCTCGTCGAACGAGATCCGCGGGTCGCTGCCGGACACTTCGAGCATCAGCGCTCCGGAGGGCAGCCCGTGCCGGGTGAGCAGCGCCTCGACCGAGCCGAAAGGCAGGGTCCGGTCCAGCAGCCGCCCGGCCGGCACCCGTACGCAGACGGGGACCGGGTGGCCGGACCTGGCCCGGTCGGCGGCCTGCTCCACGGCCTCCTCCAGCAGCCAGCTGCCGAGCTCGGCGGCACGGTCGCCGTCCTCGGCGACCCGCAGGAACTCGGCGGGGGTGAACAGGATGCCCTGGGCGGAGCGCCAGCGCGCCTGTGCGGCGACGGCGGCGACCGTGCCGCTGGCGAGGTGGACGACGGGCTGGTGCAGCAGGGCGAACTCGCCGTCGCGCAGGGCGGTGCGCAGTCGCGCCGCGAGCGAGGCACGGCGGACGACCTCGGCCTGCATCTGCGGGGCGTACAACTCGACACGGTCCTTGCCGCCGGCCTTCGCGCGGTACATGGCGAGGTCGGCGTTGCGCATCAGGTCCTTGGGCGTGATGGAGGGCTCGGCGAAGGCGACCCCGATGGAGGCGGCGACCCGGACCTCGCCGTCGCCGATCCGGTACGGCCGGGAGAGCGTGAGCCGCAGCCGGTCGGCGATCTCGTGGACCTGGTCCTCCCGGGCGGCCTGGTCGCGGGTGCCGTCGCCGACGATGAGCGCGGCGAACTCGTCCCCTCCGAGCCGGGCCGCGGTGTCCGTGGCGCGTACGGAGTCCTGGAGACGACGGGCGGCCTGGACGAGGAGCTCGTCACCCGCCTGGTGGCCGATGGAGTCGTTGACCGCCTTGAAGCCGTCCAGGTCGATGAAGAGCACCGCGGTGCCCGGGTCCCCGGCGCGCCGCCCGCCGAGCGCCTGGCCGACCCGGGCGGTGAACAGGGCGCGGTTGGGCAGGTCGGTGAGGGGGTCGTGCTCGGCGTTGTGCTGCAACTGCGCCTGGAGCCTGACCCGCTCGGTCACGTCCCGGCTGTTGAGCAGCAGGCCGCCCTGGTGGCGGTTGACGGTGGACTCGACGTGGAGCCAGTCGCCGGTGCCCGATCTGAAGCGGCACTCGATCCTGGTGGTGGGCTCGTCCGGGGGCGGGGCCGCGAGGAACCGCCGGAGCTCGTGGACGACTCCCCCGAGGTCCGCCGGGTGGATGATCGAGGCGAGCTCCGTGCCGACGAGGTCCTCGGCCTCCCGGCCGTAGACGCCGGCCGCCGCAGGGCTGACGTAGCGCAGCACACCGGTGGGCGCGGCGATCATGATGACGTCGCTGGAGCCCTGGACCAGGGACCTGAAGTGGTTCTCCTTCTGGGCCAGTTCCTGGGTGAGTGCGATGTTGTCGATGAGCATGATGGCCTGGCGGACCACCAGTGCCAGCACGACCGCGCACCCCGTGAGGACCACGAACCGGTCCACCCGGTGCCCCTGGACCACGTTGTACAGGATGCCGAGCGTGCACACGGCCGCGGCGAGGTACGGCGTGAGCGCGGCCAGGGACCCTGCGATCGGGCGGCCGGCGGACCGCGCTTCGCGGCTGGTTGCGACAGCGTTGTCCTGGACGGGGCGCGCGCCCCACGGCGCGTAGGCGAGGAGCAGGGAGCCGGTGAACCAGCCCGCGTCCAGCAACTGGCCGGACTGGTAGGAGGAGCGCAGCAACGGCGAGGTGAAGAGGGCGTCGCACACCACGGTCAGGGCGAGCCCGGCGATGGCCACGTTCACCGCGGAGCGGTCGACGTTGCCCCGCCGGAAGTGCAGTGCGAGCACCATGGAGACCAGCACGATGTCCAGAAGCGGGTAGGCCAGCGAGAGTGCGGCCCTGGCCACGCTCTCGCCCCCGGCGTTGGCGATCCGGGCGGTGTGGGCGAGCGCCAGGCTCCAGGAGAGCGTGAGCAGGGACCCGCCGATCAGCCAGGCGTCCAGGGCCAGGCAGATCCAGCCGGCCCTGGTCACGGGGCGGCTGGCGAGGACCAGGAGGCCGACGATGGCCGGCGGCGCGAAGCAGAGGAAGAACACGTCGGCGACGGACGGGGAGGGCACGGAGCGCCCCAGCACCACCTCGTACCACCCCCAGACCGCGTTGCCTCCGGCGGCCATGGCGGAGGAGAGCGAGAACAGGAGCCAGGCGGGCCGGAAGCGGTTGCCGCTCCCGCGGGCGTGGAGGAAGCACGAGACAGCGGCGATCAGGGCTGCGGCGCTGAGGCCGAAGTCGCCCATGAACAAGGCGAGTCCGGGGGATCCCCAGCCGAGGGCGGCCCCGACGCCGTATCCGGCGCAGACGAAGGCGAGGACGAGCTGGGAGCGCGGCCCCGCACGGCGTCCGGCGTCCGGCTGCCCGGCCGCCCGCGGGCCGGCCGCGGGCTGCCCGGAGACCGGTTGCGCGGGCACCGGCTGTTCCGGCGCCGGCTGTCCGGAGACCGACTGCCGGGAGAGCAGGGCCCCTAGGGCGCTCACCGGAGAGCTCCCCGGGCGGGCCCCGGTGCCGTAGGCACCTGTGGCCGCTCCCGCTCGCCGCGCCGCGTCCGATCGCCTCTCCGCCGGCTGAACATCGCCCGTCGCCCCCTCGCGTCCGCTTGCTCCCGACGCCGTCCCTGCCGCGGCGCGACCCCCTTGTGGACGATACACCAGAGCGGTCACAGAGGGACATAGTCCCTCTACTCTGCGTGACCGAACGAGGTGTTGTCGCGACTGTGCGCGGCCGAATCGTTCCGCAGCGTGGTCAGGCGGTCGTGAGGACCAGGTTGTCGAGGGGCTCTCCCACCGCGAACCGGGTCAGCTGTGCGGCCAGCAGCCGCCTGGCCCGCGGGAGGAACGCCGAGGTGCTGCCGCCCACGTGCGGGGTGATGAGGACGTGGGGAGCATGCCAGAGCGGGTGGCCGGCGGGCAGGGGTTCGGGGTCGGTGACGTCGAGCGCCGCCCGCAGCCGCCCGGACTCCAGTTCGGCCAGCAGGGCCGCGGTGTCCACGACGGGCCCCCGCGCCACGTTCACGAGCAGCGCGCCGTCCCGCATCGCGGCCAGGAACCCGGCGTCGACCAGCCCTTGGGTGGATGCGTTCAGCGGGGTGGACAGAATCACGACGTCCGCCTCGGGCAGCAGCCGGGGCAGCGCTTCGAGCGCGTGTACGGGGCCGCGCCCGGTGGTCCGGGCCGAGCGCGCGACGCGCACCACCCGCGCGCACTCGAAGGGTTCGAGCCGGTCCTCGATGGCGGCACCGATCGATCCGTAGCCCACGACGAGCACCGACTTGTCGGCGAGCGCGGGGTAGAAGCCGGACCGCCACTCCTCCTTGCTCTGGCCTTCCGCGAAGCCGGGGAAGCCGCGCAGGGAGGCGAGCACGAGCGCGAGGGCGAGTTCGGCGGTGGACGCCTCGTGCACACCCTTGGCATTGCACAGCTTCACACCGGCGGGCAGCAGACCCAGCCCGGGCTCCACGTGGTCGATGCCCGCCGAGAGGGTCTGTACGACCCGGACCGCGTCCATGCCCTTGAGCGGGCGGACCGCGACCTCGGGGCCCTTCATGTAGGGAACGACGTAGAAGGCGCAGTCCGCGGGGTCCGCCGGGTAGTCCCGGCCGCCGTCCCAGAAACGGTAGTTGAGACCCTCGGGGAGCCCGTCGATCTCATCCGCCGCGATGGGCAGCCACACGTCGTTCGCAGGTGTCGAAGTCATGGTCAGGAGGCTATGCGAAGGGCGCGAGGCGGCAGAGGTTACTTTTGGGGTGCGGTGTGGTCCCGTGATCATGGGGCCGAGGGAGGGTTCGGGGAGTTGGAGCGCAGGACTATCGGTGCGGCGGCGCTCGCCGTCGGCGCGGTCGGGCTGGGCTGTATGCCGATGAACTGGGCCTACAGCACGTCGCAGCAGCGTGGTGACCGTTCGCTGCGGACGGTGCACGCCGCGCTGGACGCGGGTGTCCAGCTGCTCGACACGGCGGACATGTACGGCCCCTTCACCAACGAGCTGCTGGTCGGGCGCGCACTCAAGGGACGCCGGTCCGAGGCCTTCCTGTCCACCAAGTGCGGGCTGCTGGTGGGTGATCAGCACGTCGTCGCCAACGGGCGCCCCGGTTACGTGCGCCGGGCCTGCGACGCCTCGCTGCGGCGGCTGCAGACCGACGTGATCGATCTCTACCAACTGCACCGGGCCGACCCCGAGGTACCGGTGGAGGAGACCTGGGGTGCGATGGCGGACCTGGTCACCGCGGGCAAGGTGCGGGCCCTCGGCCTGTGTGCCGTGGGCGCGCGCGCCGGACGCAGGCCCGGGGCCAGGACGCACGACACCACCCTGCGCCAACTGGAGCGGGTGCAGCAGGTGTTCCCCGTCAGCGCCGTGCAGGCCGAACTCTCCGTGTGGTCGCCCGATGCGCTGGAGGACCTGCTGCCGTGGTGTGCGGCCCGGGGTGTGGGGGTGCTGGCCGCCATGCCACTGGGGAGCGGGTACCTGACGGGGACGCTGAAGCCGGGGCACGGATTCGAACCGGACGACCCGCGCGCCAGGCACCCGCGCTTCACCGCGGAGATGATGGCCGCCAACCAGCCGGTGGTGGCGGGCCTGCGGCGGATCGCGGAACGGCACGGCGCGACCCCGGCTCAGGTGGCGCTGGCCTGGGTGCTGCGGCAGGGCCGCCACGTGGTGCCCGTGCCCGGTGCGAAGCAGGAGCGGTGGGCCGTCGAGAACGCCGGGGCGGCAGAGCTCGTCCTCACGGACCGGGACGTGGCGGAGATCGCCGGGCTGCCGAGGGCCCGCGAGTCCTGGGACTGATCCCGGACGCGACGCCCGCGGGACAATGGGCGAAGACCGGGGCCCTGGGCGGAGCGGCAGTGTAAGAACAGTGGTCGGGCTACCGTCGAAAGGATCTCTGCTGTGCGCGGTGCTGCGTTCGGATCGGTGCGAACTCCTGTGGTGCGCAAGGGGGTGGTGGCCGTGCTCGCCTCGGCCTCCCTGCTGCTCTCCGCCTGCTCGGCCGACGGTGGCCCGGGGCCCCGCGAAGGGCACTCCCCGCCCCCGGCGAGTGCCGCGGCGACTCCCTCGGTGAGCGCCTCGCCGAGCCCGCCGGCCGACCGGCCGCCGGCCAAGGGCTCGGTGGACGTGGTGTCGGTCCTCACGGAGGACCTTGCCTCACCGTGGGGGCTGGCAGCGCTGCCCGGGGGTGACCTGCTGGTGACCTCGCGCGACGAGGCGACGGTCAGCCGGATCGACGGCGAGACCGGGAAGAAGACGGTGCTGGGTTCCGTACCCGGGGTGGCACCGGCCGGCGAGGGCGGGTTGCTCGGCGTGGCCGTCGGCCCGGCGTACGGCGCGGACCACCAGGTGTACGTCTACTTCACCACCGAGTCGGACAACCGCATCGCCCGCCTGCAGTACGACGAGGCGAAACCGGCCGGTCAGCAGCTCGGCGCTCCGGACACCATTCTGCGGGGCATCCCGAAGGGCACCATCCACAACGGCGGGCGGATCGCGTTCGGTCCCGACCGCATGCTGTACGCGGGCACGGGTGAGACGGGAGACACGGGACTCGCCCAGGACAGGAAGTCCCTGGCGGGCAAGATCCTGCGGATGACACCCGACGGCGAGCCGGTGCACGGCAACCCGGAAGCCGACTCGGTGGTGTACACGTACGGGCACCGCAACGTGCAGGGGCTGGCCTGGGACGGGCAGAAGCGCCTCTGGGCCTCCGAGTTCGGCCAGGACACCTGGGACGAGCTGAATGCCGTCGAGCCGGGCGGCAACTACGGCTGGCCGGACGTCGAGGGCAAGGGGGACGATGCCTCGTTCGTCGACCCCGCAGCACAGTGGAAGACGTCCGAGGCGTCCCCGAGCGGAATCGCCTACGCCGAGGGCTCCATCTGGATGGCGGGGCTGCGCGGGGAGCGGCTCTGGCGGATTCCGCTGTCGGGCACGGACAAGGAACCTCTGGCGGCGCCCCAGGCGTTCCTGGAGGGGACGTACGGCAGGCTGCGCACGGTCCTCGCCGCGGGCGGCGACCGGCTGTGGCTTGTCACCGGCAACACGGACGGCCGCGGCACCCCGAAGACGGGCGACGACCGGATTCTGCTGCTGAAGGTGCGTTGAGGCTTCCGAAGGTGCGTCGGGCTGCTGACGGTGCTCGGGCTGTCGAAGACGCGTTGAGGCTGCTGGAGGCGCGCCGAGGCCGCCCCGGCCCGGCCCGGCCGGGGTGAGCTTCCCCGCTCTCAGCCCACCGGGTACAGCCGGAAGCGGTGGGCGAGCGCTGCCGCCTCGCCCCGGCTGGAGACGTTCAGCTTGCCCAGGATGTTGGAGACGTGCACGCTCGCGGTCTTGGGCGAGATGTACAGCTCCTCCGCGATCCTCCGGTTGGTGTAGCCGGCGGCGACCAGCCGGTGCACCTCGCGTTCCCGTGACGTCAGGCCGAACGACTCGGCCGCGTCCACCCCCGGGGCCGGTGCGGCGGCTCCGGGCCCCTCGGATGTGGCCCGGCCGTCGCCTGCGGCGGCCTCGGTGAGCTCGATCCGGGCGCGCCCCGCCAGCAGTTCGAGGCTCTCCACGAGCGGCCGGGCCCCGATCCGCTCGGCCACCGCGTGCGCCGCGCGCAGGAGTGACGCCGCCGGGCCCCTGTCGCCGGTGCCGGTGAGGACCGCCTCCGCCCAGCGGTGCCGGATCACAGCCAGCTCGTAGGGGCGCTCGAGCGGGGCGAAGGCCTCGGCGGCCCGGGACCAGTCGTCCGGGGTGTCCGCACCCTCGGCCCGGGCCAGTTCCGCCTCGACCAGCACACCGTGGGCCGCCCATACGGGGACGAGCATCGGCAGCCGCTTCAGGTGTCCGCGGATCCGCGCCAGGATCGCCGGCCGCCCGGCATCCATGGCGGGCAGACCCCGCGCGTCGGCCTCGATCGCGGCCGCCATGTGCAGCAGCGGCAGGGCGTAACGCTGCGTGCCGGGCGGGAAGCCCTCGTCGGACAGCGCTTCGAACGCGGCCCGCGCCTCGGCGAGCCGGCCCTGCTGGGCGGCGATGGCCATGGTGTGCCGGACCGGGTTGATCAGGTGCTGGGGCTGCGGGTCGTGCAGGCCCAGGAGACGTCGGTTGAGGGCCAGCTGCTCCTCCGCCTCGGCGATGTCACCGCGCGCGAGGGCGAGTTCGGCGCGACGTGAGGCGAGCAGCCCGTCGGTCTTGCGGGAGCGCGACAGCGGAACTGCGGCGTCGAGGGCCGCACGGGCCTCGTTCCAGCGTCCCAGGGAGAAGTACGACTGCGCCAGGTTGGCCCGGACCCACGCCCCGGAGTCGGGCAGGCCGTGGGCCTGGCATATCGCGACGCCGTGCTCGGCGGCGGCCACCGCTGCCAGGGACCGGCCCGTGGATTCGAGCGAGGAGGGCAGATTGATGCCGGCCCGGCCCATCACTCCCACCAGGTGCAGCTCTTCGGCGCGGTCGCGGACGGCGTACATCTCGGCCAGGCCCTCCTCGACCCCGCCCGCGTCGATGGTGAGCCAGCCACGGGTGAGCCGGGCGTGCAGCTCGATGTGCTCGTCGCCGACGAGCTGGGCGTACTCCACGGCCCGGTCGGCCGCGGCGAGCGAATCGGGTCCGGGCCGGTGCAGGGCGCCCCAGCTCGCGACGTTGGCCAGGACGTCGGCGTGCACGGCGGAGGGGGCCATACCGCGCACGAGCTCCTGGGCGGTGGCCAGTTCATGCCATCCGTCACCCCGGGACAGGTTCTGCGTCAGGAGGGAGCGCTGCACCCAGAACCACGCGGCGCGCAGCGGGTCCGTGTTCGTGTCCAGGACGCGCAGGGCCTTCTTGGCGATGGCCAGGGCCCGTTCGCGGTCGCCGCCGACGCGTGCGGCGACCGTGGCCTCGGCCATCAGGTCGAGGTAGCCCAGCGGTGGCATGTCCGACTCGCAACCGCAGCCCGGGTAGGCCTCGGCGTAGTCGAGGGGCCGCAGCGTGGCGCGCACGTCCTGTGGTACGTCGTCCCAGAGCTCCATGGCCCGCTCCAGCAGCCGCAGTTGCTCGGTGTAGGCGTAACGCCGGCGGGCCTCGACGGCTGCCCGGAGCACGGCGGGCAGCGCCCGCGCCGCGTCGTGCGCGGCGTACCAGTAGCTCGCCAGCCGTGCCGCGCTCTCGTCGGTGCGGACGAGGGAGGGGTCCGCCTCCAGCGCTTCGGCGTAGCGGCGGTTGAGGCGGGTGCGTTCGCCGGGCAGCAGGTCGTCGCTGACGGCCTCGCGGACCAGGGAGTGCCGGAAGCGGTACCCCTCGGAGTCCGGCGCGGGAAGCAGCAGGTTGGCGCCGACGGCGACCCGTAGCGCGGCGTCGAGTTCGTCCTCGGCCAGGCCGGCGACGGCTGCCAGCAGCCGGTGCTCGACGGTGGAACCGCCCTCGGCGACGACCCGGGCGATCCGCTGGGCGTCCTCCGGCAGCGCCTCGACGCGTACGAGGAGGAGGTCGCGCAGCGAGTCGGAGAGCCCGGAGCTGTCGCCGCAGCACTCCACGCTGCGGGCGAGCTCCTCGACGAAGAAGGCGTTGCCGTCCGAGCGGTCGAAGATGTCGTCGACCAGGGCGGCCTCGGGGGTGGCGGCGAGGATGCCGGTGAGCTGACGGCCGACCTCCGCCCGGCTGAACCGGTCGAGCTCGACGCGCCGGACCGTGCGGAGCCGGTCCAGCTCGGCGAGGAGCGGGCGCAGGGGATGGCGGCGGTGGACGTCGTCGGCGCGGTACGTACCGATCACGACGAGCCGGCCACTGCGCAGCGTACGGAAGAGATAGGCGAGCAGGTTGCGTGTGGAGGCGTCGGCCCAGTGCAGGTCCTCCAGGACGAGGACGAGGGTACGGGCGGCGCAGACGCGTTCCAGCAACCGGGCCGCCAGTTCGAAGAGGCGCGCTGTGCCGTGCTCGTCGCCCGGCGCCCGGCCGGCCTCGCCCAGTTCGGGCAGCAGCCGGGCAAGTTCGCCCTCCTGGCCCGCCAGCGCCTCGGCGAACTCCTCGGGCAGCGTGCGGCGCAGGGCGCGGAGCGCCGTGGAGAACGGGGCATAGGGCAGGCCGTCCGCCCCGATCTCCACGCAACCGCCGACCGCCACGACGGCCTCGCGCCGGCAGGCCGCCGTGAGGAACTCCTCGACCAGCCGGGTCTTGCCGACCCCCGCCTCACCACCGATGAGCAGCGCCTGCGGTTCCCCGGAACACGCGCGGACGAGAGCGTCTGTCAGTACGGCCAGTTCACCGGCTCGGCCGACGAAGACGGGGCTGACGGTGTTGGTCTCCACAGCGCCGAGCATCGCATACGGGTGCGACACCGTGGTGGTGGCCGCCGCAGGACGCGGGTACACCGCTACGCGGCGCGCGTGAAACGGTCCCGGCGCCCGCTCACCCGCCCCTCCGTGTCGTCGCGTCCGGCGAGGCGGGCGGCGCGGCGGACGGCCCGGCGGGTGACCAGCGCCTCGCGGACGGTGCGCTCGTGGTCGGCCCGGCGGATGAGTTCGGCGACGTTGAGCTGGTGCAGTTCGTAGTGGTACACGGTCTTCTCCCTGATGGCCGGCCCCGGTCGGGGCCACGGCTCCTTGCCGTGACTCCGACTCTCGTCCGCCAGAGGGTGCCGCCGCATCAGGCGTGTGCCGCATTCTCTGCGGCGTGAGGGCCTTAGGCCCGGTCGGCGGATGCCTTAGGGCCTCAGGCCTTAGGGCCTCAGGCCTCAGGCCTCAGCCGCCTGCGTTGGGGAGGGAGACGATGAGGTCGAGGTACATGCCCGCGGAGATCAGCACACCGAGCACACCGAGCGCGACGCCGGCCAGGGCGACGGAGCGGATCCAGCCGGGCCGCGGGCGCCCGGCGGGGGCACCGAACGCGGGCCGTACCAGGACGAGGACTCCGATCAGCAGGGCCAGCAGGGCGAAGAGGCCGTTGACGAGAGCGGTGCTGTGCCAGGCGTCGCCGTAGATCTCGGAGATCTGCTGGGCCGCGCTGCCGCCGCCCGATGTCTTGATCTGCCCGATCAGGGTTTCGCGCTCGGCCGCGACCCGGCCGGTCCAGGCCCCGGAGAGGGACACGATGCCGAGGCCGGCGGCGACGACGGCCGCCGCGCCCGAGCCGGACCCGGTGGAGGCCGCGGCCTCGGCCTCGTCGTAGGGGTCCGGCCCCAGGTCCTCGTCCTCGGTGGCGTCGCCCTCGGTGGCGTCGTCCTGCGGGGCTACCGCGCCCGGGGCGTCGGTGGCCTTGGTCGAGCGCGGTGCGGCGTGCGCGTCCGTCACCGTCCTCTTGTCCTCGGTCGCGTCCTTGGTGACGTTCTCGGTGGGCTCCTCGGTGACGTCTGCGGTGGCGTCGTCGGTGGCGGGAGAGGTCGTGGAGGGGGTGGTCTTCATGCGTCGCACGCTAGGGGCCCCGTATGAGAACCCCCTTAAGACCGGCCCCGATCGGCGTGCGGTCTCAGCGCCGCGCGCGCCACTCCTCGGCCAGTACGGCCCAGATCTCCTCGTCGTGCCGCACGCCGTGGTGCAGGTACGCCTGGCGCAGCACGCCCTCGCGTGTCATGCCGAGCCGCTCGGCCGCCGCGGTGCTGCGGGTGTTGGCGGCGGACGCCCTCCACTCCACGCGGCGCATGCCGCGCACGTCGAAGGCCCAGTCGATCAGCCGGCGGGACGCGCGGTTGACCAGACCCCGGCCCTGCCCGGCCGGCTCCAGCCAGACGCCGATCTCGCAGGTGCCGCTCTCCGCCTCGAACACCCGGAACAGGACGCCACCGACGAGAGTGCCGTCGAGCCAGATCCCGTGGATGCGTCCGGTGTCCGCGGCCTGTTTGTCCGCGTACCTGCGCAGAAGCGCCCGGGCGCTGTCGAGGTCCGTGGCGGCGGCTGCGAAGGGGATCCAGGGGTCGACGAGGCCGCGCGCCCGGTCCATGTGGGCGAGGAACTCCGCCGCCTGCCAGGGTTCCAGCGGGCGCAGCTGCGCCCCGTCGTCGCCCAGGGATATCGCGAACATGGCGCTCTTCTCCTCGCGGAGGCGCACGCGTTGCGCGACGGGCCGGTCCGCGTCGCCGGTGCGCTCCCCCTGGATCGTGGCACGGGCTGCCGGCGGCCCGGCTGTGCGATGGGGAAGGACAGCAGCAGGAGCAGGCAGCCGGGACACTTCTCCGGAATCCGGCGGGGCGACTTCCGGAGAGCCTGTCATGGCCTGAGAAGGCTCACTGCGCCGACCGGCGGCTGTGGTCCTCGCCCCTTTCGTGGCCATGGTCACACTGCTGGAAGCCTCACCTCGCGCCCCGCAGTCGCTCCCCTCTCCCCGCCGCCCCGGCCGGGTCAGCCCGAGACGCTCGCCCTGCCGTTCTCGATGTGTCCCATCAGCCGGCGCCGGAAGGAGGCCTCGCCCTCGGCCGTCACCGCGAGGTCGTACCAGCCGTGCGCGTCGGCAGCCGAGTGCACGACCGTGCGGCTGCGTCCCGGCTTCACCGTGATCCTCCGGCTCCAGCCCCGCAGGTCGTCCTCGTCGGCGTACCCCAGTGGGCGCACGGTGAAGGTCAGCGACCGCCTGCCGTTGTTCCGCAGCGTCAGGTGCAGGTCGCGCTCGTGGGCGTCGATGCGGGAGAAGAGCTCGGCGCCGCCGTCGACGCCCCCTTCGAACTCCCGCCGGAAGCCGTTCGGCCCGGTCACGGTGAAGCGGTACCCCTCGCCGGTCAGCGGCAGCGTCCACTGCGCGGTGCCCCGGACGTCCCGGTGCTGCGGAGCGGGGAACTCGTTCGCGTAGGGGTAGAGCGTGAAGTGCGCGGAGGACCGGCCGGTGTTGCGGAGGGCCACCCGCAGTTCTCCGCCCACGCGCCTCGCCTGCGCGTCCGGCTGGTAGGGCAGGGGCCTGGCCGGGCGGGTCCCCGGCTCCTGGGCGGGCATGTGCTGGACGGCAGGCGGCTCCGGTTGCCAGCGTCCGCCGAACGGCGGGATCGCGGCGGGATGCTCCGTCTCCGGCTGCCGCCGTGCCCGGGTGAAGTCGAAGGCCGAGGTGAGGTCGCCGGTGACCTGGCGTCGCCAGTCGCCGATGTTGGGCTCCTTCACCCCGGTCCAGCGCTCCAGGAGGCGGATCACGGAGGTGTGGTCGAAGACCTCCGAACAGACGTACCCGCCGACCGTCCACGGCGAGACCACCAGCAGGGGCACCCGCACCCCGAGCCCCGTGGGCTTGCCCTCCCACTGCTCCTCGGTGACCTCGGCGGGGGCGACCGGCGGCGGGACGTGGTCGAAGAAGCCGTCGTTCTCGTCGTAGTTGATGAGGACCACGGTGCGCCGCCACACGTCGGGGTGCCGGCCGAGGGCGTCCAGGACCTTGTAGACGACCGTCGCGCTGTGCGCAGGCGAGGAGACGCTCGGGTGCTCGGAGTCCACCGCCGAGGGGACCAGGTAGGAGACCTCGGGCAGCGTCCCCGCCGCCACGTCCTTGGCGAACTCGTCGGCGAGTGTGCCCGACTCGACCCGGCGCAGCCCTCGTTCGAACAGGCTGCGCTCGGCCGCCGTCAGCGTGGCCACGCCCTCCTCCAGCAGGCCCAGCAGCCGCTCCCGCTCACCCGCCCCCTCCGCGTCGCGCACGGTCGCGTAGAAGGACTCCATGTAGGTGTGGCCGCCGGTCCTCACCAGCGCCTTGCGGGCGATGGCCTTGAAGGTGGTGAAGAACTCGATCTGGTTGTCGGTGAAGTTCTCCCACTCGGTGTACGTCCTCCAGCTCCGCCCGGCCTTCTCCAGCCGCTCCGCGTAGGTGCCCCAGTCGTATCCGGGGTGAGTGCCCTCGTCGTACGCGTCGTTGCCCACGGCCCGCCCGCCGCCTGGCTCGTCCCCCGTCCTGCCGCTCCACAGGTGGTTGCGGTTCGGGCTGGTGGAGGAGTGGATCGAGGAGTGGTAGGCGTCGCAGACGGTGAAGGTGTCCGCGAGTTCGTAGTGCAGCGGGATGTCGCGGCGGTCGTAGTACGCCATGGTCGCGGCCGTCTTCGCGGTGACCCAGCCGTTCATCCAGCCCCCGGCCCAGGCCTCGGCCCCACCTCTCCAGGAGTGGTCGAGGGCCCCGATGTACTGCAGGTCCTGCCGCTGCTTCTCCGCCGCCTCGCGCACCGGGAACGGCAGCACGGTGCTGCCCGCCGGCCCGGGCTGCGCGAAGACCGGCCTCCCGGAGGGCAGTTCGATCGCGTTGCGGTCGCCGAAGCCGCGTACCCCGCGCAGGCTACCGAAGTAGTGGTCGAAGGAGCGGTTCTCCTGCATCAGGATCACCACGTGCTCGATGGCGTCCAGCCCCGCCCCGCCGGGCCCTGCGGCAGGCTGGGCGGCGATCGCGGCCTGGAGCGACGGGGGCAGGAACGACCCCGCCGCCGCGGCCCCGAGCGCCCCGCCGCCGAGCGCGAAGAGCCGACGCCGTGTCATGTCCGTGGTCAAGTGAGCCTCCCGGTTCCGTTCCTACGGCGGGAAACTAGTCACGTCGGATGGCGGCGGGAAGACCGCCGTAGGGCCTGACGGTGAACGTCCGGCAGGCCGTGACGGGCAGTTCGGGCAGCCCCCGGCCGGGTCGTTCGTCACACCCCGATGACGCGCAGGGCCCCCCACAGCGCGACCGTCGACACCCCGAGCGTCGCCGGGACCGTCAGCAGCCCGAGCCGGGTGAAGTCACCGAGCTCGACGTCGGTGCCGTGGGCGTGCAGGATGCGGCGCCACAGCAGGGTCGCCAGGGAGCCGACGTACGTGAGGTTCGGGCCGATGTTCACCCCGATGAGTGCGGCGAGCAGTGGTCCTGGGCCCGCCGCCGCGACGACCGGGAGCAGCGCGAGGACGGCGGGCAGGTTGTTGATCAGGTTGGCCAGCACGGCGGCCACCGCCGCCACCGCCAGCAGTTCGGGCAGTGAGGAACCGTCCGGCAGGAGTTCGCCGATGCCGGTGCCCAGCCCATGGTCGACGAATGCCTTGACCACTACGCCCAAGGCCAGCACGAAGAGGCAGAACAGCAGGTTGGCCGATCGCACCACGCCCCTGACCGTCGTCCTGCGCTGCCCCAGCGCCCGGACCGCGAGCACCGCGGCACCGGCCAGCGCCGCCCACAGCGGCTCGGCGCCCGCGAAGGAGGCGATCACGAAGCCGGTCAGGGTCAGGAGGAGGACGACGAGCGTGAAGACCGGGACGCCGGGCCGGTTCTCCTCCGGCTCCGGCGGATGCGCCCCGGCCGCCAGGTCGGCGGCGAACACCCGGCGGAAGATCACGTATTCGACGGTGACGGCGGCCAGCCAGGGCAGGGCCATGAGCGCGGCGAAGCGGGTGAAGGAGAGCCCGCTCGCGGCGAACGCGAGCAGATTGGTCAGGTTGGAGACCGGGAGCAGCAGGGACGCCGAGTTGGCCAGGTGCGCACAGGCGTAGACGTGCGGCCGGGGGCGGGCGCCGACGCGGACGGCGGTCGCGAGGACGACGGGGGTCAGCAGGACGACCGTGGCGTCCAGGCTCAGCACGGCGGTGATCCCCGCGGCGACGACGAAGACCCCGCCGAGCAGGGGCCCGGTCCGGCCGCCGCAGGCCCGTGCGACCAGGTCCCCGGCCGCCGCGAAGAGCCCCTCGTCGGCGCACAGCTGGGCCAGGACCAGGATGGCGGCGAGAAAGCCGACCACCGGCAGCAGGCTCTCGATCTGTGCCATGGCCTCGTCGAACGGCACCGCACCGGCCAGGACGACCAGGACCGCGGCCGGTACCGCCACCGCCGCCTCCGGCCACCCTCGGGGGCGTGCGACGGCGAACGCCAGCACGGCGAGGAGCAGCGCGACGGAGAGGATCCCGGCAGCGACGGTGTTCAGCGGAGGCTCCGGAGCGGCAGAGGTGGTGGGGGCGGGATGGGGAGTGAGAGCGGCGCGGGCCGGGGAAAGCGATGCGCGGGGCGAGAGCCGTGCGAGTGAGTGACACGGTGAAAAAGGGGCGGCGCACCCGGATCACGGATGCGCCGCCCCCAGGGCCTGGCAGGATCAGCCCTCGACGCCGAGCTTCTCCAGGATCAGCTCGCGCACGCGCGCCGCGTCCGCCTGACCACGGGTGGCCTTCATGACGGCACCGACGAGCGCGCCGGCCGCGGCGACCTTGCCGCCGCGGATCTTGTCGGCGATGGCCGCGTTGGCGGCGATCGCCTCGTCGACGGCCGTACCGAGTGCGCCCTCGTCGGAGACGACCTTCAGGCCGCGCTTCTCGACCACGGTGTCCGGGTCGCCCTCGCCCGCGAGGACACCCTCGAGGACCTGGCGTGCCAGCTTGTCGTTGAGGTCACCGGAGGCGACGAGCTCGGCCACCCGGGCGACCTGCGCCGGGGTGACCGGCAGTTCGTCGAGGCTGCGGCCGGTCTCGTTGGCGTTGCGGGCGAGCTCGCCCATCCACCACTTGCGGGCCTGGTCGGAGGGGGCGCCCGCGTCGGTCGTGGCGACGATCAGGTCGACCGCGCCCGCGTTGAGGATGGACTGCATGTCGTGCTCGTTGACACCCCACTCCTCCTTCAGCCGCTTGCGGCGCAGCCGGGGCAGCTCGGGAAGCCCCTTGCGGAGCTCCTCGACCCACTCGCGGGACGGCGCGACCGGTACGAGGTCCGGCTCGGGGAAGTAGCGGTAGTCCTCGGCGTTGTCCTTGATGCGGCCGGCCGTGGTGGAGCCGTCCTCCTCGTGGAAGTGCCGGGTCTCCTGCACGATGGTCCCGCCGGCGTTCAGCACCGCGGCGTGACGCTGGATCTCGAAGCGGGCGGCACGCTCGACGGAGCGCAGCGAGTTGACGTTCTTCGTCTCGGAGCGCGTGCCGAACGCCTCGCGGCCGTGCGGGCGCAGCGACAGGTTGACGTCGCAGCGCATCTGGCCCATTTCCATCCGGGCTTCCGAGACACCGAGCGCCTTGATGAGCTCGCGGAGCTCGGCGACGTACGCCTTGGCGACCTCGGGGGCGCGTGTGCCGGCTCCCTCGATCGGCTTGGTGACGATCTCGATGAGCGGGATGCCCGCACGGTTGTAGTCGAGCAGCGAGTGGGAGGCGCCGTGGATGCGGCCGGTGGCACCGCCGACGTGCGTCGACTTGCCGGTGTCCTCCTCCATGTGGGCGCGCTCGATCTGCACGCGGAAGATCTCGCCGTCCTCCAGCTGGACGTCCAGATAGCCGTCGAAGGCGATCGGCTCGTCGTACTGCGAGGTCTGGAAGTTCTTCGGCATGTCCGGATAGAAGTAGTTCTTCCGGGCGAAGCGGCACCACTCGGCGATCTCGCAGTTCAGCGCGAGGCCGATCTTGATGGCGGACTCGACGCCGATCTCGTTGACGACCGGGAGCGCGCCCGGCAGCCCGAGGCAGACCGGGCAGGTCTGCGAGTTCGCGTCCTGCTTGAGCTCGGTGGAGCACCCGCAGAACATCTTGGTCTTGGTGCCGAGCTCCACATGGACCTCGAGGCCCATGACGGGGTCGTACGTCGCGAGGGCATCCTCGTACGACTCCAGGTCGATGACAGTCACGATGAAAACTTTCCCTCTCAGCCCAGCAGGACGTCGTCGTCGCCGAGACGCTTGAGCTCGCGGTAGAGGATCGCGAGTCCGGTCACGATCGCGGCGGCGGATACGGCGGCGTCGATCAGCCGCAGCGTGTCGTTGTCCTGGCGGGCCATCCTCGCCTGCTTGACGACGCTGAGCGCGCCGAAGGCGGTGGTGCCCAGGGACACGTACACGCCGGACTTGGACTTCTTGAAGTTCTTGGCCTTCTTAGCCATTGCGCTCATAGTGACGGAGCCTCCTCAAGCAGCGGGTGCCCCCACTTTTCCACGAAAGCGGCCTCGACGGCGGCTCCGACCTTGTAGAGCCGGTCGTCCTTCATGGCGGGGGCGATGATCTGCAGCCCGACCGGCAGGCCGTCCTCCGGGGCCAGGCCGCAGGGCAGCGACATGGCGGAGTTGCCGGCGAGGTTGGTCGGAATGGTGCACAGGTCCGCGAGGTACATCGCCATCGGGTCGTCGGCGCGCTCGCCGATCGGGAAGGCGGTGGTGGGCGTCGTCGGCGAGACGATGACGTCCACCTGCTCGAACGCCTTCTCGAAGTCCTGGGTGATGAGGGTGCGGACCTTCTGCGCCGAACCGTAGTACGCGTCGTAGTAGCCGGAGCTGAGCGCGTACGTACCGAGGATGATGCGGCGCTTGACCTCGTCGCCGAAACCGGCCTCGCGGGTGAGCGCGGTGACGTCCTCCGCGGACCGCGTGCCGTCGTCGCCGACCCGCAGGCCGTAACGCATGGCGTCGAAGCGGGCCAGGTTCGAGGAGCACTCGGACGGCGCGATCAGGTAGTACGCCGAGAGGGCGAGGTCGAAGGACGGGCAGTCCAGCTCGACGACCGTGGCACCGAGGGACTTCAGCAGCTCGACCGACTCGTTGAACCGCTGGACGACCCCGGCCTGGTAGCCCTCGCCGGAGAACTGCTTGACGACGCCGACGCGCATGCCCTGGACGGAGCCGTTGCGCGCCGCCTCGACGACCGGCGGGACCGGGGCGTCGATGGACGTCGAGTCGAGCGGGTCGTGTCCGCCGATGACCTCGTGCAGCAGCGCCGCGTCCAGGACCGTACGGGCGCAGGGGCCACCCTGGTCGAGGGAGGACGAGAAGGCGACCATGCCGTAGCGGGAGACCCCGCCGTAGGTGGGCTTGACGCCGACGGTGCCGGTGACGGCCGCGGGCTGGCGGATGGATCCGCCGGTGTCCGTACCGATGGCCAGCGGTGCCTCGAAGGAGGCGAGCGCGGCGGAGGACCCGCCGCCGGAGCCGCCCGGGATACGGGTGAGGTCCCAGGGGTTGCCGGTCGGGCCGTAGGCGCTGTTCTCGGTGGAGGACCCCATGGCGAACTCGTCCATGTTGGTCTTGCCGAGGATGACGACGTCGGCCGCCTTCAGCTTCTTGGTGAGGGTCGCGTCGTACGGCGGGACCCAGCCCTCGAGGATCTTCGAGCCGACGGTGGTCGGCATGTCCTGCGTGGTGAAGATGTCCTTGAGCGCGAGCGGGACGCCGGCCAGCGGGCCGAGCTTCTCGCCGGCCTCGCGCTTGGCGTCGACGGCGCGGGCCTGGGCGAGCGCGCCCTCGCGGTCGATGTGCAGGAAGGCGTGGACCTTCTCGTCGATGGCCTCGATCCGGGCCAGGTGGGCCTCGGTGACCTCGACGGCGGTCAGCTCGCCGGAGGCGATCTTCGCGGCGATCTGGGCAGCGGTGAGCTTGATGATGGTGCTGATGTCCGTCATGGCGGTTAGTCCTCCCCCAGGATCTGCGGCACCTTGAAACGCTGCTGCTCCTGGGCCGGGGCGCCGGAGAGCGCCTGCGCGGGGGTGAGCGACGGACGGACCTCGTCCGCCCGCATGACATTGGTCAGCGGCAGCGGGTGGGAGGTCGGCGGGACGTCTTGGTCGGCGACCTCGGAGACGCGGGCGACCGCGCCGATGATGTCGTCGAGCTGACCGGCGAAGTGCTCGAGCTCTTCGCCCTTCAGCTCCAGACGTGCCAGCCGGGCGAGGTGGGCGACCTCCTCGCGCGTGATGCCAGGCATGCAGCGATCCTCAGGGGTTGGTGTGTGGTTTTGGACCAATCCTATGGGGTCACCGCCCCCTCCCCTGCCTGCTTCCCCGCCCACCGCCCCGCAATCGGGCTCCGGCCGCGTCGGCTCCGTGCAGCGATTGAGGACAAAACGGCCGCAGGCGTCCCCGGTACGTATCCTCCGAGCGCCCACTCCCGCCCGCTCCCGCCCGCTCCCGCCCGTAGAACGCGTACGCGCCCCCGCGCCCCGGCGGCCCGGCGGCCGCCGGCCGGTACCCGCCCACCCCCCGCGCGCCCGCTCCCGCCCGCCGGGCGGATGCCGCTCAGGCCGTCGCCGGCCCCGGCTGCACCGCGTGTCCGGCCGCCCGCTGCTCCGGCTCGCGCGCGGTGCTCGCCGCCGCGGCGGCCTCCAGCTCCGCGGGCCGCCGCCACCCGTGCTCGCCCCGGGCCCGCAGCCATGCCGTGGTTTCCTGAGGCGGCATCGCGGCGGCGACGAGCCAGCCCTGCACCGCGTCGCAGCGCAGGTCCCGCAGCCGCTCCCAGGTCTCGTCGTCCTCGACGCCCTCGGCGACGACCAGGAGACCGAGCGAGTGCGCCAGGTCGATGGTGCAGCGGACGATCTCCGCGTCCTCGGTGTCGACGGCCAGCCGCGCGACGAACGACCGGTCGATCTTGAGCTCACTGACGGGCAGCTTGCGCAGGTGCACCAGCGAGGAGTAACCGGTACCGAAGTCGTCGAGGGACATCTTCACCCCGTGTCCGGTCAGTGCGGCCAGGGTGTCGGCGGCCCGCTGCGGATCCTCCAGCAGGACGTGCTCGGTGATCTCCAGCTGCAGCGCACCGGCCGGGACCCCGTGCCGGGCGAGCCGGGCCGCGACGCTCCCGGCGAAGCCGGGGGTGTGGACGTCGCGCGGCGAGACATTGACCGCGACCGGGACGAGCAGCCCCTGGGCGCGCCACCGGGCCACCTGCGCCAGTGCCGTCTCCAGGACGTACTCGGTGAGGTGCGGCATCAGGCCCGAGGACTCCGCGATCGCGATGAACTCGTCCGGGGGGACGCTTCCGCGCTCCGGGTGCACCCAGCGTACGAGTGCCTCGAGACCGGCGACCTGGCCGTCGAAGCGGACCTTCGGCTGGTAGTGGAGTTCCACCTCGCGGGCGTCCAGGGCGCGGCGCAGGTCCCCCAGCAGGCCGAGCCGGTCCGGGGTGTTGCTGTCGCGCTTGGACTCGTACACCTCGACGCCCGTGCGGTCCCGTTTGGCCTGGTACATGGCCACGTCGGCGCGCCTGAGCAGTCCTTCCGCGTCGAGGGCGTGGTCGGGGTGGACGGCGACCCCGGCGCTCGCCTCGAGGACCAGGGTGAGCCCGTCGAGGTCCAGGGGCGAGGAGAGCTCGGCGACCAGGTGGCGGGCGACGCGCTGGGCGCTGGTGGTGGAGTCCGCGGTGGGCAGGAGTACGGCGAACTCGTCGCCCCCCAGGCGTGCGGCCTCCGCACCGCGCGGCAGGGCGACCCGGAGGCGTTCGGCTATCTGGAGCAGCAGCCGGTCCCCCGCCAGGTGGCCGAGGGTGTCGTTGACGGCCCGGAAGCGGTCGAGGTCGATGAGGAGGAGGGCCGTTCGGGTGCCGGTGCTCTCGGCCTCCTCCAGCGCCGCCCATGTGCGCTCCAGCAGCCACTGGCGGTTCGGCAGCCCGGTCAGCGGGTCCTTCAGCTGCTCCTCCGCCCTGGCACGGGCGATCCAGAGCGTGGAGTCCAGGGCGATCAGCGGGACCGCGAAGAGCGGCAGCAGGACGGGCATGGCCGAGGCCACGACGCAGATCAGCGGGGCGATGCCTAACAGGGCGACCGCGACGAGGCCCTGGCGCAGCAGCGCGGTACGGGCGATCGTCGGCAGCGCGCCGCTCTGCGACGCCCTGGCGCACCACAGGAGCGCGCGGGTGACCAGGAGGTAGGCGGTGGCGGCCAGCAGCACTTCCGGCAGGGCCCCGATCCCCCAGTGGAGCGGCCGCCAGGGCGATGCCACGGTCGGTACCTCACCGAACGCGGCCAGGACGAGCGCGGCGGCCCCGACGCCGAGTATGTCCGCGGCCCCGTGCAGCACGCCCTGCCACCAGCGGTGCCGGCGTGCCGTCCCGACGAGCACCACGACGACGAGGCTGACCAGCCCGGCGGGCACCCAGCCGTAGAGCAGGAGTACGGCGAGCGTGAGGGCGGCCCCCGAACCGGTGCCGCCCCACCAGCGGTCGCGCCCGAGGGCGACCAGGTGGCCGACGACGATT
Source organism: Streptomyces sp. B1I3 (assembly GCF_030816615.1). Lineage (NCBI taxonomy): Bacteria > Bacillati > Actinomycetota > Actinomycetes > Kitasatosporales > Streptomycetaceae > Streptomyces > Streptomyces sp. B1I3. The sequence continues at coordinate 2,577,253 of NZ_JAUSYD010000001.1, forward strand.
CCGGTGAGCAGGGCGAGCGACCAGCCCGGGGTGCCGTCCGGGAAGAGCGCCTCGCCGTCGCGGACCGTGCGGTAGAACCCGGTCGCGAGCTGCACCGCGGCGACCGCCACGACCGCGGCGCCCACTTTCGATGTGACGCCCACGAAACCTTGCAGCCGCGCCACCGGTGCGGCGCCCTCGGTCGGTTCCATTCCGTCCCTCTCACAGCCGGCGGTGCCGATGTCCCACGGTGGCCCCCGCTCCCATGCCACCACGGCCCGATTCCCACGACGCGGCCGGGCACGGCAGGTGCACGTTCAACAGTAGGCCGCCAACGGCCCCCGCGTGCAGCGCTCTACAGCTCTTGCCCGAATGCGGACCTGACCTCTTCCACCCTCTGATATGCGCCGAACGGGTGGTGCCGGTCAGGCGGCCAGAGCCTCTCGTTTCCCTCTGTCGGCATTCTTCGTTCTTCCCCTCCCACCCACGGCCACTCCCCGGCACGGTCTCGATCGCGCCTCGATACGCCACGTGCCCCACGTCCGGAACCCGGCCGGACGAGGCCCTGGGCAACCCGCACGGCCCGCACGGCCCGCACGGGAGGGCCGGCTCCGTCGGGGAGAGCGGCCCGGGGTGTCCCGGACTAGAGGTCCCCGGGGTGTCCCGGACTAGAGGTCCTGGACGGGCACAGCGGCCTCCCGGGCGGCCTCCGGCCCCTGGTCGAGGAGGACCGCGAAGCCCTCCTCGTCGAGGACGGGCACCTTCAGCTGCACCGCCTTGTCGTGTTTCGACCCGGGGTTCTCGCCCACGACGACGAAGGAGGTCTTCTTCGAGACGGAGCCCGTCACCTTCGCGCCGCGGCTCTGGAGCGCATCTTTCGCGCCATCCCTGGTGTGGGACGCCAGCGTGCCGGTGACGACGACGGTGAGTCCCTCCAGCGGTCGCGGCCCCTCCTCACCCCCGGCAGCCACGTCCTCCATACGGACCCCGGCCTCCCGCCACTTGCGCAGGATCTCGCGGTGCCAGTCCTCGGCGAACCACTGCTTGACGGACGCCGCGATGATCGGGCCGACCCCGTCCGCGGCGGCCAGCTCCTCCTCGGACGCCTCGTCGATACGGTCGATGGAGCGGAACTGCCGGGCCAGCTCGGCTGCGGCGACCGGTCCCACGTGCCGGATCGAGAGTCCGGTGAGGATCCGGGCGAGCGGAGCCTGCTTCGCCGCCTCGATGCCCTCCAGCATCCCCAGTGCGTTGCTCTTCGGCTCACCCGCCTTGTTGGAGAAGACTCTCGCGATCTTCTCCTCGCCGGTCCCCGGATCGCGTTTGGGCAGTCCGCTGTCCTGGTCCAGGACATAGGCCCGGATCGGGAGAAGCTGCTCCACCGTGAGGCCGAAGAGGTCACCCTCGTCGAGCAGCGGCGGCTCGGCGGGCTCCAGCGGCTTGGTGAGTGCCGCCGCGGCGACGTAGCCGAAGTGGTCGATGTCCAGGCACTTGCGGCCCGCGAGGTAGGCCACGCGCTCCCGCAACTGGGCGGGGCAGGAGCGGGCGTTGGGGCACCGGAGGTCGATGTCGCCCTCCTTCATGGGGCGCAGCGCCGTCCCGCACTCGGGGCAGACGGACGGCATGACGAACTCCCGCTCGCTGCCGTCGCGCAGATCGACGACGGGCCCGAGGATCTCCGGGATGACGTCACCCGCCTTGCGGAGGACCACCGTGTCGCCGATGAGGACGCCCTTGGCCTTCACGACGTTCTGGTTGTGCAGGGTGGCGAACTCGACTTCGGAGCCCGCCACCTCGACCGGCTCGACCTGGGCGTACGGCGTGACCCGGCCCGTACGCCCGACGCCGACCCGGATGTTCACCAGCTTGGTGTTGACCTCCTCCGGCGCGTACTTCCAGGCGATCGCCCAGCGTGGGGCGCGCGAGGTGGAGCCCAGCCGCCCCTGGAGCGGGATTTCGTCGAGTTTGACCACGACCCCGTCGATCTCGTGCTCCACGGAGTGGCGGTTCTCCCCGAAGTACGCGATGAACTCCCGCACACCGTCGAGGGAGTCGACGACCTTGTTGTGCCGGGCGGTCGGCAGGCCCCACTCCTTCAGGAGGTCGTACGCCTGCGAGAGGCGGTCGATGTCGAAGCCCTCGCGGGCGCCGATGCCGTGGACCACCATGTGGAGCGGGCGGGTGGCGGTGACCTTGGGGTCCTTCTGACGCAGCGAACCCGCCGCCGCGTTGCGCGGGTTGGCGAAGGGCTTGTCGTCCGCCTCGACCAGGCGGGCGTTGAGTCCCTCGAAGGCCTCCATCGGGAAGAAGACCTCGCCGCGGATCTCGACCAGGTCGGGAATCCGGTCGCCCGACAGCCGGTGCGGGATCTCGGCGATCGTACGGACGTTGGGGGTGATGTCCTCGCCCGTACGGCCGTCGCCGCGGGTCGCCGCGCGGGTCAGCCTGCCGTGCTCGTAGGTGAGGTTGACGGCCAGGCCGTCCACCTTGAGCTCGCACAGGAAGTGGTAGCCGGGGCGGCCCACGTCCTTGGCGACGCGCTCGGCCCAGGCCGCGAGCTCCTCGTCGTCGAACGCGTTGTCCAGCGACAGCATGCGCTCGCGGTGCTCGACGGAGGTGAATTCCGTGGTGTAGGGCCCCGCGACCTTCTGGGTCGGCGAGTCCGGCGTACGCAGCTGGGGGTGCCGCTCCTCGATCGCCTCCAGCTCGCGCATCAGCCGGTCGAAGTCGGCGTCGCTGACGACCGGCTGATCCTTCACGTAGTACCGGAAGCGGTGTTCCTCGATCTGCTCGGCGAGGAGAGCGTGCTGCTCCTGTGCCTCCGCCGGCACCGTGGTCAGCTGCTGTGCCTGCTGTTCGCCGGCCATCGTCCGTCCTCCCGTAAGCCCGTCGTGCCGTTACTCAGGGTTGTCTGCGAGCGACCTCGCGGCCCGGGCGCAGTGGGCGAGCGCGGCGCGTGCGTACGCGGGCGATGCTCCCGCCAGCCCGCAGGACGGGGTGATCACGACGGACTCGGCGAGAGTCCCCGGATGCAGCCCCAGCCTGCTCCACAGTGTCCTGACACCCATGACGCTACCGCCCGGGTCCGACAATGCGTCCGAGGCGGCGTCGGCGCCGGGGACCACCCCGAGGACGAGCTGTGTACCGCCCTCGACGGCTTCCCCGATCGTCTCCTCCTCACGCTCGGTGAGGAGGGAGAAGTCGAAGGAGACGGCATCGGCTCCGGCGCGGCGCAGCAGTGCGAACGGCACCTCGGGGGCGCACGAGTGGACGGCCGTCGGGCTCTCGCCGTTCACCCCGAGCAGCTCGCGCAGGGTCCCCTCGACGACCTGGCGGTCGACGGCGCGGTAGGTGCGGTAGCCGCTCGCCGACCTGACCCGCCCCTGCAGTACGGCGGTGAGCGAGGGTTCGTCGAGCTGGAGCACGACATCGGCGCCGGGCACCCGGCGCCGCACCTCCGCGAGGTGCCCGCGCAGCCCCTCCGCCAGGGAACCGGCCAGGTCACGGCAGGCCCCCGGGTCCCCGAGCATCGCCTCGCCGCCCCGGAGTTCCAGGCCGGCGGCCAGGGTCCAGGGGCCGACCGCCTGGACCTTGACGAGCCCCTCGTAGCCCTGCGTGAACTCCTCCAGGGCGTCGAGGTCCTCGCCGAGCCAGGAGCGGGCCCGGCGGGTGTCGCGGCCGGGCCGGTCGCTGATCCGCCAGCCGCTGGGCTCGACATGGCCGTACATCTCGACGAGGAGTCCGACGGTCCGCCCGATCATGTCCGCGCCGGGGCCGCGCGCGGGCAGTTCCGCCAGGTACGGCATGCCCTGCCCGTCGGCGAAGGACCCGGTGACCGTTTTCGCGGCCTCGCGGGCGTCACCCCCCGGCATGGACCCGATACCGGTGGCTGCACACGCGCTGAACTTGCTCTTCTCGCTCACGCGGAAAGCCTACGGGCCCCGGCCGGCCGGGTCTCGGGTGGCGCCTCGGCACCGGCCCTCCACGGCCGGGCACGAGGAGCCGGAGCCCGGCACCCGGTCGCGGCAGCCGTGTCGGCGGCCGGAGGTCAGCGGCCCGGAAGGTGTCAGCGGCCGGGGCGGACCGTCAGGTCGTTGATCTCCGCATCACGGGGCAGGTCGATCGCCAGGAGGATCGTGGTGGCCACGGACTCCGGGTCGATCCAGCGGGAGGCGTCGTACTCCTTGCCCTCCTGCTGGTGGACCTTGGCCTGCATGGGACTGGCCGTACGCCCCGGGTAGACGGACGTGACCCGGACCCCGTTGCCGTGCTCCTCGTGGCGCAGCGAGTCCGCGAGCGCCTTCAGGCCGTGCTTGCTCGCGGCGTAGGCACCCCATTCGGCATGCGCGGCCAGGCCGGCACCCGAGTTCACGAAGACGACGTGACCCCGGCTGACCCGCAGCTGCGGCAACAGCAGCCGGGTCAGCTCGGCGGGCGCGACCAGATTGGCGTTGAGCTGGAAGTGCCAGGCCTTGGGCGTGAGGTCGCCGATCCGGCCCAGCTCGACGACGCCCGCGATGTGCAGCAGCGAGTCGAGGCGTTCGGGCATGGGCTGCTGCCCGAAGGCCCAGGAGAGCCGGTCCGGGTTGCCGAGGTCGCCGACGAGGGTGCGCGCGCCGGGGTGGAGTGCGGCGAGCTCCTTGGCGCGGCCGGCGTCCCGTGCCAGCAGCACGAGCTCGTCGCCGCGCTCCAGGAGGCGGTGGGCGACGGCCGCGCCGATGCCGGAGCCGGCACCGGTGATGAGATGAGTAGGCATGGACTCATGCTCGCATCACTGCAGGCCGGCCGACTCCTCGAGGTAGGCGAGGGCCCCCACGCCGTCCTCGGCGAAGAAGACCAGCTCGGTGAGGGGGAGCGGCAGGAACCCCTCCTCGTCCATGCGCTGGAACTGCTGGCGCAGACCGTCGTAGAAGCCGGCGGTGTTCAGCAGGACGACGGGCTTGGCGTGCTTGCCGTGCTTCCTCAGTTCCAGGATCTCCGTGGCCTCGTCGAGCGTCCCCATGCCCCCGACCATGATCACGATTGCGTCCGCCTTCTCCAGGAGCAGCGCCTTGCGTTCGGCCAGGTCCTTGGCCACCACCATCTCGTCGGCGTCCGGCCGGGCCAGCGCGGCCATGAACTCCACGGAGACCCCCACCAGGCGCCCGCCGGCCTCCTGCACGCCGTCGGCGACGACCTTCATCAGGCCGCTCTCCGACCCGCCCCAGACCAGGGTGTGCCCGCCGCGGCCCAGCAGTTCGGCGAACTCCCGGGCGGGAACGGTGTAACGGTCGTCGAGGTCGGCGGCGGAGAGGAAGACGCAGATGTTCATGCGACCACCGTACGGGCCACCTCCGGCACCGCACCGGGCGGGAAGAATCCGGCCTCCGGGACGGCTGAACCAGATATGACCTCCACTCCTGGACACCGCATCACCGTCGAGCCCGCAGCCGTGCACGTCCGTGCGGTGCACGACGGCCAGGTGCTCGCCGAGAGCCGCCGCCCGCTGCTGCTGCGGGAGACGGGCTGTCCCGACCGCTACTACCTGCCCCCCGAGGACGTGCGTACCGAGTTGCTGACGCCGTCGGACACCCGTACGCACTGCCCGTTCAAGGGCGACGCGTCCTACTGGTCGCTGCCGGACGCGGCGGACCTCGTCTGGGCCTATCCGGAGCCCAGGGAACAGGTCGCCGCGATCAAGAACCACTTCTGCTTCTACGACACGCATCTCATCGCCCACTGACGGCCGGAGCGGCCGCCGGCAACTTCTTCCGGCCTTCCTCCGCCGCGGCGATGAGTTCCGCGCTCCCCACGGGTCCACCTCCACATGGACGAGACTCTCTCCCGTGACGGCACCTCTATCGCGTATCGCCGCCGGGGTGACGGGCCGCCGGTGATCCTGGTGGGCGGGGCGCTGGGCACCGCCGCGACCGAGGCACCGCTGGCCACCCTGCTGGCGTCACGCTTCACGGTGGTCACGTACGACCGCCGGGGGCGGGGCGCCAGCGGCGACGGCGGGCCGTACGCGGTCCGCCGCGAGATCGAGGACCTGGCCGCGGTGGCGGCCCGTGCGGGCGGGCGCGTGTCCCTGTTCGGCATGCTGTCGGGTGGGGCGCTTGCCCTGGAGGCACAGGCGGCGGGCCTGCCCGTGGATCTCCTGGCCGTCTACGATCCGCCGTACACCCCCGGGGCGGCCGGGCTGCTGTACAAGTCCCGGTGCACGGCCCAGCTGCACCGTCTCCTGTCGCAGGGTGACCGGGACGGCGCCGTCGCGCTGTACCTCTCCCGCACGGGCCTCCCGGGGACGACGATCGCCCGGATGCGTCAGGCTCCGATGTGGCCCGGCCTCGTGGCCCTCGCGCACACGCTCGCGTACGACGACACGCTGCTCGGCGACGGCGCGCTGCCCGTCGGCCGTCTGGCGTCCGTGACCGCGCGGACGCTGGTGGTGAGCGGCGGTTCCGGCTCCGCCGGGACTCGCGCGACGACGCTCGCCCTCGCGGCGGCGATCCCCCGGGCCCGCCACCGCACCCTGACGGGCCAGACCCGTGAACTCGCGCCCCAGGTGATCGCGCCCGTCCTGGCGGAGTTCTTCGCCCGGGACGTGTTCGCGGGGCGGGCGACCGCAGAGGCACCCTGAGCTTGCGGGCCGGGCCGGGCGGGCGACGGCCGGAGCACCCTGAGCTTGCGGGCCGGGCCGGGCGGGGCGGCGATCCGGGCAACCGGCCGGGGCGGGCGCTGTCCACCCGGCAGGCCCTCTCCCGTCAGCCGGCGGCCGCCGGCTGCCCCTCACGTCGCACCGTCGTCGCGATCGTGGCCGAGCCGACCACACGCGTCCCGTCGTACAGCACGACGGCCTGCCCGGGGGCCACGCCCCGTACGGGCTCGGTGAAGGCGACGTGCAGGGTGCCGTCCACCAGCTCCGCCGTCACCTCCGTCTCGCCGCCGTGGGCGCGGAGCTGGGCGGTGTACGTGCCCGGCCCGGAGGGTGCCGTGCCGCACCAGCGGGGCTTGATCGCGGTCAGTGCCGTGACGTCGAGGGCCTCCACAGGGCCGACGGTCACCGTGTTGTTCACCGGCGAGATGTCCAGGACGTAGCGCGGCTTGCCGTCCGGGGCGGGGTGGCCGATGCGCAGGCCCTTGCGCTGGCCGATGGTGAAGCCGAACGCGCCCTCGTGGGTGCCGACCTTCGTCCCCGCCTCGTCGACGATGTCACCCTCCGCGGGGCCACCGAGGTGCTTCGCGAGGAAGCCCTGGGTGTCGCCGTCGGCGATGAAGCAGATGTCGTGGCTGTCGGGCTTCTTGGCGACGGCCAGGCCACGGCGCTCGGCCTCGGCCCGGATCTCGTCCTTGGTGGTGAGGGTGTCGCCGAGTGGGAACATCGCGTGGGCGAGCTGCTTCTCGTCCAGGACCCCCAGGACGTAGCTCTGGTCCTTGGCCATGTCCGAGGCGCGGTGCATCTCCCGGGTGCCGTCCTCGTTGACCACGACGGTGGCGTAGTGGCCGGTGCACACCGCGTCGAAGCCGAGGGCGAGTGCCTTGTCGAGCAGCGCGGCGAACTTGATCTTCTCGTTGCAGCGCAGACAGGGGTTGGGCGTGCGCCCCGCCTCGTATTCCGCGACGAAGTCGTCGACGACGTCCTCGCGGAAGCGTTCGGCGAGGTCCCAGACGTAGAAGGGGATACCGATCACGTCCGCCGCGCGGCGGGCGTCACGGGAGTCCTCGATGGTGCAGCAGCCACGCGCCCCGGTACGGAAGGACTGCGGGTTCGCGGAGAGGGCGAGGTGCACCCCGGTCACGTCATGGCCTGCCTCGGCGGCTCGGGCTGCGGCGACGGCCGAGTCGACACCGCCCGACATGGCGGCGAGCACGCGGAGGGGGCGCTGGGAGGTCTGAGTCATAGCCACTCCAGGGTACGGGTCGCCGGGAACCGAATGTGCGCGGATAAGCGTTGACCAGCACATGGGGAGCAAGGGGAACGCCGGAGCGCCGGGGACCGGGGCCGGGCACGGCGTCAGCCGCCGCACGCTGCTGATCGGCGGTGGTGCCGCCGTGGCCGCGGGAACGGCCGCCCTTGCGTGGGACGAGGCGCGGCGCGTCTGGTGGCGGGTCCCGGGCGTGGAGAAGCCCCGCAGGCCGGGAGAGCTGGACTACGCGGGCGCCCGCTGGATCGGGGCCTCCGAGGCGAACTGGCGCCGCGCCGACCGCCCGGACGACTACGGCATCGACCGCATCGTCGTCCATGTGACGCAGGGCGACCTGGGCAGCGCCGTCGAGGTCTTCCAGGACCCGGCCCACGGCGCCGCGGCGCACTACATAGTGGGCAAGGACGGCGGGGTCGTCCAGATGATCCGTGAGCTGGACGTGGGGTTCCACGCGGGCAACCGCTCGTACAACGAACGCAGCGTCGGCATCGAGCACGAGGGCTTCGTGGACCGCCCCCGGGACTTCACGACGGCCATGTACGCCTCTTCGGCCCGTCTCGCGGCCACGATCTGCAGGCACTACGGCATCCCGGTGGACCGCGAGCACATAGTCGGCCACGTGGAGGTCCCCGGTACGGATCACACCGACCCCGGCCCCCACTGGGACTGGGACCGCTACCTGAAGCTGATCCGCACGGTCCGGGCATAGGGCGCCGTGGCCCTCCGTCCTGGCTGCGGCCTGCCTTCCTAGCTGAGGCCTGCCGTCCTCGCCCGGGCGACGGCGGGGGCGATCGCGCGGGCGACGTCCTGGACGTCCTGCCTGGTGGAGGTGTGGCCGAGCGAGAAGCGCAGGGTGCCGCGCGCCAGGTCGGGGTCGGTGCCGGTGGCCAGCAGGACATGGCTGGGCTGGGCGATGCCCGCCGTGCACGCGGAGCCGGTGGAGCACTCGATGCCCTGGGCGTCGAGGAGCAGCAGGAGGGAGTCGCCCTCGCAGCCGGGGAAGGTGAAGTGCGCGTTGGCGGGCAGCCGGCCGCCGGGGGCCGGGTCACCGCCGAGCAGGGCGTCGGGGACGGCCCGCAGCACGGCCTCGGCCAGCTCGTCGCGGAGCGCGCCGATCTCGCGGGCGAAGTCCTCGCGCCCCTCGGCGGCGAGCCGCCCGGCGACGGCGAACGAGGCGACGGCGGGCACGTCGAGGGTGCCGGAGCGCACGTGCCGCTCCTGCCCGCCTCCGTGCAGGACGGGTACGGGGGCGTGGTCGCGGCCCAGGAGCAGCGCGCCGATACCGAACGGTCCACCGATCTTGTGCGCGCTGACGGTCATCGCGGCCAGCCCGGACGCGGCGAAGTCGACCTCGAGCTGCCCGAAGGCCTGCACGGCGTCGGCATGCATCGGCACGTCGAATTCGCGTGCCACCTCCGCGAGTTCGCGTATCGGCATGACGGTGCCGATCTCGTTGTTCGCCCACATCACGGTGATCAGCGCGACGTCGTCGGGGTCACGGAGGACCGCTTCGCGCAGCGCGTCGGGGTGCACCCGCCCGTACCGGTCGACGGGGAGGTACTCGACGGTGGCGCCCTCGTGCTCGGCGAGCCAGTCGACGGCGTCGAGTACGGCGTGGTGCTCCACGGGGCTGGCGAGAACCCTGGTGCGCCGCGGGTCGGCGTCGCGCCGGGCCCAGTAGAGGCCCTTGACGGCGAGGTTGTCGGCCTCCGTACCGCCGGAGGTGAGGACCACCTCGCTGGGGCGGGCGCCGAGGGCGTCGGCGAGGGTCTCTCTGGACTCCTCGACGGTACGGCGGGCAAGCCGCCCGGCGGCGTGCAGTGAGGACGCGTTACCGGTGACGGCGAGGTGCGCGGTCATCGCCGCGATCGCCTCCGGAAGCATCGGCGTGGTCGCGGCGTGATCGAGGTAGGCCATGGTGCACCCGATTCTACGAGCCCCCGGTGGGGCGCACGGCGGGCGCATGGCGTCGCGGGCCCGGAGGGTGCCGCCACGGCGCTCGGGCCTGCCGGAGACGGAGCCCGATCCGGTACCGGCGAACGGCGGGCAGCGGGCCGTCCGGCGCCCGCGACCCGGGGCTGCCCCGCCTCCGGAACTGCGGGCCGGTCAGCCCCCGAAGCTCCAGGAGACGGTGCCGTTCGCGGTGACCAGGACGGCGAGGACGACGAGGTCGGCGACGCCGAGGGCGAGTCCGAGCAGCGCGCGGCCGCGGCGGGCGGTGGAGCGGGCGAGAGCGATGAGTGCCATGACGATGGCGGCGGGCCCGAGCAGGATGTTCATCACCAGGAGACCGAGCAGTCCGAGCACGAAGGAGGCGACGGCCAGGCCGTCGGCCTCCCGGGTGCCGGACGTCCGGATTCCGGGCGTCGGCCCGCCGGTCCGGATTCCGGGCGTCGGCCCGTCGGTCCGGGTGCCGGGCGTCGGCCCGTCGGTCCGGGTGCCCGGGTGACGGTCGGTGCGTGCGGTGGTGAGTGCCATGGTGCGGGCTCCTTTTCTCAGCGGTGCGGCGGGTCCTCAGCGGGTGCGGCGGGCGAGGCGTTCGCGGACACCGAACACGGCCAGCCAGAGACCGATCACGGCTGCGGCGACGAGAGTCAGGGGCAACGGCAGGTGCGCCACGGCTCCGAGGACGACTCCCAGCAGGAGCAGGGCGGCGACGAGGACGAACATGTGCGGCCTTTCCGCTTGCGGTTGAGAGTACGACTGTTTACTGACTTTCGACTCTAGTACCCCTCGGCCCTTCCGATACTCGGAGAACGGTTGTTTACTGAATGGCATGAGTCACACCGTCGGCATCCGCCAGGCCCAGAAGCTGAAGACACGCCAGGCACTGCTCGACGCCGCACTGCGGCTGCTGGAGCACCAGAGCCTGAGCAGCCTGGGCCTGCGCGAGGTGACGCGGGCCGTGGGTGTGGCGCCGACCGCCTTCTACCGCCACTTCGACGGCACGGCGGCGCTGGGGGTGGCGCTCGTCGAGCAGACCCTGGGCAGCCTGCACGGCATGATCGGCGCGATCCTGGCCGACACGGGTGACAGCGAGGAGCGGCTGGACCGGAGCGTCGGCCTGATCAGCCGGCATGTCGCCGCCCAGCCCGCGCATTTCCGCTTCATCGCCCGCGAGCAGCACGGCGGCGTCGGCCCGGTCCGGGAGGCCATAGCGGCCCAGCTCCGGCTGTTCGCCGAGGAGGTGGCGGCGGCGCTCGCCGCGGAACCGGAGTCGGCGGGCTGGGACCCCGAGGATCTCCTGATGCTGGGCGGGCTGTACGTCGACCACATGGTGCTCACCGCGTCCGCCCTGCTCGACGCCGGACCCCGAGGGGAGCAGGAGGTCATCCGGGTGGCCCGGCGCCGGCTGCGCCTGGTGACCGTGGGCCGGGCCCACTGGCTGGACGCCCCCTGAGGCCGACACGGAAGAACCCGGGGCCGGTGGGCGGGAGCGGAGCTTCCCGCCCCGCTCGCGCGGACAACTCCTCGACGTCGCGGAAGGCGGCGCTTACGGAGCCCTCCGGGCACCCCGCGAGCTGAGGGGCCGGGTCCTGGCCGCGCGCGTCCGTGGCAGCAGGAGCACGCCGCGCGGGTCCGGGCCAGCTCGAGCACGCCGTACGGGTCAGGGGCAGCAGGGGCACGGAGAGTGATCGGCCTGCCGCAGCACCCCATGCCGGCTCGGGGCCGTCACGCCGGCGGGAGGGCCGGAGGCGCGACGGCCGGAAGGCGGGCCGGGACCGTCAGCTGCGGGGCGGGGGCCGGGGCCGTCAGCTGCGGGGTGCGCGGGCGAGCTGGCGGGACTGGGCCACCAGACGGCCGGCGCTGTCCCAGACGTCCGCATCCTCCTCGAGGAAGCCGCCTGCCAGGTTGCGGGTCGTGATGGAAACACGCAGGGGGCCGGGGGCCGGACGGCAGCGGACGTGGGTGGTGAGCTCGATGGTGGGCGTCCAGCCCTTCAGCCCCAGCTCGAACGAGGTCGGCGGCAGCGCGTCCACGGTGAGCAGCAGCGAGAGCGGGTCCGCGTCGCGGCCGTCGGCGAGGCCGAACCAGCCCCGCATCTCGCCCTTGCCGGACGGTGCGCCGACGGCCCAGCCGATCGTCGCCGGGTCGAGCCTGATGTCGAGCCGTTCGGTGATGGCGGAGCTGCCGGGGATCGGCGCGGATCCGTCGCCCGGTCCGAGGCACTGCTCCAACGGCGGGATGGCGGGCGGCTCGGCGGTCGTGCGGACGTCGTCGGGGAGGCCGTCGAGGTCACCGTAGGTGGCCAGCACCCGGATGCGCTCGATCTCGGTACCGTCCTGCGCGTACTGGAAGAGCGAGGCCTCACCGGTGGACAGCGTGCGCCCGGTACGGACGACCTGGGTGCGGATCACCGCCGGGCCGGGTACGGACGCGGTGAGGTAGTGCGCGGAGACCGAGAAGGGGTCGGGGTGCGGGAGTGCCTCGCCGAGCGCCCGGCCGAGCATGGCCAGGAGATAACCGCCGTTGACGGCGTGGATGATCGTCCAGCCCGCGGAGAGCTCTGCGTCGTAGACGCCCTCTTCGCGGAGCGTGACGGCGGTGTCGCGGTCGAACTCGCTGTCGCCGATGGTCGCCTGCGCTGCGCGCGGCGCCTGCGTTGCTGCCTGTGCCATGGCATGCACCGTACACCGACCGTATTACTGAGCGGTAGCTTTTTGTTGCGGTCAGATGACGGCGGGAGCCTCCTCCGCCGTGGCCGAGCGCCGGTTGTAGGCGCGCGGCGCGCGCCAGTGGAAGCGCATGGCCAGCAGCCGCAGGACGAACGCGGCGAGCGCGGCGGCGCCGCTGGTGTAGGCGTTGAGGGCATCGAAACGGATGCAGAGGACCGCCGTGACCGCGCCGACGATCGCCGGCACGGCGTACAGGTCGCGGTCCCAGCGCAGCAGCGAGGGCACCTCGTTGGCAAGGACGTCGCGCAGCACACCGCCCCCGACCGCGGTGGCCAGCCCCAGGGCGGCGGACGAGGTGAGGCCGAGGCCGTGCTCGTACGCCTTGATGGTGCCGGATACGCAGAAGAGCCCCAGCCCGGCCGCGTCGAAGACGTTGACGCCGACCTGGATCCGCTCGACGTGCGGATGGAGGAAGAAGACCAGGCCGGCGGCGAGCAGCGGGGTCACGAAGTAGCCGAGATCCGTGAAGGCCGCCGGAGGGAGCGCGCCGATCATCACGTCACGGAAGATCCCTCCGCCCAGCGCTGTCACCTCGGCGAGAACGGCGATGCCGAAGACATCGAAGTTCTTGCGTACGGCGAGCAGGGCGCCCGAGATCGCGAAGACGAAGATCCCGACGATGTCGAGCGCATGCTGGACGGAGGGGGTGAAGAGTTCGTTGAGCACCGGGCAATTGTGCCGGTACCTACTTCTCCGGTGCGTCCCCCGCCTTCGTGGACGGTGCGGCCGCGTCCTCCCCGCCGTCGCCGGCGGCAGCCCCGGCGGGCGCGTCCGGCTCCTCGGCGGGTGCCACGTCAGGGGTCACAACCGGCTCAGCAGACTCGACCGGCTCAGCAGCTTCAGTCGGCTCAGCAGGCTCAGTCGCTTCAGTCGGCTCGATCACCACGGCAGCCTCAGCCGGCTCGGCGGCCTCAACCGGCTCGGCAGCCTCAGCCGCTTCAGTCGGCTCGATCACCACGGCAGCCTCAGCCGGCTCGGCGGCCTCAACCGGCTCGGCAGCCTCAGCCGCTCCAGCCGACTCGGTCACCACGGCAGCCTCAGCGGGATCGGCGGGCTCAGCGGGCTCAGCAGCCTCGGTGGCCTCGACGGTCGTCTCGGGCACCCCAGCAGGCTCGACGCCCTCGGCTCCCTCGACGACCGCGACGCCCTCAGGGCCTTCGGCCGGCTTCTGCGGGCTCGCGGACTTCTCGGCCCCCACCACCCCGGCGGCCACGACCGGCTCCGCCGATGCGGGCGGCACCGCGGACTTCTCCGCGACCGCCGGCCTCACGGTGATGACGTCCGCGACCAGCGGCGCGTCCCCCGGCACCTGGTCCTCGCCGTTCTCCGGGTGGTGGCACGCCACCTGGTGCCCGGTCTTCAGCTGGAGCAGCGGCGGTTCCGTCGTACTGCAGACCTGCGTCGCCTTCCAGCACCGGGTGTGGAACCGGCAGCCGCTCGGCGGCGAGATCGGCGACGGGACATCACCCTTGAGCAGGATGCGCTCGCTCTTGGCTCCGCGCCGCCGAGGATCCGGCACCGGCACGGCGGACATCAGCGCCGTCGTGTACGGGTGCATCGGCGCCTCGTACAGCGAGTTGCGGTCCGCGAGCTCGACGATCTTGCCGAGGTACATGACAGCGATCCGGTCCGACACGTGGCGGATCACCGACAGGTCGTGCGCGATGATCATGTACGTGAGCCCGAGCTCGTCCTGGAGGTCGTCCAGCAGGTTCACCACCTGGGCCTGGATCGACACGTCCAGCGCGGAGACCGGCTCGTCCGCGACGACCAGCTTCGGGTTGAGCGCCAGGGCCCGGGCGATGCCGATGCGCTGGCGCTGTCCGCCGGAGAACTCGTGCGGGTAGCGGTTGTAGTGCTCGGGATTGAGCCCGACGAGCTCCAGCAACCGCTGGACCTCCGCCTTCACGCCGCCCTCGGGCTTGACGCCCTGGAGCCGGAAGGGGGTGCCGATGATCCCGCCGACGGTGTGGCGGGGGTTCAGCGACCCGTACGGGTCCTGGAAGATCATCTGGATGTCACGGCGCATCGGCCGCATCCGGCCCGCCGACAGGTGGGTGATGTCGCGGCCCTGGAACTCGACCTTGCCACCGGTCGGCTCCAGCAGCCGGGTCACCAGCCGGCCCATGGTCGACTTGCCGCATCCGGACTCGCCGACGACGCCCAGGGTCTCGCCGGGGCGCACGTCGAAGGTGAGCCCGTCGACGGCCTGGACGGCGCCGACCTTGCGCTTGAGGATGCCCTTGGTGATCGGGAAGTGCTTGGCCAGGCCGGTGACCTTGAGGAGCGGCTCGGACCCGGACCCGTCCGACCCGTCCGCGCCGGACGCGGGAGTCTTCTTGTTCAGATCAGTCACAGCTTCGGCGCAATCTCTTCGGTCCAGATCCGGTCCCGCTGCTCACGCGACATGTGGCACGCGGAGTAGTGCCCGTCGCTGACCATCTGCAGCTCCGGGCGTTCGGTGCGGGTGATGTTGTCCGCGGGGACGTCGGCGTACGGGCAGCGCGGGTGGAAGGCGCAGCCCGACGGGACGTTGATGAGGCTGGGCGGTGAGCCCTTGACCGGGACGAGCCGCTCGGTCTGCTCCCGGTCGATGCGCGGCATCGAGCCCAGGAGCCCCCAGGTGTAGGGGTGCTGGGGCTCGTAGAACACCTTTTCGGCGCTGCCGCGCTCGATGCAGCGGCCCGCGTACATCACGAGCAGGTTGTCCGCGATCTCGGCGACGACGCCGAGGTCGTGGGTGATCATGACGACCGCGGAGCCGAACTCCTTCTGCAGATCCCGGATCAGGTCGAGGATCTGCGCCTGGACGGTGACGTCGAGGGCGGTCGTCGGCTCGTCGGCGATGAGCAGCTGCGGATTGTTGACCAGGGCCATCGCGATCATCGCGCGCTGACGCATACCGCCCGAGAACTGGTGCGGGTAGTCGTCGTAGCGGCGGTGCGGTTCGGGGATGCCGACCCGGTCGAGCATCTCGATCGCGCGCTTCTTCGCGGCCTTCTTGTCGACCTTGTTGTGCACCCGGTGGGCCTCGACGATCTGCGCGCCGATGCTGTAGTACGGGTGCAGCGCCGACAGCGGGTCCTGGAAGATCATCGCCATCTTCTGGCCGCGGAGCTTCCGTACGCGCTCGGCGCCGGCGCCGATCAGCTCCTCGCCGTCCAGCCAGATCTCACCGCCGATCCGGGCCCGCTCGGACGTGTGCAGGCCCATGATCCCCAGCGAGGTCACGGACTTGCCGGAGCCGGACTCGCCGACGATGCCGAGGGTCTGGCCGGCCTTCAGGTCGAAGCTGACGCCGTCGACGGACCTGACCAGGCCGTCGTCCGTGTCGAAGTGGACGCTGAGGTTGCGTACGGAGAGGAATTCCTTCCCGTCGGCGGCCGAGGCCTCCCGGGGGGCGGGGACCGAGCCCTGCGCGGCGTCCGGCGCCGGGGCGTCCTTCTTGCTTACCTCGCTCATGAGAGCCTCACCCGGGGGTCGATCGCGGCGTACACGAGGTCCACCAGCAAGTTGCAGATGACGATGAAGAAGGCCGCGACCAGCGTCACGCCCATCACCTTGGGCAGGTCGGCCTCGGTCACGCCCTTGATGGCGAACTGGCCCATGCCCTGGAAGGAGAAGACGGTCTCGGTGATGACCGCGCCGCCGAGCAGCAGCGCGAAGTCCATGCCGAAGATGGTGACGAGCGGGGTGAGGGCCGACCGCAGGCCGTGCTTGACGACGACCTTGCTTTCCTTCAGGCCCTTGGCCCGCGCGGTCCTGATGTAGTCCTCACCCATCGTCTCCAGCATTCCGGCGCGGGTGAGCCGGGCGTAGAGCGCGGAGTACAGCAGGGCCAGCGTGCACCAGGGCAGGACGAGGCTGCCCGCCCATTCGACCGGGCTGTCGGTGAACGGTACGTACTCCCCGTTGCCGAACAGCGCGAGCACGGCGAGGCCGGTGAAGAACATCGGCAGCGAGACACCGGCGAGTGCGACGCCCATGGAGAGCCGGTCGAAGAGCGAGCCGCGCTTCAGCGCGGAGACCACGCCGATCGCGACACCGGAGACGACCCACAGGACAGCGGCGCCCACGGCCAGCGACAGCGTGACCGGAATGCGGTCGACGATCTGCGGCCAGATCTCGGTGTGGGTCTTGAAGGAGTAGCCGAAGCAGGGAGCGTTGCAGGTGACGGGATCGGGGCCGAACTTGTAGTCGGCACCGACGACGATGCCCTTGATGAACTCCCAGTACTGCAGATAGACGGGCTGGTCGAGCCCCAGGTTCCTCTTGACCGCGGCGATGACCTCCGGGTCGGGGCTCTTCCCGACGTACTGGGCGGCCATCGAGTCGGTGGTCTGCCCGCCGAGGCGGGGCACCAGGAAGAAGATCGCGAACGTGACTGCGCTGACCACCAGCAGCAGCAACACCGCGGCGAATACGCGTCGGATGATGTACGCAGCCACAGCCGTGCGGCGCCGGGCGGGCGGACGGGATAACGCCCGCCGGCCCGGCGCCTTCACCTGCCTTTCAAGGGATGCTGTTGATGAACAGGTGTTACTTGGTCGAGGTCATCAGCACGTAGTCGTACATGCCGAGGTACGCGTCGGTGACCGTGACGTTCGCCGCGGAGTCCGGGCGGTACAGCAGGTTCTTGCGGTAGACGAGCGGAACGACCGAGCCGTTCTCCATGACCTTCTGGTCGACCTCGCCCCACGCCGCGTTGCGGGCCGTGGTGTCGACGGTGCCGATGCCCTTGACGAGGAGGTCGTTGATCCCCTTGTCGTTGAGCTCCATCAGGTTCGTGCCGCCCGAGGGCTTGATGGCCGAGCCGTTGACGATCTGGTCCAGGAAGCCGAAGCCGGTGGGCCAGTCGGCGCCCCACTGCATCATCATCATGCCCGCGTTGTTCTTGTGGACCCAGTCCGGAACGCCCGCGAAGTCGGTGAAGTACTTGTTGGCCGGGAACTGCTTGATCTCGGCCGTGATGCCGATCTTCTTCAGGCTGTTCTGGAGCTGCGTGGCCGCGGTGATCTCGTCAGGACGGTCGGAGCGGGCCGTCAGCGTGGTCTTGAAGCCCTTCGGCTGACCGCACTTGGTCAGGTGCTCCTTCGCCTTGGCGATGTCACCCTTGTTGCCCGCGGACGGGTACAGGTCGAACTTCTTGTACCCGGCGACGGTCGGCGGGATGAGCGTGGTGGCCGGGTCGCCCTTGACCGAGCCACCGATGGAGTCGATCAGGCTCTGCTTGTCCACGGCGTACTGGACGGCCTTGCGGCACTCGACGTTGTCGAACGGCTTCACCTTGACGTTCAGCGCCATGTACTGCAGGACACCGGCGTACGGGTTGTCCGTCTTCGCCTTCTCGGCGGCCTTGACCAGGACCTTGGGCTGGGTCTTGGACTGCAGACCCGTTCCCTCGATGCCGGCGCTGATCTCGTCGTTGAGCAGGTGGTCGTCGATCGTCGTCGCGTTGACGTTGAACTTGAGCTCGATCTTGTCCGGCAGCGCCTTGCGGATCGGGTCCGTCTTGGCGTCCCACTGCGGGTTGCGGACCAGCGTCGCACCCTTGCTCTCGTCGTACGCCGAGAACTTGTACGGGCCCGAGGAGACCATCTTCTGGACGTAGGCGGCACCCTTGTCGGCCTTCTGCGGGACCGGAGCGGTCTGCGAGAAGGCGGCGAGGTAGTCCATGTCCGCGAACGGCTTGCTCAGCTTGAAGACGATCGTGTAGTCGTCCGGGGTCTCGATGGACTTGAGGCCCTCGGGGGACTTGTCCTTGTACGGGCCCTTGTACTTGTCGCCGCCGTCGAGGTACGCCTTGAAGTACGTCGGGCCGTTGGACAGGGCCTCCGGCGCGAAGTTGGAGCGCTCGACGGCGTACTTGACGTCCTTCGAGGTGATCTCGGTGCCGTCCTCGAACTTCACGCCCTTGCGGAGCGTGTACGTCCAGGTCTTGGCGTCCGCGCTGGCCTTGCCGAGGCCGGTGGCGAGGTCGGGAACGACCTCCAGGCCCTCCTTGCCGGCGGCCGGCTTGAAGGTCACCAGGGAACGGGCGTACAGGCGGGAGAAGTTCTGCACCCAGCCGTAGTACGTGTTGCCCGGGTCCAGGGAGTCCGGGCCACTGGCGTGCTCGTACGTGACCGTCCCCCCCTTCTTGTCGGTCGCGTTGACGATGCTCGTCAGACCGGCGTCAGCCTTGGCGTTGCCCCCAGCGCCCTTGCTGCCGTCACTGCCCGAGTCGCTGCCGCTGCAGGCCGACGCGCCGAGCGACACCGCTACGGCCACGGCTATGGCCGCTGCTGTCTTTCTGTTCTGCATGCTGAGAAAAACCCCCTCGCTTGTTCGGTGCGGCACAGCCGCGATTACTTGCCACGAGGGTCGAGTGCGTCACGCAGCCCGTCCCCCAGCAGATTGAAGGCCAGCACGGTGATGAAGATCGCCATGCCGGGAATGACCATGAACATCGGGTCCACCTCGTAGAGGTCGACCGCCTGCGTGAGCATGCCGCCCCAGGAGGCCTGCGGCGGTGCGATACCGACGCCGAGGAAGCTGAGGGACGCCTCGAAGAGGATGTTCGTGGGGATGAGCAGCGTCGCGTACACGAGGATCGGCGCGATCAGGTTCGGCAGCAGCTCGCGGAAGAGGATGAACGGACCGCGTGCGCCCAGCGACCTGGAGGCCTCGACGAACTCCCGCTCGCGCAGCGACAGGGTCTGCGCGCGGACGATGCGGCCGATGTACGGCCAGCTGAAGAAGCCGATCACGAAGATCAGGACCGCGATCCGCAGGGTGAGCCCTTCCATCCCGAACGCTTCACCCTGCAGGGAGGCGGAGATGGAGATCGCGAAGAGCAGCAGCGGGAAGGCCAGGAAGGTGTCCATCATCCGGCTGATGAAGCTGTCCACCCAGCCGCCGTAGAACCCCGCCACGACACCCATCACGACGCCGATGACGACGGAGAGGAGCGTGGAGCCCACGGCGACGACGAGGGAGACCCAGGAGCCTTCGAGGATGCGCGCCAGGATGTCGCGGCCGGTCTGCGGCTCGACACCGAGCGGGTGGTCCCAGCTCATCCCGCCGAAGTCGCCCTTGGGCGCCAGCAGGAGGGGGTCGACCAGGCTCTGGTTGAACGCGTCGGGGTCGAGACCGAGGAGCGACTGCAGGGGCTTGGACAGCAGGGCGGTGAGGATCAGCAGGATGACAACGATGCCGCCGGCCATTGCCGCCTTGTCCCGCTTGAAGCGGGTCCAGGCGATCCGGCCGAGGGAGCGGCCCTCGATCTGCTTGCGCCCGGCGCCTTCCAGCACCGCTTCGGGCTGCACATCCGCCCTGGTGGTCTCGATAGGTGCCGTCATTGCGCTGGAGACCCCTCTCGGCCGACGGTGGCCGGCCCATGACCGCCGCTGTAGCGGCTCGTACAAACACATGAGGCACGTGGTGATGCGTCGACTGAACCGCCCCTGTTTGAAAGGGGCGTGAGCCGGGCATGGACCACCTGCTGTGTGGAGTCTTCAACCACTTTGCGATCACCCGCCAGACCTGACGGGGAATGTTTGCGCAACCGTGATGCTGTCAATGGGTTTCCGTTATGCGGACAGCCGGGCCTGCTGAGCGCACCACTCGGTCACTAATCCGCGATAACGGGACATCACACCCAACAGGGCTCATCCAGTGGCGTATTGCCAGGGCGGCCCCTGTCGGCGGCGCCCGTATGACGTCGCCTCAGAAGCGTCAGTAGGCGTGCGGCGGATAGCCGTAACCCGGCGCGGCGGCGGGCGGCGGACCCGCCGGAGCGTGCGCCTCACGGTCGTAGAACGGACGCGTGTTGGCGCGCAGCCACATGGCGACGGGGTCGTACTCGTCGGACATCGAGACGGTGGAGACGGGCAGTCCGTCCGGGACGACGCCGATCGACTGCTGCATCATCGCGCGGACCGAGTCGACCGAGGGCCGGCCGGTGTCGTAGAGGTCGAGTCCGATCGCCAGGTACGGGACGCCGAGGGCGGGCTGCACCCAGGCGCGGCGCAACGAGCGGACGGCGGGGGTCCGGTGGGCGTTCTGCGACAGCAGGGCGTAGAACTGCGGGACCTGCAGCGAGGGTTCGGAGAGCCGCAGCGGTCCGGCGGGCAACCGGTCGAGGCCGGTGGCGATCCGGCGCAGGTCCAGCCACGGGATGCCGATGCCGCCGCCGGGCACGTGCGGATTGAGCCAGATGCCCCAGCGGTCGGGGAAGAGCGCGCGGGCGATGTCGCGGCCGGTGACGAGCTCGTGGGCCCGGTTCCAGCCGCTCGCCGAGAGCTCCTGGGCGGAGGTCACGCACGGGGCGTACCCCAGGCCGTCGACCTCCATGTTGCCGTACTGGGCGTCGGGCGAGCCCGCCGTGCCGTGCCACAGCAGCATCCAGATCCGGCCGTCGGACAGGGCCTGCAGCAGTGCCTCGTACGCGTCGAGGCGCCCCGGGGTCACTTGGCGCAGCATGTGCTCGACCTGCCCGGCCGCCGCGGTGCCTGACGCACTCACCCTGGTCCCGCCCCTCTTCGATCCGCTGTCCCGCTCGGTCGCGGTGCTGTCGTGTCACTCCCGGGCACACGGGGCGACCCGGCCATCAAACCAGCTTATGCGCCGCCCCTGACACCGGCTTGACGCCACGGGCGGCGCCGGCTCAGTAACCCTCGCGCCGGTAGAAGGGGCGCACTTTCTCCAGCATCCAGTCGCCCACCGGGTCCTGTGCCACGTCGAGCAGTACGAGATTGACCGGCCAGGGCACCGGGACCCGGCCCAGGGCGCGCCCCAGCGCGTCCATCGGGACGCCCTGTCCCGCACCGTCCCAGGCGGCGAACTGGACGCCCACGAACAGCACGGGGCTCTCGCCCTCGATGCTGGCCAGCGCCCTGCGCGCGGTGCTCACCACGCCCGTCTGCTCGAATTCGGCGGCCACCGCGGAGAGGAAGTCGACCGGGTCCTGCTTCCAGTCGGGTTCGTACAGCCGGACCCGGCCACCACCCGCCGGCCCGTCCAGCGGGCTGCGCCCGGCCCGGCAGAGCTCGGCGACGGCCGGCGGCGGGAGCGGCACACCGACCGCCCCGCCGGGGTTGACGGCGATCCCCAGCTGCGGGGGCAGTCCCCGGGCGAAATCCCGGGCCGGCGCGACGGTGAAGGAGAGATGGGGGCCGACGCAGGCCATGAACTGCGCCTCGGAGCTGAACACGGGCACGTAGGCGCCGCCGTCCAGGTCGATCGTCGGCAGGTCGAGGGCGGGGCTGTCGGGCCCCCCGCCGTTCGGCAGGGGCACCCAGACCGGGCTGCGGCCGAGCACCTCCACCAGCCGGCCGCCGGCTCCGGGCACGCCGAGCGAGGCGCCGAGCACTTCCTCGAGCTCGTTGGCCGGCCATCCGTGCTGCCGATGCGCCGGGTCCTGGGGCTGCCGGTGCGCCTGGTCCTGGGCCGGAATCTCCACAGTGTCTGTGTCCC
This sequence comes from Streptomyces sp. B1I3, assembly GCF_030816615.1. NCBI lineage: Bacteria > Bacillati > Actinomycetota > Actinomycetes > Kitasatosporales > Streptomycetaceae > Streptomyces > Streptomyces sp. B1I3. The sequence continues at coordinate 2,599,268 of NZ_JAUSYD010000001.1, forward strand.
TTTCTCGCCATGCGGTGCCGCAGAAACCTTAGAGGGTCCGGCGGCAGGCGGCACGGGTCCGCCGGCCGCGGGAGGGCCGGCGTCCAGGATCCGGACAGCCGGACCGGGGCCCTCCGTCTGTGCGTCTGCGAACGGCCGCGCCCTAGGCGCCGGTGAAGGAGATCCGTCCGATCGCCCCGGCGGCCTCCCGGTCGAGCAGCACCGCGGAGGCGCACCCCGGCGGCAGCAGACCGCTCTCGGTGTCGCGCAGCAGCCGCCCGACGGCCCGCCGGTGGCGGGCGAAGGCGTAACCGGAGACCCCCCTCCCGCGCTCACGCTGGCCCTCGCGGGCGACGTGAGGGGTGACGTCGAGGAGGACGAGGTGCAGGGTGCGGCCCCGGCGCCGGGCCTCACGCGCCAGCCAGCGCCGCACCCAGGCCTGCGTACCGCAGTCGTGGACGACGACGGATCCGCCCGAGCGCAGCGCCCGCCAGAGGCCGAAGTAGTGCGCGCCTCGCACCAGGGGGCGGTAGAGGGCGTACGGGAGTAAGGCGGGCAGGGAGTCCGCCCAGCGGTCCCGGGCGTCCTGCGAGTCGATCGCGTGTTCCCGGACGGCGCGCCGGATCAGCGTCGACTTGCCGCTGCCCGGCAGTCCGGAGACCACCACCACGTCGCCCGCCGTGAAGTCCAGGCCGCTCGGGAGCTGAGCACCGCGGCCCCGGAGGTCACGCACCACCGGTGCGCGCGGGCCCAGGCGCTCCCGAGCGGGCGCGCCGGGCTGCGCGGGCATCGCGTCGTGCGCCGCCCCCGTAGCCGTCGTGTGTGGCTGCAACGTCATCGCCGTCCCCCTGCACTCGTCACCCACACCTGACCTGCCCGAGAAGTGTAAAGAAAGGGTAATGCGCCACGACGGGTTCCGGCCGTTCGTGTCGGCCCGGCGTCCGGCGCGTCCTCGGGGAACCACTCTCCCGCAATGCGTGCGATGATGACCCCGCCAACTGCATACCGGCCGTTTGAATCCGCGCGGGAGAGTCCCGGTCACCGTGTGCGCCGGGCGCCGAAGGAGCAAGTTCCTCCCTTGAATCTCTCAGGCCCCGTACCGCGTGGATGAGGCAGATCTGAAAAGCGGGCCGCCGTGCGGCCCCACCCAAGGTGCAAGCCGACCCCTCCCGGGGCGGCCCTTCACGGGCCGACCCTTTCAGGGGCTCTCGGCGAACCTCTCAGGTTCCGATGACAGATGGGGAGGGACCGTCCTCTGTCGTCATGCCCTGGAGCCGTACCCATGAGCACTGCCCCGAGCGCCGCCCCGCGTCTCACCGCCCTCGATGCCCTGCATCGTTCACTGGGCGCGACCATGACCGATTTCGCCGGCTGGGACATGCCGCTGCGGTACGCCAGCGAGCGGGACGAGCACAACGCCGTACGCACCCGGGCCGGACTCTTCGACCTGTCGCACATGGGCGAGATCACCGTCACCGGCCCGCAGGCCGCCGCCTTCCTCTCCTACGCACTGGTCGGGAACATCGCCACCGTCGGGGTGGGCCGGGCCCGCTACACGATGATCGTCGCCGAGGACGGCGGGATCCTGGACGACCTGATCGTCTACCGGCTGGGAGCGGCCGAGGCCCCGGAGTACCTGGTCGTCGCCAATGCGGGCAACGCCCAGCTCGTCCTGGACACGCTCACCGAACGCGCCCGGGACTTCGACGCCGAGGTACGGGACGACCGCGACGCGTACGCGCTCCTCGCCGTCCAGGGCCCCGAGTCCCCCGCCATCCTGAAGGCCGTCACCGACGCCGACCTGGACGGGCTGAAGTACTACGCGGGTCTGCCCGGCACGGTCGCGGGAGTCCCCGCGCTCATCGCCCGTACCGGTTACACGGGGGAGGACGGCTTCGAGCTGTTCGTGGACCCCGGGCACGCCGAGCAGCTCTGGAAGGCACTCACCGAGGCCGGCGCCCCGCACGGTCTGATCCCCTGCGGCCTCTCCTGCCGCGACACACTGCGCCTGGAGGCGGGCATGCCGCTGTACGGGCACGAGCTGACCACCGCGCTGACGCCGTTCGACGCGGGGCTCGGCCGGGTCGTGAAGTTCGAGAAGGAGGGCGACTTCGTCGGCCGCGAGGCCTTGGTGGCTGCCGCGGAGCGCGCCGGGACCGCGCCGCCCCGCAAGCTCGTCGGCCTGGTCGCCGAGGGCCGGCGGGTGCCGCGCGCCGGCTTCCCGGTCACCGCCGGCGGCAAGGTCGTCGGCGAGGTCACGTCGGGTGCTCCGTCGCCCACCCTGGGCAGGCCGATCGCCATGGCGTACGTGGACGCGGCGTACGCCACCCCCGGGACCGAGGGCGTCGCCGTGGACATCCGGGGCACGAACGAGCCCTACGAGGTCGTCGCGCTGCCCTTCTACACGCGCCGCAAGTAGTCCGCGCGTCCCGGACGTGACGTAGTCGCGTCTCACACCGCAAGACCACCGTTCACCAGCACTCCCCCGCGTACAGGAGAATTCAGACCATGAGCAACCCCCAGCAGCTGCGGTACAGCAAGGAGCACGAGTGGCTGTCGGCCGTCGAGGACGGTGTGGCAACGATCGGTATCACCGAGTTCGCTGCCAACGCGCTCGGCGATGTCGTCTACGCCCAGCTCCCGGAGGTCGGTGACACGGTGACCGCGGGCGAGACCTGCGGAGAGCTGGAGTCGACCAAGTCGGTCAGCGACCTGTACTCGCCGGTGACCGGCGAGGTGACCGCGGCCAACCAGGACGTCGTGGACGACCCGTCGCTGGTGAACTCCGCCCCCTTCGAGGGCGGCTGGCTGTTCAAGGTACGCGTCGCGGAGGAGCCGAAGGACCTTCTCTCCGCCGACGAGTACACCGAGTTCTCCGGCAACTGAGACCCAAGGGACCCCCTGATGTCGCTTCTCAACTCCTCCCTCCACGAGCTGGACCCGGACGTCGCCGCCGCCGTCGACGCCGAGCTCCACCGTCAGCAGTCCACCCTCGAGATGATCGCCTCGGAGAACTTCGCTCCGGTCGCGGTCATGGAGGCGCAGGGCTCCGTCCTCACCAACAAGTACGCCGAGGGCTACCCGGGCCGCCGCTACTACGGCGGCTGCGAGCACGTCGACGTGGTCGAGCAGATCGCCATCGACCGCATCAAGGCGCTCTTCGGCGCCGAGGCCGCGAACGTCCAGCCGCACTCGGGCGCCCAGGCGAACGCCGCGGCGATGTTCGCGCTGCTGAAGCCGGGCGACACGATCATGGGTCTCAACCTGGCCCACGGCGGTCACCTGACCCACGGCATGAAGATCAACTTCTCGGGCAAGCTCTACAACGTGGTCCCGTACCACGTCGACGACACCGGTGTAGTGGACATGGCCGAGGTCGAGCGCCTCGCCAAGGAGTCCAAGCCGCAGCTGATCGTGGCCGGCTGGTCCGCGTACCCCCGTCAGCTCGACTTCGCCGCCTTCCGCCGGATCGCGGACGAGGTCGGCGCGTACCTGATGGTCGACATGGCCCACTTCGCCGGCCTGGTCGCCGCGGGTCTGCACCCCAACCCGGTGCCGCACGCCCACGTCGTCACGACCACCACGCACAAGACCCTCGGCGGCCCGCGCGGTGGCGTCATCCTGTCGACGCAGGAGCTCGCCAAGAAGATCAACTCCGCGGTCTTCCCGGGTCAGCAGGGCGGCCCGCTGGAGCACGTGATCGCGGCCAAGGCCGTCTCCTTCAAGGTCGCGGCGACCGAGGAGTTCAAGGAGCGCCAGCAGCGCACCCTGGACGGTGCCCGCATCCTGGCCGAGCGTCTCGTGCAGCCGGACGTCACCGAGGTGGGCGTCTCCGTCCTCTCCGGCGGTACGGACGTGCATCTGGTCCTGGTCGACCTGCGCAACTCCGAGCTGGACGGCCGCCAGGCCGAGGACCGGCTCCACGAGCTGGGCATCACGGTCAACCGCAACGCCATCCCGAACGACCCGCGGCCCCCGATGGTCACCTCGGGTCTGCGGATCGGTACGCCGGCCCTGGCCACCCGTGGCTTCCAGGCGGAGGACTTCACCGAGGTCGCCGAGATCATCGCGGCCGCGCTGAAGCCCACGTACGACGCCGACGACCTCAAGGCCCGTGTGATCGCGCTGGCCGAGAAGTTCCCGCTGTACCCCGGCATCAAGTAGTCACCCGCAATTTGCACGCAGGGTGGGGGCACCGCGCACACTGAACACAGTGAGCCCGGTGCCCCCACCCCTTTGCCCCGCGCTCCCGGGCCCACCGGCCCGTCCCCGCACCGCCCGGCGGACAACGACGTCCACCAACGCCTTAGGAGTACTCCCGTGGCCCTCTCGGTCTTCGACCTCTTCTCGGTCGGCATCGGCCCGTCCAGCTCCCACACGGTCGGCCCGATGCGCGCGGCCCGCATGTTCGCCCGCCGCCTCAAGAACGAGGGCCTGCTGGCCCACACCGCGTCGATACGGGCGGAGCTGTACGGCTCGCTCGGTGCGACCGGCCACGGCCACGGCACCCCCAAGGCCGTCCTGCTCGGCCTGGAGGGCGAATCGCCCCGCACCGTGGACGTCGAGGGCGCCGACGCCCGTGTCGAGGAGATCCGCTCGTCGGGGCGCATCAACCTCCTCGGCATGCACGAGATCCCCTTCGACGCCGACGAGCAGCTGGTCCTGCACCGCCGCAAGGCCCTGCCGTACCACGCCAACGGCATGACGGTCCTCGCGTACGACGACGAGGGCGCCCCGCTCCTGGAGAAGACCTACTACTCGGTCGGGCGGCGGTTTCGTCGTCGACGAGGACGCGGTGGCCGGCGAGGACCCGATCGTCCCGGACGACACCGTCCTCAAGCACCCCTTCCGCACCGGCGACGAGCTGCTGCGGCTCGCCCGGGAGACCGGCCTGTCCATCTCCTCGCTCATGCTGGAGAACGAGAAGGCCTGGCGCACGGAGGACGAGATCCGCGCCGGACTTCTGGAGATCTGGCGCGTCATGCAGGCCTGTGTCGCGCGTGGCATGTCGCGCGAGGGGATCCTGCCCGGCGGCCTGAAGGTCCGTCGCCGCGCCGCGAACTCCGCCCGCCAGCTCCGCGCCGAGGGCGACCCCCAGACACACGCGATGGAGTGGATCACCCTCTACGCGATGGCGGTCAACGAGGAGAACGCCGCCGGTGGCCGCGTGGTGACCGCTCCCACCAACGGCGCGGCGGGCATCATCCCGGCCGTCCTGCACTACTACATGAACTTCGCGGCCGGCGGCTGCACCGAGACCGAGAAGGACGACAGCGTCGTCCGCTTCCTGCTGGCCGCGGGCGCGATCGGCATGCTGTTCAAGGAGAACGCCTCGATCTCCGGTGCCGAGGTCGGCTGCCAGGGCGAGGTGGGCTCGGCCTGCTCCATGGCCGCCGGCGCCCTCGCCGAGGTGCTGGGCGGCTCGGCCGAGCAGGTGGAGAACGCCGCGGAGATCGGCATGGAGCACAACCTGGGCCTGACCTGCGATCCGGTCGGAGGCCTCGTCCAGATCCCCTGCATCGAGCGCAACGGCATGGCGGCCGTCAAGGCGGTGACGGCGGCGAAGATGGCGCTGCGCGGCGACGGCATCCACAAGGTCTCCCTCGACAAGGTCATCAAGACCATGAAGGAGACCGGCGCCGACATGTCGGTCAAGTACAAGGAGACGGCGCGGGGCGGTCTCGCGGTGAACATCATCGAGTGCTGAGCACTCGGCCTCCGACCGGAACGTTCCCGCTGCTGCTCGGTGCTGTCAGGACCTCCTGCGCCCACGCGGCTCGGGGCCCCAGGAGCGTCCCCGGACATCGGGCGGGGCTCCGGTCGGACATCGGGCGGGGCTCCGGCCCGGCCGGAGCCCCGCCCTGGGTCAGCTGGTGGGGAAGTTGTCAGCGGTACTGATCCGGTTCTTGAGCAGCGTCCCCGATTCGGTCAGCACACCGCTGCTGCTGTAGTCGCTGCCGCTGCAGGTGCCGGGTTTGAACGCCGCGCTGCTCTCGGAGGCGTCGGAGTAGGTCCAGTTCGCGTAGCCGATCTTCAGCTGATCGAGCAGGTCGAGCCAGGCCGTGGTGCTCGCCCGGTCCATCGCTCCACCGCCGGTGGCGCTCACTGTCCCGAACTCGGTGACGAAGAGCGGGAGTTTCGAGGCCGCCCGGCTCACTGCGGCACGGTAGTTGTCCTTGTGGCTGGCGGCGTAGAAGTGGAACGCGTACATGATGTTGGTGGCATTGACGGGGCTGTTGACGACCTCGCTCTCGCTGGAGCCGTCCGAGACCCCCAGCGAGGACCAGCCGCGGGTGCCGACGATGACGACGGCGTCCGGGTCTGCCGCCCGGATCACCGGGATGACCTGGTCTGCGTAGTTCTTGATGGCAGCCCAGCTCACGCCGTTGGGCTCGTTGGCGATCTCGTAGATGACGTTCTTCTTGTCGGCGTTGCGGGCGGCGACGGAGGCGAAGAACGTCTTGGCGCGGGCCAGGTTGTAGTTCGGGTCACCCGGGGTCAGGGTGTGGAAGTCGATCAGGGCGTACATGCCGCGGGCCTCGGCCATGTCGACGAGGCTGTTCACCCGGCTGGTGAAGCCCGCCGGGTCGGTCTCGTAGCCGTCCTCCTGCACGTACATGGCGATGCGCAGCAGGTCCGACTTCCAGTCCTTCGCCAGTGCGTCCAGGGACGCGGCGTTGTAGCACGCGTTGAACCACTGGATGCCGTGCGTGCTCATGCCCCGCAGCTGTATGGGGCGGTTGTACTGGTTGCACAGGTTAACGCCGCAGACGTGGACCTGTCCGTTGATGCTCACGGGGGTGCCGCCGCCCGGGGTGGGCGGCTGGGTCCCGTCGACGGAGCCCGTACAGGCGACGCCGTTGAGTGTGAACGCCGTGGGCGCGGGGTTGGTGCCGGTGAAGGAACCCACCAGCCCCACGTCGGCCGCCGCACCGGTGGCCAGCGTGCGGTTCCAGTCGACGCCGACGGCGGAGACCGTGGAACCGGACTGCGACCAGCCGGCGTTCCAGCCCTGGACGAGCTTCTGCCCGGCGTCCGGCATGGCGAACTTGAGCGTCCACCCCGAGATGGGTTCACCCAGATTGGTGATCTTCACCCCGGCCTGGAAGCCGCCCTGCCACTGGCTGGTGACCGTGTAGTCGACCTTGCATCCGGTGGCAGCCACCGCCTGTGGGCCGACCAGGGCGGTGAGCCCCAGGATCGTCGCGCAGGTCGCCAGTAAAGCCAGGAAACGTTTCACAGCATTCCTCCTCGTGCGAAGCGGGAACGGCTCTTCGGGAGCGCTCCCAACGGGCGTCGGCCCGAGAGCGTGGACAGCACATCGATGCCTCCGGGTATCCGGCCGTCACCGGCCTCCCGGAAACCCGATCCGAGGTGTTCGGGGCGCAGGGTCCGGTAGCGGCTGGTACGCCGCCTGCTCCGCCACCGGACCGACCGTAGTGACCGGAACCGAACGGGGATCCGGCCGGCCCCGCGATGTCACGGCACACCGCAGCCCTGACGGGAGGGGAGAGGCGCGCAGTGACGGGAGCACCGGATGCGCATCCGGTCGGGCACTACGGTTTGGGAGCGCTCCCAATCTCGGGGGTCGGGAGAGTGCCGTCAAGCTGTTCGACGGAATTCGCCGCCGCTGTCGCACGCAGCGGAGGCAGGCGCGGGCGCGCCGGGTACGAGGGCCGGCCGCGTCACCTGCACGGCCGTGCGGACGGTACCTTCGACACCTCCCCTACGAGATCTTCTGAGGGTCACGCGTGGCGAGGGCTGCGGGCCCGGCGGACGCGTGGCGCGAGGAGCGCTTCCGGTGCCCGCGTACGGATTGCGGACAGCGGCACCCCGCGGCGAGTGGTTCCCGCCGGTCGGTCGAAACATTCGGTCGCGCACCCGTCGGGTCCGTAGGATCGGGTGCTCTTGGGGGTGGGAACATGCTGAAGCGGAGTTCCGGCACACCGACGCTGGAGGAAGTGGCCGCCCTTGCCGGAGTGGGGCGGGGCACGGTCTCCCGGGTGATCAACAACGCGTCGGGCGTCAAGGCGTCCACACGCCGTGCCGTGCAGCGCGCCATCGACGAACTGGACTATGTCCCGAATCTGGCCGCACGTTCACTGGCCGGGCGGCGCGCGGGCGCCGTCGCGCTGGTGATGACCAAGTCGGACTGGCGGTTGTTCGGGGAGCCGTTCTTCTCGGAGGTCGCGCGGGCGGTCGGGGACGCGCTGACCGAGGCGGGCGTGCAGTTGCTGCTCACGCTCGTCCGCACGGACGCCGAGCGGCAGCGGCTCGTGGAGTACGTGCGCGGCGGCCGGGTCGACGGAGTGCTGCTGATGTCCGTGCGGGCCGGAGACCGGCTGCCGGACATGCTCGCCGACGCCGGGCTGCCCACGGTGCTGCTGGGCAGGCGCTCGGGTGACGAGCGGGTGACCTACGTGGACGCGGACAACGTCGGCGGTGCGCGGGCGGCGGTCGGCCACCTGGTGGACGGAGGCCGGAGGTCCATCGCCGCGATCACGGGCCCGCCCGAGATGTACGTCGCCCGGTGCAGGCTGCGCGGTTACCGGCAGGCGCTGGGTGAGGCCGGGCTCGACGAGGTGCCGTCCCTGGTCGTACAGGGCGACTTCACCGAGGCCAGCGGGCGACGGGCGATGGCCGGGCTCATCGAGCGGCATCCGGAGATCGACGCCGTCTTCGCCGCGTCGGACAGCATGGCCGCCGGGGCCCTGGCCGCCCTGCACGCGGCGGGGCGCCGGGTGCCGCAGGACGTGGCGGTGGTCGGCTTCGACGACTTCGAGCTGTCCGAGCAGACCGAGCCGCCGCTGACGACCGTCCGCCAGCCGATGGAGGAGATCGGCCGGACCATGGTGCGGCTGCTGCTGGAGGAGATGGACCAGCCGGAGGTGGCCTGGCGCCATGTGATCCTGCGGACGCGGCTGGTGGTGCGCGAGTCGGCCTGAGGCGCCTTCACGCGCCACCTCGGCCGCCGTGACGGCCGGGCTGGCGCAGGCCCGGCCCGAGCGGTCCGATCACCACGCCCGCCCCGGCCAGGACGCCGACGCCCCCCGCGTCAGGCCCGCCAGGTGACGTACACGCCGGCCCCTCCCGGGACACGACCGCCTCGCGCCGGGCCCGGTGCCACCGTGCCCGGCGGGAGGCTGGGGGGGCAACGGCACGGTTTCCGGAGCCCGGTGCGAACGGTGTTCCCGCACGGGCACCCAATGACGTCTTCGTACGACGCCGTACGAGCTCCTCAGGTCGTCGGCAGCGTCCGCAGCGAAAGTTTCGGGAGCGCTCCCAAGCGGCTGGCATATGCCGATCGGGCGGGGTCGCATCTTGTGACCACGCCTGACCTGCCTCTTCTGAATCCGTTCGACGCGGCCCGTTCCGACGGGTTGTCAGGGACACAGCACCGCTTCTACAGTCCCCTACTGAACCAACAGGTGGGAGCGCTCCCAGCGCTCCCGGAAGCAGCGGTCACACGCCCCGCCTTCGACGAGGCCGACGACTGCCCCCGCACGGCTGCCACGCCCCGCACCGACGTTCCGTCCTCCCCGCCCACCTTGCCGTCGAACCCGCCCGGAACGCGCCGCCCTCGTGATCCGCCCACGCCACCCCGGACCCCTCGCCCGCCAGAGGGCGCTTCCCCCCGGAGGGCGAGGACCTGGTCACCGGACGACGACCACAGGCAGGAGACAAGCCCCACCGGAAGACAGTCCCCACACAGGCACAGGAGAGACCATGGCTCGACGCAAGAAGCAACTCGCCTCCCTGGCGGCGGTGTTCGCGACGCTGCTCGGCGCAATCGCCCTGGCATTACTGGGCCAGGGCAACGCGCAGGCGCACGGCGTGACGATGATGCCGGGTTCGCGCACCTACCTCTGCTGGCAGGATGCCAAGACCAGCACCGGCGCCCTGGACCCCACCAACCCGGCGTGCAAGGCCGCGCTCGCCGAGAGCGGCGCGACCGCGCTGTACAACTGGTTCGCCGTGCTCGACTCCAACGCGGGTGGGCGAGGGGCCGGCTATGTCCCGGACGGGAAGCTGTGCAGCGCCGGTGACCGGTCGCCGTACAACTTCACCGGATACAACGCCGCCCGTGCGGACTGGCCCCGGACGCACCTGACGTCCGGGAAGACGATCCAGATCAAGCACAGCAACTGGGCGGCACACCCGGGCTCGTTCCGGGTGTACCTCTCCAAGCCGGGTTACTCGCCCAGCACCGAACTGGGCTGGGACGACCTCGATCTGATCGACACCGTCACCAACCCGTCGCAGACGGGCTCGCCGGGCACGGACGGCGGCCACTACTTCTGGAATCTGGGCCTGCCCTCGGGCCGCTCGGGCAACGCGGTGATGTTCATCCAGTGGGTGCGCTCGGACAGCCAGGAGAACTTCTTCTCCTGCTCCGACGTCGTCTTCGACGGCGGCAACGGCGAGGTGACCGGCATCCGCGGTTCGGGCGGCACTCCCACCCCCGACCCGACGCCCACCCCTGACCCGACACCCACGCCGGACCCGACACCCACGCCGGACCCGACGCCCACGCCGACCGATCCGCACACCGGCTGCATGGCCGTCTACAACGTGACCAACTCCTGGAGCGGCGGCTTCCAGGGCTCCGTCGAGGTCATGAACCACGGCACCACGGCGCGCGACGGCTGGGCCGTGAAGTGGACACCCGGTGCGGGCGCCAAGGTCAGCAGCGTGTGGAACGGTGCACTGACGACGGGGTCGGACGGCACGCTCACGGTCAAGAACCTCGCCTACAACGGGACCGTCCCGCCGGGGGGCAGCGTCACCTTCGGGTTCACGGCGACCTCGACCGGCAACAACTTCCCGGTCGGCTCGATCGGCTGCGTCAGCCCGTAGGTGCTGACGGAGCGGCGCCGGTTCCCGCATCGCGCGGGAACCGGCGCTGTCGTGCTGCCACGCCCGGGCGTCGCTGCTGCCACGCCCAGGCGCTGACGGCTCCGGGTCCGGCTTCCGGGCGCGTTCGCCCTGGCCTTCGGCAAGCGGCCGGACCTGCTGCTGCTCGGCGAGCCGATGTCGGACCCCGACCCGCCGGCCCGCGAAGAGATGAGCACCCTGCTGATGGCGGAGGCCGTCGAACGCGGAACCACGGTGATGATGTCGTCGCACATGCTCGCCGAGCCGGCGGACATGTGCGACTACCTGCTGGTCGTCGCCCAGGGGCGATAAGGATGGCCGGCGACGCCGACGCCCCCGCCCACGCCCTGGTGACCGGCGTGACCTGGGACGGCGCGCTGCCCTCCGCCCTGGACGGGCACACCGTGTTCGAGAACCGCGTGCAGGGGCGGCAGTTCCAGGCGATGGTGCGGCCGCACGGCCCGCTGCCGGGTGACTGGCAGGTCGCCGAGCCCAGCCTGGAGGAAGTGCTGCTCGCCCATCTCCGCTCGCCCGAGGCGCCGGCACTGTTCACGCCGGGCGCCCGCATCGACGCCGAAGGGACCCAGGCCGCGTGAGCACCACCCTGACCGCCACCCGTGGTGGACGCACCACCCGGCCGAGGATCCTGCGGGGGCCGGCCTGGCTGTGCGCCAGCACCGTGCCACCACGGCCGCCGTACTGGCCCTCGTCCTGCTCACCGCCGTCCGCACCGCGCTGAACGAGTGGATGCGCCAGGCGCCCGACGAAGGGCTTGACGGCGAGGAGGCCGGGCGCTCTTTCGGACCTCCTTCGCCGCCGCCTGTCCCTCCGACGGCCCAGAGGACTGAGCCGTCACGTGGGGCACCTGGTCTCCCAGGTGCCCCATACGCACATACATGAGCAAGCATTCACCGCGATCAAGCAGTTTCGGTCACAAACGACTTCCCTCGATCACCCGCAAGGGGTTCACTGGGCGTGACGCATGGTCACGCGACCCTCCCCCACCGGCTCGCGGATCCGGCTTCCAGGCCAGCCCCCCGGCGGAGGAGGAGGACGACAATGACCACCTCACCTCGGACGGTGACCCTCCGGCCGAACCCGCCGGGCCCCGGCGTCCTCATCGCCCGGGCCCGGCACCGTGGCGTCACCGCCCGTCCATTTCCCGTTCTCGTCATCATCCGCACCCATTCGATGAGGGGCACCAATGAGCCATATCGTTTTACCGGCGTTTCACATGCCGTTCCGGAGCGCAGGGTGCAATCCGGGCATGGAGGAAACCAAGGAGGCCGCCTGGAACTGGGCTGATGCCAATGGGCTCGCGCTCTCCCCGGTCGCCCGTAAGAAGATGCTCCGAACCCGCCCGGAGCTCTGGATCTCCCTGATATTCCCCGAGGCTTCCCAGCAGCATCTCGATCTCTTCTGCCAATGGCTCTTCTGGGCGTTCCTCGTGGACGACGAGTTCGACGACGGGCCGGCGGGCCGGGATCCCCGGATGTGCGAGGCCGCGATCGCACGCCTGGTCGACGTCCTGGACGGGGCCGAGCCGCACGGCCCCATGGAGCACGCCCTGGAAGGCCTGCGGGAACGAACGTGCCGGGACCGGTCGGCCGTCTGGAACCGGCAGTTCCGCCGCGACACCGTCTCCTGGCTCTGGACGTACTACGCGGAGGCGGTGGAACGGGCCGCCGGACAGGTGCCGAGCCGGGTCGACTTCGTCAAGCACCGCCGGGACTCCGTGGCCATGCAGCCGTTCCTGGATCTCCATGAGATCACCGCCGGAACGGATCTTCCGGAATCCGCCCGAAGCCTGCCCGCCTATATCGCTCTGCGCAATGCCGTGACCGATCACTCCGGTCTCTGCAACGACATCTGTTCCTTCGAGAAGGAGGCGGTCCTGGGTTACGAGCACAACGCTGTCCGTCTCATTCAGCGAGACCGCGGGTACACGCTCCAGGAAGCTGTGGACGAGGCCGGAATTCAACTGGCACGTATTACCGAGCGGGTTCAGCGCGCCGAAAAGGAACTGATCGAGGAAATAGAGGCCGCGGGGATCGACGGGCCTGTCCGGGCGGCGCTGGAGCGCTGTGTGCGGGACTACCGGGGTCTCGTGCGCGGGGATTTCGACTACCACGCGAGGGCGGAACGCTACACGCGTCCCGACCTGGTGGAGATCGACCGGCGGGACACGCTCTCCCGGCACTTCGCCGCCTGAACGGCCGAAACGGTCCGCACAGGGCTTGCCCGAGGGGACCCGGCGACGGGCCCCGGGCCCGTGGACGATGCCGAGGCCGGGCCCGGGGCGGAACCGCGGACGGAGCGCGGGCGGCCCGGGGACGACCGTGTGCGGCGCCGGACGGCCCACCTCCCCCGCGCCCGCCGGAGAGGCCGTGCCGGCCCGGCCCGCGCCGGGCCGGTGCGGGTCAGGCCTTGTTCTGGGCGGCCCAGAACTCGTCGAACGTGAGCTCGCCGTCACCGTTGCCGTCGTGGGCGTTGATGATGGCCTGGGCCACCGTCTCGGTGACGAACGGGTCACCCAGCTGCGCCATCGCGCTCTTGTACTCGGCGGCCGTTATCCGGCCGTCGCCGTTCTGGTCGAAGCGCTCGAATGCCCTGCGTGCCGACTCGATGTCCGCCACTGTTTCCGCCCCTTCGTTAAGCGTCGTTGACGGAGGTCAGATTAACGGGCGGTTTGCGCGGCCGGCGCGGCGGCCGGGGCGGCGGCGTCTCCCCGCCGCCCCGCACGGGACGGCCGTCAGCGGAAGACGCCGGTGTGGCCGAGCGAGTAGCGGCCGGGCTGCGGGTAGACCGCCAGCCCGTGCGGCCCGCTGCCCACCGGGATCCTGGCCAGCTGCTTGCCGTCGGCCGTGTCGATCGCGTACACCTCGGCGTCGTAACGCCCCGACAGCCACAGGACCTTGCCGTCGGCGGACACGCCGCCCATGTCCGGGCTGCCGCCGTCGGGGAGACGCCACGTGTCGGTGAGCTCGTTCCTGGCGAAGTCGAAGACCGAGACGGAGCCCTCGTCGCGGTTGGTGATGTACATCTGCCTGGAGTCCCGGCTGATGTAGAGCCCGTGGCACCCCTTGCCGGTGGGCAGCAGCTTCGGAGTGGTGAAGCCCTTGGCGTCGAGGACCCACATGCCGTCTGCCTTCATGTCGGCGATGTAGAAGGTCCGGCCGTCCGGCGAGAGCTTCACGTCCTGCGGCATCGCGCCGTCCAGCGGCAGCCTCTGCTGTCCGACGACCTTCATCCGCTCCGTGTCGACCTTGAGCAGCTCGCCGGAGAACTCGCAGGAGACGACGAAGTACCGCCCGTCCGCCGAGAAGTCCGCGTGGTTGACCCCCGCGCAGCTCACCGGGAGGGCCTTGACGCGGTCCATGGTCTTCGGGTCGCGGAAGACGAGCTCCCGGTCCATCGAGGCCATGACGACGGCGTACTTGCCGTTCGGGGTGAAGTAGAGGTTGTACGGGTCGGACACCTCGACCGTGCGGCCGGTCTTCCCGGTGGCGGGGTCGATGGCGGTGAGGGTGTCGCCGAGGTCGTTGTTCACCCAGAGCGTCCTGAGGTCCCAGGAGGGCACGACGTGCTGGGGCTGGTTGCCGACGGGGACGGTCTCGACGACCTTGTACGTCGAGGGATCGATCACCGACACGGTGTTGGAGTTGGTGTTGGGTACGTAGACCCGCGAGGGGAAGCCCTTGACGGCCGGTGCGAGCTTCCCGGGACGGTCGGCGGCGTAGATGTCCTTCGGGTCGAGCACGGGCGGCATCCCGGGCAGCCCGGGAGGGGTCGCGGCCCGTGCCGAACTGACCGGCGGGACGGCCGCCTCGGTGCGCGAGGATCCGGCCCCGTCCCGGTCCGCTGCCCCGCAGGCGGCGAGTGCGGCGACGAGCAGGCCCGCGAGCAGGGCGGTGGTGGTGCGCGTGGAGGGAAGCATCATGTCAGCAGCTCCGTCGTGGTCACCGCACGCAGTCGGCGCCGGTCGATTTCGGTGAGGAGGATGGGCAGCGCGGCGACGGTGTCCCGGTAACCGAAGTGCAGGCTCACCACCGACCCGTTGCGGAGTTCGCCGGCGACCTTGCGGGTGACGGCGGCGGCGCCCGGTGAGGTGAAGTCGAGGGAGTCGACGTCGTAGGACAGGACGTGCGGGTAGCCGGCCCTGCGGGCGAGGTCCTGCACGAGGGGTGTGGCCTGGCGGGCGCGCGAGGGCCTGAACCACGTGCCGATGGACCCGGTGAGCCGGTGCAGGCGGCGGGCGCAGCCGGTGATCTCCTCGTACGCCCGCTTCTCGTCCATGGCGTTGATGTCGAGATGACTCTGGGTGTGGTTGCCGAGATCGTGGCCGCCGTCGAGGATCCTGCGGGCCATGCCGGGGTGTTCGTCGAGCCAGGTGCCGACGGCCAGGACCGTGAGCCGGGCGCCGGCCCTCTCGGCTGTGGCGAGGACCGTACGGGCCAGGGCGGGGTCGCCCTGGCCGTGGAAGGTGAGGGCGACGCGGGGCCGCTCGCGGGGGCCGTGCTCGATCTGGACGGGCCTGCCGGGGAAGCGGTGCGGCGCGGCCGCGGGGCGGGCTGCCCCATGGGCCTTGCGCGCGGGCGGGGCGGGGGTCCGCGAGGGGCCGGCCGGCGGGGCGTGGGAGGCGCCGCCGTCCCGCGCGCAGGCCGCGAGGGCGGCGGCCGGCAGAAGGGCCCCGGCGGCGGCGCGCAGGGCGGAACGGCGGGCCACCGGGGTTGTGCGACCGTCCATGGCCGTCCACCTCGCGGGTCGGTTCGGATGCTGCTTCCAGCGGACCCGAGACACAGTAGGGCGCGAAGAACGGAAAATATGGTTGGGCGCACGTCCGGGATGATCAACGATTCATCCGGTGCAGCTCATGTATGCGCAAAGAAATCCAGGTGCGTGACCCATCGCACCTATGATTCAGAAGTCAAATATGGCACTGTGCACCATATTGCCCTGTTTACAGCTTTGGCACCGGGGTCGCCCGTATGCCATAGTCGGCGGAGCGACCTCCTCCGACCCGAGCCAGGTCCCACGAGCGGCCGTGGACACACCCCCCATTCCACGGCCCCCTCAGAAGCCCCCGAAGCGCCGCACCCCGGCCACCGGGGGCTTCTGTGTGTCAGCGGTCGAGGATGCGCATCTCGAACCAGGTGGTCTTGCCGCGCGGTAAGAGGTCGACGCCCCACCGGTCGGAGAGCTTGTCGACGAGGAACAGCCCGCGCCCGCTGACGTCCATCTCCCGGACCGGCATCAGACAGGGGAGCCCGCGCGACGGATCGCGCACCTCGACCCGGATCCAGCCGCGGCGGCGCAGCATGCGCAGCCCGAAGGAGCGCGCACCCGTGTGCCGGACCGCGTTGCCCACCAGTTCCGAGACGAGCAGTACGCCGTGCTCCACGGTCTGCGGGGGCAGGGCCCACTGGCGCTGCAGCACGCACGCGGTGAGCCGGCGGGCGGTCGCGGCCGACTCGGGGCGCGAGGGCAACCGGACCTCACCCTCCGTCGGATTCCCGAACAACTCCATTACTTGGAACGGCTGTTCGTCATCAACGGCCGCCATCCCGCGCGCCGCTGTCCCGCTGCTGCGCGGTCGCGGCTGCTCCACACCCTCCAGGCCCGCCATGCCCACCATCATGGCCGCACCCGAACGTCTCCGTGGCCGTTCCCGAGGAATCCCCACCCTGGAATGAAGCGTTCCGGTCGGGTCTTCCGGCATATGCCGGAGGCAGAACGGCCACGTCGGCAGCCAGGGCGACCTGCGTGGACGTACGCCGTGCGGGTAATTGCACGGAACCCCCGCGCGTGGAACCTTAAGGTTCTCTTAAGGTTCCACCGATCCGCCCGCACGGATGAACGCGCGTCCCGTTGTGCGCGGGTGACGTCCGGTCAGAGGAACTGCGCCTTGCCCGGCCCCTCTTCCACGAAGCTGCGCATCCCCCGCTCCCGGTCCTCGGTGGCGAACAGGCCGGCGAACCAGTTCCGCTCGATCGTGAGCCCCGTGTCGATGTCCGTCTCCAGCCCCGCGTCCACGGACTCCTTCGCGGCCCGCAGCGCCAGCGCGGGCCCTTTGGCCAGCCGGGCGGCCCAGGCGTGCGCCTGCGCGTACACCTCGGCGGCGGGCACGACGCGGTCCACCAGGCCGATCGCCGCGGCCTCCTCGGCCTTCACATGGCGGCCCGTGAAGATGAGGTCCTTGGCCTTGGACGGGCCGACGAGCCGGGCGAGGCGCTGGGTGCCGCCGGCTCCGGGGATGAGGCCGAGCAGGATCTCCGGCTGGCCGAGCTTCGCGTTGTCCGCGGCGATCCTGAAGTCGGCGCAGAGCGCCAGCTCACAGCCGCCGCCCAGGGCGTAGCCGGTGACGGCGGCGACGACGGGCTTGGGAATGCGCGCGACGGCGGTGAAGGCGTCCTGCAGGGCCTTGGAGCGCACGACCATCGCCGCGTGGTCCATCGCCTGCATCTCCTTGATGTCCGCACCCGCCGCGAACACCTTCTCGCCGCCGTAGAGGATCACCGCGCGCACGTCGTCGCGCCGGGTCGCCTCCTCGGCGAGCTCACGCAGCCGGTCCTGGGTGGCGATGTCCAGGGCGTTCATCGGCGGGCGGTCCAGGCGGATCGTCCCGACGCCGTCGCTTACTTCGAGGGTTACGGTCATGGGAGGCAGGTTAGAGGGTCCGGCGGCGGGCAGCGCGGGTGGAGGTACGGCCCGGGGGCGCACCGCGAGGCGGCGGATCGAGGCGTGGCGGAGCCATCGGGGTCTCCCCCGCCCGGTCGGAGCCGAGAGCGCCGGGAAGACCGACGACAACACCGCGAGGTGGGCGCCCCGGCACCGCGACGCCTGGTGCCGGCCCCCCCTCACCGCCGCTGACGACGACGGGCCCGGTGCCGTCGGTCACGGCACCGGGCCCGTCGCGGAGCGGGGAACTACGCGGTCCACTCCGACCAGTCCATGTTCCAGCCGTTGAGGCCGTTGTCCGGCTGGATCACCTTGTCATGGGAGTTCTTCACGATCACCACGTCGCCGATCAGGGAGTGGTCGAAGAGCCAGGCGGCCGGGGTCTTGCCGTCCCAGGCACCGCGCACGTCCCGCAGGCCGACGCAGCCGTGGCTGGTGTTGGTCGACCCGAAGATGCTCGACGCACCCCAGTAGTTGCCGTGGATGAAGGTGCCCGAGGTCGACAGGCGCATGGCGTGCGGCACGTCCTTGATGTCGTACTCACCGCCGAAACCGACCGTGTCACCGTTCATGCGGGTCACCTTGAGCTTCTCGCTGATGACCATCTGGCCGTTGTACGTGGTCGTGGACGGGGCGCCCGCGGAGATCGGGATGTCCTTGATCTGCTTGCCGTCGCGGACCACCTTCATCCGGTGCGAGCTCGCGTCGACGGTGGAGACCTGGCTGCGGCCGATGGTGAACTTCACGGTCTTCGCCTGCTTGCCGTAGACCCCCGGCCGTCCCTCGACACCGTCGAGGTCGAGGCGCACGGTCACCTTCGTGCCCGCCGCCCAGTACTCCTCGGGGCGGAAGTCCAGCCGGTCGTTGCCGAACCAGTGGGGCTCGACCGGCACGGCCGGCTCCGCCGTCACCGTGATGGCCTTCTCCACGGCCTCCGGGGCGGTGATGCCCCGGGTGAAGTGGATCGACACGGGCATTCCGACGCCGACGGTCGAACCGTCCTCCGGCGTGTACTGCCCGATGAAGGTGTTCTGCGGGACGAGCGTCGTGAACGTGGTGTCCTTGGCCGACTGACGGCCCTTCGCGTCCTTGGCGACCGCGTGCACCGTGTACTTGGTCGCGGCGGCCAGGTGCCGGTCCGGCGCCCAGCTCAGGCCGTCCGCCGCGATCTTTCCCGTGACCTCGTTGCCCTTGGGGTCGGCGACCTTCACCGTGCTCAGCTTGCCCTGGGAGGCCGAGACCTTCAACGCCCCACTGGTCGCCACGTCGTCGGCGCCGTCCTTGGGTACGACGCTCACCACGGCCTGGGAGGCGCTGGTGTCATCGACCTTCGCGCCCGCGCCCTTGTCGCCCTCGCCGTCCTCGGCGGTGCCGCTCCCGCCGCACGCCGTCACCAGCAACAGCAGCGCACCCAGTACCAGTGCGAGAAGTCCGGGGGCTCCGCGCCCGCGCCGTTCCCTGCTCGCCCCGGCCGATGCCCCCGATATCGGCTGCCCGTTCAATGTGGTCGTCTCCCCTCGCACGGCCTGGCCCCGCCATGGCCCGCACCCCCGCGCGCTGTACACACGCTCGGCGCAAGATAATCACACCGCACGTGGGGAGAACTCCCCCGGATTGTCACTGTTCCGTTCCAAGTGGCCCACCGCCACCGCCCGCCGGTCCCGGAGACGCGGCCCCCGGGACCCGTGCAGGTCGGGCCTGGGGTCAGTGCAACGCGGAACCCGCCTTCCACGCGGCCCAGCCGAGGTTCCAGCCGCCGAGGCCGTTGTCGGGGGCGACGGTCTTGTCGGCGGAGTGGACGACCTCCACCACATCGCCCACGAGGGTCCGTTCGAAGAACCAGCCGGCAGGGGTGTCCGAACTGCCGCCCTTCACGTCACGCAGTCCGATGCAGCCGTGACTGGTGTTGTCCGTCCCGAAGATGTCCGGGGACTCCCAGTAGTTGCCGTGCAGGAAGGTGCCCGACCTGGTCAGGCGGATGGCGTGGGGGACGTCCGCGATGTCGTACTCGCCGCCGAAGCCGACGGTACGCCCGTCCATCCGCGTCACCTCGTGCCGCTCGGAGACCACCATCTTCCCGTTGTACGTGGTCGTGCTCTCGGCACCCGCCGAGATGGGCACCGTGGTGACGAGCTCACCGTCGCGGCGCACCTCCATGGTGTGCGCGCGGGCGTCGACGACGGACGTCTGGGACCGGCCCACCCGGAAGGTGATCCTCTTTCGCTGGCTGCCGTAGACCCCGGGGGCGCCCTCCACGTCACGCAGCCCCACGTCGACGGTGACCTGGGTGCCCGGTTCCCAGTACGCGGCCGGGCGGAAGTCGAGCCGGTCCTTGCCGAACCAGTGGCCCACCACCTCGACCTCGGGTTTCGCGGTGATCCTGATGGCCTTCTCCACCGCGGCCCGGTTCTTCACCGGCCTGTTGAAGTCGAAGGAGACGATCATGCCGGTGCCCACGGTGGACCGGTTCTCCGGCTTGAAGTAGCCGATGAAGCGGTCCTTGGGCACCACTGTGGTGAAGGTGGTGTTGCGGGCCTCGCGGTGGCCGTCGCCGTCGACGGCCACCGCCTCGACGCTGTACTTGCCGGCGAGCCCGAGCCGGTACCCCTTGTCCTCGGGGGCCCATGACCGGCCGTCTCCTGCGATACGGCCCGGCACCTCCTCGTCCTCCGCGTCCTCGGTCCGTGTCACCTTCACCCGTTCGAGCCGTCCCTCGGGGACGGTGACCTCGATCCGGCTGTCCGCGCCGACGTTCTCGGCACCGTCCTTGGGGACGATACGGATGACCTCCCCGGGTGCGCGGTCGTCCCCGAAGAACGACGCCGGCCCGGTGCAGCCCGTCAGTACGGCCAGCACGGTGAACAGTCCTGCCCATGTCAGCACGGCGGCCGAACCCGCCCGTGCTCTCTTCGCTACGTGGTTCACGCTCCCCCCAACGACAGGAGCCGCCCGGGGGAAACGTGAGTGCGGGCCCCGCCGTGGGCAGAACAGAGGGGAGGACCACGCCAGGAAGGCCGCGGCCGGGACGCCGCGCGCTCTTTCGCCGGGTGCCGGTCCGACGAGCCGCAGGAGGCCGAGAGGTGTCGAGCACAGCGGAGCAGGAGGAAGCGCCGAAGACGACCGGGAGGGTGGTGGCGAGGGGACCTGCCGTACGGGGCGAGCCGGAAGGACCACCCGTATGGCCGGGTGCGCCGACGCCGCTCGGGGCCCGATTCCGGGTCGGTCCCGACGGTGTGGCGGGCACGAACTTCGCCCTGTGGGCGGGTGGGGCGGAGGCGGTCGAGCTCTGCCTCTTCGACGGGCAGGGCCGGGAGACACGGCTCCCGCTGACCGAACTCACCCATGAGATCTGGCACGGCTTCGTCCCCGGCGTACGGGCGGGGCAGCGGTACGGCTACCGGGTGCACGGCCGCTGGGACCCCTGGACCGGAGCCCGCTGGAACGCGGCCAAACTGCTCCTGGACCCGTACGCCCGAGCGGTTGACGGCACGTTCACCCTTCCGCCCGAGGTGTACGGCCATGTGAGGGACTGGCCGCAGCAGCACGTCGCCGACACCGTGCGCGACGACCGCGATTCGGCGCCGTACGTCCCCAAGGGCGTCGTCGTCCATGACGACGACGACTGGGCGGACGACCGCAGGCCCAAGACCCCGTGGGCGGACTCGGTCATCTACGAACTGCACGTCCGCGGCTTCACCGCGCGCCACCCCGGCATCCCCCCGGAACTGCGGGGCACCTACGCCGGGCTCGCCCATCCCGCCGCCATCGGCCACCTCACGCGCCTCGGCGTGACGGCCGTGGAACTTCTCCCCGTGCACCAGTTCGCCCACGAGGACCACCTGCTCCGACGCGGACTGCACAACTACTGGGGCTACAACTCCATCGGCTACTTCGCCCCGCACGCCGACTACGCGGCGAGCGGCACGGCGGGAGGCCAGGTCGGCGAGTTCAAGCAGATGGTGCGCGCACTGCACGACGCGGGCATCGAGGTGATCCTCGACGTGGTCTACAACCACACTGCGGAGGCCGGCGAACTCGGCCCCATGCTCTCCCTGCGCGGCATCGACAACCGTGGCTACTACCGCCTCCAGCCGGACGCCCGCCGCTACGCGGACTACACCGGCTGCGGCAACACCCTGCACGTGGTGCAGCCGCAGGTCCTGCGGCTGATCACGGACTCGCTGCGCTACTGGGTGACCGAGATGGGGGTCGACGGCTTCCGCTTCGACCTCGCCGCCGCCCTGGCCCGCTCGATGCACGACGTCGACATGCTCTCCCCGTTCCTCGCGGTCATCGCCCAGGACCCGGTGCTGCGCCGGGTCAAACTGATCGCCGAGCCCTGGGACGTCGGCAGCGGCGGCTACCAGGTGGGCGCCTTCCCGCCCCTGTGGACCGAGTGGAACGACCACTACCGGGACACCGTCCGGGACTTCTGGCGCGGCGCCCTGCCCGACGTACGGGACATCGGCTACCGGCTCACCGGATCGAGCGATCTGTACGCCTGGGGCGGCAGGCGCCCGTACGCCTCCGTCAACTTCGTCACCGCACACGACGGCTTCACCCTGCGCGACCTCGTCAGCTACTCCCACAAACACAACGAGGCCAACGGCGAGGGCAACCGCGACGGCACCGACGACAACCGCTCCTGGAACTGCGGTGCCGAGGGCGAGACCGACGACCCGGACGTGGGCGCCCTGCGCCTGCGCCAGCTGCGCAACCTGCTCACCACGCTGCTCCTGTCCACCGGGGTGCCGATGCTCGTCGCGGGCGACGAGATGGGCCGTACGCAGGGCGGCAACAACAACGCCTACTGCCAGGACAACGAGGTCAGCTGGCTGGACTGGTCGCTCCTGGGACAACCCCGGTGGCGGGGGCTGACCGACCTGACCGCCCGCGTGCTGGCGCTGCGCCACAACCACCCGGTGCTGCGCCGACGGGCGTTCTTCGCGGGTACGCCGCAGGCTCCGGACGGGCTGCGGGACCTGGCGTGGTTCACCCCGCAGGGGTCGGAGATGACGGAGGACGACTGGTACGCCCCGGCCGCGACGCTCGCGCTCTACCTCTCCGGGCGGGACATCCCCGGGCGGGACGCCCGCGGCGAGCAGATCACCGACGACAGCTTCCTGGCGGTCCTGCACACGGCGCACACCCCGTGCGACTTCAGTCTGCCGGGCGCCCCGTGGGCCGGAACGTACGAGCTGGTCCTGGACACCTCGCGGGAGGACCAGTCGGCCGCGCCGGGCACGGTCCACCGGGGCGGAACGACGCTGAGCGTGCCGGGACGGTCGGTCCTGCTGTTCCGGGTCACCGGGTGACGGGGCCGGGGGCGGCGGTGCCTGGAGCCGGAACCTGGGGCGGGGCCGGTCACCCGAGGACGCCCCGCTCGTAGGCGACGGCGACGGCCGCGGCGCGGTCCCTGGCGCCCAACTTGGCGAAGACATGGGCGAGATGGGTCTTCACGGTCGCCTCGCTGATGAACAGCTCGGCGGCGATCTCCCGGTTCGAGGTGCCCCTGGCCACGAGTCCGAGCACCTCACGCTCGCGCGTGGAGAGCGACTCGTGACCGGGTGCCGCCGGGGCGCGCACCAGCGAGACGAGCCGGGAGGCTACGGCCGGTGACAGGACCGTGCGCCCGTCGGCGGCGGCACGGACGGCGGTGAACAGCTCGTCACGGGGCGCGTCCTTGAGCAGGTAACCGGTCGCGCCCGCCTCGATCGCGGGCAGCGTGTCGGAGTCGGTGTCGTACGTGGTGAGGACGAGCACCCGGGACCGGACGCCGAGCCGGGTCAGTTCGGTGATGGCCGCCACTCCCCACCGCCCGGCATCCGCAGGTCCATCAGCACGACGTCGGGGTCGAGACGGAGCGCAGGATGCCACGTTCGCGGTAGCCGGTGAGGACGGGCGGCATGGCCTGGAGACCGGCCATGATCATGGCCAGCAGCACGGCCACCGGTACGTAGAGGTCGATGACGGCGCGACCGCCGAGGGCGTCGTCGTCCTCCCGGAACGACGGGATAAGGCCGAGGACCGTCAGCAGGGCGGCCGGGAAGACGAGGATCCAGAACAGGCTGCCCGGTTCCCGCAGGAAGAGACGGGTCTCCGTCCTGAGGACGGCGGCGAGCGGGCCGGCGGCCCGCGCGGGCCGGGCCGTGTCGGGGGCTGGGATGGTCATCTCAGGCGTCCTGCTCCGTGAGGTCGAGGAACGCGTCGTCCAGGCTTGTCCCCAGGACGCGCAGGTGGCGGGCGGTGATGCGGTGGCGGGCCAGCAGGGAGATCACCGCGTCGGCGGTGTCGTCGCCACCGTGGACGACGACCCGGCCGTCGGACTCCCCGACCGAGACGGACACGGCCCCGGGGAGCCCGGTGAGTTCACCGGCGTCCGGCAGGGGCTTCGACGGAGTGAAGGAGATGACGGTGGAACCGGCCGCCCGGCCGGTCAGCCCCGCAGGGGTGTCGAGGGCGACGACCCGGCCCTTGTCGATCACCGCCACCCGGTCGCAGAGCCGCTGGGCCTCCTCCATGAAGTGGGTGTCCAGCAGGACCGTCACCCCGCTGTCGCGGATCTCCTCGATGAGCCCCCAGGTGTCCCGGCGGGCACGGGGGTCGAGGCCGGTGGTCAGCTCGTCGAGGACCACCACGCGGGGACTGCCGATGAGCGCGAGCGCGATGGACAGCCGTTGCTTCTGGCCGCCCGAGAGCTTGGCGAAGCGACGGGTGAGGTGGGTGTCCAGCCCGAGCCGTTCGGCGAGCGGCCGCCAGTCGGCGGGCCGCGGGTAGAAGGCGCTGTAGAGCTCCAGCGCCTCCCGCACCGTCAGCTTGGGCTGCAGTTCGCTCTCCTGCAGCTGGGCGCCGAGCAGGAGTGTCACCCGGTCACGGTCGGCGACGGGGTCGAGCCCGGCGACCCGGACCGTGCCCGCGTCGGGGATCCGCAGGCCTTCGACGCATTCGACGGTGGTGGTCTTGCCCGCGCCGTTGGGCCCGAGGATCCCGAAGATCTCCCCCTCCTGCACGCGGAAGCCGACTCCGTCGACGACCGTGCGCCCCCCGTAGGCCTTGCGTACCCCGTCCACTTCGATGATCGGCATGCCCGCAAGCATTCCGCCGGGCGACGGCTGGCGGCATCCGCCGATCCGCTCGAAACGGCATCGGCCGATCGGCTGATGCGGCCGTACGACCCGCACCCGGTGACCGGAAAACCACATGAGCGATGACAGTGGTGAACCTTAGGCTCGCTCCTGATGCCCGAAAAACCTGCAGAGCCCACGGACCGGTCCGCCGTGCGCTCCCTCCTGCGTCTGTGGCCCTATGTCCGACCCGTCAGGACGCGCTGGTTCTGCGCCGCGTTCGTGGCGGTCCTGGCGTCGTGTCTCGCCCTGGTGATCCCCCTCGTCCTGAAGTGGATGGTGGACGGCCCCGTCGCGGACCGTGATCCGGGCGGGGTGTGGCTCGGGGCGTTCTACCTGCTGCTCCTCGGGATCGCCGAGGCCGGGCTGTTCGGTCTCCGGCGCTGGCTGGTCGCACGGCCGCTGGCAGGGGTCGAGGCCGCGCTGCGCGCGGACCTCTACCGGCATCTGCAGCGGCTTCCCGTGGCGTTCCACGACCGCTGGCCCTCGGGGCAACTGCTTTCTCGCGGGACCACCGACCTGATGCTGCTGCGCATGTTCCTGGCCTTCCCGCTGACCTTCCTGCTGGTCAACGCCACGACCCTCCTGGTCGGTTTCGTCATCCTGTTCGCCCAGGAGTGGTCGCTCGGGCTGGTGCTGCTGGCACCGGCGGTTCCGTTGGTGATCCTCTGCTCCGTCTTCGAGACGAAGTACTCCCTGGTGGCGCGGAAGGCGCAGGACCAGGTCGGCGACCTGACGACCGTCGTCGAGGAGAGCGTGCTGGGCATCCGCATCGTCAAGGGGTTCGGCCGGCACCGCAGCCAGGCGCAGGCCTTCCGCGCGCTCGCACAGCGCCTGCGTGGCACGGAACTGGGCAAGGCCCGTCTCCTGGCGGGGATCTGGGCCCTCATCACCGCCATCCCCGAGCTGGCGATCGGCGCCGCACTGGTGCTCGGCACGATCGAGGTGGCCGACGGCGGTCTGTCGGCGGGGACGCTCGTCGCCTTCCTGTCGACGGCGCTGGCGCTGCGCTGGCCGGTCGAGTCGATCGGCTTCCTGCTGGCGATGAGCCAGGAGTCCGCGACGGCCGCCGACCGCTATTTCGAGGTCATGGACGTGGCGGAGGAGGCCGTGGAGAGCGCCGGCGTCACGGCCGGTAAGGCGGATCCCGGAATTGTCTTCGAAGGGGTGGAGTTCCGCTACCCGGACGCCGCACCCGGCTCCCGGCCCGTGCTCGCCGGGATCGATCTGCGGGTCCGCCCCGGGGAGACGATGGCCCTGGTGGGGGCCACGGGCTCGGGCAAGACGACGCTGACCGCGCTCGTCCCCCGGCTGCACGAGATCACCGGGGGCCGGATCCTGCTGGACGGCGAGGACATCGCGGGCATGGAGCGGTCCCGGCTGCGGGAGCTGGTGTCCGTGGCCTTCGAGGAGCCGACCCTCTTCTCGGCGACCGTCGGGGAGAACGTGCTGATGGGCGCGGAGGGCGCGGGTGAGGAGGCGCTGCGCCGCGCCCTGTCGGTCGCGCAGGCCGACTTCGTGTACGACCTTCCGCAGGGCGTCGACACCCAGGTGGGCGAGCAGGGACTGAGCCTGTCCGGCGGCCAGCGCCAGCGCCTGGCGCTGGCCCGGGCCGTCGTCGGCGAGCCCCGCTTCCTGGTGCTCGACGACCCGCTCTCCGCGCTGGACGTGCACACGGAGGCACTGGTCGAGGCGGCCCTGCGGCGCGTCCTGGAGCGGACGACGGCCGTGGTCGTCGCCCACCGGCCGTCCACCGTGATGCTGGCCGATCGGGTGGCACTGCTGTCCGGGGGCCGGATCAGCGCGGTCGGCACCCATCAGGAACTCCTGCGCGGCAACGCCGAATACGCCTGGCTGATGTCGGGCGCCGAGGGCACCGGGGACGCGGGGAGCCCGGTGGACGCCGGGGCCCGCGCCGGTGCACCCACTGCCGAGGAGGGCAGCATCCGATGACCGGTACCACCACCGAGGGGCGGGCCACCGCCGACGAGGACCTGCCGGGAGAGGCGTCCGGACCGCCGCCCGCGGGGGACGTGTTCGACCAGGACGCCCTGCCCGCACCCCGCGGTGCGACCTGGGCACTGCTGGCCTCGCTGCTGGGTCCGTTGCGGGCCCGGGTGGTCGTGGCCGCCGTCCTCCTCGTGATCCAGCAGGCCGCTGTGCAGGCGGGCCCGCTGCTCGTCGCGTACGCCATCGACAGCGGCGTCCCGGCGTTCCGGGACCACGACTACGGGCCGCTGATCGCCGTGGGCGCCGGGTACGCCGTGTGCTCGGTCGCCGCAGGGCTGATGCAGTACGCGTTCATCCGGGCCGCCGCGCGGATCAACCAGGACGTGCTGCTCGATCTGCGCGGCCGGATCTTCGGCCATGCGCAGGCGCTGAGCGTGGACTTCCACGAGCGCTACACCTCGGGCCGGCTCATCTCACGCTCGACCACGGACGTGGAGTCGTTGCGCGAGCTGCTGAGCGAGGGGCTGCAGGAGCTCATCGGCGTGGTGCTGTCGTTCGTGTCGATCTGCCTCATGCTGCTGTGGCTGGATCTCGGCATCGGCGCGATCGCCGTCGCGTCGTTCGCCCCTCTGTACCTGCTGGTGCGCGCCTACCGGCGCCGGGCGTCCAAGGCGTACTCGGCACGCTCCTCGGCGATCGCCGCGGTCATCGTGAAGTTCGCGGAGACGATGAACGGGATCCGTCCCGTGCAGGCCTTCCGGAGGGAGGGCGTCAACGACGCGGACTTCGCGGTGCTCAACCGCCGTCACGAGCGCAGGAACGGCGACGCGCTGCTGGAGATGGCGCGTTACGTGGTCGGCTCACGGCTCGTCGCCAACACCGCGGTGGCCGCGATGGTCCTGTGGGGCGCCTACCGGGTGGCGTCGGGGACGCTGGCGCTCGGGGTGCTGGCCGCGGCGGTGCTGTATCTGCGGCGGCTGTACGACCCGATCGACCGGCTCGCGA
The DNA here is from genome assembly GCF_030816615.1 of Streptomyces sp. B1I3. NCBI lineage: Bacteria > Bacillati > Actinomycetota > Actinomycetes > Kitasatosporales > Streptomycetaceae > Streptomyces > Streptomyces sp. B1I3. The sequence goes on from NZ_JAUSYD010000001.1 coordinate 2,626,879, forward strand.
TGTTTCTCAACTCCTACCAGTCCGCGGCCGCTTCGCTGGAGAAGATCGCGGGTCTGCTGGCGCAGGCACCGGCGGTTCCCGAGCCGGCCGCGCCGAAGGAACTGCCGGCCCGGGCAGGTGAACAGCCGGGCCGGCAGGTCGTCTTCGACGGGGTGCGGTTCGCGTACCGGACGGGGGGCGAGGTGCTGCCCCGCTTCGCCCTGACGATCCCGGCGGGCCAGACCGTCGCCCTGGTCGGCTCGACGGGCGCGGGGAAGTCGACGCTCGCCAAGCTGCTGGCGCGTTTCTACGACCCGACCGAGGGCCGGGTCCTGCTGGACGGCACGGATCTGCGCGACCTGGCGACGGCGGAGCTGCGCCGGGGCGTGGTGATGGTGACCCAGGAGGCGTTCCTGTTCTCCGGCACGATCGCCGAGAACATCGCGATCGGCCGCCCGGAGGCGACGCCCGAGGAGATCGAGCACGCGGCCAAGGCCATCGGCGCCCATGACTTCATCAGCGGCCTGCCCGACGGGTACGACACCGACGTCCGCAAGCGCGGCGGCCGGATCTCCGCGGGTCAGCGCCAACTGGTGGCCTTCGCCCGGGCGCTGCTCGCGGATCCGGCGGTACTGATCCTCGACGAGGCCACGAGCTCGCTGGACGTCCCGGGCGAGCGGGCGGTGCAGCGGGCGATGGACACCGTGCTGCACGGCCGGACGGCGGTGGTGATCGCACACCGGCTGTCCACCGTGGAGATCGCGGACCGCGTGCTGGTGATGGAGCAGGGCCGGATCATCGAGGACGGTTCCCCGGCCGAGCTCGTCGCCGGTACGGGCACGTTCGCCGGGCTGCACCGCGCCTGGCGGGAGAGCCTGGCCTGACGCGGTACCGGCGAGTAGAAAGCCGCGCGCCGGGCGACGGCGCGGAACCGGCCACTGTTCCGCGCCGTCTCACCAGGTGGCCATCGTCCACTTGTCGCCCGGCCGTTCGAACATCGCATATTCGAACGCAATCTCAACGCACCCTGCGCGTTCAGGCCGCACGTCACTCCGGAGTCTCCCTTACGCCACAGAGGTGACACAGGAGGAAACGTCCGCTTAACGAACATGACCATTCCGGCAACGGACGAATTTTGGCCAATGTGTTGACGCGGTCCTGACACGCGGCGCCTTCTGCTGACACTCTTCCCCCGTTCCGCGCACCGCCTGCTCTGCCCGGCCGGCTCACCCGGCGGGTCGGGACCCCCCTCGCAGAAGGAGTCCGCGTGAGATCCACGCCCAGCCGTCGTGCCACCGCGACCGGCGCTCTGATAGCCGCAGCAGCCCTCCTCACCGTCGGAGTCCAGAGCGGTGCCACCGCCGCCCCGGCCGACAACGCCAGTGCCGCCCCCGCCGCCGCCGTCAAGGGCGCCGACCCGGGCGCGCTCCCCGCGAAGCTCTCCCCCGCCCAGCGGGCCGAACTGCTCCGCGAGGCCAACTCCACCAAGGCGGCCACCGCCAAGGAGCTCGGCCTCGGTTCCACGGAGAAGCTCGTCGTCCGCGATGTCGTCAAGGACGTCGACGGCACCACGCACACACGCTACGAGCGCACCCTCGACGGCCTCCCGGTCCTCGGCGGCGACCTGGTCGTGGCCGAGTCGAAGGCCGGAGCGACCGAAGGCGTCACCAAGGCGTCCAAGGCGACCGGAGCGCAGCTGAAGGCGGTCGGCACCACCGCGGACGTCGCACCGGCCACCGCCGAGAAGCAGGCGCTCACCGCGGCCCGGGCCGACGGCTCGAAGAGCGCCGAGGCGAGCAAGGCCCCGCGCAAGGTCGTCTGGGCGGCGAACGGCACCCCGCAGCTGGCGTACGAGACCGTGGTCGGCGGGCTGCAGCACGACGGCACCCCGAACGAGCTGCACGTCATCACCGACGCCTCGTCCGGCGCCAAGCTGTACGAGTGGCAGGCCATCGAGACCGGCACCGGCAACACCCAGTACAGCGGCCAGGTCACGCTGGGCACCTCCGGGTCCTCGGGCTCGTACAACCTGACCGACGCCGCGCGCGGCAGCCACAAGACGTACAACCTGAACCGCGGCACCTCGGGCACCGGGACGCTGTTCTCCGGCGCGGACGACATCTGGGGCAACGGCAGCGCGTCGAACACCGAGACGGCCGCCGCCGACGCGCACTACGGGGCCGCGGAGACCTGGGACTTCTACAAGAACGTCATGGGCCGCACCGGCATCAAGGGCAACGGCGTCGGCGCGTACTCCCGCGTCCACTACGGCAACAGCTACGTCAACGCCTTCTGGTCCGACAGCTGCTTCTGCATGACCTACGGCGACGGCAGCGGCAACCTCGCGCCCCTGACCTCGCTGGACGTGGCGGCCCACGAGATGACGCACGGCGTCACCTCCAACACCGCCGGTCTCAACTACAGCGGCGAGTCCGGTGGCCTCAACGAGGCCACCTCGGACATCTTCGCGGCGGGCGTGGAGTTCTACTCCAACACCGCCACGGACCCGGGCGACTACCTCGTCGGCGAGAAGATCGACATCAACGGTGACGGCACGCCGCTGCGTTACATGGACAAGCCGAGCAAGGACGGCGCGTCCAAGGACTCCTGGTACTCGGGCCTCGGCTCGGTCGACGTCCACTACTCCTCGGGCCCGGCGAACCACTTCTTCTACCTGCTCTCCGAGGGCAGCGGTGCCAAGACCGTCAACGGGGTGTCCTACAACTCCCCGACGTCGGACGGCCTTCCGGTGACCGGCATCGGCCGGGACAAGGCGCTGCAGATCTGGTTCAAGGCGCTCACCACGAAGTTCACCTCCACCACGAACTACGCCGCGGCCCGCACCGGCACGCTGGCCGTTGCCGGTGAGCTGTACGGCACCACGAGCGCCGAGTACACCGCGGTCGCCAACGCCTGGGCCGGCATCGCCGTGGGCTCACGCCCCGGTGGCGGCACCGACCCGGGTGGCACGGTCTTCCAGAACACGACCGTCAAGGCACTCGCCGACCTGAGCACCACCAACATCCCGGTCGTCGTCAGCGGCGTCACCGGCAACGCGCCCAGCAACCTCTCGGTGGCGGTCAACATCACGCACACCTACCGCGGTGACCTCGTCCTCGACCTGGTCGCCCCGGACGGGACGGCGTACCGCCTGAAGAACTCCTCGTCGAGCGACTCCGCGGACAACGTGGTGGCGACCTACACGGTCAACGCCTCCTCCGAGGTGGCCAACGGCACCTGGAACCTCAGGGTCCAGGACGCCTACTCCGGCGACACCGGCACCTTCAACAGCGTGAAGCTGACCTTCTGATCGCCTGCCCCGCAGGCTGAGCAGGCGGTGCGCAGGAACACCGGCTGCCCCGCAGGACCGAACGGCCCGGGAGAGGCACACCCCTCCCGGGCCGTTCCCCCATGGCAAGGAGGACCGGTCGATCTCCGGCCTAGGACGGGATGTTCTGCTCGGCCCAGACGACCTTGCCGGTCGCCGTGCGGCACGAACCCCACCGGCGGCACAGCAGGTTGATGAGCTGCAGCCCCCGGCCGCCCTCGTCGCTCACGTCGGCGTGCTGGATCTGCGGCAGGTCGGGCCCGGTGTCCGCGACCTCGACCAGCAGCCGCTCGTCACGCAGCAGCCGTAGCCGGCCGGGGCCGCCGCCGTACCGCATGGCGTTGCCGACCAGCTCGCTGACGACCAGTTCGGTGACGTCGGCGATATCGGCCAGGCCCCACCGGGTGAGCTGCTCGGTGACCAGCCTGCGGGCGGTGGAGGCCGGGTTGCCCTCCTCCGGCAGGTCCCACACCCGCAGGCCGGCCTCGGCCGGCAGCTCGCTCCCCCCGGCCACCACCAGCACCGCCTCGTCGAAGCGGCCTTCGGCCTGCCGCAGCAGGGTGAGGAGCCCTCCGTCGTCGAGGTCCGCCGGCACCATCGCGGCCACGGCCGCGCGCAGCCCTTCCAGCTGGACGTCCACGTCGTCGACGCGCGTCTTGACCAGGCCGTCGGTGTAGAGCACCAGCCGGCTGCCCGCCCGGGCGCGCAACCGCAGCGGGTCGTAGGGGATGACTCCCGCTCCCAGCGGCGCGCCGACCGGGACGTCGAGGAACCGGGTGGTGCCGTCGTCCTCCACCAGCAGCGGCGGCGGATGGCCCGCGCTCGCGATCGTGTAGCCGCCGTCCGCCGGGTCGTAGACCGCGCAGAGACAGGTGGCGACCTGGTCGTCCTCCAGGTCGCGGGTGGCCAGGTCCAGCCGGGCGAGCACCCGGTCCGGCGCGATGTCCAGCGTCATGAGGGTACGGGCCACGGTGCGCAGCCGTCCCATCGTCGCGGCGGCCGCCACCCCGTGGCCGGTGACGTCGCCGACGACCAGCGCCGTACGCCCGCCGGGCAGCGCCACCACGTCGTACCAGTCGCCGCCCACCCCGTGCGCGTCGGCGGCCGGCGCGTAGTGCGCGCGCACCCGCAGGCCGGGGGTGCGGGGGGTGGCGCGCGGGAGCAGGCTGCGCTGGAGGGAGAGGACGTGCTGGCGCTCGCGCCCGTAGAGGCGGGCGTTGTCCATGAAGACGGCTGCCATGGCGCCGAGCTGGACGGCCACGTCGGCGTCGGCCCGGTTGAAGGGCGGGCTGTCCCCGGCGCGTACGAAGTCGGCCGAGCCCAGCAGGACACCACGGGCGATCAGCGGTACGGCGAGGTAGCTGTGGACGCCCTGGCGCCGCATGGCCGCCGCGGCGCTGTCCGTCGGGGCGACGCGCCGGTAGTCCTCCTCGGTCATCCTGCTGACCAGTACGGACTCGCCGCGGCGCAGGCAGTGCGTGGTCAGCAGGGTCTCCCGGCGCTCCCGCCGGTCGACGACCTCGCCGACCGGGGAGGGTTCCAGTCCGGAGAGCGCCTCGACGGCCCGCACCGCCATGGCCCGGGTGGCGGGTACGGCGCTCCCGGTGACGCGCTCGCCCTCCTCGCCGCGCAGCACGGATTCCAGCAGGTCGACGGCGGCGCCGTCCGCCAGCCTGGGCACGCTGTAGGCAGCCAGCTCCTGGGCCGTACGCTCCAGGTCCAGCGTCGTACCGATCCGGGTGCTCGCCGCGTGGAGCCAGCGCATCCGGGCGGCTGTGGTGAAGCGGTCGGCCCGCAGGGCGCCGGTGTTCTCCGGGCGGCGGATGTGCAGCAGCCGGGACGTGCCGCCCTGGGCGGCCAGCCGACGGGTCAGGCGTCTCGCTCGGCCTCCGCCGCCGTTCACCGTGCTGACCTCCACTCGCGCCCGGGGACGCATCGCTGTCGCGCCGGTGGCCTACGAGCCACTGAGGCACCGGCAGTCATGGTAGCGAGATCACCGGCTAATCACCCCTGCCGTATCCGCCGTGATTGCGGGTGGGGCGGAAGCGGGGACGGTTGTGGGCCCGTCGCCGCGGCCGGCGACGGGCCCACGCGCGGACGTCAGCGCAGGAGCACCCCGCCGTCCTCACCCGCCGAAGCGGTCGGCACGGCGACCAGGCCCAGCTCCGCACCGGAGGCGAGCAGCGGATGGGAGGGCAGGACCCGCACCGTGTAGCCGTACGGTCCCGTGCGGTCGAGCGCGAGCGGGCCCTCGTACAGCCAGCGGTCCTCCAGGTCGTGACCGCCCGCCGGCTTCAGCGGGAAGGCCTGGGCCTCGGCGATCGCGTCACCGGAGTCGACCCGGCCGGCGACCACCTGCACCTCGACGTCGTCCGGATCCAGGCCGCCCAGCGCGATCCGCACCCGGAGCGCGAGGGTGGAGCCCAGCTCGGCCGACCCGCCCACCACGGTGTCGGCCGAGGCCTCCACGTGGTCGACGGCCACCTGGGGCCACGCCGCGCGGACCCTGGCCTTCCAGGCCGCCAGCTCCTGTGCCACTGCCGGCTGCAGGGCCCGGCGGGCCGCCGCCGCAGGGGCGTAGAGCCGCTCGACGTACTCGCGCACCATGCGGCCCGCCAGAACCTTGGGTCCCAGGGTGACCAGGGTGCGGCGGACCATCTCGATCCACCGCTCCGGCAGGTCCTCGGCGTTCCGGTCGTAGAAGCGGGGGGCGACCCGCTCCTCGATCAGCGAGTAGAGGGCGCCCGCCTCCAGCTCGTCGCGCCGCTCCTCGTCGGTGGCGGAACCGTCGGCGGTGGGGATCGCCCAGCCGAAGTCCGGTTCGTACCACTCGTCCCACCAGCCGTCGCGCACCGACAGGTTGAGGCAGCCGTTGAGCGCGGCCTTCATCCCGCTGGTGCCACAGGCCTCCAGCGGGCGCAGCGGGTTGTTGAGCCAGACGTCGCAGCCCGGGTAGAGCTTCTGCGCCATCCCCATGCCGTAGTCCGGCAGGAAGACGATGCGGTGGCGCACCCTGGGGTCGTCCGCGAACTTCACCAGCTCCTGGACGAGGCGCTTCCCCCCGTCGTCGGCGGGGTGGGCCTTGCCGGCGACGACGATCTGGATGGGGTGCGTCGGGTGGAGCAGGAGCGCCCGCAGCCGGTCGCGGTCGTGCAGCATGAGCGTCAGGCGCTTGTAGGAGGGGACGCGGCGGGCGAATCCGATGGTCAGGACGTCGGGATCGAGCACGTCGTCGATCCAGCCCAGCTCGGCGGTGCCGGCGCCGCGCCTGCGCCAGGAGGCGTAGAGCCGCTTGCGGACCTCGGTGACGAGCTGCTCGCGCAGCCCGCGGCGGAGGTCCCAGATCTCCCGGTCCGGGACGGCTGTCACGGCGTTCCAGCGTCTGGGGGTGCCGGCCTGCTCGCTCCCGGCACTGTCGTCCTGGCTGACCTCGGCGCCCGCGAGGGCGTTCTCCGCACGGTCGGTGCCGAACTTCCTGGCGCCGAGGCGGAGTACCTCGGGGGCGACCCACGTCGGCGCGTGCACCCCGTTGGTCACGGAGGTGATCGGCACCTCCGTGGGGTCGAAGCCCGGCCACAGGCCGGAGAACATCTCCCGGCTGACGGCTCCGTGCAGCGTGGAGACGCCGTTGGCGCGCTGCGCGAGCCGCAGGCCCATCACCGCCATGTTGAAGAGGTTCGGCTCCCCACCGGGATACGTTTCCATGCCGAGGCGCAGGATCCGGTCCACGGGCACGCCCCGCAGTTCGCCGTCGTCACCGAAGTGGCGGGCGACCAGCTGGCGCTCGAACCGGTCTATGCCGGCGGGGACCGGGGTGTGGGTGGTGAACACCGCCCCGGCCCGCACCGTCTCCAGGGCCGCGTCGAAGTCCAGGCCGGTCTCGGAGAGTTCCCGGATGCGCTCCAGGCCGAGGAATCCGGCGTGTCCCTCGTTGGTGTGGAACACCTCGGGGTCCGCGTGCCCGGTCAGCCGGCAGTAGGTCCGCACCGCCCGGACCCCGCCGATGCCGAGCAGCATCTCCTGCAGCAGGCGGTGGTCGCTGCCGCCGCCGTAGAGCCGGTCGGTGACGTCGCGCTCGCCGGGTGCGTTCTCCTCGACGTCGGAGTCGAGCAGCAGCAGCGGGACGCGGCCCACGTGGGCCTGCCAGATCGAGGCGTACAGCGAACGCCCGCCGGGCAGGGCGAGCACCACCCGGCTGGGGGTGCCGTCCGCCTCGCGTACGAGGGTGAGCGGCAACTCGTTGGGATCCAGGACCGGATAGTGCTCCTGCTGCCAGCCGTCACGGGACAGGCTCTGGCGGAAGTAGCCGTGCCGGTAGAGCAGGCCGACCCCGATGAGGGGCACGCCCAGGTCGCTGGCGGCCTTCAGGTGGTCCCCGGCCAGGATGCCGAGTCCGCCGGAGTACTGGGGCAGGGCCGCGGTGACCCCGAATTCGGGTGAGAAGTAGGCGATGGCGGCGGGGAGCTCCGCACCCTGGCCGAGCTGGTCCTGGTACCACCTCGGTCCTTCGAGGTACTCCCGGAGGTTCTCGGACACCTCGGTGAGCCGGCGCAGGAAGTGCTGGTCCCCGGCCAGTTCGGTCAGGCGGCCGGCGGAGACCGCGCCGAGCAGGCGCACGGGGTCGGCGTCCGCGGGGCGCCAGCCCTCCGGGTCGGCCGCCTGGAAGAGCTGTTGGGTCTCGGTGTGCCAGGACCAGCGCAGGTTGCGGGCGAGGTCGCTGAGCGGTTGCAGGGGTTCGGGGAGGACGGGACGCACGGTGAATCGACGAATGGCCTTCACGTATCCCACCTTTACAGGGGACGTACGGATCCGAGGGGACGCACGACGGTGTGCGTCCTCTCCGTCACCCTCGACGGTAGCGGCGTGCCGCCGTACGCGGCCACGGCGCGCGACCGGCTCAGTGGGTCCGGCGGCGCCCGGCCCGCCCGCCCCCGGCCCGGTCGTCGCACCGTGCGCGCCCTCCCACGCCCCTCCCGTTGCGCCCCCGTCCCGCGTGTCCCGTACACACCATCGGCCCCCATGACCCCATGGGCCAGATGCGCACACATGCGTCACGGGCGATATGGCCGATTTCCCCTCCTCACGCGACCTTGTAACGCGTCGCACCACAGGGAAGGCTGCGGTTTGTGCGTAACGCGCCGGCCGGGGGAACGGCACGCCGCGTACACAGCGCGTGCGCCGAGTGCACCCAGGAGTTAACACGCCGTCGGGTTGGCCGCCCGGAAGCGGTGGGAAGGCTCCCCGGTACCCACCCGCGCAGCGCAGCCCAGGTGCCCCGATCCGAGCTCGGAACCCTCGCGCACCTGCCATTCGAGTGCCATTCGAGTGAACGCGGACAGGAGCGGCCATGCCCACAGCCCGCCAGCCGACGACTGAGCGGCTACAAAGGACGCAACCCCACCATCGCGGCGCGCGCGGTCAGCCCCTCACACCCACTCCGCGCTCCGTGCATGCCGAGCTCCAGCCCTCAGGTGATTCCATGATCGGTCGCATTCCCGTCCTGGACGTCCGTCCGCTCGTCGACTGCGGCAGACGGCCGGCCAAAGCCGTCGCAGGTGAGACCTTCCAGGTCAGCGCCACCGTCTTCCGTGAAGGCCATGACGCGGTGGCCGCCAATGTCGTCCTGTGCGATCCGAGCGGACGGCCCGGCCCCTGGACGCCGATGCGCGAACTCGCTCCGGGTACGGACCGCTGGGGCTGCGACGTCACCCCTACGGCGGAGGGGCACTGGACCTACACCGTCGAGGCGTGGAGCGATCCGGTCGCCACCTGGCGCAACCACGCACAGATCAAGATCCCCGCCGGAATCGACACCGCGCTGGTCCTCGCGGAGGGCGCCGAACTGTACGAACGGGCCGCCACCGGCGTGCCGAAGCGCGACGGGCGCGAGGCGGTTCTCGCCGCCGTCGACGCACTGCGCGACACCGGCCGCACGGCGGCCGCCCGGCTGGACGCCGCGCTCGCGCCCGAGGTGGGCGAGGCTCTCGGCCGGCACCCCCTGCGCGAACTGGTCACGGCGTCCCGCCCGATGCCCCTGGTCGTCGAGCGCCCACGCGCCCTCTACGGTTCCTGGTACGAGCTGTTCCCGCGCTCCGAGGGAGCACGCCCGGAGCCGGTCGCGCCCGTGAAGCCGGCCCGGAAACCGCGCGCCACCAAGGCGACGAAGGCCGCGACGGGCGCGCAGAGGGGCCCTGAGGCCGGGGCGCGGCTTCCCGCCCCGTCCACCAGGATCGTCAGCGGCACCTTCCGTACCGCCGCCGAGCGGCTTCCGGCCGTCGCAGCGATGGGGTTCGACGTCGTCTACCTGCCACCCATCCACCCCATCGGCACCACGCACCGCAAGGGTCCCAACAACAGCCTCTCTCCCGCCCCCGACGACCCGGGGGTGCCCTGGGCGATCGGTTCGGCCGAGGGCGGCCACGACGCCGTCCACCCCGATCTCGGCACGCTCGAGGACTTCGACCACTTCGTCGGCACGGCCCGCACGCTGCGGATGGAGGTCGCGCTGGACTTCGCGCTCCAGTGCTCGCCGGACCACCCGTGGGTGACCGAACACCCCGAGTGGTTCCACCACCGGCCCGACGGGTCCATCGCCTACGCGGAGAACCCGCCGAAGAAGTACCAGGACATCTACCCGATCGCCTTCGACAAGGACATGCCCGGGATCGTCGCCGAGACCGTTCGCCTCCTGCGGTTCTGGATGGACCGCGGCGTACGCATCTTCCGTGTCGACAATCCGCACACCAAGCCGGTGGTCTTCTGGGAGAAGGTGATCGCCGACATCAACCGCACCGACCCGGACGTGATCTTCCTGGCCGAGGCGTTCACCCGGCCCGCGATGATGCGCACGCTGGCAGCGGTCGGCTTCCAGCAGTCCTACACGTACTTCACCTGGCGTAACACGAAGCAGGAACTCACCGAGTACGCCCTGGAGCTCTCGGGCGAGTCCGCCTCGTACATGAGGCCCAACTTCTTCGTGAACACGCCCGACATCCTTCCCGGTTACCTCCAGGACGGCGGCCGTCCGGCCTTCGAGGCGCGGGCCGTGCTCGCCGCCACCCTGTCCCCCTCCTGGGGCGTGTACGCGGGCTTCGAGCTGTGCGAGAACACCCCGGTGCATCCCGGGAGCGAGGAGTACCAGGACTCGGAGAAGTACCAACTCAGGCCCAGGGACTGGGAGGCGGCGGAACGTGAGGGCCGCTCGCTGGCACCCCTGATCACCTCGCTCAACCGGATCCGGCGTCGCCACCCCGCGCTCCAGCAACTGCGCGACGTCCACTTCCACTCCGTCGACAACGAGGCGCTGATCGCCTACAGCAAGCGCTCCGGTTCGAACATCGTTCTGGTGGTCGTCAACCTCGACCCTCACCACACCCAGGAGGCCACGGTCTCGTTGGACATGCCGCGCCTCGGCCTCGACCGGCACGAGAGCGTGCCGGTGCGCGACGAGCTCACCGGCGACACCTATCACTGGGGCAGGACTTTCTATGTGCGTCTGGAGCCGGGTGTGACACCCGCGCACGTCGTCGTCCTGCGACCGTCCCCGCCGACCGGAGGGTCACCCACACCATGATCGTCAATGAGCCCGTTCACGACCTGTTCGAGGACACGCCCGCCAAGGACCGTGATCCCGACTGGTTCAAGCGTGCCGTCTTCTACGAGGTACTCGTCCGGTCCTTCCAGGACTCCAACGGCGACGGCGTCGGCGACCTCAAGGGCCTCACCGCCAAGCTCGACTACCTGCAATGGCTCGGTGTCGACTGCCTCTGGCTGCCGCCCTTCTTCAAGTCGCCGCTGCGTGACGGCGGTTACGACGTCTCCGACTACACCGCCGTGCTGCCCGAGTTCGGCGACCTGGCCGATTTCGTGGAGTTCGTCGACGCCGCCCATCAGCGCGGCATGCGGGTGATCATCGACTTCGTCATGAATCACACGAGCGACCAGCACGACTGGTTCCAGCAGTCCCGCACCGACCCGCACGGGCCGTACGGCGACTACTACGTCTGGGCCGACGACGACAAGCAGTTCCCGGACGCGCGGATCATCTTCGTCGACACGGAGACGTCCAACTGGACGTTCGACCCGGTGCGCAAGCAGTACTACTGGCACCGGTTCTTCTCGCACCAGCCCGATCTCAACTACGAGAACCCGGCCGTGCAGGAGGAGATCATCTCCGCCCTGCGCTTCTGGCTGGACCTCGGCATCGACGGTTTCCGGGTCGACGCCGTGCCGTACCTCTACCAGCGCGAGGGCACCAACTGCGAGAACCTCCCCGAGACCCACAACTTCCTCAAGCGGGTCCGCAAGGAGATCGACGCCAACTATCCCGACACCGTGCTGCTGGCCGAGGCCAACCAGTGGCCGGAGGACGTCGTCGACTACTTCGGCGACTTCCCGGCCGGCGGCGACGAGTGCCACATGGCGTTCCACTTCCCGGTCATGCCGCGCATCTTCATGGCCGTACGCCGGGAGAGCCGCTACCCGGTCTCGGAAATCCTGGCGAAGACCCCGGAGATCCCCTCCGGCTGCCAGTGGGGCATCTTCCTCCGCAACCACGACGAGCTCACCCTCGAAATGGTCACGGACGAAGAGCGCGACTACATGTACGCGGAGTACGCCAAGGACCCGCGGATGCGTGCCAACATCGGCATCCGCCGCCGCCTCGCACCCCTCCTGGACAACGACCGCAACCAGATCGAGCTGTTCACCGCGCTGCTGCTCTCCCTGCCCGGGTCACCGATCCTCTACTACGGGGACGAGATCGGGATGGGCGACAACATCTGGCTCGGCGACCGCGACGCCGTGCGCACCCCCATGCAGTGGACCCCGGACCGCAACGCGGGCTTCTCCTCCAGCGATCCGGGGCGGCTCTACCTCCCCACGATCATGGACCCGGTCTACGGCTACCAGGTCACCAACGTCGAGGCGTCCATGGCCTCGCCGTCGTCGCTGCTCCACTGGACGCGGCGGATGATCGAGATCCGCAAGCAGAATCCGGCGTTCGGCCTCGGCTCGTACAGCGAACTGCCGTCGTCGAACCCCGCGGTGATCGCGTTCACCCGCGAGTACAAGGACGACCTCGTGCTGTGCGTCCACAACTTCTCGCGTTTCGCGCAACCGACGGAGCTCGATCTGCGCGCCTTCAACGGGCGTCATCCGGTGGAGCTGATCGGCGGGGTGCGCTTCCCCGCCGTCGGTCAGTGGCCCTACCTGCTGACACTGGCGGGGCACGGTTTCTACTGGTTCCGGCTGCGGAAGGATGCTCCGGTCAGCTGACCGCCGGTGACGGTCAGCTGACGGCGCCTCACCTCAGGGGCGCCACTCGCGGGGCGGTTTCCGCCGCCCCGCACGGGGCACTCTCCCCCATATCGAGCTCTTCCGGGCTCCATCGGGCGCTTCACGGCCTCTCGATCGAGTCCGTACGGACTTTCCTCACCCGACACGTCCCGCACAGCCGGACAGCCATTGCCGCAATCCGGGACACTCTTCGCATCCTGTGGTGTGCCCGGGGAAAGGACGCGATGCCATGTCGGAGGCTGCATCCACTCGAGTCGCCCTGGCGAAGAACACAACAACGAGAAAGACGGCGAGACGGAGTCCCGGGAGCAGCGCGGGCACGACGGCACTGCTGACGTCGCTCACCCCTCTGCTCCACGAGTGGCTCCCCCGGCAGCGGTGGTTCGCGGGCAAGGGGCAGCCGGTCACCGGCTTCTCCCTCGTCGCGGCCACCGAGATACTGCCGCTGGACGCCTCCACGACAGGCCCCGGCCTGTTGCACCTGCTCGTCCGCGCCCATCAGCCGAGCCGCACCCCCCAATCACACGACGACTGCTACCAGCTCCTGCTCGGGGTGCGCACCACGCTGCCGCCCCGCCTGGCCGGTGCCCTGATCGGCCAGGTGGCGGACGGCCCGCTGGCCGGCCGCACCCTGTACGAGGGACTGCACGACCCCCGCGTCGCCGACCTGTTGCTGGAACGATTCCGTAACCCGGGATCGCTCGGCCACCTCCGCTTCGAGCGGGCAGCCCCGATCCCTCCGGGACTGGCCCCACGCGTCCTGGACACCGAGCAGTCCAATTCCTCGCTCGTCTACGGCGACGCCTACATCCTGAAGATCTTCCGCCGGGTCTTCCCCGGTATCAACCCCGATCTGGAACTGCCGCTCGCGCTCGCCCGGGAGGGCTGCGGGCGGGTGCCCGCCCCGGTCGCCTGGTTCGAGGCGGAGACTCCGGAGCCGCTCACCCTCGGAGTCCTGCAGCCGTTCCTGCGCGGCGCCCAGGACGGCTGGCGGCTCGCGCTGGCAGCACTCGCGAAGGGAGACGACTTCGTCCCCGAGGCGCACGCCCTGGGCCGGGCCACGGCCGAGGTCCACACGGCGCTCGCCACGGCCCTGCCGACGCCCACCCTTGCCCGGGAGCGGACCGGCCACCTGGTGGCCGGGATGATCGAGCGGCTGGAGTGTGCCGCGCAGGCGGTCCCGGCCCTGGTCCCGTACGTACCGGGGCTGCGTGCCGCCTTCGACGCCGTCGCCGCGCTGGGCCGTACCGGCAAGGGCTGGGCCGCGCAGCGGGTCCACGGCGACCTGCACCTGGGCCAGACCCTGCGCGGGGAGGACGGCTTCTGGTCGCTGATCGACTTCGAGGGCGAACCGGCCCGGCCCCTGCCCGAGCGCCGCAGCCCGCAGCCGACGGTGCGCGACGTCGCGGGGATGCTCAGGTCCTTCGACTACGCGGCCCGCTCGCATCAGCCGTGGAACCCCGAGTGGGCGGCACGCTGCCGTGCCGCGTACTGCGAGGGCTACGCCCGGGCTGCGGGCACCGACCCGCGCGGCGAACCGGAGCTGCTGCGCGCCCACGAGACCGACAAAGCGGTGTACGAGGTGCTGTACGAGGCCCGGCACCGCCCCGACTGGCTGCCCGTGCCGATGGCCGCCATCCACCGTCTGGCCAGCACGACCGCGTGACCCGCCCCTCCCATCCCTCACCCTCCGAGGAGGCAGTCCCTGTGACCGCCCGCAAGCCGTCCCGCAAGTCACCCGAGCCCGCTCCCGAGCCCCTCGAGGTCCCGCCCGCGGCGCAGCCTGTGACCACCGAGGTCACCGCGTCGGCCTCCGAACCCCCGCCGCCCGCCAAGCGCAGGACGAAGCGGGCCACCACCGCCAAGACCCCGACAGGAACCAGGACCACGACCGCCAGGACGACCGGGGCCAAGGCCGCGGGTACGAGGGCCGCCGGTGCCGAGGCCGCGGATACGGGGCCCACCGGCGCCGAGGCCCCGTTGGCGGAGTCCGTCCCCGCCGGCGCCCCGGTCACGGAACCCGTCGCCGCCGGCGCCCCGGCCGGCAGTGCCACGCCGGCGACGGAGCCGGCCGCCGCCCCCACCACCGGCGCACCACCCCGCCCCCGGCGCGGCGGCGGGAGCAAGGACGCACTGCCGGCCACGGCACTGTCCGAAGCCGACCGGGGACGACTGCTCGCCGGTGAGCACCACGCTCCCCATGACGTCCTGGGCGCGCACGCGACCCGGGGCGGGGTGGTCGTCCGGGTCCTGCGCCCCTTCGCCCGCACGGTGACCGTGCTGGCGGAGGGGGTGCGGGCCGAGCTGCAGAGTGACGGCGACGGCTTCTTCTCCGCCGTCCTGCCGATGCCGTCCGTGCCCGGGTACCGCCTGCTGATCGCCTACGACGACAACGAGATCGAGGTGGAGGATCCCTACCGGTTCCTGCCCGCGCTCGGCGAGCTCGATCTGCACCTGATCGGAGAGGGCCGGCACGAGGAGCTGTGGCGGGCGCTCGGCGCCCAGCCGATGGAGCACCAGGGCGTGGCGGGCACCCGCTTCACGGTCTGGGCCCCGAACGCACGCGGGGTCCGCGTCACGGGTGACTTCAACTACTGGGACGGCACCGCCTTCCCCATGCGCTCGCTGGGCTCCACGGGCGTGTGGGAACTGTTCCTCCCCGGCGTCGGCGAGGGAGCCGTCTACAAGTACGACATCTGCCGGCCCGACGGTTCGCACACCCAGCGTGCCGACCCGATGGCACGCCACACGGAGGTGCCTCCCGCGACCGCCTCGGTGGTGACGGCCTCGCACCACGTGTGGCAGGACGCCGACTGGATGGCGCACCGGGGCGACCGGCCGGTGCACGAGGCCCCCTTCTCGGTCTACGAGGTGCACCTCCCCTCCTGGCGGCCCGGCCTCACCTATCGCGAGCTGGCCGCCCAGCTTCCCGCCTACGTACGGGAGCTCGGCTTCACCCACGTCGAGCTGATGCCCGTCTCGGAGCACCCCTTCGGCGGCTCCTGGGGATACCAGGTCACCGGCTTCTACGCGCCGACGTCCCGCATGGGCACGCCGGACGACTTCCGTTTCCTGGTCGACGCCCTGCACGCGGTGGGCATCGGCGTCCTCATGGACTGGGTGCCGGCGCACTTCCCGCGCGACGACTGGGCACTGGCCGAGTTCGACGGCCGCCCGCTGTACGAGCACTCCGACCCCTCCCGGGCCGCACACCCGGACTGGGGCACCCTGGAGTTCGACTACGGCCGCACGGAGGTCCGCAACTTCCTGGTCGCCAACGCCACGTACTGGTGCGAGGAGTTCCACATCGACGGCCTGCGGGTCGACGCGGTGGCCTCGATGCTCTACCTCGACTACTCGCGCGAGGACGGCCAGTGGTCGCCGAACGAGCACGGCGGCCGGGAGAACCTGGACGCGGTCGCCTTCCTGCAGGAGATGAACGCGACGGTCTACCGGCGCAACCCGGGTGTCGTCACGATCGCGGAGGAGTCCACCGCCTGGAACGGCGTCACCCGCGCCACGCACCACGTCGGACCGGACGGCTTCGGCGGCCTGGGCTTCGGGCTGAAGTGGAACATGGGGTGGATGCACGACTCGCTGGTGTACATGTCCAAGGAGCCGGTGCACCGCAAGTACCACCACGACGAGATGACGTTCTCGATGGTGTACGCGTACAGCGAGAACTACGTGCTGCCGATCTCGCACGACGAGGTGGTGCACGGCAAGCAGGCACTGGTCACCAAGATGCCCGGCGACTGGTGGCAGCGGCGCGCCAACCACCGCGCCTACCTCGGATACATGTGGGCGCACCCCGGCAAGCAACTCCTCTTCATGGGGCAGGAGTTTGCCCAGGGGGCCGAGTGGTCCGAGGGCCACGGCCCCGACTGGTGGCTGCTGGACGAGACGTACGAGGCCTCCGGTGACCACCGGGGCGTACGCACACTGGTCACCGACCTGAACGCGGTGTACGGGGCGCTGCCCGCGCTCTGGCAGCGGGACACGGACCCGGGAGGCTTCTCCTGGATCGACGGCGGCGCGGCGGAGGACAACGCGCTCTCGTTCGTCCGCTACGACGCGGACGGCTCACCGCTGATCGCGGTCTGCCACTTCTCCCCGGTGGTACGGAACGACTACCGCATCGGCGTGCCGGACGGCCCGGAGGCCTGGGTGGAGATCATCAACACGGACGCGGCGCGGTACGGCGGCAGCGACGTGCGCAACGAGGGACCGCTGAAGCCCGAGGCGGTACCGGCCCACGGCAGGGAGACGAGCCTGACCCTGACGCTGCCGCCTCTGGCGACGGTCTGGTTGCGGCCGGCCTGACGGACGGCGAACGACACCAGGGGCCCCTTGCCACTCCCCACAGGCGAGGGGCCCCTGGCCCTGTGAGCGCACCGCCGCCTCCCCCGTGGTCAGCAGCGGGCCGGCTCCTTCGGCGCGGCGGCGGGCCCGGTCGTCACGCTTCGGTGCTCCCGCGCAAGGACGACAGGACCAGCCGACCGTAACGGGTCGCGAGTGCCCCCGCCGTCGCCGCGACGGACAGCCCGAGGGCTATGAGGAGGTGGGAGAGGGACTCGTCACCCAGGACCTGGAGCACGCCGAGTGCCGTGCCGAGCGGCAGCCCCAGTATCGTGAGGGTTCCCAGTGCGCCGCTGACCTGTTGGCTCTCCTGCGTCTGCACCAGCCGGCTGTAGTCCGCGGCCTCCGCCAGGATCTCGCCGAAGCGTTCGGACAGCCGGTGCTGGTTCTGGAATGCCAGCAGCAGTTCGTTGGCCGGGCCGTGGGCGGTCAGGTGCTGACGCCAGTAGGTACTGCGGAAGACCGCGATGTTCCGCTCCAGGGCGGCGACCCGCCGGGCGAGTTGCGTGGTGTCGAACACGTCCGAGAGTTCTTCGGTCAGCTCGTCGATGTGATCGCGCTGCAGCGATCCGAGCAGCAGTGCGTCCAGGTAGACGGTCCGTGACTGCAGGGCACCGAACGCGTAGAAGTCGCCGTCCCCCGTGTCCGCACGGTGGCCGAGGAAGGCGGCGCCCTGCCGGAGGACCAGGGCGCTCCAGTCGGCCGAGATGCGCACGGCTCTGCCGAGCTCCGTGACGGCGATCTCCGGGGCGAGCGGGAAGTCGGCCGTGTGGGAGCGCGACGCGAGTTGCCAGAGCCAACGGTCGGCCGTGGCCGGCAGAGGCCCCTCGGGGCCCGCGCGCAGCGCGGGGGTGTGGTCGGCCTCCGGCGTCAGGAAGGCGACCGTGTAAGGGCGGGCGAGGGCGAACGTCCCGGTCCCACTGATGACTTCGGCCACACCGGCGAGGAGCTCCCTGGGGTCCAGGGGTCCCGTGAGCGGCGCCGCGTCGGCCGGCAGCCGTCCCCCCATTGCGCGCAGCACGGGCAGCAACGGCCTGTGCACGGTGAAGTGGAGCACCGCGAGTGCGTGCTCGGGATCCCGGACGGTGGCGGTCCGCAGGAGTTCCATGCCGACGAGGTGCAGTCCGTCGTGGACGACCGATGCCGGCCGGTGCCAGCGTCGCGGCCGTCCGGGCGCGCCGTACAGCACTCGCGCAGAGGCCGGAGCGAAATAGGTCGCCCGGGTCGCGGTGTCGGTCCGGCGGCCACCCAGCTCGAACGGAAAAGGCCCGTCGTGCCAGTCGGGTAATCCTGACAGACGCACCGGCACGACGACCGTCAGCTCCTGTCGCGCGCCCGTGACGGTGTCGAGCGAGGGCGACGCGGCGGTCATGCCGACTCCTTGTGCGGATACGGCCGGCGACTGCGGGCGCGGACCTCGTACCGTGGCTTCCCCTGAGGCGGGCAGCGACAGGCTACCCCGCACCCCGGTGCGCCGGCACGCGCCAACTGGTTCGGGGAGGAACGGCATCGGCTACGCCGCGCCCCCGCACGCGCACTCCGGCCGTAGCCGTCCGCCGGCGCGGCGCGCCTGCCGTCCCACAC
This sequence comes from Streptomyces sp. B1I3, assembly GCF_030816615.1. Classification (NCBI taxonomy): domain Bacteria; kingdom Bacillati; phylum Actinomycetota; class Actinomycetes; order Kitasatosporales; family Streptomycetaceae; genus Streptomyces; species Streptomyces sp. B1I3. The sequence continues at coordinate 2,645,426 of NZ_JAUSYD010000001.1, forward strand.
CTCCGGGCGCCTCGCCGTCCCACACCTCCGGGCGCCTCACTCCCACCTCGATCCGCCCACGGCCGCGTGGACGTCAGGCGGTCGTGAAACACCTCCTCCAGCTCCTGCAGCAGCCTGCGCTTCGGGCGGGCGCCCACCATGGACTTCACCGGTTCGCCGCCCTGGAACACCATCAGCGTCGGCATCGAGAGGACCGCGTAGCGGCTCGGAATCTCCGGGTTGGCGTCCACGTCGATCTGGACGACCTTGAGACGGCCGGCCTCCTCGGCGGCGATCGCGCTGAGCACGGGGGCGAGCTGGCGGCACGGGCCGCACCAGTCCGCGGTGAACTCGACCAGCACGGGGAGCCCGCCCTCCAGGACCTCCGCGTCGAACGTCGTGTCGGTCACCTCGGCGACACCTTCTGCGTGGATCATCTGCCGTCCTTCCAGTTCAGTTCACATCTGGGTTCGGGGCCGCCCGGCACCTCGGCCGACGCCTCCAGCTCGGCGCGGGCCAGCTGCGCACCGACCTCCGTACGGACCGTCCGCAGTTGGTCGATGAGTGCGTCCAGCTCGCCCAGCTTGCGCCGGTAGACCGCCAGCGAGGCGGGGCAGGCGTCGCCGGCCGGGTGACCGGCGCGCAGGCAGTCGACGAAGGGGCGGGTCTCCTCCAGGTCGAACCCGAAGTCCTGCAGGGTTCGGATCTGCTGGATCAGCCGCAGATCGCTCTCGTCGTACGTGCGGTAGCCGTTGCCCGCCCGGCGGGCGTGCAGCAGGCCGCGTGATTCGTAGTACCGCAGCGTCCGTGTCGTCGTCCCGGCGCGTTCGGCCAGCTCCCCGATTCGCATACCGCGACGGTAAGCCTTGACGCCCACGTCAAGGCAACACGTCCCGTGTGTGCGGAAAGTTGGGCCGTCACGGCCATTGACGGCGGTCGGGCCCCCGGTTAAAAGTCTCTGAGAGCGCTCTCAGTCACTCTGTTCGGCACCGCCCACCGGAGGTGTTTTTTGAGTACGAGCCGCACCGCCCCCCACAGACGCACCACCGTCCTCGCGTCCCTGACCGCCCTGGCCCTCGCCTTCGCCGGGCTCGTCACCGTCGCCGGTTCCGGGTCCGCCCGGGGCGACGTACCGCCCGCCGCCGGCTGGAACCTGCAGTGGAGCGACGACTTCAACGGCGCGAACCGCACCCTGCCGTCCTCCGCGAACTGGCAGATCGACACGGGCCACGGCTATCCGGGAGGCCCCGGCAACTGGGGCACCGGCGAGATCCAGAACTACACGGCGAGCCCCGACAACGTCAGCCTCGACGGCAACGGCAACCTCCGCATCACCCCGCTCCGGGACGGCGCGGGCACCTGGACCTCGGGCCGGATCGAGACCAGACGGGCCGACTTCAAGGCCCCGGCCGGAGGCACCCTGCGCATCGAGGGCCGGGTCCAGATGCCGAACGTCACGGGCAACGCGGCCCTCGGCTACTGGCCCGCGTTCTGGGCGCTCGGCTCGCCGTACCGGGGCAACTACTGGAACTGGCCCGGCATCGGCGAGTTCGACATCATGGAGAACGTCAACGGGATCAACTCCGTCTGGGGCGTGCTCCACTGCGGGGTCAACCCCGGCGGCCCCTGCAACGAGACCACCGGCCTCGGCAACAGCCGTACCTGCCCGGGTGCGAGCTGCCAGTCCGCGTTCCATACGTACCGCTTCGAGTGGGACCGCTCGGCCAGCCCCAACGCACTGCGCTGGTACGTGGACGACCAGCTCTTCCACAGCGTCACCCAGAACCAGCTGGACGCCGCGACGTGGGCGAACATGACCGACCACGCGGGGTACTTCCTCCTCCTCAACCTCGCGATCGGCGGTGCTTTCCCGAACGCGCTCGGCGGTTCCACGCCTACCACCGAGACGGTGCCGGGCCGGCCCATGCTGGTCGACTACGTGGGCGTCTGGACGCGGGGCGGCGGCGGAACCACCGACCCGCCGACCGACCCGCCCACGGACCCGCCCTCCGGCTCCTCCACCCTGGCCCTGCGCAGCGCCGGCGGTCTCGGCGCCGCCCAGTCCTCCGCCTCGTCGGTGACGGTCGCGTCGGCGGGTGGCGGTAACTACGACGGGACCCCTCACAGCCCGCAGACCTTCACGGCGACCGGCATCACCCGGGCGTACGACGGCGGCTCCACCCAGTTCGACGTCTTCTCCGACTCGGGAACCGTCGTAGCCAACGGGCAGCAGGTGAGGGTGAGTTACGACCGCACGGGCGACGGGAGCTGGGACCGTACGGAAACGTACAACTACTTCGCGACCGATCCCGTCAACGGGTACGAGCACTACACCCAGGCCAAGGGGCTGAAGTCGTCCACCGGCAGCCACGGCAACCTGGTGAACGGCCGGGTGAAGGTGGAGATCTGGAACGCCATCGGCAACGGCCCCGGCACGGTGGGGGTGGGCAACCAGTCGGTCGTCCACATCCCGTACGACTGACCGGCGGTCAGGAGACCGGGAGGTAGCAGGCGTAGGAGCCGATCCAGTACGGAATGATCACACTTTCCGTAGGTCACGGCAGTCGACTGCGGCACGGCCGCCCGTGGATGCAGGGGGCGGTCACGCCGGTACGGACGCGTACGGCCGGTACGGGGTGTCCGTACCGGCCGTACCTCCCGGTTCGCTACACCTTCGCCAGCGACGGCTTCTCCTCGCCGCCCTCCCTGGACTCGGGGACGCGCGGCTCCGCGGGGCCCTCGTCGGCGATCATCTTCTCGTCGAAGGGGAGTGCGCCGGAGAGGACCTGGTCCACCCGGGCCCGGTCGATCTCCTTGGTCCAGGTGCCGACGAGCACGGTGGCGACCGCGTTGCCCGCGAAGTTCGTCAGGGCGCGGGCCTCGCTCATGAAGCGGTCGATGCCGACGATCAGGCCGACACCGTCGACCAGTTCGGGGCGGTGCGACTGGAGGCCGCCCGCGAGGGTGGCCAGGCCGGCGCCCGTGACGCCCGCCGCGCCCTTGGAGGCGATCACCATGAAGACCAGCAGGGAGATCTGCTCACCGATGCTCAGCGGGTCACCCGTCGCGTTGGCGATGAAGAGCGAGGCCATCGTGAGGTAGATCGCGGTGCCGTCGAGGTTGAAGGAGTAGCCGGTCGGCACGGTGATGCCGACGACCGGCTTGCTGACTCCCATGTGCTCCATCTTCGCGATCAGCCGCGGCAGGGCCGACTCGGAGGAGGAGGTGGAGAGGATCAGCAGGAACTCACGGCCCAGGTACTTCAGCAGGGACAGGATGTTGACGCCCGCCACCAGCCGCAGGATCGCGCCCAGGACCACGAAGACGAAGAGCGCGCAGGTGACGTAGAAGCCGATCATGATGATCGCCAGGGACTTCAGCGCGTCCACGCCGGTCTCGCCGACCACAGCGGCCATCGCGCCGAACGCGCCGACCGGGGCCGCCCACATGATCATGGCGAGGATGCGGAAGACGAGGCGCTGGATGTGGCCGATCCCGCGCAGGACGGGTTCCCCGGCCGAGCCCATGGCCTGAAGGGCGAAGCCCGCCAGCAGGGCGATGAGGAGGGTCTGCAGGACCTCGCCCTCGGTGAAGGCCGAGACCATGGTGGTGGGGATGATGCCGAGCAGGAAGTCCACGGTGGACTCGCTGGCGCCCGACGCCTGCTTCTCCCCGGCGGCGCGCGCGGCCTCGGTGAGGTGGAGGCTGGAGCCCGGTTCCAGGATGTTGCCGACGACCAGGCCGATGGCCAGGGCGACCGTCGACATCACCAGGAAGTAGCCGAGGGCCAGGCCGCCGACGGCGCCGACCTTGGCGGCCTTGCGCACGGAGCCGACGCCCAGCACGATCGTGCAGAAGATGATCGGCGAGATCATCATCTTGATGAGGCTGACGAAGCCGGTCCCGATGGGCTTGAGCTCCACGGCCAGGTCGGGGGCGGCCAGGCCCACCGTGATGCCCAGCACCACGGCGCCGATCACGGCCAGGTAGAGATAGTGCGTACGGTCCCGTCGTGCGGCTGTCTCTGCCACGGGGGCCCTCCTCGGCTGTCTGCGGTCCCTCCCCCGTCCCTGGGGGCCCCGGTGACTATTCACCTCCCTGTGACGGTCGTCACCCTTGCGTTCATATCGTTCACGGACGCTTTCGAGCCACCTTGGGCCGGTGCGTGCCGCCAGGCAGACTGGGAGCCATGCGCCTCCCCCGTACCCGCCCCCGCAGCCTGGCCGGCCAGCTCTTCGCGATGCAGGCCCTGCTGGTGGCCCTGGTCGTGGCCGGGTGCGCCTTCTTCGCGTACGCCTCGGGCCGGGCGCAGGCGGAGGAGACCGCGGCCCGCCAGGTGCGGGGTGTCGCGCTCGCGATGGCCGGATCGCCGTCCGTACGGGAGGCGATCCGTACCCCCCACCCGTCCGCCGCACTCCAGCCGTACGCGGAGCGGGTCCGGGCGGACACCGGGATCGCCTTCGTCACGATCATGGACCCGGACGGCGTCCGCTGGACGCACCCGGACCCCTCCCAGATCGGCAGGCCCTTCATCGGGCACACCGAGCAGGCCCTGCGCGGCCGGACCTTCACGGAGACGTACACCGGCACGCTGGGACCCTCGATACGGGTCGTGACGCCGATCCTCGACGGCAGCGCGGTCGTGGGACTCGTCAGTGCGGGCATCACCGTCGAGCGGGTCTCCACCCAGGTGCGGGAGCAGCTCGGCGCGCTGGCCGCGGCGGCGGGCGGTGCGCTGGCCCTCGGAGGCCTCGGCACGTACGTCATCAACGCGCGACTGCGGCGGCACACGCACGGGATGAACGCCCAGGAGCTGAGCCGGATGCACGACTACCACGAGGCCACGCTGCACGCGGTGCGTGAGGGGCTGCTGATGCTGGACGGACAGCGCCGGATCGCGCTGGTCAACGACGCCGGCCGGGAGCTGCTCGGCCTCGGACCGGAAGCGGTCGGGCGGACGGTCGACCGGCTCGAGCTGCCCGCACCGCTGACCGGGGCGCTGCTCGCGTCCGAGCCGCGCGTCGACGAGGTCCACCTGACGGCGGACCGGGTGATCGTCGTGAACACCAGTCCCGTCGTCGGCGGCGAGCAGCGCGGCACGGTGGTGACCCTGCGGGACCACACGGAGCTGCAGGCGCTGTCGGGCGAGCTCGACTCCGAGCGCGGTTTCACGCAGGCACTGCGCTCCCAGGCGCACGAGGCCGCGAACCGGCTGCACACCGTGGTGTCGCTGATCGAGCTGGGCCGGGTCGAGGAGGCGGTGGAGTTCGCGACGGCGGAGCTGGAGCTGGCCCAGGTCCTCACCGACCGGGTCGTCGGCGCGGTCGGTGAGCCGGTGCTGGCCGCGCTGCTCCTCGGCAAGGCGGCGCAGGCGAACGAGCGCGGTGTGGAGCTGGTGCTCGGGGAGGACAGCCTGATCGACGACGGGGCGCTGCCGCATTCGCTCCCGCCGCGCGACCTGGTGACGATCCTCGGCAACCTGATCGACAACGCGGTGGACGCCGCGTCGGAGGCGTCGACGGGGGGCTCGGCGGCGGGCGGGGGCGCGGCCGTACCGGCCCAGCGCTCCACGACGCGCGCCCTCGTCACCGTGACGGCGCTGACCGACGCGGGCGGCCTGCTGCTGCGGGTGGCGGACACGGGCGCGGGCATCGGCCCGGACGACGCGGACGAGGTGTTCCGGCGCGGCTGGACGACGCACGGTGCGGGCCGCGGCCTGGGGCTGGCGCTCGTCCGGCAGGCGGCCCACCGCAACGGGGGGACGGTCACCTTGGGGCGGTCGGCGGACGGCGGAGCCGAGTTCACGGTGCGGCTGCCCCTCACCGGCCGGCCGGCGCAGGCGGTCACCGCATGATCCGGGTGCTGATCGTGGAGGACGACCCGGTCGCCGCGGACGCCCATGAGCTGTACGTGGGCCGGGTGCCGGGCTTCGAGGTGGCCGCCGTCGCCCACACCCGGGCGGCGGCCGTACGGGCGCTGGAGCGGATGCCGGTGGACCTGCTGCTGCTGGACCTGTACCTGCCCGACGGGCACGGCCTGCAGCTGCTGCGCTCGCTGCGGGCCGCCGGGCACGGCGCCGATGTGATCGCGGTGACGTCGGCGCGTGACCTGGCGGTGGTGCGGGAGGGCGTGTCGCTCGGTGTCGTGCAGTACGTGCTGAAGCCCTTCACCTATCCCACCCTGAGGGACCGGCTCGTGCGGTACGCCGAGTTCCGGGCGGCTGCCGGTGAGGCGAGCGGTCAGGAGGAGGTGGACCGGGCGCTGGGCGCGCTACGGGTCACCCAGCCGGCCACGTTGCCCAAGGGGCTGAGCGGGCCGACCCTGGAGGCGGTGACGACGGCGCTGCGGGCGTCCGCGGAGGGCCTGACCGCGTCGGCGGCCGGGGAGGAGCTGGGGATCTCCCGGATCACCGCGCGCCGCTATCTGGAGCACCTGGTGACGGCGGGCCGCGCCGAGCGGCGGCCCAGTTACGGCCAGGTGGGCCGACCCGAGTTGCATTATCGGTGGGTGGCCGAAACTCGCTGATGCTCCCGAGGGCTTCATGGCCGTGCCATTAGGAGGATCGCACGAAGGGTGAACTGATAGGAACAGCCTGTAGCCAGGCGGTTCTCTTCCTTCTACGGTGGGGCCGTGCACCCCACCCCGCCCTTCAATGCCCCCGCCGCGCGCCGACTCCGCGAGGCACTGGGAATGGCTCCCGGCCATGTTGCGTACGGGCTCGGCGCCCAGTACGGACTCCAGATCACCGCCGAGACGGTGATGGCCTGGGAACGCGGTGTCGCGCTGCCCGGCGAACGCGAGCTGACGGCTCTGGCAGGCGTGCTCTGGTGCGCCCCCGGTGAACTGCTGGCCGCCGCGAGCACCTTGCGCGAACACCGCATGGCCCGGGACGTCGCGGTGGACGGCCTCGCGCGGACCCTCGGGATGACGGCCGCCGCGTACCTGCGCATCGAGGAGACGGGCCGCTGGCGCGGCAACGAACGCCAGGCGCTGGCCCTCTGCGAGGCGCTGGACCTGTCGGCGGCACAGTTCCTCACGGCGACCGGCCGGAACGAGGAGCTGTCGGAACTGCTGACCAGGGCGGTGACCACGCGCTGGCAGGCCTACGTCCGGCCGGTGGCCAAGCTCGTGCCCCTGGACCGGGTCCTGGTGCAGGACGTGCTGGAGCAGCTGCACACCGACTACCAGGGTCTGATGGTGTCGACACTCAGCTGGAACACGACCGGCCGGGACCGTTCGGCGACGACGGGCGAGGCCGGCCGGGAGTTCCTGGACCGGGTGGTCGAGCAGTTCTGGCGCACGGCGGGCATCTGACCCCGTCCCGCCGCCCCGGCCCACCGGCCCGCGGCCGGACGGACCTGTCCCCCGGCCGGGCGGCCCTGCCCCTCCGCGGGGAGGACGGGTCCGCGGGGAGGGACGGGCCGCCGGGCCTCACCCGGGGCGGGGGCCGGTCAGAAGACCGACTCGGCCTCGTACATCCGGTCGCTCGGCACGGTCTTCAGCCGGGTCACGGCGTCCGCGAGGGGGGCCATCACGATGTCGGTACCGCGCAGAGCCGTCATGCGGCCGAAGTCACCGCGGTGCACGGCCTCCACCGCGTTCCAGCCGAAGCGGGTCGCGAGCACCCGGTCGTACGCGGTCGGCGTGCCACCGCGCTGCACGTGGCCGAGGATGACCGGTCGCGCCTCCTTGCCGAGGCGCAGTTCCAGCTCGACGGCGAGACGGTTGCCGATGCCCTGGAAGCGCTCGTGCCCGAACTGGTCGATCGCGCCCTTGGCGTACGGCATGGAGCCCTCGGCCGGGTGCGCGCCCTCGGCGACACAGATGACGGCGAACTTCTTGCCGCGCGCGAAGCGTTCCTCGACCATCTTGACCAGGTCGTCGACCTGGAAGTGCCGCTCCGGCAGGCAGATGCCGTGGGCACCGCCGGCCATGCCGGACTCCAGCGCGATCCAGCCCGCGTGCCGGCCCATGACCTCGACGACCATGACCCGCTGGTGCGACTCGGCTGTGGTCTTGAGGCGGTCTATGGCCTCGGTGGCGACGCCCACGGCCGTGTCGAACCCGAAGGTCCGGTCGGTCGCGGAGATGTCGTTGTCGATGGTCTTCGGGACGCCGACGACGGGCATTCCGGCGTCCGACAGCATCCGTGCCGCCGTGAGCGTGCCCTCGCCGCCGATGGGGATGAGGGCGTCGATGCCGTAACGGCGGGAGAGTTCCTCGCAGTTCTCCGCGGCCTCGCGGAGACGGTCGCGCTCCAGCCTGGCCGAGCCGAGGATCGTGCCGCCGCGGGCCAGGATGCCGCTGACCGCATTGAGGTCCAGGGGGCGGAAGTGACCGTCGAGCAGGCCCTTGAACCCGTCCTCGAAGCCGATCACCTCGTCGCCGTGGCCCACCACGGCGCGGTGCACGACCGATCGGATCACGGCGTTCAGGCCTGGACAGTCGCCGCCTGCGGTGAGAATTCCGATGCGCATCCTGCTCTGTCTCCTGCTCGTTAGTGCCATGCCTTCCGGGGACCCCTCGAAGAGACCCCCGTACCGTGAGCCACCACGATTGTCCCACGCCGTCTCCGGCACCCGCGCTTTCGGCTCCTGGGGGACCGGGCGGGGGCGGGGGCCCGGGCGGCCCGCCCCCGCCCGCTGCGGGCCCTTCCCGGCGGGCGACGGACCTGCCCCCGTAGGTATCGTCAAGGGGGCAATGTCAGCCAAACAGGACGGGAGAGCACGCGTGGCGCGCAGCGTGTACGTGACCGGGATCGACCGGGGAGACGGCCGTCAGGTCGTCGATCTGGGAGTCATGGAGCTACTGACGCGTCAGGTGGACCGGGTCGGTGTCTTCCGGCCGCTGGTCCACGACGGGCCCGATCGGCTCTTCGAGCTGCTGCGCGCCCGCTACCGGCTCTCGCAGAGCCCGGAGACCGTCTACGGCCTGGACTACCACGAGGCCTCCGCGATCCAGGCCGAGAAGGGGACCGACGAGCTCGTCTCCCGGCTCGTCGAGCGCTTCCACCGGGTGGCCCGCGACTACGAGGTGGTGCTGGTCCTCGGCAGCGACTTCGCCGCCACCCAGCTCCCGGACGAGCTGGCCCTCAACGCGCGGTTCGCCAACGAGTTCGGCGCCTCGGTGATCGCGGTCGTCGGCGGCCAGGGCCAGGACGCGGAGTCCGTACGGGCCGAGACGCGCAACGCCTACCGGGCCTACACCGGGCTCGGCTGCGACGTCCTGGCGATGATCGTGAACCGGGTGGCGTCCGGCGACCGCGCGGACATGGCGGAGCGGCTGGCGGCCACCCTCCCCGTCCCCTGCTCGGTCCTCCCCGACGATCCGGCGCTCTCCGCGCCCACCGTCGCCCAGATCACCGCCGCACTGGGCGGGACGGTGCTCCTCGGCGACGACTCGGGGCTCGCCCGCGACGCGCTGGACTTCGTCTTCGGCGGCGCGATGCTGCCCAACCTCCTCAAGGCGCTCACCCCGGGCTGCCTCGTCGTCACCCCCGGCGACCGGGCCGACCTGGTCGTCGGCTCCCTCGCGGCGCACAGTGCCGGCACACCGCCCATCGCGGGCCTCCTGCTGACCCTGGACGAGCGACCCGGCGAGGAGATACTCAGGCTGGCCGCCCGCCTGGCCCCGGGCACCCCGGTCGTCGCGGTCGCCGGGGGCTCGTTCCCCACCGCGGGCGAGCTCTTCGCCCTGGAGGGCAAGCTGAACGCGGCCACGCCCCGCAAGGCGGAGACGGCGCTCGGCCTCTTCGAGCGCCATGTGGACACCGGGGCCCTGCTGGAGCGGATCTCGGTGGCCCGCAGCGGCCGGGTCACCCCGATGATGTTCGAGCACGAACTCCTCGAACAGGCCCGCTCGGACCGCCGCCGGGTCGTCCTCCCCGAGGGCACGGAGGAGCGCGTCCTGCGCGCCGCCGAGGTGCTGCTGCGGCGCGACGTCTGCGACCTGACGCTCCTCGGCGACGTGGACGTCATCCGCAAGAAGGCCGCCGACCTCGGTGTCGATCTGGCCGGGACCCAGCTGATCGACCCCCGGACCTCCGAGCTCCGCCAGGGCTTCGCCGAGCAGTACGCCCTGCTGCGCGCGCACCGCGGAGTGACGGTCGAGCTCGCGTACGACGTCGTCTCGGACGTCAATTACTTCGGCACGCTGATGGTCCAGGAGGGCCTCGCCGACGGCATGGTCTCCGGCTCGGTGCACTCCACCGCGGCGACGATCCGCCCGGCCTTCGAGATCATCAAGACCAAGCCGGACGCATCGATCGTGTCCTCGGTCTTCTTCATGTGCCTCGCCGACAGGGTCCTGGTGTACGGCGACTGCGCGGTCAACCCGGATCCCGACGCGGAACAGCTCGCGGACATCGCGGTGCAGTCCGCGGTCACCGCGGCGCGCTTCGGCGTGGAACCCCGGATCGCGATGCTGTCGTACTCGACGGGCACCTCGGGCACCGGCGTCGACGTCGACAAGGTGCGCCAGGCCACGGAGCGGGTACGCGCGTCGCGACCGGACCTGCGGATCGAGGGCCCGATCCAGTACGACGCCGCGGTCGAGCCCACGGTCGCGGCGACGAAGCTGCCGGCGTCGGAGGTCGCGGGCCGCGCGACCGTGCTGGTCTTCCCGGACCTCAACACCGGCAACAACACCTACAAGGCGGTGCAGCGTTCGGCGGGCGCCGTCGCGGTGGGCCCGGTGCTGCAGGGACTGCGCAAGCCGGTCAACGACCTGTCGCGCGGGGCGCTGGTGCAGGACATCGTCAACACGGTGGCCATCACGGCGATCCAGGCGCAGGGCGAGAAGTGACACCGATGACCACCGATCCGACCAGTGAAGGTTCGCGCCCCATGAATGACGCCCACCGCGTACTCGTCCTCAACTCCGGCTCCTCGTCGGTGAAGTACCAGCTCCTGGACATGCGCGACCGGTCGCGGCTGGCGACCGGCCTGGTCGAGCGGATCGGCGAGGCGGCCTCCCGGCTGGTGCACACGCCGGCGGCGGGCGGGACCCGTGAGCGGACCGGCCGGATCGCCGACCACGAGCAGGCCCTGAAGGCCGCCGCCGAAGAGCTCGCGGCCGACGGGATCGGCCTGGACTCCCCCGAGCTGGCGGCGATCGGCCACCGGGTCGTGCACGGCGGGCTGAAGTTCACGGAACCCACCGTCGTCACCGACGAGGTGCTGACGGAGATCGAGCGCCTGGTCCCGGTGGCCCCCCTGCACAACCCGGCGAACATCACCGGCATCCGCACCGCCCAGGCGCTGCGCCCGGACCTGCCGCAGGTCGCCGTCTTCGACACGGCGTTCCACACGACGATGCCGGAGCACGCCGCGCGGTACGCGATCGACGTGGAGACCGCGGACGCGCACCGCATCCGCCGCTACGGTTTCCACGGCACCTCGCACGCGTACGTCTCGCGCCGGGCGGCCGAGCTGCTGGGCCGGCCGGTGGCGGACGTGAACGTGATCGTGCTGCACCTGGGCAACGGCGCGTCGGCCTCAGCGGTGGCGGGCGGCCGGTGCGTGGAGACGTCCATGGGACTGACCCCCTTGGAAGGGCTGGTCATGGGTACGCGGTCGGGAGACATCGATCCGGCGGTCACCTTCCACCTCAAGCGGGTGGCGGGGATGTCGGCCGACGAGATCGACGTACTGCTGAACAAGAAGAGCGGGCTGGTGGGTCTGTGCGGTGACAACGACATGCGGGAGATCCGCCGGCGCGTGGACGAGGGCGACGAGCGCGCGGCGCTCGCGTTCGCCATCTACGTCCACCGGCTGAAGAAGTACATCGGCGCCTATTCGGCGGTCCTCGGCCGGGTGGACGCCGTCGTCTTCACGGCCGGCGTCGGGGAGAACTCGGCTCCGGTGCGGGAGGCTGCGATCGCGGGACTGGAAGGGTTCGGCCTCGCGGTGGACGCGGACCGGAACGCCGAACGGTCCGGCGAGCCGCGGCTGATCTCCCCCGACGGCGCCCGGGTGGCCGTGGCCGTGGTGCCCACGGACGAGGAGCTGGAGATCGCCGGCCAGGCCTTCGCCCTGGTCCACAACTGAGCGGGCCCGCGCCCCTTTGTATCTTCCACCAGACGGAATATTCCGCAGCGAAACAAACCGATAGGATCCGCCTCATGCGCCGTTCCAAAATCGTCTGCACCCTCGGTCCCGCCGTCGACTCCCATGAGCAGCTCGTCGCTCTGATCGAGGCCGGCATGAGCGTGGCCCGTTTCAACTTCAGTCACGGTACCCACGAGGAGCACCAAGGCCGTTACGACCGGGTCCGCAAGGCCGCCGCCGAGACCGGCCGCGCGGTCGGCGTGCTCGCCGACCTCCAGGGCCCGAAGATCCGCCTCGCGAAGTTCGCCGAGGGTCCCGTCGAGCTGGTCCGCGGGGACGAGTTCGTCATCACCTCCGAGGACGTCCCCGGCGACAAGTCGATCTGCGGCACGACCTACAAGGGTCTGCCCGGCGACGTCACCAAGGGCGACCCGATCCTGATCAACGACGGCAACGTCGAGCTCAAGGTCGTCTCGGTGGACGGCCCCCGGGTCACCACCATCGTCATCGAGGGCGGTGTCATCTCCGACCACAAGGGGATCAACCTCCCGGGTGCGGCGGTCAACGTCCCCGCGCTGTCCGAGAAGGACGTCGAGGACCTGCGGTTCGCCCTGCGGATGGGATGCGACATGGTCGCCCTGTCCTTCGTCCGGGACGCCGAGGACGTCAAGGACGTCCACAAGGTGATGGACGAGGAGGGCCACCGCGTCCCCGTCATCGCCAAGGTGGAGAAGCCGCAGGCCGTCGAGCACATGGAGGGCGTCGTCGCCGCCTTCGACGGTGTCATGGTCGCCCGCGGTGACCTGGCCGTCGAGTATCCGCTCGAGAAGGTCCCGATGGTGCAGAAGCGCCTCATCGAGCTGTGCCGCCGCAATGCCAAGCCGGTGATCGTGGCGACCCAGATGATGGAGTCGATGATCACCAACTCGCGGCCCACGCGCGCCGAGGCGTCCGACGTCGCCAACGCGATCCTGGACGGTGCGGACGCGGTCATGCTGTCGGCGGAGTCCTCCGTCGGCGCGTACCCGATCGAGACGGTCAAGACGATGTCGAAGATCGTGGTCGCCGCCGAGGAGGAGCTGCTGTCCAAGGGCCTCCAGCCGCTGGTGCCGGGCAAGAAGCCGCGTACGCAGGGCGGTTCGGTCGCCCGCGCCGCCGCCGAGATCGCGGACTTCCTGGACGGCAAGGCACTGGTCGCGTTCACCAAGTCCGGTGACACGGCCCGCCGCCTCTCCCGTTACCGCGCCGCGCAGCCGATCCTCGCCTTCACCACCGAGGAGGCCACCCGCAACCAGCTCGCGCTGAGCTGGGGCGTGGAGTCCTACGTCGTCCCGCACGTGGACAACACGGACGCGATGGTCGACCTCGTCGACGCGGAGCTGCTCAAGCTGAACCGCTACAACGACGGCGACACCATGGTCATCACGGCCGGTTCGCCCCCCGGCGTCCCCGGCACCACCAACATGGTCCGGGTGCACCACCTGAGCGGCGAACGCGCCTGAGAGCCCCGTACGGCGTGACTGTGGGCCGTACCCCCGCGAGGGGTACGGCCCACAGCTCTGTGCGGCTCCCGGACCGTGTCCTGGGTACCGGTGGCTAGCTGTTGCCGCCGGTGAAGTAGTTCTGCAGCCCGGGGATCCTGAGCGAGCCGCCGAACTGGCCTGCCTGCGTCACCTTCACGTCGGTGAAGAAGGCGAAGGGTACGTTCAGCGGCGGCGGGGTCTGCGGGCTGAACGTGATCGGGATGATGCCGAAGAGGTTGCCCTTCAGCTCCTCCGTGTACATCGTCACCGTGCCGTTGCGGATGGTGGACGTCGAGCCCTCACGTGCCTTGACGTGGCCGGTGGTGCCGGCCGGGCCCGTGGTCAGCTGGTGCAGGTCCTGGATGTCCACGGAGCTCGCGGTGAACTTCAGCACCTTCTTGGTGCTGCCGTCACCCTTGCGCACCTCGACGATGCCCGCGTAGTCGAGCCCGCTGAGCGTGAGCCGCGACGACTCGAGGATCCACGGGTCGTTCGGGAGCAGCGGGATGCCCTGCTCCAGATCGGCCGCGGCGAGTGCCTCCGGGTCGGCGGTCGGGCACGGGAACGGCTCCTTGGCGCCGTCCGGGATGTCCTCGTCCTTCACGGCGTCGAGGCCCTTGACGTCGTCCTCGAGCTCCTCGACGTCCTTGCCCGCCTTCTCGGCGGCGTCCCGGATGGCGTCGGCGGTCTTGTCGGCCTCCGCCTCGGCCTTCTCGGTGGCCTTCTGCGCGGACTGCTCCTCGGTGGATTCCCCGGCCGGCCTCGTGGTGGCCGTGTCCGCCGGTTCCGGGGACTTCGTGGTGGGCGAGGGGGACGGGCTCGCCGTCTCCTCGTCCGGCCCGTCGAGGAGGTCCTTGAGCGCGTCTCCGACACCCAGCGGGTCGAGGGGATTCGTCGACTTGGCGGGGGTGGGCGTGACCTCGGGCGTCGCCGCGGCCTTCTTGCCGGCCGTGCCGTCCGCCTCGGGCGTGCCCGGGCTCGTGGAGGCGGTGGGCTTCGGAGCCGCGGCCCCGTCCTCGCCGGACTCCCCGTCACCTTCGGCCGTCTCGTCCCCTGCGGGCTTCTCGTCCCCTGCGGGCTTCTCGCCCGTGTCGGACTCGCCCGAGGGCGTGGCACTCGGGGTGGGCGTCGCGTCCGGCTCCGGCGACTCACTCGGCTCGTCGGATCGGGTCACGCAGGGCCCGGGGGCGAAGGGGATGTCGGTGCTGTCCTCGGCCATCGCGAGCCTGGGGGTGAGTCCCATGCCCACGAAGACGGCCGTCGGCATCGCGGCCAGCGCGAACGCCTTCTTGCCCGTCGGCATGTGCAGCTTCGTCAGCAGCGACTTCTTGGGAGCGGCGTGGCGTGGTCCCCTGCGCCCACTCAGGCCGTCGTCCGAGTACGAGTTCACCGGCTGTACGTCGTCACCCCGCACGATGCCTTCCTCCTTCGGCCTCTGACGCCTTGTCGAACCCGACGGTCTGCTGCTGGGGAACGGCCGCCCCCGGGAACGCGTCCACGGAGTGCCCGCCCTGCGGCTGCGGGGGCACGGGGGACATGCCGGCGGGGATCTGCCCGCCGAGCGCGGCCTCGTTCCGCGCGGGCTCACCGGGAACCCAGGAGACGGACAGAGCTCCGCCGAGGAGGGCGAAGACGAAGCCGATGAGGAAGCCGCCGATGTTGGCCACCGGTATCGAGATCAGGGCCAGCAGGATCGCGGCGACACCGGCGAACACCCGCACGATGTGGTGGAACCACATCGTGAGACCGAGCGTGATGAGCAGTATTCCGATGATCAGCGACCCGGCACCGGCGGTGGTGGACATCGCGATCGTCATGTTGCCGAGGTGCATGTTCGCGTACGGGAAGTACGCGATGGGTACACCACCCATGATGGTGAACAGGCCCGCCCAGAACGGCCGGTTACCCCGCCAGGTGCGGAATCCCCGCCGGAAGACGGTGAGGTAATGCTCGTTCTGCCCTGTGGACTCGGGGCTCATGGAAAACAGCTCCCTGGAACCGGTACTGCTGTGAGAAGAGAAGGGGTGGGCGGCCGAAGGCTCTCAGCGAGCACTCCGGCCACCCCGGCGAGTGCTTAGAAGCACTCCTTGACGCCCTTGTGCAGCCTCAGGCTCAGGTTGCTCAGCTTGAAGGTACCGGCGGTGGTCGCCCACGCCGTCTGCTTCACGTCGGACAGCGTCGCCACCTTGGCGCGCTGGGAGAAGCCGTACGGGTTGACGGCCTTCTCCGTGCCGGACTGGATGCCGGGCTTGCCGACCGAACCGGCCGCGACGCCGATGTCGATGTTCTCGAAGTACGCGTCCGTGTCGAGCTGGGCGACGTCGAGGTACAGGTTGGTCGCCTCGACCGGCTTCTTCGGGTCGGTGCCGGCCTTCAGCTGAAGGCTGACACTGCCGAGACCGAAGGGCAGGTCGGGGGTGACCACCGACTGGCACATGTTGGTGATCGTGGCCTTGCTGAAGCCCGACACGGCCACCGGGTGCGCCGCGTCGTTGCCCTTGAGGTCCTTGCCGACAGCGACGCTGCCGTACTGGACGAAGTCCTCACCGACGAGCTTGTCGGTGGAGACCTTGAAGCTCTGGCCGGAGACGCTGAACGACGCGGCGAGCGCACCCTGCGCCAGCCCGACACCGACAGCGGCGGTCGCGACGACGCTCGGCACCATGACCAGAGCGAAACGCTTCCATCTCGTCCCACCGCGAACCTGGGAACTCATTAATTTCCTCCTTCTCGGACGTACATCTCCGGTACGGGCTCGGTGCCCGCCCTGGGATGGGAGAAGTGCTACGTCCTCGGGAAGGAGAGCGCCCGGACCGGAGGCGTGTACCGCATCCGGATCACCGGCGATCACCCCCGAGCGACAACCACTGGCCGCGCGTCTGCGCAGCCGGTTCGGACAGGCCCTGCCCAGGGGCAGGAACCCCCCTGTCCGCGATCGGCGCCATCGGCGCCGACCACCCGGTGGGGAACCAACAGGCCGCCTGCACCGACTGGTGGCCGGACTGGCGGGTATTGGACCGAGCGTGGCCGATCGTGGTGCATTCCCGGCCGCGACACAAGGGGGGTCGTTACCCGCTAGTAACGACCCGATAACCGGCGTGCGACAGCGCGATACCGCCCGGCCACACAGGGTGGCATCAAAGGGACGTCCGAATGGGAGGATTGAGGCGCTTAACCGGACAGATCCTGACGACCGCTTTACTGCCAGTAACAGCGCGTACTTTTGTCAAGATTTGGTAAAGCGCTGGCATTCGTTGTCGTTCGCCCGCGAAAACGGCCGCAGTGCCCGGTAGGCACCACGGCCGTGTTGTCACATCAGAACAAGACACGCGCCAGGGCGGTCCGCGCGGCGGCGACCCTGGGGTCCTCGGGGCCGATGACCTCGAAAAGCTCCAGGAGCCTCACCCGCACCGCGTCACGGTCGTCACCGAAGGTGCGCCGGACCGTCTCGACCAGCCGGCCGAAGGCGTCCTCGACGTGACCGCCCACGAGGTCCAGGTCGGCGGCGGCCATCTGGGCGGCCGGATCGGCCGCATTCTCCGCGGCCTCCTTGCGGACCTGCTGCGGGTCCGTGCCCGCGACCCGGCCGAGGAGCTCGGCCTGCGCGAGACCCAGCTTGGCCTCGATGTTGGCCGGGTCGTCGGAGAGCACGTTCTTGTACGCCTGGACGGCGCCGCCGAAGTCGTTGGCGTCCAGCGCCTGCGCGGCGGCCTCCAGCAGCGCGTCGTACGGCCCCGCGGGCACCTCGGCCGGGACGCCGTCCTCGGCTGCGGCCGCGGCGTCCTGGTCGACGACGATCCCGGTGAGGCCGAAGCGCTCCTCGCCGACCTGGATCAGCTGGTCCAGCGTCTGCCGGATCTGGCTCTCGGGCGCAGCCCCCTGGAAGAGGGGGAGGGCCTGTCCGGCCACCACGGCGAAGACCGCCGGGATGCCCTGGATCCCGAACTGCTGCATCAGCATCTGGTTGGCGTCGACGTCGACCTTGGCCAGCACGAAGCGGCCGTTGTACTCGGCGGCGAGGCGCTCCAGGAGCGGGCCGAGCTGCTTGCACGGTTCGCACCACTCGGCCCAGAAGTCGATGACGACGGGCACTTCGGTGGAGCGCTGGAGGACGTCGGTCTCGAAGCCGGCTTCGTCGACGTCGAACACCAGGGAGGCGGGGGGCACGGCACCGCCACCACCCTGCCGGGCAGACTCCGCGCGGGCCTGCTCCGCCTTCGCCTTGGCCTCGCCGGCCGCCTTCACAGCGGCGAGGTCGACGACGCCGCTCATGGACATGTTCCTAGGCTGCATACGTACATCCTCCCCCCTGGGCGCACTGTTGCGAAAAGCGATCCGCGAACCGTGTCCGTCCGCAGCCACGCCGGTGTGCGGGGCCCGCGGACGGATACGGCTCCGAGGCCCTGAAAACCCCGTACTTCTACGCCGGGTCCCCACCCGGCACTGTGGTCGTCGATCGGTGTGGCGCCACGGCGGGCGAGCCGCCGTTCTTACGCTACGACCCGTAGCGTAACTGCCTCCACCCCCTCCCGGGCAAGAGTGCCCGGTGATCTGTCTCACGGGCACCGGGGCCGGTCAGTGGTACTTACCGGCCGGTATGGTCGCCGCATGCTCAGCGACAGCCCCCCAGAACCCGCCCGATCCGGACGTCCGCGCAGCGCCGCGGCCGATACCGCGATCCTCGAGGCGACCCGTGCGTCGCTGGTCGACCTCGGCTGGTCCAAGCTGACGATGAGTGATGTGGCGACGCGGGCCGGGGTCGCCAAGACGACCCTCTACCGCCGCTGGGCCGGCAAGAACGAGCTGGTCGTGGACGCGGTCGCGGTTCTCTTCGACGAGCTGGAGCTGCCCGACCTGGGCAGCCTGGCGGCCGATGTCGAGGCCGTCGTACTGCAGTTCGCGGCATTGCTGGAGCGGCCCGAGACGAAGACGGCGCTGATGGCGGTCGTCGCGGAGTCGACCCGGGACGAAGCGCTGCGGGACAGGATCAGGAACTCGATCGTGGCGCGGCAGAAGCGGCTGGTCCTCCAGGGCCGCGAACGCGCCCAGGAGCGTGGCGAACTGCCCGCCGAGCCGGATCCCGCCGTGGCGGCCCGCACCGCCGACCTGATCTTCGATGTGATCGCCGGCGCCGTGGTGCACCGGGCGCTGGTGAGCGCCGAGCCCGTCGACTGTGCCTGGGCCCGGCGCTTCACACTGCTGCTGCTCTCGGGACTGGGAGCGGCTTCCGCGTAGGTACTCCGGACGCGGAACCGGGCGTCGGAAGCGGCGTCAGAAGCCCGGCGGTTCGGTGTAGACGCCCCACTCGTCGCGCAGGACTCCGCAGATCTCGCCGAGGGTCGCCTCCGCGCGCACGGCCTGGAGCATCGGGCCGATCATGTTCGAGCCGTCGCGCGCGGCGGCCAGCATCGCGTCGAGCGCGCCGCGGACCTTCGCGTCGTCGCGGGCCTCCTTGCGCCCGCCGAGCGCGCGGACCTGCTCGCGCTCCACCTCGTGGCTGACCCGCAGGATCTCGAGGTCGCCGGTGACGGATCCGTGGTGGACGTTGACGCCGACGACCCGCTTCTCGCCCTTCTCGAGCGACTGCTGGTAGCGGAAGGCGGATTCGGCGATCTCGCCGGTGAACCAGCCGTCCTCGATACCGCGCAGGATGCCGGAGGTCATGGGCCCGATGGGGTGCCTGCCGTCGGCGTGCGCCCGGGTGCCACGCTCCCTGATCTGCTCGAAGATCTTCTCGGCGTCGGCCTCGATGCGGTCGGTGAGCTGTTCGACGTACCAGGAACCGCCCAGCGGGTCGGCGACGTTGGCGACGCCGGTCTCCTCCATGAGCACCTGCTGGGTGCGCAGGGCGATCTCGGCAGCCTGCTCGGAGGGGAGTGCGAGCGTCTCGTCCAATGCGTTGGTGTGCAGCGAGTTGGTGCCGCCGAGGACGGCGGAGAGCGCCTCGACCGCGGTCCGTACGACGTTGTTGTACGGCTGCTGGGCCGTGAGCGAGACTCCGGCGGTCTGGGTGTGGAACCGCAGCCACTGCGCCTTGTCGGTCCTGGCGCCGTACGTCTCCTTCATCCAGCGGGCCCAGATCCTGCGCGCGGCGCGGAACTTGGCGATCTCCTCGAAGAAGTCGAGGTGCGCGTCGAAGAAGAAGGAGAGGCCGGGGGCGAAGGTGTCGACGTCGAGGCCGCGGGAGAGACCCAGCTCCACGTAACCGAAGCCGTCGGCGAGGGTGTAGGCGAGCTCCTGCGCGGCCGTCGCCCCGGCCTCGCGGATGTGGTACCCGGAGACCGAGAGCGGCTTGTAGGCCGGGATGTCGCGGGCGCAGTGCTCCATCAGGTCGCCGATGAGGCGCAGGTGCGGCTCGGGCTGGAAGAGCCACTCCTTCTGGGCGATGTACTCCTTGAAGATGTCGGTCTGCAGGGTGCCGTTGAGCACGGCGGGGTCGACGCCCTGGCGTTCGGCGGCGACGAGGTACATGCAGAAGACGGGGACGGCGGGCCCGCTGATCGTCATCGAGGTGGTGACGTCGCCGAGCGGGATGTCCTGGAACAGGACCTCCATGTCGGCGGCGGAGTCGATGGCGACGCCGCAGTGGCCGACCTCACCGAGCGAGCGGGGGTCGTCGGAGTCGCGTCCCATCAGGGTCGGCATGTCGAAGGCGACACTGAGGCCGCCGCCGCCGTTGGCCAGGATGGTCTTGTAGCGCTCGTTGGTCTGCTCGGCGTTGCCGAAGCCGGCGAACTGGCGGATGGTCCAGGTGCGGCCTCGGTAGCCGGTCGGGTACAGCCCCCGGGTGAAGGGGTACTCGCCGGGCCAGCCGATCCTCTCGAAGCCCTCGTACGAGTCCGAGGGGCGGGGCCCGTACACGGGCTCCACCGGGTCCCCGGAGAGTGTGGTGAAGTCCGCCTCACGCTTGCGGGCCTTGTCGTAACGGGCCTGCCAGCGGAGGCGGCCTTCCTCGATCGCGTCAGCGTCCATGCGTACAAATTTACTAGGACGTCCTAGTAAATGTCGATGGCAAACCGCCCGGCGCTTCGCGCGGGGCGGTTCGGGGTGACGGCCGTCAGACCTGTACGGGCCGCGCCGAGCCGTCCGTGACGAGCGGCTCGACCTCGCGGACGACCTTGCGCTCGACGAAGAACGCGGCCGTCGGGATCGTGCCGGAGATCAGCACCCACAACAGCTTGCCGACCGGCCACTTCGCCTTGGAACCGAGGTCGAAGGCGAAGACCAGGTAGATGATGTAGAGGACACCGTGGATCTGGGAGACGACGAGCGTCAGCCCCTCACCGGTGTCGAAGCCGTACTTGAAGACCATGCAGGTGCACAGCACCAGCAACATGACGGCGGTGACATAGGCCATCACCCGGTAGCGGGTGAGCACACTGCGTTTCATGGCATCGAGCGTAACCGGACAGCCCGGGCGATCTTGCGGCGCCCTGCCCCTTCGGCTACTTGTCCTCGAAGTCCCGGGCCGCCACCCGCAGCGGGCGCAGCATCGCGAAGATCTCGGCGCACTCCTCGGCGTCGTACACTCCGAGCCCGAAGTCCATCGCCATCAGGTCCTCGGTCGCCGCCTCGACGACCTCACGGCCCTTGTCGGTGATGGAGGCGAGGGTGCCGCGCCCGTCGTTGGGGTTGGGCCGCTTGGCCACCAGACCGGAGCGCACCAGCCGGTCGACGGTGTTGGTCACGGACGTCGGGTGGACCATGAGGCGCTCGCCGATCTTGGACATCGGCAGCTCACCCGCCTGGGAGAAGGTGAGCAGGACCAGCGCCTCGTACCGGGCGAAGGTCAGCCCGTACGGTTTGACCACCGCGTCCACCTCGGCCAGCAGGATCTGCTGCGCACGCATGATCGAGGTGATCGCGCCCATGGAGGGCACCGGTCCCCAGCGCCGCTGCCAGAGGTCCTCGGCGCGGGCGATGGGATCGAAGGGCAGGCTGAGCGGCTTCGGCACGGCACGACCTTACCCACTGGTCACATGGCGGTCAGCTCCGTCTCGCACTTCGGTACCGGACGCCTGTTCTACGGACCTCCAGCACCAGCACCAGCACCAGCGTGCACACCGTCCCGATGGCGCCCGAGGCCGCGATCACCTGGTGCACGGGTCGCGGCAACACAGCGCTCGCCGACAAGCCGGGCGCCCTGCACTCCGCGGCCGGGCAGCGGATGCCGGCCGACCCGGCCCGGTCGGTCCGGCAGTTGGCGGACCTGCTCGGACAGGCCTGGCAGGTGCTGGTCGAGCGCGGAATCGGCGGTCTGTGGACGGAGGCCGCCGACCGGACCCCCGGCCCGCTCGCCCGGTTGCTCGGCCGGGCCCGCGCCGATGTGCTGTGCGCCCTGGACCAACCGGCCGGAGCGAGCGCGCTGGCCCACCGGCTCTCGCTCGCCGCCTCCTCGGTCTCGGCGCACCTGCCGGTGCTGCGCGCCGCGGGGCTGCTCACCTCGCGGCGGTACGGTCACCAGGTGCTGTACGAACGCACGCCGCTCGGGATGGCACTGGTGGGCGCGGACGGCCCGCCGGGGGCCGCCCGCCCCTAAAAAGGGGGCGCTCACCCCGTCGGCGCCTCCAGATAGCGCAGCACCGCGAGCACCCGCCGGTGCCCGGCCTCCGACGGCGGAAGGCCGAGCTTGGCAAAGATGTTCGACACGTGCTTCTCCACGGCCCTCTCCGACACGACGAAGGACTCGGCGATCGAACGGTTGGCGCGTCCCTGGGCCATCAGCCCCAGCACCTCCCGCTCGCGGGGGGTCAGCGCGTCGAGCGCCGAAGCGCGGCGAGCGGCACCGAAGAGCTGGGCGACGACCTCCGGATCCAGCGCGGTGCCGCCCTCGGCGACCCGGTGCAGGGCGTCCACGAACTCGCCGATGTCCACGACGCGTTCCTTGAGGAGGTAGCCCACACCTCCCGCGCCCGGACCGCCACCGCCGCCGAGCAGCTGGGCCGCGTACCTCGTCTCCACGTACTGGGAGAAGATCAGCACGCCCACCGAGGGCCACCCGCCCCGGATGGTGACCGCTGCGCGCAGTCCCTCGTCCGTGTGGCCGGGCGGCAGCCGGATGTCGATCACGGCGGCGTCCGGGCGGTGTTCGTCGACGGCGGCCAGAAGCGCCTCCGCGTCCTCGACCGCGGCCACCACCTCCACCCCGCGCAGGGTGAGCAGTTGCACCAGGCCGTCGCGCAGGATCGCGGAGTCCTCGGCGATGACGACGCGCATGCAAGGTCCTTGTCTCTCGTTCAACGCTGCGGCGCTCGGCGGTAGGGCAGTACGACGGTCACCACCGTAGGACCCCCGGCCGGACTTTCGCAGGTCAATGTGCCGTCGACGGTCCGGGCCCGGCCCCTCAGACCGGTCAGGCCGCTGCCCGCCCCGACCGTCGCCCCGCCCTGCCCGTCGTCCCGTACGGACAGGCGCAGCACCCCGTCCGCCGCACGCACCGCCACCCGGACCTCGGACGCGGCACTGTGCTTGACGGCGTTGGTGAGCAGTTCGGCGGCGCAGAAGTAGGCGATCGACTCCAGCGCCGGGGCGGGGCGTTCGGCGATGTCCGTGGTGACGGTCACCGGCAGGACGCTGTCCGCGGCGAGCGTGGCCAGCGCGGTGTCCAGGCCCTGGTCCAGTACGGGCGGGTGGATGCCCTTGACCAGGACGCGCAGGTCGGCCACCGCCTGTTTGGCGTTGGACCGTGCGGTCTCGACGACTGCGAGGACCCGGTCGCGGTCGGCGTCGGCCGCGACCAGTTCGGCGATCAGCGTCAGGTGCATGCCGAGGCCCACCAGCCGCGCCTGGGTGCCGTCGTGCAGATCGCGTTCGATCCGGCGCAGTGTGGCGGCGGCGTCGTCGACGGCCTGGGCACGGGTCTCCTCCAGGGTGCGGATCCGCTGCCCCGCCGCGTCCGGACCGAGCAGGCTCCGCAGCAGCCACCGGTGCGGGACGAGGGCCCGGCGCACCAGCCAGGGCGTCACCGCGAGCAGCGTGATCCCGGCCGGCACGACGACCAGCCACATGGGCCAGGAGTCGAACTGGACGCCGCCGATCTCCAGCGACACCCTTCGCGTCGAACCGCCGGCTTCCCGGACCGTCCGGTAGTTCCACCTTCGCAGCAGCGGGTGCAGGGTGAGCAGCGCCCCGTACGCACAGCCGGCCGCCGCGACGGCCGAGGGCAGTACGGCCGTCAGTGGCGCGGCCAGTGCGCAGCCCACGGCCCGCCAGGCGGCCCGGTCCCCGAGCACCGCCCGCCGCCAGCCGAACGCCCCGGGCTCCGCCCTGCGCGGTGGTGGATCGATACGGGTGTCCAGCAGCGTCGAACTCAGGAACCGTTGCAGACCGCCTAGGGCGAGCGCCCCGCGGGCCGTCAGCGCGATGATCCAGGGTCCGGCCGGGGTGACCGACAGTGCGCCGCCGGCCACGAGGCCGCACACCACCGCCGCCCACCCCAGCAGGGCGAGGGGCAGCGCTATGAGGGCGTGGAGCAGGGTGCGCGCGAGCGGCCGCACTTCCATGGGATCCGCCTAGAGCTGGTGGATGAGGGGGATCGAGACCAGCGAGCACAGTACGGCGACCCCCAGGGCGAGCGCGATCGTGCGCGGGAGCCCCGAGCGGTCCGCCCCCAGGAAGCCGGCGACCAGCCGGGCCTGGAGCGCCGTGAACCCCTTGACGACCCACGGGGTGAGGAGGAGGAACACCACTCCGCCGCCGGCGGCGTGCACCGCCCAGGCGCCTGCCATGGTGGGTCCGCCCCAGGACGAGGAGGGGTCGATGCCGGGCCGCAGGGGGAAGCCCCAGTTGATCGCCGCGACGAACCAGAAGTAGGCCGTGAAGGCGGCGGCGGCCAGGTCGAGCGGAATGGTCACCACCGCGTGCACGAGGGCCAGGGGCCCGGTGCGGGGCACCTCGTCGACATCGATGCGCAGCAGCCGGCGGGCGAGACCCCGCTGGATCCGGCCGGCCGGACCGCCCAGGAGTGCGACCGGGACGCAGACGAGGGCGACGGGGAGGGCGAGCAGGATGTACGCCGTGCGCCGCCAGGTCTCGGCGCGGAACGGCTCGCGCAGGATCGTGCGGACGCGGTCGGCCGGGCCGGCCGTCCGGGTGCGGCCGTGGGGGCGGCTCAGGGGGCCGGAGAACTGCTGCGTGGTGGTGTCCATGAGGCAAGACTCCCGGCCGCGCCGCGTCCGATCGATCGTGCCCGCACGGAGACCGGGGGTTCGGTTTACCCCACCCCCGCCGGGCTCCCCGCATTGCCACCCCTCCCGCGCCGCCGGGCGCCGGTGGGTGGGGCGGGGCGTCAGTCCGCCAGGTGGCGTTCGACCGTTTCGACCTTGGACGTCAGGCCGTCGGTGACGCCCGGCCTGATGTCGGCCTTCAGGACCAGGGACACGCGGCCGGCGCGGGCCTCGACGGCGGCGACGGCCCGCTTGACGACGTCCATGACCTCGTCCCACTCGCCCTCGATCGAGGTGAACATGGCGTCCGTGCGATTGGGCAGCCCGGACGCGCGGACGACCCGTACGGCGTCGGCGACGTACTCACCGACGTCCTCGCCGACGCCCAGCGGGCTGACGGAGAAGGCGACGATCATGCGCTGACCACGCCTTCACGGCGGGCGCGGGCGGCGATGACGCCGTCGGCCTCGTACTTCTTGAGCAGCTTCTCGCCGTAGAGGCCGCCGAAGGGCAGCACGGCGAGGAGGAAGAACAGGGCGACACGCTTGAACGGCCACTTGGCCTTGACCCACACGTCCAGCAGGAACACCAGGTAGATCGTGAAGAGGATGCCGTGCAGCATGCCGAGCGGCATCATCAGGAAGTCGATGTCCGAGACCCGGCTGAGCACCGAGCCGAACAGGATCAGCGCCGGGAAGGACAGCGCCTCGGGAAGCGAGATGAGGCGCAGCCGGTGCAGGGCGGAAGCGGTCTTGATGTCCACGAGGGCACCTTCGGTGGGAGGGGGCGTGTCGGCCGGTGAACGCGGGCACAGGCTTGTGAACGCGGGCACAAGCACATTCATTGTGGCATCGCCCCCGGCCCACCCCGGTGGCGGGGGCCGGTAGCGCCCCGGGCGGTCCCCGCGTGCACGTACCGGCGCATATCAGGGTGATGTCGGGGGCCGGATCGTCCCTGGGGGCCTGTCCGCGGGGCGTCCGTGCGACTACCGTCGCAGCGTGGCAATGTTCCGGCTCCAAGGCAGCAAGACGCTCGCCGTCGACCTGACAGGCGACGCCGTCAAGGCGAAGAACGGCTCGATGGTCGCGTACGACGGCCAGATGGCGTTCAAGAAGATGTCCGGCGGCGGTGAGGGGATCCGAGGCATGGTGACCCGACGGCTGACCGGCGAGCAGATGACGATGATGGAGGTGAAGGGGCAGGGCACCTGCTACTTCGCCGACCGTGCGAGCGAGATCAACCTGGTCTCGCTGCACGGCGACAAGTTGTACGTCGAGGCGAGCAACCTCCTGGCGACCGACGCCGGACTGCGCACCGGCACCACGTTCACGGGACTGAGGGGCGGGGCGAGCGGCAACGGCCTGTTCACCACGACCGTCGAGGGCAGTGGCCAGGCGGCGATCATGTCGGACGGTTCGGCCGTGGTGCTGCGGGTCACGCCCCAGTACCCGCTCAGCGTCGACCCGGGCGCCTACATCGCGCACCAGGGCAACCTGCAGCAGCACTTCCAGTCGGGCGTGAGTTTCCGCACGTTCATGGGTGAGGGTTCCGGCGAGTCGTTCCAGATCCGCTTCGAGGGCGACGGCCTCGTCTACGTGCAGCCGAGCGAGCGGAACACCGTCGGGGGCGATGTCTGATGCCGTTCCGAGAGATCAACGCGAAGATGGTCGAGGCGAGGGTCATGCCCGGCCAGAAGATGTACAGCCAGCGCGGGGCGATGCTCGCCTACCGGGGAGACGTGTCGTTCACCCCGAACATCCAGGGCGGACAGGGCGGCCTGGCTTCCATGATCGGCCGGCGGGTGGCGAACGAGGCGACCCCGCTGATGACGGTGGAGGGCGACGGCACGGTGATGTTCGGCCACGGCGGTCATCACATCCAGGTGATCGGACTGACCGGTGACACCCTCTACGTGGAGGCCGACCGGCTGCTCGCCTTCGACGGGACGCTCCAGCAGGGCACGATGTTCATGGGCTCGCAGGGCGGCGTGATGGGCATGGTGCGTGGCCAGGTGACCGGTCAGGGCCTGTTCACGACCACGCTCAAGGGCCACGGGGCCGTCGCGGTGATGGCGCACGGCGGGGTGATCGAACTGCCCATCGTCCCGGGCCGCCCGGTGCACGTGGACCCGCAGGCGTACGTCGCCCATCACGGCGAGGTGACCAACAAGCTGTCCACGGCCCTCGGCTGGCGCGACATGGTGGGGCGCGGCTCCGGCGAGGCGTTCCAGCTGGAACTCAGCGGCAGTGGTGCGGTGTACGTCCAGGCGTCGGAGGAGAAGCTGTGAGCGCCCCTGTGGTCTTCGACCCGACGACACTGCCGTCGGACGACAACGTCAACGCGTACACCTTCTGCGTGGAGCTCAAGGGGAGCCAGTGGTTCCTGCAGAAGGGCAAGATGATCGCCTACTACGGGCGGATCGACTTCAACGGCATCGGGCACGGCCGTTTCGAGCGGCTGATCCGCACGAGCTTCCACTCCCCCCTCCACGCGAGCGACTGGGTGGTGGCCGAGGGCAGCGGCAGGATGCTGCTCGCGGACCGGGCCTTCGACGTCAACTCGTTCGACCTGGAGGACGGGAATCTGACGATCCGGTCCGGCAATCTGCTGGCGTACCAGCCCTCACTGGCGCTCAAGCAGTCGATCGTGCCGGGCTTCCTGACCCTGATCGGTACGGGGAAGTTCGTGGCCGCGTCCAACGGCCCGGTGGTCTTCATGGAGCCGCCGATCCGGGTCGACCCGCAGGCCCTGGTGGGCTGGGCGGACTGCCCCTCGCCGTGCCACCACTACGACCACGGGTACATGACGGGTGTCATGGGGGGACTGCGTTCCCTGACCGGAATCGGCGGTACGTCGGGCGAGGAGCACCAGTTCGAGTTCGTCGGCGCGGGTACGGTGCTGCTCCAGTCGACGGAGATGCTCATGGCCGAGCAGGCGACGGGGCTGACCCCGCACGAGCCGGGGGTCCCGGGCGGCGGGCAGCACTCTCCAGGGGCGGGTCAACACGGGTCCACCCCGCGCATGCCCGGTCAGCTGGGGGACCTCCAGCGTCGCTTCGGACTGTGAACGGTACTCTGCGGAGTGTGACGCCGGGCCGCGCGTGCCCGGCATCACACCCCTCAACTTCGTCCGGCTTTCAACTTCTTAGGTAGAATTCATACATGGAAACCGAGACGGCCACCCGCTGGCTGACCGATGCGGAGCAGTGCGCCTGGCGCACCCACCTGGACGTCAGCAGGCTGCTGACGCACCAGTTGGAGAAAGACCTCCAGCCGTTCGGGCTGACCATGAACGACTACGAGATCCTGGTCAACCTCTCCGAGTCGGACGACCAGCGCATGCGGATGAGCGATCTCGCCGCCGCCACCCTGCAGTCCAAGAGCAGGCTCTCGCACCAGATCACCCGCATGGAGACCGCGGGTCTGGTGCGGCGCGAGCACTGCGAGTCGGACCGGCGCGGCCTGTTCGCGGTCCTCACCGACCTCGGCGCCGAGACGATGCGCAAGGTCGCGCCGCACCATGTCGAGTCGGTGCGCAGGCACTTCATGGACCTGCTGTCGCCCGAGGCGCTCGCCGAACTGCACGCGGCCCTGACCCCGATCGCGGACCATCTGCGCGGCCGTCGCGGTAAACCCTGACACCACGCGCCCCGGGCGCCCCGCAGCCCGGGCCCGGCGGCCGGGCAGCCCCAGGGTGAAGGCCGTCCCCGCCCCGCGGTGACGGCCCATGCCTGGCCACCGGCGGTCACCGCGCCTCAGGGAGCGAACCCGGACAGGACCCTGGCGGCGTCGTCCCGGAGCCCGAGGAAGACCTCCCCCATGCCTCCCGCGCCGAGCCTGGCCAGCACGGCGTACGGCCCGATCCGTCGCGGCGAGTCCTCGTGTAACGGCCGCCGGTGAGGCGGTTCCCGGGCGGCCCGCACGCCGCCCGGTGGCCGTCAGTCCCGCGCCGGGTGCCCGGTGAGCCCCGCCACCAGTTCGTCCGCCGCCGCGTACGGGTCGAGGTCTCCGGCCGTGATCCGTTCCGCGAGTGCGTCCAGCCGGCGGTCGCCGTGCAGGTCGGCGATCTTCTCGCGCAGCGCCGTGACGGCGATCGTCTCGACCTCACGGGCCGCACGCGCGGTGCGCCGCTCGGCCAGGACGCCGTGCTCCTCCATCCAGGCCCGGTGCTTCTCGAGCGCCTCGACGACCTCGTCGACGCCCTCGCCCCGGGCGGCGACCGTCTTGACGATCGGCGGCCGCCAGTCGCCCGGCCCGCGGGACTCCCCCAGGCCGAGCATGTGGTTGAGCTCGCGGGCGGTGGCGTCCGCGCCGTCCCGGTCGGCCTTGTTCACGACGTACACGTCGCCGATCTCCAGGATTCCGGCCTTCGCCGCCTGGATGCCGTCACCCATGCCCGGGGCGAGCAGCACGACGGAGGTGTCGGCCTGGGAGGCGATCTCCACCTCCGACTGGCCCACCCCCACCGTCTCCACGAGGATCACGTCGCAGCCCGCCGCGTCCAGCACCCTGATCGCCTGCGGCGCCGACCAGGCGAGGCCGCCCAGATGACCGCGGGTCGCCATCGAGCGGATGTAGACGCCCGGGTCGGAGGCGTGCTCCGACATCCGGACCCGGTCACCGAGGAGCGCGCCCCCGGAGAACGGCGACGACGGATCGACCGCCAGCACCCCGACCCGCTTGCCGGCCTTGCGGTAGGCGGAGACCAGGGCCGAGGTGGAGGTGGACTTGCCGACACCGGGGGAACCGGTCAGACCGACGACGTACGCGTGGCCGGCCAGCGGCGCGAGCGCCGCCATCACCTCGCGCAGCTGGGGCGACGCCCCCTCCACCAGGGAGATGAGCCGGGCCACCGCACGTGGCCTGCCCTGGCGTGCCTGTTCCACCAGGGTGGGGACGTCCACCTTCACGCTCGGTCTCCTCGCTCGCTCGTACGGTGTGACTACTTGCCGGGGACCCGGATGATCAGGGCGTCGCCCTGACCGCCGCCGCCGCACAGAGCCGCCGCCCCGGTGCCACCGCCGCGCCGCTTGAGCTCCAGCGCCAGGTGCAGGACCACGCGGGCGCCCGACATGCCGATCGGGTGGCCGAGGGCGATCGCGCCGCCGTTGACGTTGACCTTGTCCGAGGTGACGCCGAGGTCCTTCATCGACTGGACCGCGACGGCCGCGAAGGCCTCGTTGATCTCGATGAGGTCGAGGTCCTCGACGCCGATGCCCTCCTTCTTGAGGGCGTGCCGGATGGCTCCCGACGGCTGCGACTGCAGCGAGTTGTCCGGGCCGGCCACGTTGCCGTGGGCGCCGATCTCGGCGATCCACTCCAGGCCCAGCTCCTCGGCCTTGGCCTTGCTCATGACGACGACCGCGGCGGCACCGTCCGAGATCTGGGAGGAGGTGCCGGCGGTGATCGTGCCGTCCTTGGAGAAGGCCGGACGCAGCTTGCCGAGCGACTCCGCGGTCGTCTCCGGGCGGATGCCCTCGTCCTTGGAGAAGAGGATCGGGTCCCCCTTGCGCTGCGGGATCTCGACCGGGGTGATCTCGGCCTCGAAGATGCCGTTCTTCTGGGCGGCCGCGGCACGCTGGTGGGACAGGGCCCCGATCTCGTCCTGGGCGGCACGGGCCAGGCCCAGACGGGTGTTGTGCCTTTCCGTGGACTCACCCATCGGGATGTTCTCGTAGGCGTCGGTCAGACCGTCGTACGCCATGGAGTCGAGCATCTCGATCGCGCCGTACTTGTGGCCCTCACGGGACTTCGGCAGCAGGTGCGGGGCGTTGGTCATCGACTCCTGGCCGCCGGCCACCACCACGTCGAACTCCCCGGCGCGGATCAGCTGGTCGGCGAGCGCGATGGCGTCGAGACCCGACAGGCAGACCTTGTTGACGGTGAGCGCCGGGACGTTCATCGGGATTCCGGCCTTGACCGCCGCCTGGCGTGCCGGGATCTGCCCCGCCCCGGCCTGGAGCACCTGGCCCATGATCACGTATTCGACCTGGTCGCCGCCGATGCCCGCGCGGTCCAGGGCGGCCTTGATGGCGAAGCCGCCGAGGTCGGCTCCGGAGAAGCTCTTCAGGGAGCCGAGGAGCCGGCCCATGGGCGTACGCGCGCCCGCGACGATCACTGAGGTGGTACCGGTCGTTCCTGACATGAGGCGCAGCCCCTTGGGATCGGTTGTGAACGAGGGTTTACTTGAATGTACTGAGCGGTACGGCGCCCGTCATCCGGCTGTAGGTGTGATCGCGCGCACGTTGCGTAACCATCGCCGTAGCGATGCACTGGTTCCATGCTGACGCGAATCGACCACATCGGAATCGCCTGTTTCGACCTCGACAGGACGGTGGAGTTCTACCGCGCGACCTACGGGTTCGAGGTGCACCACTCCGAGGTCAACGAGGAGCAGGGTGTCCGGGAGGCCATGCTCAAGATCAACGACACCTCGGACGGCGGGGCCTCGTACCTCCAGCTCCTGGAGCCGACCCGTGAGGACTCGGCCGTGGGCAAGTGGCTGGCGAAGAACGGCGAGGGCGTCCACCACATCGCCTTCGGTACCGCGGACGTCGACCAGGACGCCTCGGACATCCGCGGCAAGGGCGTCCGGGTGCTGTACGACGAGCCCAGGACCGGGTCGATGGGCTCCCGGATCACCTTCCTGCACCCCAAGGACTGCCACGGCGTCCTCACGGAACTGGTCACGGCCGTGGACGAGCACTGACCGACCCGTACCCGGCCCGGTAGAGTGGGCGGTTCCGGGCCGGGGCCGGGTCGGGGCCGCGCCGCGTCTCCGCCGTTGATCTGTCACCATTCCCCGGGGGACCGTTCGCCCGGCGAGCGGTACTCGTTCGGAGAATTGCGACCACGGGACGGATGGGACCGCGCAGTGCGGGGCTACGAGAGCCAGCAGAGCCACCGAGCTGACGACGACCATCTCTCGCGGTTCGAAGCCGAGATGGACCGGCTGAAGACCGACCGGGAGAAGGCCGTCCAGCACGCCGAGGACCTCGGCTATCAGGTCGAGGTCTTGCGTGCCAAGCTGCACGAGGCCCGGCGCAACCTCGCGACCCGCCCCGCGTACGACAGCGCGGACATCGGCTACCAGGCCGAGCAGCTGCTGCGCAACGCCCAGATCCAGGCCGACCAGCTGCGCAGCGACGCCGAGCGCGAACTGCGCGAGGCCCGGGCGCAGACGCAGCGCATCCTGCAGGAGCACGCGGAGCACCAGGCGCGTCTGCAGGCGGAGTTGCACACCGAGGCGGTTCAGCGGCGTCAGCGGCTCGACCAGGAGCTGGCGGAGCGCCGGCAGACCGTCGAGTCCCACGTCAACGAGAACGTCGCCTGGGCCGAGCAGTTGCGGGCCCGGACGGAGTCCCAGGCCCGCCGGCTCCTGGACGAGTCGCGCACCGAGGCCGAGCAGTCGCTGGCCGCCGCCCGCGCCGAGTCCGCCCGGCTCGCCGACGAGACCAGGCGGCGCCTCAACGCCGAGGCGGAAGCGGCCCGTTCCGAGGCCGAGGCCACACTGCTGCGGGCCCGCCGGGAAGCCGAGCGGCTGGTGGCCACCGCCTCCACGCAGGCGCAGGAGGCCGCCGCCCACGCCGAACAGCTGCGCTCGACGGCCACCGCCGAGACCGATCAGACCCGGCAGCAGACCGCGGAGCTCAACCGCACCGCCGAGCAGCGCATGCAGGAGGCCGAGACCCGGCTGCGCGAGGCCCGTCTGGAGGCCGAGAAGGTCGTCGCGGAGGCGAAGGAGGCCGCGGCCAAGCGGCTGGCCGGCGCCGAGTCGCAGAACGAGCAGCGCACCCGTACGGCCAAGTCGGAGATCGCCCGGCTCGTCGGTGAGGCCACGAAACAGGCCGAGGCCCTCAAGGAAGAGGCCGAGCAGGCACTCGCCGACGCCCGGACGAAGGCCGAGCGGCTGGTCACCGAAGCCGCGGAGAACGCCCGTACGGTCGCCGCCGAGGACGCGGCGGCCCAGCTCGCCAAGGCCGCCCGCAGCGCCGAGGAGGTCCTGACCAAGGCCTCCGAGGACGCCAGGTCCACGACGAAGGCGGCGGCCGAGGAAGCCGAGCGGATCCGCCGCGAGGCCGAGGCCGAGGCGGACAGGCTGCGCGGCGAGGCCGCCGAGCAGGCCGACCAGCTCAAGGGCGCGGCCAAGGACGACACCAAGGAGTACCGGGCCAAGACCGTCGAGCTGCAGGAGGAGGCGCGCCGCCTCCGCGGCGAGGCCGAGCAGCTGCGCTCCGAGGCCGTGGCCGAGGGCGAGCGCATCCGCGGCGAGGCCCGCCGGGAGGCGGTCCAGCAGCTGGAGGAGGGTGCCCGCACCGCCGAGGAGCTGCTGACCAAGGCGAAGGCCGACGCCGAGGAACTGCGGACCTCGGCGAGCGCGGAGGGCGAGCGCGTGCGCGCCGAGGCCGCCGAGCGCGCCGCCACGCTGCGCAAGCAGGCCGAGGAGGCGCTGGAAGCCGGCCGTGCCGAGGCGGAGAAGTTCCGTACCGAGGCCGAGGAGCAGGCCGCCGCCCTCACGTCGGCGGCGGAGAAGGCCGCCGAGGAACTGCGCGAGGAGACCGAGCGCGCGATCGAGGCCCGCAAGGCCGAGGCGGCCGACGAGCTGGCCCGG
This sequence comes from Streptomyces sp. B1I3, assembly GCF_030816615.1. NCBI lineage: Bacteria > Bacillati > Actinomycetota > Actinomycetes > Kitasatosporales > Streptomycetaceae > Streptomyces > Streptomyces sp. B1I3. Next base: position 2,678,750 of record NZ_JAUSYD010000001.1, read on the forward strand.
CTGCGCACGGAGGCCGAGTCCCGCCTCACCACGGCGGAGGAGGCGCTCGGCGAGGCCCGCACGGAGGCGGAGCGGATCCGCCGTGAGACGAGCGAGGAGTCCGAGCGGCTGCGCGCTGAGGCCGCCGAGCGGCTGCGCACGCTCCAGGAGCAGGCCACGACGGAGTCCGAGCGGCTGCGTACCGAGGCCGCCGCCGACGCCGCGGCGTCCCGCGCCGAGGGCGAGGCCGTCGCCGTACGGCTGCGTACCGAGGCCGCCACCGAGGCCGAGCGGCTCAAGACGGAGGCGCAGGAGAGCGCCGACCGGGTGCGTTCCGAGGCCGCGGCCGCGGCCGAGCGGGTCGCGACGGAGGCCGCCGAGGCCCTCGCCGCCGCGCAGGAGGAGGCCAACCGGCGCCGCCGCGAGGCCGAGGAGACGCTCGGCAGCGCACGCGCCGAGGCGGAGCAGGAGCGCGAGCGCGCCCGCGAGCAGAGCGAGGAGCTGCTCGTCTCCGCCCGCAAGCGGGTCGAGGAGGCGCAGGCCGAGGCGCAGCGGCTGGTCGAGGAGGCGGAGAGCCGGGCGAGCGAGATGGTCTCCGCCGCCGAGCAGACCGCCCAGCAGGTGCGGGACTCCGTCGCCGGGCTGCAGGAGCAGGCCGAGGAGGAGATCGCCGGGCTGCGGTCCGCCGCGGAGCACTCGGCGGAGCGGACGAGGACCGAGGCGCAGGAGGAGTCGGACCGGGTACGGGCCGACGCCCACGCCGAGCGCGAGCGGGCCACCGAGGACGCCAACCGGATCCTCCGGGTCGCGCACGAGGAGTCGGAGGCCGCGAAGGCACTGGCCGAGCGGACCGTCTCCGAGGCGATCGCCGAGTCGGAGAAGCTGCGCTCGGACACTTCGGAGTACAGCCAGCGGATGCGGACGGAGGCGTCCGACGCCCTGGCCTCCGCCGAGCACGACGCCTCACGCGCGCGGGCCGAGGCCCGGCAGGACGCCAACCGGATCCGTTCCGAGGCGGCGGCGCAGGCCGACCGGCTCATCGGCGAGGCGACGAGCGAGAGCGAGCGGATCCGCGCCGAGGCCGCCGAACAGGCGGAGCGGTTCGTCGGCGAGGCGACCGACGAGGCGGAGCGGCTGCGCGCGGAGGCGGCGCAGACCGTCGGATCGGCGCAGGAGCACGCGGCCCGCACCCGCGAGGAGTCCGAGCGGCTGCGCGCCGACACGGAGTCCGCGGCGGAGCAACTGCGCGCGGAGGCACGCCAGGAGGCGGACCGGATGCTGGACGAGGCGCGCGAGGCCGCGGCGAAGCGCCGTGCCGACGCCGCCGAGCAGGCCGACCAACTCGTCGCCAAGGCCCAGGAGGAGGCGTTGCGCGCCGCCACGGAAGCCGAGGAACAGGCCGACCGGATGGTCGGCGCCGCACGCAACGAGGCCGTACGGATCACCTCGGAGGCCACCGTCGAGGGCAACTCCCTGGTGGAGCGGGCCCGTGCGGACGCGGACGAGCTGCTCGTCGGCGCCCGCAGGGACGCCACCGCCACCCGGGAGCGGGCGGAGGAGCTCAGGGCCCGCATGGAGAGCGAGATCGAGGAGCTGCACGAGCGGGCGCGCCGCGAGACCTCGGAGCAGATGAAGACGGCGGGCGAGCGCGTCGACAAGCTGATGAAGGCGGCGACGGAGCAGCGGGCGGAGGCCGAGGCGAAGGCCAAGGAGCTGCTGGCCGACGCGAACTCGGAGGCGAGCAAGGTCCGGATCGCGGCGGTGAAGCGCGCCGAATCGCTGCTCAAGGAGGCCGAGACCAAGAAGGCCGAACTGACCCGCGTGGCCGAGAAGCTGCGCGCCGACGCCCAGGCGGAGGCCGAGAAGATCGTCGACGAGGGCCGTCGCGAGCTGGACCTCCTGGTCCGAAGGCGCGAGGACATCAACACGGAGATCTCCCGGGTCCAGGACGTACTGGAGGCGCTGGAGTCCTTCGAGGCTCCGGCCGGTACGGGCAAGTCCGCGAACGGCGGTACGGGGGCCGTCAAGGCGGGCGCGGCCGCGGGTAACCGCGCGGGCGGCAAGGCGTCGGATGGGTAGGCAGTGCTCATCCGCTCGTCAGCCGGTCCGCGCCGGTTATTTCGTCATGAACATTCAACCCTTCGGGTGGCAAGCGCTCCGGGGGTCAGCCACTCAAAAGGGGTGTCATTCTCCATAGCAAAGCGGCATCTTCATGTTGACACGCCGCCCAGGCCCCTAGGATTCCCTCCAACACCTCACCGGTCTCATTCGACAGGAACCCCATGAGCGACCCTTCTTCCCCCTTCGGCTTCGAGCTCGTGCGACGTGGATACGACCGCGGTCAGGTGGACGACCGCATTACCAAACTCGTCGCCGACCGTGACAGTGCACTCGCCCGCATCACCTCTCTGGAGAAGCGAATCGAGGAGCTCCACCTCGAGACGCAGAACGCGCAGGCCCAGGTCAACGAGGCCGAGCCGTCCTACGCCGGGCTCGGCGCCCGCGTGGAGAAGATCCTCCGCCTGGCCGAGGAGGAGGCGAAGGACCTGCGTGAGGAGGCCCGCCGCGCCGCCGAGCAGCACCGCGAGCTGGCCGAGTCGGCCGCCCAGCAGGTGCGCAACGACGCCGAGTCGTTCGCCGCGGAGCGCAAGGCCAAGGCCGAGGACGAGGGCGTACGCATCGTCGAGAAGGCCAAGGGCGAAGCGGGCACGCTTCGCACCGACGCCCAGAAGGACGCCCAGCAGAAGCGCGAGGAGGCGGATGCCCTCTTCGAGGAGACCCGCGCCAAGGCCGCCCAGGCCGCCGCGGACTTCGAGACGAACCTCGCCAAGCGCCGCGATCAGTCGGAGCGCGACCTCGCGTCCCGCCAGGCGAAGGCCGAGAAGCGTCTCGCCGAGATCGAGCACCGCGCCGAGCAGCTCCGCCTGGAGGCCGAGAAGCTCCGCACGGACGCCGAGCGCCGGGCCCGCCAGACGGTGGAGACCGCGCAGCGCCAGTCCGAGGACATCGTGGCCGACGCGAACGCCAAGGCCGACCGGATCCGCAGCGAGTCGGAGCGCGAGCTGGCTGCGCTCACCAACCGCCGCGACTCGATCAACGCCCAGCTGACCAACGTCCGCGAGATGCTGGCGACGCTGACCGGTGCCGCGGTGGCCGCCGCCGGCTCCCCGGTGGACGACGAGCCCGCCTCCCGCGGGGTCCCGGCCCAGCAGACCCGCTGACACCCGCCTACATCAGCTGTACCCCTTGCGCGCCCGGTTCCGCCTGTGTGGTGGCGCCGGGCGCGCGGGCGTTCTAGCGTGAGCGCATGATCGAGCTCGACGGCCTCACCAAACGCTTCGGCGACAAAGTTGCCGTCGACGGCCTGTCATGCCGCGTCAGACCGGGAATGGTGACGGGTTTCCTCGGTCCGAACGGGGCGGGCAAGTCGACCACCATGCGGATGATGCTCGACCTCGACAACCCGACCAGCGGCTCGGTGCGCATCGACGGCAAGCCCTACCGCGAGCTGCAGGAGCCGCTCAAGCACATCGGGGCCCTGCTGGATGCCAAGTCCATGCACGGCGGCCGGAGCGCGTACAACAACCTCCTCTGCCTCGCACAAAGCAACCGCATCCCCGCCGGCCGGGTCGCCCACGTGCTCGACACGGTCGGGCTGAGTGCGGTGGCGAAGAAGAAGTCCAAGGGATTCTCGCTCGGTATGGGTCAGCGGCTGGGAATCGCCGCCGCGCTGCTCGGCGATCCGGAAATCCTGATGTTCGACGAACCCGTCAATGGTCTGGACCCCGAGGGAATTCACTGGATCAGGAATCTGATGAAGGCGCTCGCCGCGGAAGGCCGCACGATCTTCGTTTCCTCACATCTGATGAGCGAAATGGCGCTGACGGCCGATCACTTGATTGTGATCGGCCAGGGAAGGCTGCTCGCCGACACCTCGATGGCCGACTTCATCCACGAGAACTCCCGCAGTTACGTGCGGATGCGTTCCCCGCAGCGGGAGCAGCTGCGGGACATGCTGCACGAGGCGGGGGTCGTGGCGGTCGAGGCCGACGACGGCGCGCTGGAGATCGACGGCGCGGAACCGGAACGGCTCGGTGAACTCGCCGCGGGACGAGGCATCGTGCTGCACGAGCTCAGCTCCCAGCGCGCGTCGCTGGAGGAGGCTTTCATGCAGATGACCGCGGGCTCGGTGGAATACCACGCCCATTCCGAGCACGAGGCGGCCGAACCACCGCAGGCGGGGCCCCACTGGGACGACCGGTTCGACCGGCAGGCCGGCGGCGCGGCGCCCGGCGACGGCACGAAGGGGGCGTGAGGGTCATGGCATCGGTGCCCGCGGTATTGACATCCGAGTGGACCAAGATCCGTACGGTCTCCTCGACCACGTGGACCCTGATCTCCGCCTTCGTCGTCACGGTCGCGATGGGCGCGGCGCTCAGCGCGCTGCTGAACGCCCAGTTCGACGACCTGCCCACGGCGGAACAGGCCACGTTCGACCCCACGTTCGTGAGCTTCTCCGGCATGGTCCTGGGGCAGCTGGCGATGGTCGTCTTCGGAGTCCTGGTGGTAGGTACGGAGTACAGCTCCGGCATGATCCGCACCTCCCTCGCGGCCGTACCCCAGCGCGGCTCGTTCCTCTTCAGCAAGATCGCGGTCGCCGGGGTGCTGGCCCTGCTGGTGGGCCTCGCCACCAGTTTCGTGACCTTCTTCCTCAGCCAGGCCCTGCTGGGCGACCACCGCACGGACATCGGCGCGGACAACGTGCTGCGCGCCGTCTTCGGCGGTGGCGTCTACATGGGGCTGATCGCGGTCTTCTCCATGGGCGTGGCCACGATGCTGCGCAGCTCCATGCTGTCGCTCGGCATCCTGATGCCCTTCTTCTTCCTCGTCTCGCAGATCCTCTCGGCGGTGCCGGGCGCCAAGAACGTGGCCCGTTACTTCCCCGACCGGGCCGGGTCCAAGATCATGCAGGTGGTGCCCGACGCGATGAACAGCGATCCGGCGCCGTACGGGCCGTGGGCCGGGCTCGGCATCATGGCGCTGTGGGTGGTGGCGGCACTGGTCGGCGGGTATCTCGTCCTGAAGAAGCGGGACGCCTGAGCGCCGCGGCCGTCCGCCCCGCCCCGCGTGACGACTTGGCCGGAACCGCTATGGCGTGGTTATCCTCCTAACTCTTACGGGGGTGCGCGGCCGGGTGGCCTGGGCCCCGACGACAGATACGTCGATGGGGCTGGAGAATGATCGAGGCAGTCGGCCTGACCAAGCGCTACGGCGCGAAGACAGCCGTGTACAACCTTTCCTTCCAGGTGCGGCCGGGAGCGGTCACGGGTTTCCTCGGTCCCAACGGGTCGGGCAAGTCGACCACCATGCGCATGATGCTCGGCCTCGACCGGCCGACCTCGGGCCACGTGACGATCGGCGGCCACGCCTTCCGGAGCCTTCCCAACGCACCGCGTCAGGTGGGCGCACTGCTCGACGCCAAGGCGGTGCACGGCGGGCGCAGCGCCCGTAACCACCTCCTGTGCCTGGCCCAGCTGGCCGGTATCCCGGCGGCCCGGGTGGACGAGGTCCTCGGTGTCGTCGGACTGCAGGACGTCGCGAAGAAGCGGTCCCAGGGTTTCTCCCTCGGCATGGGGCAGCGGCTCGGGATCGCGGCGGCGCTGCTCGGTGACCCGCAGGTGCTCCTCTTCGACGAGCCGGTCAACGGCCTCGACCCCGAGGGCATCCTCTGGGTGCGCAACCTCATGAAGCAGCTGGCGTCCGAGGGCCGTACGGTCTTCGTCTCCAGCCACCTGATGAGCGAGATGGCGGTGACCGCCGACCACCTGATCGTGATCGGGCGGGGCCAGCTGCTCTCGGACATGAGCGTCACGGACTTCATCTCCGCCAACTCCGCGGACTTCGCCAGGGTCCGTGTCGCGACGGACCGGCCGGAGGGGCGGGAGAAGCTGACGGCCTCGCTCACCGAGGCGGGCGGCCGGGTCATGCCGGAGGTGGACGGAGCCCTGCGCGTCACCGGGCTCCCGCTGCCCCGGATCAGCGACCTGGCGCACGCCTCGGACGTCCGGCTGTGGGAGCTCTCGCCGCACCAGGCCTCCCTCGAGGAGGCGTACATGCGGATGACCCAGAGCGCCGTCGACTACCGCTCGACGGCCGACGCCAAGGCGGGACTCCAGCTCCCGCCCCCCGGCTACGGAACCGGCTACGGAACCGGCTACGGAACCGGCTACGGATCCGGCTACGGTCACGGGGAGGCCGGGCAGCCCGGTCACGCCGCCCAGCCTCCGGCCGAGGTGCCGCAGCAGGGCTGGTACGCCCCGCCGCCGCCGGGACAGAATCCGTACGCCGCGCCCGCGCCGGCCTCGGCCCCCGGGCCCGTACAGCCGGCCGGAGCGGCCCCGGCCGCCCCCGCAGATCCGACCACGCGCGAGACCAGCGAGGACATCCGATGACGACGCCGGCCACCCCGCCGCACCCGCAGCCACCCCTCGAGCCTTCCCCGCAGCCGCAGCAGGGCTGGGGCGGTCCGGCGGGGTCCTACGCCTCGCCGATCCCGGTGCGCAGCCCCGGCCTCGGCGACGCGATCGCGTCCGAGTGGACCAAGATCCGCTCCGTGCGCTCCACGATGTGGACCCTCGGGGTGATGGTCGTGCTCCTGTTCGCGGTGGGGCTGCTCACCGCGTTCGCCGTCAGCGCCGCCGACGCCGATCTCGAGGACACCCCGGTGCTCAGCCTCGGCTTCTTCGGTGTGCTGCTCGGCTCGATCTGTGTGATCACCCTGGGCGTGCTGACCATCGCCTCCGAGTACGGCACGGGAATGATCCGTACGACGCTGACCGCCTGCCCGAGCCGCGCCCGCGTGCTGATCGCGAAGTCCGTCGTCTTCTTCCTGCTCTCGTTCACGATCACCGCGGTGACGACGGGCATCGTCGCCCTGCTGCAGACGGCCATGCTCGGTGGCGCGACGCCCACCGGCGGGGACTGGCTGCGGGCCACGGTGGGCGTGGCGCTCTACGTGGCGACGCTGGGGCTGCTCTCGCTCGCCCTCGGCGCGCTCATCCGGCACTCGGCCGGTGCGATCACGATCATGATCGCGCTCGTGCTGCTGCCACTGGTGCTGGCGATGTTCATGTTCTCGCCGACGCTGTCCGGCCTCCAGGAAGCACTCTTCGAGTACTCGATCCCGAGCCAGATCGGCGCCTTCTACAACGCGTCGGTCACCGTGTCCGGGCCGTCCGGCTGGGAACCGCTGTGGATCATCATCGGCATGACCGCCGTCGCCATGCTCGGCGCCTTCGCCTCCCTGGACCGCCGGGACGTCTGAGGCACCCCGCCCGTCCTCAGTGGCGTGGCGCGTTCCTGGACCGCTGCACCCGTGTGGTGCGGCGGTCCTTCGCGTTCCAGCAGGCCTTGTGCCAGTGCCTGCGGTCGTCGATGCCGCCGAACTCCGGCCAGGCGACCAGGTGCGGGACACCGGAGGGGATCTCCTGGTCGCAGCCGGGACAGCGGTAGCGCTTGCCCGCCGCGCTCGCACCGCTCACCGGACGCACCGACCACTCCTCGCCCCGCCAGCTCTCGGTGGCGCCGCCTCCCCCGTACCCCTCCGCCGGCCCGCGTGCGTTGCCGGTGGGACTCTCGCCGCCTCGGGGGCGGTTGCGGCGCGGGGACACGTGACACCTCACGGGGCGGTACGGGCAGGTCCGTCAAGCCTAGAGCCCTTCATCCCGCGCCGATGCCGCGTGCGACAGGGGGTATGCGACGGGGCAGGTGAGTTAGCGGAAAATCGCAACAACTTCGTGCAGGACCGTGCCTTTGGCACGTGTCGGACGTTGTTGCCAGTAGGGGGAGAGCCGCGTCGGCCGCAAGGAGGTAGAAGGCGATGCGCGTGGGAACGTTCGTACTGGCGGCACAGTTTCCGGGCCAGGGGCCGGGCGAGGCCCTGCACCGGGCCGTCCGGTCCGCGGAGGTGGCGGAGGAGTCCGGACTCGATTCGGTCTGGCTGGCAGAACATCATTTCGTGCCGTACGGCGTGTGCCCGTCGGCCGTGACACTGGCCGGGCTGCTGCTCGGCCGCACCCGCAGGATCCGCGTGGGCACGGCGGTGAGCGTCCTGTCGACGCAGCACCCCGTCTCCCTCGGGGAGCAGGCGGCCCTGCTGCATCTGACCAGCGGCGGCCGCTTCACCCTCGGGGTGGGCCGCGGTGGGCCCTGGGTGGATCTGGAGGTGTTCGGCGGCGGTCTCGACGCCTACGAGAACGGCTTCCCCGAATCGCTGGAGCTGCTGCTGGACTGGCTCCGGGAGCCCAGGGTGGCGGGCGGCGGCGAGCGCTTCGGCTTCCGTGAGGTGGCGGTCGTGCCCCGCGCCGACGAGATCCTCGGGGGCGGTCCCGCCGTGCCCGAGGTGATCGTTGCGTGCACGTCGCCGAAAAGCGTGAAACTCGCCGCTGAAAAGGGTTTGCCGATGCTGCTCGGGATGCACTGCGGCGACGAGGAGAAGGCCGGCATGGTCGCTCTGTGGCGTTCCGCCGCTCTCGAGGCCGGTCAGCCGCCCGAGGTGGTGGAGCAGGTCGGACATGTGTCCGCAGGGGTGGCCCAGATCGCCGACGGGCAGGCGGACGCCGTCGAGACGCTCGTGAAGGCGATGCCCGGCTGGCTGCGGCAGGGGCTCGAGGCCCATGTCACGGTCGACGGCAGGCACCGGGTGATGCGCGACCCCGTCGCGTACACCGAGTTCCTGTGCGGCCTGCATCCGGTGGGTCCGCCCCGGCTCGCCGCGGACCGGCTGGCGGCCACGGCGGAGCGCACGGGCATCTCCCGTTTCGCCCTCCTGGTGGAGGGCTCGGGCGACCTCGCGACGACCGAACAGAACGTCCAGCGGCTGGGCACGGAGGTGCTGCCGCTGCTGACGTGAGGTGTCCATGCCGGTAGTCCTGGTGGTGCGGTGGTGCGGGAGCTGCCGCCCCGGAGCCAGTTGCACCTCCCGCGGCCCGAAGCGGCAGCAGAAGCGCTCAGCAGTCCCGAAGTCCGGGCGACTGGTTGAGCAGCTGGCCCCTCACCGAGGTGAAGCGGGCCAGGCGCTCGTCGACCGAGGCGTCCAGCGGGAACACCGCGACGCGGTGGCAGTTCTGGAATGCCAGACGCACTCCGAAGTGCCGCTGCAGCGCACCACGTATCGCATCACTCGCGAGCGCGCGCAGCAGCTGACCACGTGCCTGCTCGTCCGGCGGAGGCGTCTGGTTGTCGGCGAACTGTCCGCCGTCCACCTTCAGCTGGGCCACCAGGGAGCTGATCATCTCCCATGCGTAGGGCAGGGAGGTCCGGACGCAGTCGACGAAGTCGGCTTCGTCGACCTCGCCTCGCTCGGCCTGTTCCAAAAGGGCCGGTGAGACGTCGAGCGACATGGGTTCTCCTCTCGCGACCCCGGCGGGTCACCGGGGCCTTACGGGCAGGGAAGAAGGCCGGCGACGCTGCGTGCACAGACGGCGACCTCCTGCTTCCACGGTAAGGGCGCAGTCCGGGCCGCACCAGGAGATTGGGAACACAACCGGCCAATAACGAACGGTCGCAAAGACGGACAAGCCCGAAAGCCGTCCGTCAAGGGCCCGACCGGGCGCCGGGACCGGGAATCGCGTCGGACACCGGTCGTCGAGTAGCGTTGCCGACCATGCGTCTCGTCATCGCCCGTTGCTCCGTCGACTACGCGGGCCGGCTCACCGCCCACCTGCCCTCCGCCCCCCGTCTGATCCTCGTGAAGGCGGACGGCAGCGTCTCGATCCACGCCGACGACCGGGCGTACAAACCTCTCAACTGGATGTCCCCGCCGTGCACCTTGAAGGAGGGCGCCGACGGCAGCGAAGGCGTCTGGACCGTGGTGAACAAAGCGGGCGAGAAACTGATCATCACGATGGAGGAGGTCCTCCACGACTCGTCCCATGAGCTGGGCGTGGACCCGGGGCTCATCAAGGACGGTGTGGAGGCGCACCTCCAGGAACTGCTCGCCGACCGGATCGAGACACTCGGCGAGGGTTACACCCTGATCCGCCGCGAGTACCCGACCGCCATCGGCCCGGTCGACATCCTGTGCCGGGACGCGGAGGGCAGGACCGTGGCCGTGGAGTTGAAGCGGCGGGGCGACATCGACGGTGTGGAGCAGCTGACCCGCTATCTCGATCTGCTCAACCGCGATCCGCACCTGGCGCCGGTGCGGGGTGTCTTCGCGGCCCAGGAGATCAAGCCACAGGCCCGGGTGCTGGCGACGGACCGCGGCATCGGGTGCCTGGTCCTCGACTACAACGCGATGCGCGGCATCGAGGACGACAAGCTCCGGCTGTTCTGACCTGGGGCCGATCGTGCCCGATCGCCGGGCGGGCCGGGATCATCCCGGCCCGCCCGGCGATTTCCGGTTTTCAGACCACGGTCGATGCGGTGCCGGAGGGGCTCGACGATCCCGCGCCCGCTTCCGAGGCGGTCGCCGACTCCGCGGGGCCGCTCGCCGAGTCGGTGTTCTCCGGCTCCGACGGGGAATCGGTCGGGGTCGGCTCCGTCGTGCTCTCGCTGGGGGTCGGCTCCGGCGACGTCGTCGGGGGCGTGGTGCTCGGCGAGGCCGTCGGTCCGGTCGATTTCCCGGTGGGCGACGGCTTCCCGGACGGCGGCGGGTCGCTGGGGCTGCCGCTGGAGGGGGTGTCCGTGCCCGGGCTCGTCCCAGGGCTCGACGTGCCCCGCGACGGCGTCGCGCTGCCGGACGGGACCGTGTCCCCCGACGCCCCGGGGGACACGGTCCCGTCGGCCGGGCCGTCGTCGGAGGCCGGGCCGTCGGCCGGCTCGTCCGCGGGGGAACCGTCCTGGCTGTCGTCCTCGGTGACCGATTGCTCGGTCGTGACGTCGCTGCCCTCGGGATCCTCGCTGCCGGAGGTCGCACCCAGCGTCACCACGGTGCCCAGCACGGCTGCCAGCAGGGCGCCCGCGCCCACCGCGACCACGTTGCGCCGGGCGCCCCGGAGCACCGTACGGCCGCCGAGCGCGCCGGCGACCCTGCCTGCGGGACGTGGCGCGGGGACGTGGTGGGACACGCGGGTGAACGGCTCCTCGACCACGCGCGGGAAGAGGGGCATCACGGCCGGCACCCCGCCGGGCGGCGAGGCGGGCGAGGCTTCGGCCGGCGGGACCCCGCCGCTCGGTGCGGGCCCGCCGGAACGGTCCTCGACCAGGGCCAGCGCCCTGCGTCCCGCCACCGCGCCGGCCTTGTCGGCGAGCGCGCCGCGCATGCCGATGGACGCCTCCAGCTCCGCCCTGGCCCGGTCCAGGTGGCCGGTGCAGAGCGCGAGGACGCCCAACTCGTGGTGGAAGTAGGCCTCCTCCGCCACCTCGCCGGCGATCCTGGCGGCTTCCTGCCCGATCCTGAGGGCCTTCTCCCAGACGCCCCAGTGCATCCCCGCCGCGAACGCGGGCGAGGCGCTGCGGGCCAGCAGGACGGCCACGCTGGCCTGTTCCCCGGCGTCGCCCGGCAGGAGGGGTGCCATCGACGCGAGGACGGCGTCCGCCTCGGCGACCGCACGTTCGGGGGTGACGGACGGGTGCCCCGCCCACCAGGCGTAGTGCTGGGCGGCGCTGCGGGCGTGCGCCGCAGCGTCCTCGCCGTAACCGCTCGCCTCCAGCTGGGCCAGGACACCGGCGGCCAGCCGGTAGCGGGGGCCCGCCGGGGAGAGCAGACCGCACAGGGACAGCTCCCCCAGCGCGGCATCGGCGTGGGTGTCCCCGACGAGGGCCGGCAGGTGCGCCTGGTGCGGGACCTCACCGCCGAGGGCGACGGCGAAGCGCAGGGTCTCGCGGGCCGACTCGCTCAGCCGGGAGGCGAGCAGGGCGGCGGGTGCCGCGGCCTCGCCCAGGCCGGGCAGGGGCACGTCCTTCGGCTCGATCCGGCCGAACGGCGTATCGGCGGGTTCTCCGTCGCCGTAGCCGTCGAAGGACTGCGGGTCCGTGCGCATCTCGTCGCGTCGGCGCAGCAGGGCGCCGGCCTGGACGAAGCGCAGCGGCAGGCCTTCGGACTCGAACCAGAGGTCGCCGGCCCAGTTCGCCTCGTCGTCGGTGAGGGTGCGCTCGACGACGTGTTCCAGGAGCTCGATCGAGGCGCTGCGGCTCAGGCCGGAGAGGAAGACCTCCTCGAGGTCCGCGTCGGCGGTGGATGCGGGCACCTCGGACGTCGTGCCGAGGAGGAACGCACACTCGGGCGTCGCGTCGAGCAGCTCCTGCAGCGCTCCGCCCCCCAGCTCCAGATCGTCGAGCACGACCACGGCGCCGATGCCGTGGACGAGGGCCAGGAGGCCCTCGCGGTCGGGCCGGTGCAGCGGAGCCCGGTAGACGGTCTCGAAGAGCCCGTACAACAGGTCCGTGGCGGTCCGCTTGTGCCCGGAGAGCCGGACGACCCCGTCGGGCGCCAGGTCCGCGCAGTCGGTGGCGACGGCGTTCAGGAGAGCCGTGCGGCCGGACCCCGCGGGGCCGGTGAGCCGCACCGAGCGACCCCGCGCCAGCAGCCGTACGAGACGTTCCCGCTCGTCCTGGCGCTCGAGGAGCGGCAACCGGGGTGCGGGCGGTCCCGGAGGCACGGGCGGCGCGGTGGCGCGTTCCCGCTCGGCGCGTTGCGCGGCGGTGTGCCGTACGGGCGGGGCGGGCTGCTCCCCGGGCCGGCACGGCTCGATCTCGCTGCCGTCGACCGGGTTGACCGTGAGCAGGAAGTCGCCCGAGGTCAGCTGCACCGTGCGGGACTGCTGTGCGGCCTGGTGCCCGAAGTCCGGCGTCAGGGCTTCGCGGGACTGCCGTCGCCGCTCGGTGTCCTCACCGGGGTGGTCGCCGTCATGCCCGTACTCTTCCGGTTCCCGGTTGGTCGGGTCCATCGTCAAGTCCCCCAGACGCATAGCGCGCGGTTGCCCCACCCGGCCTCGCACGCCCCGCTGTCGCTTCCGGTCCGGTGTCCGCCCGTGGGTCCGTGTACCGGCAGACGGCCGAACCTTAAACCTTCGCACAGTATCCACGCACCGGCGGGGGGCCGCGCCGCCCAGCCCGTCACGTTCTCGTGAGGATTGTGCGTGCATCCCCGCCGGGCAGGGCTCAGACGCGCGGCAGGGAGTCTGCGGCGATTCCGCCCTCGATGGCCAGAATGCGATGCAGTCTCGTCGCCACCAGCAGGCGCTGCATCTGCGGCGGCACACCGCGCAGCACCAGCCGTCGGCCCGCCCGGCCCGCCCGGCGGTGCGCACCCATGATGACGCCGAGTCCGGTGGCGTCCCAGGAGTCCAGCTCGGTCAGGTTCAGTACGAGGTCACCGGCGCCGTCGTCGACGGCCGCATGCAGAACCGTACGGGCGTCCGCCGCGCTTCGGACGTCGAGGCGGCCCCCGACGGCCATCTCGACGTGGTCGCCCCTGATGTGCATATGCGCTCCCCGGATGACTCCGCAGCAAGGTCGGTCTGTCTGAAATCTCTTCCGTCTCTGCCACAACTGACTGCCGCAGCGACATGGAAGTTGCCGTCTGTGGGTGAACCGATACCGAATTCACCCCGAGGGGTGAAGGGGATCCCCCGGATCGTGGCATCCGGGCACCGGATCCCACGGGACCCCCGGCTGGTTGACGGCACGTCGGACAGCCGGGGACCCGGAAACGATCAGTAGGTGTAGAAGCCCTGCCCGCTCTTGCGGCCGATGTCACCTGCGTCGACCATCCGGCGCATCAGCTCCGGGGCGGCGAACTTCTCGTCCTGCGACTCGGTGTAGATGTTGCCGGTGGCGTGCAGCAGGATGTCGACGCCGGTCAGGTCGGCCGTCGCGAGCGGCCCCATGGCGTGGCCGAAGCCGAGCTTGCAGGCGGTGTCGATGTCCTCGGCGGAGGCGACGCCCGACTCGTACAGCTTGGCGGCCTCGACGACGAGCGCCGAGATCAGCCGGGTGGTGACGAAGCCGGCGACGTCGCGGTTGACGACGATGCAGGTCTTGCCGACGGACTCGGCGAACTCCCGTGCGGTGGCGAGGGTTTCGTCACTGGTCTTGTAGCCGCGCACCAGCTCGCAGAGCTGCATCATGGGAACGGGCGAGAAGAAGTGCACGCCGACGACGCGCTCCGGGCGCTCCGTCACGGCCGCGATCTTGGTGATCGGGATGGCGGAGGTGTTGGAGGCGAGGACGGTGTCCTCCCGCACGACCTTGTCGAGCGTCCGGAAGATCTCGTGCTTGACCTCGAGCTTCTCGAAGACGGCCTCGACGACGACGTCGGCGTCGGCCACGGCGTCGAGGTCGGTGGTCGTGGTGATCCGGGCGAGCGCGGCCTCGGCGTCGGCCGCCGCCAGCTTGCCCTTGGAGACGAACTTGCCGTAACTCGCCTCGATGCCGTCGCGTCCGCGCGCCAGGGCCTCGTCGGTGACGTCACGCAGGACGACGTCCCAGCCCGCCTGGGCGGAGACCTGCGCGATACCGGACCCCATGAGTCCGGCGCCGATGACGGCGAGCTTCCTGGCCACGTTGGCACCCCTATGCACTGTCGACGGTTCACATGCTCTCCGGCGGAGGTTAGTACCCGTGAGGGGCCCTGGGGCGGCTAAGAGATGCGCGTCACGTCTCACATGACGGACATCACACCGGCCCGCGTCACGCGGCGGCGCGTCGCGCGTAGTTGAGCACCTTCTCGCCGAGGAGGCCCTCGACGCCGTCCAGCAGCACGAGGGCCTCCCTGGACACCTCGGCGGGCTTGCGGCCCGCCACCATCACGCGGCCGATGTGTCCCATGAGGGTGTCGTGCACCCGGGAGAGCTGACCCGCCACCAGGACCGCGGTCGGGTCGCCGGTTTCCGCGCCGGACTCCTCCAGGACGGTCGCCTCCAGGTGGAGGAGGGCGTCCTGCTGGATGTGCCAGAGACGCGCCTTGAGGCTTTCGGCGCCCTCGATGACCCGCATGAAGCGGTCGTAGCCCTCCATCAGGCCGACGGTGGGCGAGACGCCTGCGGTCCGCGACGCCTACACCGGTTCGCACGCCACCGCGCACATGCGGTACGGGGTCCTGGTGTCGGTGGCCTGCGCGGTTCCCGCCGTGACGGTGGGCACACGCGTCTTCCGCAGGGCCGGGGCTTAACTAGGCTGGCCCCATGGTCAACCTGACGCGCATCTACACCCGCACCGGCGACCGGGGCACCACCGCCCTCGGGGACATGAGCCGGACCGCGAAGACCGATCTGCGGATCTCCGCCTATGCCGACGCCAACGAGGCCAACGCGGTCATCGGTACGGCGATCGCGCTCGGCAGTCTCTCCGAGGACGTGGTCAAGGTCCTCGTCCGCGTACAGAACGACCTGTTCGACGTGGGTGCGGACCTGTCCACACCGGTCGTGGAGGACCCGAAGTACCCGCCGCTGCGGGTCGAGCAGTCCTACATCGACAAGCTGGAGGCCGACTGCGACAGCTTCCTTGAGGAGCTGGAGAAGCTGCGGAGCTTCATCCTGCCGGGCGGTACGCCGGGGGCGGCGCTGCTGCACCAGGCCTGCACGGTGGTCAGGCGGGCGGAGCGTTCGACCTGGGCGGCGCTGGAGGTGCACGGGGAGGCGATGAACGCGCTGACGGCGACGTACCTCAACCGCCTCTCCGACCTCCTGTTCATCCTCGCCAGGTCGGCGAACAAGGAGGTCGGGGACGTGCTGTGGGTGCCGGGAGGCGAGCGCTGAGTCAGCGGCCGGCTCCCACCCGGCCCTTCGGCTCCCGCTTCGGGGCGACGGTGTAGCCGACGGCGATGATCAGGTTGATGCCGATCACCCAGAGCATCTTCTGCTGCCACATCCGGAGCGAACCGGTGTCCCCGTCCACGCCGACGTACCAGACCGCGCCCTGGAGCAGGGCCATGGCGGTCACCGCGGCCAGGCTCCAGCGGGCCGCGGTCCGCCACTCGTGGGCCGCCCGGGCCATTCCGTACGTGGGGGGCTTCACCGGCGCCGGTCCGCCCGCGAAGCGGTGGACGACCCTGGCGTCCGCCCACCTGATGGTCGAGCGGCCGAGTCCCACGGTGAAGCCGATGTAGACGGCGGCCAGGCCGTGCTTCCAGTCAGGCTCGGCGCCGTTCCTGAGGTCGAAGGCCGTCACCACCAGGAGCACGAGCTCCAGCAGCGGCTCGCACAACAGGACGGCCGCGCCCAGCCGGGGCTTCTTCGCGGCGTACCGCAGTGCGAGTCCGGCGGCCAGCAGGACCCAGAAGCCGACCTCACAGAGCAGGATCAGTGTGACGATCACGGGATTTCCCCTTCCGGTCCCCTCCAGACTCCCCTCCGTACGGCGCCGGATCGTCGTCGGCGGGGACGAAACGGGACTGCATCCTTCGATGTAGCCGGGGCTCCCCCCTCGTACGGACGTGCCGTGGACCCGCGCCGTGTTGGATGGACCCGTGTCCCTCTCTTCACGACCGCACCGCCACGACGTACTGATCGCGGTGACCGGGCTGGTGGGTGGGCTGGCTCTCTGGGCCGCCGGGCTGCACACCCAGGGCGGGCGGCTCTTCGGCGCCCACTGGGTGGCTCTCGTGCCGCTCGCGGTGACGGCCGGCCTGGAGCTGCTGCGCCGGTGCCGGCCACGGACCGCGATCGTCCTCGGGACGTTCGCGCTGCTCGCCGACCAGTTCACGACGGGCAGCCTGGCGACGGTCCTGATGTACACCGACCTCGTGTACGCGGCCGTGGTGTACGGAAGCCCGGCCGCGGCCCGGCGGATCCCGGTGGCCACCTTCCTGGTCACCGTCGCGGTCACCATCGGGTTCTTCGCCTGGTTCCGCGACGCCGAGGCACTGCTGATCGGCGTGGTGACCGGACTGGTCTCCTTCGCCCCCGCGATCACGGGGGTCAGCGTGCGCAATCATCGCGACGCCGCCGAGACGGCCCGGCTGCGTGCCGACCAGACAGCGTTGCTCGCCGAGATGGACCGGGTCCAGGCGGTCACCGCGGAGCGGTCCCGGATGGCCCGCGAGCTGCACGACATGGTCGCGGGCCACCTCTCCGCGATCGCCATCCACTCCACCGCCGCGCTCTCCATCGACGACCCGGCCGACCCGGCCACCTCCCGCGACGCGCTGGGCGTGATCCGGGAGAACAGCGTCGAGGGGCTGGCCGAGATGCGGCGGCTGATCGGACTGCTGCGGGAGCCCGGTGGCGATGACGCCCCTGCCGCGGCGCCGACCCTCGCCTCCCTGGACGTCCTCGTCGGGCAGGCGGGGGCCACGTCCGCGCCCAGCGGGCTGACCGTCACGCTGGACGACGGCCGGGAGGGGGCCGGGAAGCTGCCCGCCCCGGTGGAACTGGCCGCCTACCGCATCGTCCAGGAGTCCCTCACCAACGCGCTGAAACATGCCGCGCCGGGACCGGTGGAGGTCCGGCTGGGGCGGTCGGGGAACCGGCTGACGGTCGAGGTGAGCAGCGTGGCCGGTGACCGTCCGGACCCTCGCGCCCCCGGGTCGGGGGCCGGCCTGGCAGGGATGCGGGAGCGGGTGGCACTGCTCGGCGGGACGCTCGAGGCGGGGCCCGTGTCCGGGGACGGCACGGCGCTCTGGCGGGTACGGGCCGTACTGCCCGTCGGCGAAGGGATCCCGGGACGATGACGATCCGGGTACTGGTGGCCGAGGACCAGTCGGCCGTACGGGCGGGTCTCGTGCTGATCCTGCGCAGCGCACCGGACATCGAGGTCGTGGGTGAGGCCGGCGACGGCGAGGCCGCCGTGCGCCTCGCACGTGAACTGCGCCCCGACGTGGTGCTGATGGACGTACAGATGCCCCGCCTCGACGGGGTGTCCGCGACACGGCAGGTCGTGTCGGAGGAGCTCGCGGACGTCCTGGTGCTGACCACCTTCGATCTCGACGAGTACGTCTTCGGGGCGCTGCGCGCGGGCGCCGCCGGCTTCCTGCTGAAGCACACGGACGCGCGCGACCTGATCGACGGGGTGCGTACGGTGGCGCGGGGCGAGGGCCTGATCGCCCCGGCCGTCACGCGCCGGCTGATCGCGGAGTTCGCCGGCACCACGCCGGCACGCAGGGCCGCGGCGCCGGACCCGCCGGGGCTCGACACGCTGACCCGACGGGAACGAGAGGTACTCGCCTGCCTCGGTGAAGGGCTGTCGAACGCCGAGATCGCGGGGCGGCTCTCGATGGCGGAGGCAACCGTGAAGACCCACGTCAGCAGGCTTCTGGGCAAGCTGAATCTGCGCAGCCGGGTCCAAGCAGCCGTACTCGCACAAGAGTTGCGCCTCTGAGTCGTCCGAGTCGACGCGGGAAACTTTGGTCTGGACCTCTTGACGATTGGTCCAGACCTTCCTAATCTCACCGAGCACGCACGCTGCGGTGAGTACGCCATGACAAGCGCGCTCAGGGCGACGCAGGGTTTGCAGTCCACGGACCACCCCCCGTTTGCCGGACCTCACCCGAGGAGCACCGTTGAGCACTGAAACCCCCCTACGCCGATCCCGACCCAGATGGAGACTCGGAGCCGGCGGAGCCACACGATCCAAGGCGGTCGCGGGCTTCACCGCGCTGCTCCTGCCGCTCGCCGCGATGGTCGGGCTGGCCTCCCCCGCCGAAGCCGCCACGTCGGCGACCGCCACCTACGTCAAGAAGTCCGACTGGGGCAGCGGCTTCGAGGGGCAGTGGACGGTCAAGAACACCGGCACCACCGCCCTCTCCTCCTGGGCGATCGAGTGGGACTTCCCCTCCGGCACCGCGGTCGGCTCCGCCTGGGACGCCTCCGTCACCAGTTCCGGAACCCACTGGACCGCCAAGAACCTCGGCTGGAACGGCACGGTCGCCCCCGGCGCCAGCATCAGCTTCGGCTTCAACGGCACCGGCTCCGGCTCCCCCACCGGCTGCAAGCTGAACGGCGCCTCCTGTGACGGCGGCAGCGTCCCGGGGGACAACGCCCCCTCGGCACCCGGCACCCCCACTGCGAGCGGCGTCACCGACACCTCGGTGAAGCTCAGCTGGAGCGCCGCGACGGACGACAAGGGCGTCAAGAACTACGACGTCCTGCGCGACGGTTCCAAGGTCGCCACGGTCACCGGTACGACGTACACCAACACCGGGCTCACCGCCGGTACCGACTACTCGTACACCGTGCAGGCCCGTGACACCGCCGACCAGACCGGCCCGGTCAGCGGTGCGGTGAAGGTGCACACCACCGGCGGCGGCGGCGGCAACCCGGGCCCCGGCGACAAGGTCAACCTCGGCTACTTCACCGAGTGGGGCGTCTACGGGCGCAACTACCACGTCAAGAACCTCGTGACGTCGGGTTCCGCCGCGAAGATCACGCACATCAACTACGCGTTCGGCAACGTCCAGGGCGGCAAGTGCACCATCGGTGACGCCTACGCCGACTACGACAAGGCCTACACCGCCGACCAGTCGGTCGACGGCGTCGCCGACACCTGGGACCAGCCGCTGCGCGGCAACTTCAACCAGCTGCGCAAGCTCAAGGCGAAGTACCCGCACATCAAGGTCATCTGGTCGTTCGGCGGCTGGACCTGGTCGGGCGGCTTCGGCGCCGCGGCACAGAACCCGGCCGCGTTCGCCCAGTCCTGCTACGACCTGGTGGAGGACCCCCGCTGGGCCGACGTCTTCGACGGCATAGACATCGACTGGGAGTACCCCAACGCCTGCGGTCTCACCTGTGACACCAGCGGCCCCGCCGCGCTGAAGAACCTCTCCTCGGCGCTGCGCAGCAAGTTCGGCTCGAACAACCTCGTCACCGCCGCGATCACCGCGGACGGCTCGGCGGGCGGCAAGATCGACGCGGCGGACTACGCCGGCGCGTCGGCGTACTTCGACTGGTACAACGTGATGACGTACGACTTCTTCGGCGCCTGGGAGGCCAAGGGCCCGACGGCCCCGCACTCCCCGCTGACCTCGTACAGCGGCGTCCCGCAGGAGGGCTTCAACTCCGCCGCCGCCATCGCCAAGCTGAAGGCGCAGGGCGTCCCGGCCAAGAAGCTGCTGCTCGGCATCGGCTTCTACGGCCGCGGCTGGACCGGCGTCACCCAGGCCGCTCCCGGCGGCACCGCGACCGGCGCCGCCCCGGGCACGTACGAGGCGGGCATCGAGGACTACAAGGTCCTCAAGAACAGCTGCCCGGCCACCGGCACCATCGCCGGCACCGCGTACGCGCACTGCGGCACCAACTGGTGGAGCTACGACACCCCGGCCACGATCACGTCCAAGATGGCCTGGGCGAACAGCCAGGGCCTGGGAGGCGCGTTCTTCTGGGAGTTCAGTGGTGACACCGCGAACGGCGAGCTCGTGAGCGCGATGGACAGCGGCCTCAACTAGTCCCCACGCCGCACCGACCGCACCACCCCGCACAAGCGCCGGGGAGACGGGTCCGCCCCCTGTCTCCCCGGCTTTCGCATGCTTCCGAGGGGCCGTCGGCGCCTCAGGCAGCGGGACCCACGGGGGCGCAGTGCCTCAGGCACTCAGGCACTCAGGCACTCAGGCACTCAGGCCACATTGACTCGCTGGCCGGGCGGTGCCGCCTCCAACCAGGCGAGGAAACCGGTCAGCGCGTCCTCGCTCATCGCCAGCTCCAGGCGCGTCCCCCGGTGGAGACAGCCGAGCACGACGGAGTCGGACAGGAGCGCCAGCTCCTCCTCGCCCTCGGGCAGCCGGCGCGCGACCACCTCGATGGCGGAGCGCTCCAGACCCCGGCGCGGGCGGGGGGCGTAGGAGAAGACCCGGAACCAGTCGACGCGGTCACCGCTGTAGCGGGCGACGCCGTACACCCATCCCTTGCCGGACGGATCGGGCTCCTCGGACACGTCCCAGCGCAGGCTGCAGTCGAAGGTTCCGCCGGACCGCTGGATCAGCCGCCTGCGCAGACCGAAGACGAACAGACCCACCGCGACCAGCACGACGACCAGGCCGCCCACCCACAAAGCGAGGACCATCTCCACCGACCTCCTCGCATCGTCGAGTAACGGATACCGAACCGAGCCGAACCGGACTGCACCTGCATCGCCTCAGCCGCGACACGCTCCGGATGATTCCGGAACGGGCCGCGGCTGAGTCAAAACATCTCGTGGGGACGCTCAGTGCGCCGCCACCGCACGCAGTCGCACATCGGCGCGCCGCTCGGAAGCGGCGTCCGTGTCCGACTTCGCACGCTCCAGCGCACGCTCGGCGCGCTGGACGTCGATCTCGTCCGCCAGCTCGGCGATCTCCGCGAGCAGCGAAAGCTTGTTGTCGGCGAACGAGATGAAGCCGCCGTGCACAGCGGCGACGACCGTCCCGCCGTCGCTCGTACGGATCGTCACCGGGCCCGATTCCAGCACACCCAGGAGCGGCTGGTGACCGGGCATGACGCCGATGTCGCCGGACGTGGTACGTGCGACAACGAGGGTGGCCTCGCCGGACCAGACACTGCGGTCCGCGGCGACCAGCTCGACATGCAGCTCAGCAGCCAAGGGTGGCTCCTCGGGTCACCACCCGGCGGTCGTGCCGGGTGTCGTTTCGATTCTACGGGGCGTGGTGAGGGGGGCGGGACACACCCACCCCCCTCGGTGAGCCGGAGGCTCAGGAGACGCCGAGCTCCTTGGCCTTGGCCTTGAGGTCGTCAATGCCACCGCACATGAAGAACGCCTGCTCGGGGAAGTGGTCGTACTCCCCGTCGCAGATCGCGTTGAACGCGGCGATCGACTCGTCGAGCGGAACGTCCGAACCGTCCAGGCCGGTGAACTGCTTGGCGGCGTGGGTGTTCTGCGACAGGAAGCGCTCGACGCGACGGGCACGGTGGACAACGAGCTTGTCCTCCTCGCCCAGCTCGTCGATACCGAGGATCGCGATGATGTCCTGGAGGTCCTTGTACTTCTGGAGGATCCCCTTGACGCGACTGGCGGCCTCGTAGTGGTCCTGCGCGATGTAGCGCGGGTCCAGGATGCGGGACGTCGAGTCCAGCGGGTCCACGGCCGGGTAGATGCCCTTCTCGGAGATCGGACGGGAGAGAACCGTCGTCGCGTCGAGGTGGGCGAACGTGGTGGCCGGGGCCGGGTCGGTCAGGTCGTCCGCGGGGACGTAGATCGCCTGCATGGAGGTGATCGAGTGACCACGCGTCGAGGTGATGCGCTCCTGGAGCACACCCATCTCGTCGGCCAGGGTCGGCTGGTAACCCACCGCGGACGGCATGCGCCCGAGCAGCGTGGAGACCTCGGAACCGGCCTGCGTGAAACGGAAGATGTTGTCGATGAAGAGCAGCACGTCCTGCTTCTGCACATCGCGGAAGTACTCCGCCATGGTCAGGGCGGACAGCGCGACCCGCAGACGGGTGCCCGGCGGCTCGTCCATCTGGCCGAAGACCAGCGCGGTCTTGTCCAGGACGCCCGACTCGGTCATCTCGTCGATGAGGTCGTTGCCCTCACGGGTGCGCTCGCCGACACCGGCGAACACCGACACACCGTCGTGCAGCTTCGCCACACGCATGATCATTTCCTGGATGAGGACCGTCTTGCCGACGCCCGCACCACCGAACAGACCGATCTTGCCGCCCTTGACATACGGGGTCAGCAGGTCGACGACCTTCAGGCCGGTCTCGAACATCTCGGTCTTCGACTCGAGCTGGTCGAAGGCCGGGGCCTTGCGGTGGATCGGCCAGCGCTCGGTGATCTGCGCCTCGGCCTCCGGCTCGTTCAGGATCTGACCGAGGGTGTTGAACACCTTGCCCTTGGTCACGTCACCGACGGGGACGGTGATGCCCGCGCCCGTGTCGGTCACCGCGGCCTGGCGAACCAGACCGTCGGTGGGCTGCATCGAGATCGCGCGGACCACGCCGTCACCCAGGTGCTGGGCGACCTCGAGGGTCAGCAGCTTGCGCGCACCGGCCTCGGCCGGGTCGTCGACCTCGACGTGCAGGGCGTTGTAGATCTCCGGCATCGCGTCGACGGGGAACTCCACGTCGACGACCGGGCCGATGACCCGGGCGACGCGGCCCGTGGCAGCGGCCGTCTCAACTGTCGTCGTCATTACTTGTCACTCCCCGCGGACGCGTCGGCCAGAGCACCTGCACCGCCGACGATCTCGCTGATTTCCTGGGTGATTTCGGCCTGGCGGGCCGCGTTGGCAAGCCGGGAGAGGCTCTTGATGAGGTCCCCGGCGTTGTCGGTCGCCGACTTCATCGCGCGGCGGCGGGCGGCGTGCTCGGAAGCGGCCGCCTGCAGCAGTGCGTTGTAGATGCGGCTCTCGACGTAGCGCGGCAGAAGGGCGTCGAGGACGTCCTCGGCCGACGGCTCGAACTCGAACAGCGGAAGGATCTCGCCCTTCTCGGTGCTCTCGTCCTCGCTCTCGTCGAGCGACAGCGGCAGCATCCGGCCGTCGACCGCGTTCTGCGTCATCATCGAGACGAACTCGGTGAAGACGATGTGCAGTTCGTCGACCCCGCCCTCGGCCGTGTCCTTCTGGATGGACTCGATCAGGGGCGCGGCGATCTTCTTGGCGTCCGAGTACTCGGGGCTGTCGGTGAAGCCCGTCCACGAGGCCGCGACCTTGCGCTCACGGAAGCCGTAGTAGGCGACACCCTTGCGGCCGACGATGTACGTGTCGACCTCCTTGCCCTCGGCCGCCAGCCGCTCCCGCAGCCGCTCCGCCGCCTTGATGGCGTTGGAGGAGTAGCCGCCGGCCAGACCGCGGTCGCTCGTGAGGAGCAGGACCGCGGCCCGGGCCGGAGCCTCGGCCTCGGTGGTGAGGGGATGCCTGGTGTTCGAGCCGGTCGCGACCGCGGTCACCGCACGGGTGAGCTCGGTCGCGTACGGCATCGACGCCGCCACCTTGCGCTGCGCCTTGACGATGCGCGAGGCGGCGATCATCTCCATCGCCTTGGTGATCTTCTTGGTCGCGGTGACGGCTTGGATGCGGCGCTTGTAAACGCGAAGCTGAGCGCCCATCGATCAGCCCTCGCCCAGGAGCTTGCCGTCCGAGGTCTCGAACTGCTGCTTGAAGGCGGCGATCGCGTCGGCGATCGACTGCAGCGTGTCGTCGGACATCTTGCCGCCCTCGGCGATGCTGGTCAGGAGGTCCTTGCGCTCGCGGCGCAGGTACTCCAGCAGCTCGCTCTCGAAGCGGCGGATGTCCTCGACCGGGACGTCGTCCATCTTGCCCGTGGTACCGGCCCAGACGGAGACGACCTGCTCCTCCATCGGGAACGGCGCGTACTGGGGCTGCTTCAGCAGCTCGACCATGCGCTTACCGCGCTCCAGCGACGCCTTGGAGGCCGCGTCCAGGTCGGAACCGAAGGCGGCGAACGCCTCCAGCTCGCGGTACTGGGCGAGGTCCACGCGCAGACGGCCGGAGACCTGCTTCATGGCCTTGTGCTGGGCGGAGCCACCGACTCGGGAGACCGAGATACCGACGTTGAGCGCCGGACGCTGACCCGCGTTGAACAGGTCGGACTCCAGGAAGCACTGGCCGTCGGTGATGGAGATGACGTTGGTCGGGATGAACGCCGACACGTCGTTCGCCTTGGTCTCGACGATCGGGAGGCCCGTCATCGAACCGGCGCCCATGTCGTCGGAGAGCTTGGCGCAGCGCTCCAGCAGACGCGAGTGCAGGTAGAAGACGTCGCCCGGGTAGGCCTCGCGGCCCGGCGGACGGCGCAGCAGAAGCGACACGGCGCGGTAGGCGTCGGCCTGCTTCGAGAGGTCGTCGAAGATGATGAGGACGTGCTTGCCGGCGTACATCCAGTGCTGGCCGATGGCCGAACCGGTGTACGGCGCCAGGTACTTGAAGCCGGCCGGGTCGGACGCCGGGGCGGCGACGATGGTCGTGTACTCGAGCGCGCCGGCCTCTTCGAGGGCACCGCGCACGGAGGCGATGGTGGAGCCCTTCTGACCGATGGCGACGTAGATGCAGCGCACCTGCTTGTTCACGTCGCCCGAGCGCCAGTTGTCGCGCTGGTTGATGATCGTGTCGACGGCCAGAGCGGTCTTACCCGTCTGACGGTCGCCGATGATCAGCTGACGCTGGCCGCGGCCGATCGGCACCATGGCGTCGACGGCCTTGTAGCCGGTCTGCATCGGCTCGTGGACCGACTTGCGGACCATGACGCCGGGGGCCTGCAGCTCGAGGGCGCGACGACTTTCGGTCGCGATCTCGCCGAGACCGTCGATCGGGTTGCCGAGCGGGTCGACGACGCGGCCGAGGTAACCCTCGCCGACGCCGACGGAGAGCACCTCACCGGTGCGCTGCACCGGCTGGCCCTCCTCGATTCCGCTGAACTCGCCGAGGACGATCGCACCGATCTCGCGCTCCTCGAGGTTGAGGGCGAGACCGAGGGTTCCGTCCTCGAACTTCAGCAGCTCGTTCGCCATGGCGGAGGGCAGGCCCTCCACCTTCGCGATGCCGTCACCGGCAACGCTGACCGTACCGACCTCCTCGCGCGAGGCCGCGTCCGGCTGGTACGACTGGACGAAGTTATCCAGTGCGTCCCGGATCTCCTCCGGCCGGATCGTGAGCTCCGCCATCTGGGTTCCCTGCTCTCCTTGTTGGGCCCGAAGTTTCTCAATGGGGTCTGGGGGCGACCCCCAGGAATCTTCTGCAATTTCTGCACGGCCCAACCGGGCCGCTGTTCTTGCTCGTTCAGTTGGTGCGGTGTGGCGCTGCGCGCTGTCAGCCGGCCATCCTGCGGGTGACCTCTTCGAGGCGCTCCGCGATCGTGCCGTTGATGACCTCGTCACCAACGCGCACCGAGATCCCGCCGAGGACTTCGGGGTCCACGTCCAGGTTCAGGTGCATCTGCCGGCCGTAGATCTTCGCCAGGGCGGCGCCGAGGCGCTGCTTCTGGCGATCGGACAGCGGCACCGCCGAGGTGACGACGGCGACCGTGCGGTCCCGGCGCTCCGCGGCGAGCCTGGACAGGGACTCGAGTCCCGCTTCCAGGCTACGTCCACGGGGCTGCGTCACGAGACGCGTGACCACGCGCTCGGTGACGGGCTGCGCCTTTCCGCCGAGCAGGCTGCGCAGCAGCTCACCCTTGGCGGAGGCCGGCGCGGACTTGCTGGTCAGGGCGGACCGCAGTGCCACGTCCGAGCCGACGATCCGGCCGAACCGGAACAGCTCGTCCTCGACGTCGTCCAGGACACCCGCGCGCTGGGCGGCGGTGAAGTCCGCGGTGTTCGCCAGTTCCTCGACCGAGTCGACCAGGTCACGCGACTGCGACCAGCGGGAGCGGACCATGCCGGACACCAGGTCCACGGCTTCGCCGCCGACCTGACCGCGCAGCAGCCGTCCGGCCAGCTCGGCCTTGGCCTCGCCGCCCTGCGACGGGTCGGTCAGGACCCGGCGCAGCGACACCTCGCGGTGGAGCAGCGCGGTGACGGCGGCCAGCTCTTCGGCGAGCTTCGCCGCGTCGACCGACGTGGAGTCGGTCAGCGCGTCGAGACGCTCACGTGCGGCAGCCAGTGCCTCGCGGCTCGCTCCGTTCATCGGACAGCCTCGGCCTTCGCCTCGAGCTCGTCGAGGAATCGGTCGACGGTGCCGCTCTGCCGGGCGTGGTCCTCGAGGGACTCGCCGACGAGCTTGCCGGCCAGGGCGGTGGCGAGTGAGCCCACGTCCTGACGCAGCGCCGAGGCCGCGGCCTTGCGGTCGGCCTCGATCTGGGCATGGCCGGCGGCGATGATCTCCTCGCGCTGCCGCTGACCTTCCGCCCTCATCTCCTGGATGATGACGGCACCCTGCTCCTGCGCCTCCTGGCGCAGACGGGCGGCCTCGTGGCGGGCCTCGGCGAGCTGAGCCTTGTACTGCTCAAGAACGCTCTGGGCCTCGGTCTGGGCCGCATCGGCCTTCTCGATACCGCCTTCGATGGCCTCGCGGCGCTCTTCCAGAACCTTGTTGATGTTCGGGAGGAGCTTCTTGGCGAGGAAGCCGAAGACGATGGCGAAGGCGATCAGGCCGATGACGATCTCAGGGATCGCCGGAAGCAGCGGGTTCTGGATCTCTTCCTCGGCCGCCAGCTGTAGGGCGTTCACATCAATGCCTTTCGTCGCATCGGGCAGTCGGAATGCCGCGACTTAGTCGACCGGGTAGACGAAGGGCATGACGAGACCGATCAGGGCGAGCGCCTCACAGAGGACGAAGCCGAGGATCTGGTTCGAGCGGATCAGGCCGGCAGCTTCGGGCTGGCGGGCCAGCGCCTGGGTGCCGTTACCGAAGATGATGCCGACGCCGACGCCGGGGCCGATCGCGGCGAGGCCGTAGCCGATGGAACCGAGGTTGCCCGTGATGTTGACGGCGGCGAGGGTCTCAAGAGCGGACATGCCGTTTCTTCCTTCTCTTTCAGAACCGGTGGGGGTTGGCCACCGGACGACTATCGGGGGTGGAGCTGGCTGCTCAGTGGTGCTCGGCGAGAGCGCCCTGAATGTAGTTGCAGGCCAGAAGCACGAACACGTAGGCCTGCAGCGCCTGGATGAAGAGCTCGAAGGCGGTCATCAGGATGGTCATCACGAACGAGACACCGGCGTAGGCGATGCCGATGCCGTTCAGCAGGTACCAGCTGGCGATCGTGAAGATCAGCAGCAGCACGTGGCCGGCGAACATGTTGGCGAAGAGTCGCACGGCGTGGGTGAAGGGCCGGATCAGCAGGTTCGACATGATCTCGATGAGCATGACGAACGGGAGCGCCGGGCCGATCGACGGGTCGTAGCCGGAGATGTTCTTCCAGCCGCCGACGAAGCCGTGCCGCTTGAAGGTCAGGCTGACCCAGAGGACGTACACGATCGCGGCCAGCGCCACCGGGAAACCGATGACCGAGACCACCGGGAACTGGGCGAGCGGGATGATCGCCCAGAGGTTCATGATCCAGATGAAGAAGAAGAGCGACACCATGAGGGGCACGTACTTCTTGCCCTCACGCTTGCCGAGCGTCTCGTAGACCACGCCGGTGCGGATGAAGTCGTAACCCGCCTCGGCGACCATCTGGAGCTTTCCGGGCACCAGCTTCGGCTTGTTGAACGCCGCCCAGAAGAAGCCGACGACGACAACGGTGCTCAGGACCGCCAGCAGCATCGGCTTGTTGATCTCGATGCCGCCGACGGTGAACATCGGCTCGAAAACAAAGGAGTGCAGGCCAGGAGCCGGGAAGCCGCATCCGTCGAAGATGTGGCAGTCGGTCTCGAAGGCGAGCACCGTCGTCGGGTCAGCACTCACCGCGGGCTCCTTCAGCGTGGCGCATAGGTACGGCAACCTCGTTGTGTCGGCGCGGCAGGCAGCCGCTGGTCGGCACTGGACTGGTGTTACGGATGGGGGGCGGCTCAGGCATTACGCCTCGCGTCGGAGCGGGCGTCGATTCGGATCGGATGCCCGCGCCCGCAGTGCCGCAGTTGGCACCGGACGATAGCAGGGTCTCGAACGCCCGCTTATCCCGGCCCTACCCCTCACGACGAAGACCCCGTGTTCTGGGGCTTCTTGGCCACGGACGGTTCCGGTTCGACATAGAGGATCTTGGTCTTCATGTGGACGCGGATCTGAGCGGCGACCCAGGAGAGCGTCGCGACGATGATCGCCGCGGCGAAGGCCCTCGGGTTGAAGAGCGTCGTGTCCTTGAATGCGGCCACGAAGACGAAGAGCAGCAGCAGCTCGGTCGTGTAGAGGGCGAGCCCCATGGACTGGAACAGGTGCGGCAGCGACTTCGCGGTGCGCTGGAGGACGGTGAGACCGATCCCCATGAAGAGGATCACCACCAGCGTCCCGACCGCCGCTCCGATCGCCCCCTTGCCACCCGCGACCGCACCGCTGACGGCGACGGTGACGGCACCGGCGACAGCAGTGGGCACGGCGGTGTGGAGGAGAGTCCGGACGTCGTTGGACGGCATGGCGGTAACTCCGCTTTGCAGGGGGTGGGCAGTGGTCGTCAGGGACGAGCGTAGGCCCGGTACGAGTCGGTACCTCCGGCCGAGGAACCGTCTCTCGAGGTCCCTTCGGCTCCGTCACCGGGCTTAGTGAACGGTATCACAAACTATTTGATGAGGTCTTTACCCGAAAGGTGTGCTCGCTGTCACACATGAGAGTTAACCCGCGCGTGTGTGCAGAACATCACGGCACCTTGTGTGGTAATGAACCTTGGCGTCCGAATCGTCAACGCGAGGAATCGGCACGATCCCGAGCGGCGAAGCGCGAACGGGGGCCGATCGCGGTCGCTCCGTTGACGCCGGACACCCCCACGGCCACCGGGGCCCGGTCCGGGGCCCCGGACGCCAGGTGCGAGCCGCCGGGCAGATGCCGGTCCTCCGCCTCCCCGTCCGCGGCCGGCTCCGGCCCGTCCACCGGCTCGTCCTGCGCGGAGTCACGGCGGCGGCGCCGGTAGCGCGGGGGCACGAACCTCTCGGCCCAGCGCGGAGCACGCGGCGTGAATCGTGGCATCAGCAGCAGGACCAGGCCCACGGCGCTGAGTCCGACGACCACGAGCACGATCCACAGCGAGGCCGAGTGCACGGAGTACCCGACGGCGCCGAACGCGATGAGCGCGGACCAGAAGTACATGATCAGGACGGACCGGCTGTGCGAGTGCCCGATCTCCAGCAGCCGGTGGTGCAGGTGCCCGCGGTCGGCCGCGAACGGCGACTGGCCGTTCCAGGTGCGCCGCACGATCGCGAGGATGAGGTCGGCGGCCGGGATGGCGATGATCGTCAGCGGCAGCAACAGCGGGATGAAGACCGGCAGCATCGCGTGGGTCGCCTGCCGTTCGCTGCCCTCGAAGAGCTTCATCGCGTCCGGGTCGACCTGGCCGGTGACGGAGATCGCGCCGGCGGCGAGCACCAGACCGATCAGCATCGAACCGGAGTCGCCCATGAAGATCCGGGCAGGGTGCATGTTGTGCGGCAGGAAGCCCAGGCACATGCCCATCAGGACGGCGGCGAAGAGCGTCGCCGGGGCCGCGGCCTCGATCCCGTACCCGTACCAGAGCCGGTAGGTGTACAGGAAGAACGCGGCGGAGGCGATGCACACCATGCCGGCCGCGAGACCGTCCAGGCCGTCGACGAAGTTCACCGCGTTGATGGTGATCACGACCAGCGCGACGGTGAGCAGCGTCCCCTGCCACTGGGTCAGGGCCACCGTGCCGACCCCGGGGATCGGCAGCCACAGGATCGTCAGACCCTGGATGACCATGACGGCGGCGGCGATCATCTGCCCGCCGAGCTTGATCAGGGCGTCGATCTCGAACTTGTCGTCCAGGACGCCGATCAGCCAGATCAGCGCGGCGCCGGAGAGCAGGGCCCGCGGCTCGTTGGAGAGTTCGAAGACACCGTTCAGATTGAACAGGTGGTCGGCGACGATCAGTCCCGCGCACAGTCCGCCGAACATGGCGATGCCACCGAGCCGCGGTGTCGGTTCTCGGTGTACGTCACGCGCACGGATCGCGGGCATCGCCCCGACCGCGATGGCGAACTTCCGCACCGGCCCGGTCAGCAGATAGGTAACTGCGGCCGTGACACAGAGCGTCAGCAGGTAATCACGCACGGGCTGCCCCACAGATTTCGCCGGCCATCTCAGCCCCACACCCTAGTCCCATGTACAAGGACACCGAGGTACGGGTGATGGTTGCACGGGCTTCGGCTACGCCGGATAGGGCGGATTGCGCTCCGCCAGGCCGCGCACCTCGGCCCGCAGCCGCCCGGCGTCGTCCTCCTCCCGCACCGCCGCGCCGATCAGGGCGGCGATCTGTGCCATGTCCGCGTCGTCCATCCCCTGGGTGGTGACGGCCGCGGTACCGAGCCGGATGCCGCGGCCGTCCCCGTGGGGCAGCGCGCAGGTGTCGAGAACCACACCGGCGGCCGCGAGGCGCTCACGGGCGGTACGCCCGTCGACCCCCAGCGGCCCGGGGTCCGCGACGACGATGTGGGTGTCCGTGCCGCCCGTGGTGACCTCGAAGCCCTCGGCCTCCAGGGCCGCCGCGAGGACGCGGGCGTGGGCGACCACCTGGTGGGCGTAGAGCGCGTAGGCCGGCGTGGCCGCCTCCCCGAACGCGACGGCCTTGGCGGCGACGGTGTGCATCTGGGCGCCGCCCTGGCTGAACGGGAACACCGCTCGGTCGATCCGCTGGGCCAGTTCGACGCCGCACAGGATCATGCCGCCGCGGGGTCCGCGCAGCACCTTGTGCGTCGTGGCGCACACCACGTCGGCGTACGGGACCGGGCTGGGTGCCGCTCCGCCGGCGATCAGGCCCATCGGGTGGGCCGCGTCGGCGATCAGGTAGGCGCCCGCCTCGTCGGCGATCTCACGGAAGACCTCGTAGTCGGGGTGGCGGGGATAGGAGATCGAGCCGCAGACGATCGCCTTGGGGCGGCGGGCCCGCGCCAGGGCGCGCACCTGCGCGTAGTCGATCAGCCCGGTCTCCGGGTCGACGCCGTAACCGGCGAAGTCGAACCAGCGGCCGGAGAAGTTCGCGGGAGCTCCGTGCGTGAGGTGCCCGCCGTACGGGAGCCCCATGGCCAGCACGGTGTCTCCGGGGCGCAGCAGGGCCGCGTAGGCGGCGAGGACGGCGGAGGAGCCGGAGTGCGGCTGGACGTTGGCGTGCTCGGCGCCGAACAGCGACATGGCCCGCCGCACCGCGACACGTTCGGCGGCGTCCGCCTGCTCGCAGCCGCCGTGGTGGCGGGCGCCGGGGTAGCCCTCGGCGTACTTGTTGGCGAGCGGGGAGCCGAGGGCGGCCAGGACGGCGGGTGAGGTGAAGTTCTCGGCGGCGATGAGCTGCAACGTGCTCGACTGGCGGCCTGTCTCGGCCAGCAGGATGCCCGCGACCTCCGGGTCCTGCCGGAACAGGGCCCCGAAGTCCTGCGGCATGGCGCCGCCGGACGAGGCCGGCGGGGACACGGCGGCGGGTGCGGCTGGAGTGGTGACCGGCATCTGACGGCTCCGGGCCTGAGGAGGGGTGCACTGGTCGGGAGCCGTCGCCCCACTCCCGCCGCCGGACCGGCTCGAGGCGCGCCCGGTGCGGTCGATCGCGGGGCGCCTGCGCGCCCTCATAGCGGAGCTATCAGGGCGTTACGGCTGCGCCACGAGCGGCCGTGCCCGGCATTCCGGGCCCAGCGTGGGTTGGACAGCGGCTTCCAGCTCCAATGTAGGCCCGCTCCGGGCGGAGTGCCCGCTGCCGTGCGGCCCCGTACGCCGGTCGGCGCACCCGCACGTCCGGAGCCGTCAGTGCGGGGCGCGTACGCCCGTCAGCGCCGTCACCACGGGGTCGAGTGCCTGGTTGATCTCGTCGCCGATGGAGCGGAAGAACGTGATCGGGGCGCCGTACGGGTCGAAGACCTCGTCGGCCTCCGCGGTGGGGGCGAGCAGCCAGCCGCGCAGCGCCGCCGCGGCGCGCACCAGCGCGCGGGCGCGTTCGACGACACCCTCCTCGTGCGCGTCGGGCAGCGTCGCGGGGTCTATGGCCCTGACGAGCCGGGTGAACTCCTTGAGCGTGAAGGTGCGCAGCCCCGCCGAGTGCCCCATGGAGATCACCTGGGCCCGGTGGTCGCGGGTGGCGGTGAGGACGAGGTCGGCGCGGATGACGTGCTCGTCGAGCAGCTCGCGGCCGACGAAGCCGGAGGCGTCGGCACCGAAGTCGGCGAGGACCACCTCGGCGTTGGCCTCCATGGGCGCGCCCTCGTGCCCCCAGGTGCCCGCGCTCTCCACGATCAGGCCGCCGCTGAGCGGATCGCCGAGGCGGTCCACCAGGGCATGGCGGGTCAGCCGCTCGGTGATGGGCGAGCGGCAGACGTTGCCTGTGCTGACGTGGAGGATGCGGAAAGTGTCGTGTCGTCCCGCTATGCCACGCCCCTCAGGGGCGGTCAATTGGCCACCTCGAGGTCGGGTACCACCTTGCGGAGCTCTTCGACGGAGAGCGCTCCGGCCCGCAGGAGAAGAGGAACCTTGCCGGTGACGTCGACGATCGAGGACGGGACGATCCCGGGGGTCGGCCCGCCGTCGAGGTAGACGGAGACGGAGTCCCCGAGCATCTCCTGAGCGGCGTCGCAGTCCTCGGGCGAGGGGTGTCCGGTGAGGTTGGCGCTGGAGACGGCCATCGGGCCGACCTCCGTGAGGAGTTCGATGGCGACCGGGTGCAGGGGCATCCGGACGGCGACCGTGCCCCGGGTGTCGCCGAGGTCCCACTGGAGGGACGGCTGATGCCTGGCGACGAGCGTCAGGGCGCCGGGCCAGAAGGCGTCGACGAGCTCCCAGGCCTGCTCGGAGAAGTCCGTGACCAGGCCGTGCAGGGTGTTCGGGGAGCCGATCAGGACGGGGGTCGGCATGTTCCGGCCGCGGCCCTTGGCATCGAGCAGGTCGGCGACCCCCTCGGAGCTGAAGGCGTCCGCACCGATCCCGTACACGGTGTCGGTGGGCAGCACGACCAGTTCACCGCGGCGGACGGCGGACGCGGCCTCACGCAGGCCGGTCGTACGGTCGGTCGCGTCGTTGCAGTCGTATCGCCGTGCCATCAGCCGGCCTCCTCGGACATGTGCGGGTCTGGCGGGTAGGGGTCGTCGTGCGGTTCCGGCGTGCCGGCGGTCACGGCATGGCCTTGCGGGCCGTCGCGAACCGGGGCCGGTTGTTCAGGTCGGGGTGGTCGGCCGCGTCGGCCCAGCCCCGCTCCTCGGTGAAGATCCACGGCACCTGGCCGCCCTGGGTGTCGGCGTGCTCGATGACGACGAGCCCGCCGGGACGCAGGAGGCGGTGCGCGGTGCGCTCGATGCCGCGGATGGTGTCGAGGCCGTCCTCGCCGGAGAAGAGCGCCATCTGCGGGTCGTGGTCGCGGGCCTCGGGCGCCACGTACTCCCACTCCGTGAGAGGGATGTACGGCGGGTTGGAGATGACCAGGTCGACCTGTCCGTCGAGCTCCGGGAGGGCGCTGAGGGCGTCCCCGCGGTGGACGGTGACCCTGGACCCCTCGGCGTTCTTCCGGGTCCACCTCAGGGCGTCCTCGGACAGCTCCACGCCGTGCACGCGCGAGCGCGGAACCTCCTGGGCCATGGCGAGGGCGATCGCGCCCGAACCGGTGCAGAGGTCGACGATGAGCGGCTCGACGACGTCCATGGCGCGGACCGCGTCTATCGCCCAGCCGACGACCGACTCGGTCTCCGGACGGGGCACGAAGACGCCGGGTCCCACCTGGAGCTCCAGGTAGCGGAAGAAGGCGCGGCCGGTGATGTGCTGGAGCGGCTCGCGGGCCTCGCGGCGGGCGACGGTCTCCCAGTAGCGGGCGTCGAAGTCGGCGTCCGGCACACGGTGCAGCTCACCCCGCTTGACGCCGTGCACGAAGGCGGCGAGTTCCTCGGCATCGAATCGCGGCGAGGGGACACCGGCGTCGGCCAGCCGCTGGGTGGCCTGGGCCACCTCGGCGAGCAGCAGGTTCATCGCGGATCTCCGTACGGGTTCACGGGGGTGGGACGCAGCTTATGCGGCAGCGAGCTTGGCGGCCGAGTCGGCGTCGACGCAGGCCTGGATGACGGCGTCGAGGTCGCCGTCCAGGACCTGGTCCAAGTTGTACGCCTTGAAGCCGACCCGGTGGTCCGAGATCCGGTTTTCCGGGAAGTTGTAGGTCCGGATCTTCTCGGAGCGGTCGACCGTGCGGACCTGGCTGCGGCGTACGTCGGAGGCTTCCTGCTCGGCCGCTTCCTGGGCGGCGGCCAGCAGCCGGGAGCGCAGGATGCGCATGGCCTGCTCCTTGTTCTGGAGCTGGCTCTTCTCGTTCTGGCAGGAGGCGACGACACCGGTCGGCAGGTGCGTGATGCGCACTGCGGAGTCGGTGGTGTTGACGGACTGGCCGCCGGGGCCCGAGGAGCGGTAGACGTCGATGCGCAGGTCGTTGGCGTGGATCTCGACGTCGACCTCCTCCGCCTCGGGCGTCACCAGCACACCGGCGGCCGAGGTGTGGATGCGGCCCTGCGACTCGGTGGAGGGCACGCGCTGCACCCGGTGCACGCCGCCCTCGTACTTCATCCGGGCCCAGACGCCCTGGCCGGGTTCGGTGGCGCCGTTGCCGCCCTTGGTCTTCACGGCGACCTGGACGTCCTTGTAGCCGCCGAGCTCGGACTCGGTGGAGTCGATGATCTCGGTCTTCCAGCCGACGCGCTCGGCGTACCTCAGGTACATGCGCAGCAGATCGCCGGCGAACAGGGCGGACTCGTCGCCGCCCGCACCCGCCTTGATCTCCAGGAGCACGTCCTTGTCGTCGCTGGGGTCGCGCGGGACCAGGAGGAGGCGGAGCTTCTCCGTGATCTCGTCGCGCTGCTTCTCCAGGACCTTGACCTCGGCGGCGAAGTCCGGGTCGTCCGCGGCGAACTCGCGTGCGGTGCCGATGTCGTCGCCGACGCGCTTCCAGGTCCGGTACGTGGAGACGATCGGGGTCAGCTCCGCGTAGCGCTTGTTGAGCTTGCGCGCGTTGGCCTGGTCGGCGTGGACCGACGGGTCGGCGAGCCTCTTCTCGAGATCGGCGTGCTCACCGATCAGTTCCTCGACCGCCTCGAACATCGGGTGCTCCTGGTTCCGTGCGTCATACGTCTGCGGGCCTGCTGGACGGCCTGCCGCCGGCGGGCGGTACAGCCGGAAAAAACGCCGGCCCCGGCGCCCCCGCAAGAGGGCGCCGGGAACCGGCGCAGTGGCTCGCTACTTGCTGGCGGAGCCGGCGGCCTTGCCGAAGCGGGCCTCGAAGCGGGCCACACGGCCACCGGTGTCGAGGATCTTCTGCTTGCCCGTGTAGAACGGGTGGCACTCGGAGCAGACGTCGGCGCGGATCGCGCCGCCCTCAAGGGTGCTCCGGGTGGTGAACGACGCACCGCAGGTGCAGCTGACCTGCGTCTCGACGTACTGGGGGTGAATCTCGCGCTTCAAGGTGTCTCCTAGTTTCGGGAGGGCTCCGGGTCGTACGCGCGGATTGCGCGTCCGTGAACCGGGGCCGACGTACCAGTCTGCCAGGACCGGCCGTATCTCCCAAAACGAGAGGCGGGGCGCGGGTATTCCCCGTACTGCCCGCGAACGTTCCGCGCCCGCGTGGTGACGGGACGCCCTCACCGCACGACGTCTCCCGCGTCGCCCTTGTCGCCGGCCGACGTCTCGGTGGCGGACGCCGGGATCGGCTCGTCGTGCTCGAGGGCCGTCCACACCTGCCTGCCGGCCTTCTCCTGGGGCAGCACCCGGTTCGGGTCGGCGGGGTCGTACTCCACGGGCAGCGTGACCATGTGGACGTGGGCCGGGTCGAGGGCCTTGAGGCCGTTCGCGAAGCCGGTGAGCTTCTTGACCGAGGCCAGCTCCGAGTCGGTGGTAACGGCCTTCGTGGCGGTGTCGGCGAGACCGAAGAGCTTCGTGGGGTCGGAGAACACCCCGACGCTCTTCACCTGGTTCATCAGGGCCTTCACGAAGGCCTGCTGGAGCTGGATGCGGCCCAGGTCGCTGCCGTCGCCGACGCTCTTGCGGGTGCGCACGAGACCGAGCGACTGCTCCCCACCCAGGGTGTGGGTGCCGGGCTGCAGATGGAGGTGGCTCTTGGAGTCGTCGATCGCCTGCGAGGTGGTGATCTCGACGCCACCGAGCCGGTCGACGAGCTTCTTGAAGCCGGTGAAGTCGACCTCGACGTAGTGGTCCATGCGGATGCCGGACATGGCCTCCACCGTCTTGACCGCGCAGGCCGGGCCGCCGACCTCGTACGCGGTGTTGAACATCGCGTGCTGCGCCGCACCGACCCGCTCGCCGGTCGTGTCGCTGGTGCAGGCGGGGCGGTCGACGAGGGTGTCCCGGGGGACGGAGACCACTTCGGCGGACTTGTGGCCCTTGTTCACGTGGACGACCATCGCGGTGTCCGAGCGCGCCGCGCCCTCGTCGGCGCCGTACGCGGAGTTGGCGCCCGAACGGGAGTCGGAGCCCAGCACCAGGATGTCCTGCGAACCGTTGTCGACGTCGTCGGGGCGCTCCGCGCCCAGGGCGGCGTTGATGTCGACGCCCTTGAGATTGCCGTTGAGCGTGAAGTAGGCGTATCCGAGCCCTGATCCTCCCGCGACGACCACGGCGGCGGCGCCCCACAGGGCCACGGTCTTCACCCGGCGCGCCCGGGAGGGCTTCCTGCGGCGGCTGCCGGTGCCGCGTATTCGGCCCGTGTTCCTGCTCTGCCCACTGCTCATGCGACTCCCTCGTTCCTCGACTGCTCCCCGCTCCCTGCCAGGGGTTCAGGTACGGCTGCCGGCGTCCTGGCCGGACGCCGAAGCAGGGGAAAGAGTGGCACAGGCGGCTGTGGGGCCGGGAGGCGCGACGGGGCGGCCGGGGCACGCCCCCGGCCACCGGGCACCGCCGTGTATCGCGGCCCTCACCTGCGCGTTCGTCCCGCGTCGCAGGGGCGGCCGGGGCCGGTGACCCGGGCCGGCCGCTGTGGGCAAGGTCTCTCCGGGGGGGGGACCGCGGACGGGGACCGGCGGACGCGACGGGCCCGTCGGCACGGACGCGACTGCCCCCGTCACGAGTGTGACGGGGGCAGTCGCGTGGTGACCAGCTGAGGCGGCGTCAGTCGTTGCCGTTACCGCTGCCCGGCGTCGTCTTCTGGATCTGGAGCAGGAACTCCGCGTTGGACTGCGTCTTCTTCATGCGGTCGAGCAGCAGTTCGATGGCCTGCTGCTGGTCGAGCGCGTGCAGCACCCGGCGCAGCTTCCACACCACGGCCAACTCGTCCGCGCCGAGAAGGATTTCTTCCTTACGGGTGCTGGACGCGTCGACGTCCACCGCCGGGAAGATGCGCTTGTCCGAGAGCTTCCGGTCGAGCTTGAGCTCCATGTTGCCGGTGCCCTTGAACTCCTCGAAGATCACCTCGTCCATGCGCGAGCCGGTCTCGACGAGCGCGGTGGCCAGGATGGTCAGCGAACCGCCGTCCTCGATGTTGCGCGCGGCTCCGAAGAAGCGCTTCGGCGGGTACAGCGCGGTCGAGTCGACACCACCGGAGAGGATGCGGCCGGAGGCCGGTGCCGCCAGGTTGTAGGCGCGGCCCAGACGGGTGATCGAGTCCAGCAGGACGACCACGTCGTGGCCCAGCTCCACGAGGCGCTTCGCACGCTCGATGGCCAGTTCGGCGACCGTGGTGTGGTCCTCGGCGGGACGGTCGAAGGTCGAGGAGATGACCTCGCCCTTCACCGACCGCTGCATGTCGGTGACCTCTTCCGGACGCTCGTCGACCAGGACGACCATCAGGTGGCACTCGGGGCTGTTGACCGTGATCGCGTTGGCGATCGCCTGGAGGATCATGGTCTTACCGGTCTTCGGCGGGGCCACGATCAGGCCTCGCTGGCCCTTGCCGATCGGGGCGACCATGTCGATGATCCGGGTGGTCAGGATGTTGGAGTCGGTCTCCAGGCGGAGCCGGTCCTGCGGATACAGCGGGGTCAGCTTCTGGAACTCGGGGCGACCGCGGCCGCTCTCCGGGGCCATGCCGTTGACCGAGTCGAGGCGGACCAGCGCGTTGAACTTCTCGCGGCGCTCGCCGTCCTTGGGCTGGCGCACCGCACCGGTGACGTGGTCACCCTTGCGCAGGCCGTTCTTGCGGACCTGGGCGAGCGAGACGTACACGTCGTTCGGTCCCGGCAGGTAGCCGGAGGTCCGGATGAACGCGTAGTTGTCGAGGATGTCGAGGATGCCCGCGACGGGGATCAGGACGTCGTCGTCGGCGACCTGGACGTCGGTCGCGAAGTCCTCGCGGCCACGACGGCCCCGGCGGTCACGGTAACGGCCCCGACGGCCGCGCCGGCCGCCCTCGTCGTCGTAACCGTCGTCCTGCTGGCCGCCGCCACCCTGCTGGCCCTGGCCCTGGCTCTGGCTCTGGCTCTGTCCCTGGCTCTGGCCGCCGCCCTGCTGGCCCTGACGGCGTCCGCCGCCGCCCTGGCCCTGGTCGTCGCCCTTGCCGCGCCGGTCGCGCTGGCGGTCACGACGGTCACCGCGGTCCTGGCGGTCGCCACGGTCACCGCGCCGGCCGTCCTGGCGGTCACCCCGACGGCCCTCGGCCGTGTCGACGGCGGACTCGGCCTTGGCCTCGCCCTTCGCCTCGGCGCGGTCGTCGCCGCGGTCCTGGCGGCCCTCGGCCTTGGGCTCGGCCTGCGGCTCCGCCTTGGTCTCCGTCTTGGTGTCGGGGCTGCCCGCCTGGGCGGTCGCCCGGCGGCGACGGCGCTCACCGGTGGGCTGCTCGTCGCTGGCCGGCTGACCGGGGATGTCGATCTGCTGCTGGGCCGCGGCCTTCTCGGCCGGTGCCGCTGCGGACTCGTCACCGGTGCGCGTCTTGGACGTGGCGCGCCTCTTCGGCTTGGTCTCGGCGTCCGCGGCGGCGGGGGCAGCGGTCTTGGAGGCGGTCTTGGGGGCGGAGCCCCCGGCCTGCGCCTCCTTGATGACCTCGATCAGCTGGCTCTTGCGCATCCGCGCAGTCCCCCTGATGCCGAGGCCGGACGCGACCTGCTGCAGCTCGGCCAGGACCATGCCCTCGAGGCCGGTGCCGGAGCGGCGGCGCCGTGCGGTGGTGCCAGTGGCAGCACCTTCGGCGGGCGCGGCGCTGTCGACGCTCTTGTCGGCAGTCACGCCCATCAGATCGGTGGTGTCGCTCACGAAGGGTCCTTCCCTGGAGCGGACGTCGGCCTTCTGGCTCGGCGACCGGTTGTGCTGTCCGACTGCGGTCTGTTGATCGTGTCGATCGCGGACCTTGCCGGGGCGGTGGTCCGCCGGGTACGGCGGAAGAGATGAATGTGCGGGGTTCCGGCGCGAGATCCCCCTGCTCGGCCCACTCCTGAGATGAGCAAGAGGGTGTCGTGCCGGTTCCGGAGCGTGCTCGAAAGCTCAGGCAGGCTGCTCAGGCAGTCGGGGAGGCTCCCGGAAGAGTGGTGGTCCCGGAGGGGGACACGAAGCAACGCGCCACAAAGACGTCGATTGCTGACTTGAGGTTAACACTACCGGCTCCAACAAACATTCCCCCTCTCATGCACCGGCAATCACGTGCGACTACGCGGCGAGCGGCAGCACGATCGCACCCGTGGCGTCGAGGGCGAGCCGGTTCGCGGCCCATCCCTCACCCGCCAGCCGGGCCACCTTGTCGGCCGAACCTTCTTCCGTCAGCGCGAGCACGGTCGGTCCGGCGCCGGAGATGACTGCGGGAACGCCGTCGGCGCGCAGCCGGTTGACCAGCTCCACGCTCTGCGGCATCGCGGGACCCCGGTACTCCTGGTGGATCCGGTCCTCGGTGGCGGCGAGCAGCAGCTCGGGGCGCCGGGCCAGCGCCTCCACGAGGAGGGCCGCACGGCCGGCGTTGGCCGCGGCGTCCACATGGGGGACGGTGCGCGGCAGCAGGCCGCGGGCGGTCTCGGTGAGGACCGGCGTCGACGGGACGAAGACCACCGGAACGACGGAATCGGCGGGGTCCATCCTGATCGCCCTCGCAGCTCCGCCGTCCATCCAGGCCAGCGTGAAACCGCCGAGGAGGCAGGCCGCGACATTGTCGGGGTGGCCCTCGATCTCGGTCGCCAGCTCCAGCAGCGCGGCGTCGTCGAGGCGGGCGTCGCCGCCCGTCGTCACGGCGCGGGCGGCGACGATCCCGGCGCAGATGGCGGCGGAGGAGGAGCCGAGTCCCCGGCCGTGCGGGATGCGGTTGGCGCAGACGATCTCCAGCCCGCGGGGCTGCCCGCCGAGCAGGTCGAAGGCCGTGCGCAGGGAGCGTACGAGCAGGTGGCTCTCGTCGCGGGGCAGCGTCTCGGCGCCCTCACCCGCGATGTCGATGTGCAGCCCGGAATCGGCGACCCGGACGACGACGTCGTCGTAGAGCCCCAGCGAGAGGCCGAGGGCGTCGAAACCCGGACCCAGATTGGCGCTGGTTGCGGGGACGCGCACCCGGACGGCGGCGGCTCGGAACGCGGGACCGGCCATCGGTTGGACGACTCTTCCTGTACGGCGGCGGGGATGGTGGTGCGAGGTGGTGTCGTGCGGAGTGGTGTCGTGCGGGTACTTCGACGTGCGTGGGGGTGCCGTTCGGTGCCGGGTGGGGTACCCGGCAGTCACTACGGCGACTGCACCGCGGCGCGTGCGGCGGGGCGGGTTGTGTACAGCTTATCGAAGGAAGGTTCTGCGGCGACATAGGGCGCACAGGAGGCGCACGGTGCGTGTCGCACGCCTCCTCTGCGCTCTCCGCCCCGGAACCGGGGCGGAGAGGCCGACCGGGGTGCCGGTTACACGAGGCCCAGCTTCTCGGCCGCGGTGGTCGCGTCGACGGGCACCGTGACCGGCTGGGGGGCACCCGCGACGGCCCAGTCGGGGTCCTTGAGGCCGTTCCCGGTGACGGTGCAGACGATCTTCTGGCCGGGGTCGACCTTGCCCTCCTCGGCGGCCTTGAGCAGCCCGGCCACCGAGGCGGCCGAGGCGGGCTCGACGAAGACGCCCTCCTGCGAGGCCAGCAGGCGGTACGCCGACAGGATCTGGCGGTCCGTCACCTCGTCGATGAAACCGCCCGATTCGTCCCGGGCGTCCAGCGCGAACTGCCAGGAGGCCGGGTTGCCGATGCGGATCGCGGTCGCGATGGTCGCCGGGTCCTTGACGATCTCCCCGCGGACGATGGGCGCGGAACCGGAGGCCTGGAAACCCCACATGCGCGGGGTGTGCGTGGAGATCGCGTCGCTCGCGTACTCCTTGTAACCCCTCCAGTAAGCAGTGATGTTGCCCGCGTTGCCGACCGGGAGGACGTGGATGTCGGGGGCGTCGCCGAGTGCGTCGACGATCTCGAACGCGGCGGTCTTCTGGCCCTCGATCCGGACCGGGTTGACCGAATTGACGAGCGCCACCGGGTAGTTGTCCGAGAGGCTGCGGGCCAGCGTCAGGCAGTCGTCGAAATTGCCGTCCACCTGAAGGATCTTCGCGCCGTGGACGAGGGCCTGCCCCATCTTGCCGAGCGCGATCTTGCCCTGCGGCACGAGGACGGCGCAGACCATCCCGGCCCGCACGGCGTAGGCGGCGGCGGAGGCGGAGGTGTTGCCGGTGGAGGCGCAGATGACTGCCTGCGCACCCTCCTCCTTGGCCCGGGTGATCGCCATCGTCATACCGCGGTCCTTGAACGACCCGGTGGGGTTGGCGCCCTCGACCTTGAGGTGCACCTCGCAGCCCGTGCGCTCGGAGAGAACCTGCGCCGGGACGAGCGGCGTTCCACCCTCACGGAGTGTGACGACCGGCGTCGTGCTCGTGACCGGAAGGCGGTCCCGGTACTCCTCGATGATGCCGCGCCACTGGTGGGTGCCGTTGCTGGTCATGGGTCCTTACTCCCCTTCAACACGCATGATGCTGGCGACACCGCGCACGGTGTCCAGCTTGCGCAGCGCCTCGACGGTCCCCGAGAGGGCGGCGTCGGACGCGCGGTGGGTGACGACGACGAGGGATGCCTCGCCGTCTCCGTCCTGTCGGCTCTGCTGTCGGACCGTATCGATGGATACGCCCTGTTCGGCGAAGACCGTCGCGACCTGGGCGAGTACGCCAGGCTTGTCGGCCACGTCGAGACTGATGTGGTAGCGCGTGACGACATCGCCCATGGGGCTGACCGGCAGGCGCGTGTACGCGGACTCACCGGGACCGGTGGTCTCACCGATGATGTTCCGGCACACGGCGACGAGGTCGCCGAGGACGGCGGACGCGGTCGGGGCGCCGCCCGCCCCGGGGCCGTAGAACATCAGCTGACCGGCCGCCTCGGCTTCGACGAAGACCGCGTTGTACGCCTCGCGGACCGAGGCCAGCGGGTGGCTGAGCGGGATCATCGCGGGGTGCACCCTGGCCGTGACGGACCTGCCGTCGGCGGCCCGCTCGCAGATGGCGAGGAGCTTGACGGTGCAGCCCATGCGGCGGGCCGAGGCGATGTCGGCGGCCGTGACCTCGGTGATGCCCTCGCGGTGCACCTCACCGATCCTGACCCGGGTGTGGAAGGCGATGCCGGCGAGGATGGCGGCCTTCGCGGCGGCGTCGAAGCCCTCGACGTCGGCGGTGGGGTCGGCCTCGGCGTATCCGAGGGCCGTCGCCTCGTCGAGCGCCTCGGAGTATCCGGCTCCGCTCGTGTCCATCTTGTCGAGGATGAAGTTGGTCGTGCCGTTGACGATGCCGAGGACCCGGTTGACCTTGTCCCCGGCGAGGGACTCGCGCAGCGGTCGTACGAGCGGGATGGCGCCGGCCACGGCCGCCTCGTAGTACAGGTCCCGGCCGTGCTTCTCGGCGACGGCGTGGAGCGCGGAGCCGTCCTCGGCGAGCAGCGCCTTGTTGGCGGAGACGACGCCCGCGCCGTGCTCGAAGGCCGTCGTGATGAGGGTGCGGGCGGGTTCGATGCCGCCGATG
Source organism: Streptomyces sp. B1I3 (assembly GCF_030816615.1). Classification (NCBI taxonomy): domain Bacteria; kingdom Bacillati; phylum Actinomycetota; class Actinomycetes; order Kitasatosporales; family Streptomycetaceae; genus Streptomyces; species Streptomyces sp. B1I3. Next base: position 2,722,050 of record NZ_JAUSYD010000001.1, read on the forward strand.
ACCTCGATGACGACGTCGATGTCACCGCGTTTGACCAGGGCGGTCGCGTCGGTCGTGATCAGCGCGGGGTCGATGCCCTCCCGCACCCTGGAGGGCCGGCGGACGGCCACGCCCGCGAGCTCGACCGGCGCACCGATGCGCGCGGCGAGGTCGTCGGCGTGCGTCGTCATGATGCGCGCCACCTCTGAGCCGACCACTCCGCAGCCCAGCAGCGCCACCTTCAGCGGACGCGTACGCATCATCCGACCTCGTTTCTCATACTTCTGATGTGTGGACCAGTCTCACTCACCGGACGGGCGTTTCTGCCACCCGTCCGGATTTTGAGATGTGAATTTCATCAGCCGACATCGAGACGCAGGAGGTCTTCCTCCGTCTCACGCCGGACGATCACGTGCGCCCGGCCGTCACGCACGGCGACGACTGGCGGACGCAGGGCGTGGTTGTAGTTGCTCGCCATCGAGCGGCAGTACGCGCCGGTGGCGGGCACGGCGATCAGGTCGCCGGGCGCCAGGTCGGCGGGCAGGAAGGCGTCCTTGACCACGATGTCCCCGCTCTCGCAGTGCTTGCCGACGACGCGGACGAGCATGGGTTCGGCGTCCGAGCTGCGCGAGACGAGCGCCACGCTGTACTCGGCGTCGTACAGGGCGGTGCGGATGTTGTCCGACATGCCGCCGTCGACGCTCACGTACGTACGCAGCCCCTCCAGGGGCTTGATGGTGCCGACCTCGTACAGCGTGAACGCGGTGGGCCCGACGATCGCGCGGCCCGGCTCGACGGAGATGCGCGGGGTGGCGAGACCCGCCGCCTCGCACTCGCGGGTCACGATGTCGCTGAGTGCCTTGGCGATCTCGTGCGGCTCGCGGGGGTCGTCCTCGGAGGTGTACGCGATGCCGAGGCCCCCGCCGAGGTCGATCTCGGGGAGCTCGACGCCGTGTTCGTCGCGGACCGCGGCGAGCAGCTGCACCACGCGCCGCGCGGAGACCTCGAAGCCGGCCATGTCGAAGATCTGCGAGCCGATGTGCGAGTGGATGCCGATGAGCTCCAGCCCGTCCAGGGTCAGCGCCCTGCGGACGGCCTCGGCTGCCTGACCGTCGGCCAGCGCGATGCCGAACTTCTGGTCCTCGTGCGCGGTGGCGATGAACTCGTGGGTGTGCGCCTCGACACCGACCGTGACCCGGATCTGTACGCGCTGCCGCGTGCCCAGCCGCTGCGCGATGTGGGAGACACGGACGATCTCCTGGAAGGAGTCGAGCACGATCCGCCCGACTCCCGCCTCGACGGCCCGCTCGATCTCGGCGACGGTCTTGTTGTTGCCGTGGAAGGCGATCCGGTCGGCGGGCATCCCGGCGTCCAGCGCGGTGGCCAGTTCACCGCCGGAGCACACGTCCAGGTTCAGCCCCTCCTCCGTGAGCCAGCGCACGACGGCGCGCGACAGGAAGGCCTTGCCGGCGTAGAACACGTCGGCGTCCGGCCCGAAGGCGTCCGCCCAGGCGCGGCAGCGGGCTCGGAAGTCGCTCTCGTCGAGGAAGTACGCCGGGGTGCCGAACTCCTCGGCCAGCCGGGCGACTTCGATCCCGCCGACGGTCAGTGCGCCCGCGTCGTCACGGGTGACGGTACGGGACCACACCTTCTCGTCCAGCACGTTGAGGTCGGTCGCCGGCGCGGTGTAGTGGCCTTCGGGGAGTACGTCGGCGTGGCGGGGTCCGGCGGGGTGTGCGGATCGGCTCATCGTTCTGCTCTGCTCTCTCGGTTCTCAGAGGTGTTCGGGTGCGCTGATGCCGAGCAGGGACAGGCCGCCTGCGAGCACCGTCCCGGCTGCTTCGGCAAGAGCCAGCCGGGAGCGGTGGGCGGCCGAGGGTTTCTCGTCGCCGACGGGAAGCGGCGGGCAGGCGTCGTGGAAGTCGAAGAAGGCGTGCGCCACCGTCTCGAGGTGCCGGGCGAGCCGGTCGGGCGCCCGGTGGCGGGCGGCGCCGGCGAGGACGCCGGGGTGGTCGGCGAGCGCGGCGTGCAGCGGGGGTGCCTCGACGTCCTGCTCGTACGCGCCGGTGAGGCCGAGGAGCGCCCCGTGGCGGGTGAGCGCGCGGGCGCGGGCATGGGCGTACCGGACCAGGAAGAGCGGGTTCCCCTCGCCCTGCACGAGCAGTTCCTCACCGAGGGCGGCACGGTCGTGCCCGGCGGGCCGCAGCAGGCCCCACCGGGCCGCGTCGGCGCCCAGCCGCTCCAGCAGCTCCCCCGCCGTGGCGCCGGCGGGGACGGGCCTGATCTCCGCGAAGGGGGAGGGCCGCCCGTGCGCGTCGACGGTGACGCCGAGGCGCGCCCAGTCGGGGTCGGGCCCCTCCTCACAGGTGGTGCGCGCCAGGGCCCCCTGCGCACGCAGCAGCTTCGTCACCGTGTCCGCCAGGACCGCCGCCCGGACCTCGCGCCGGTGGTGGAACCGGTGGAGCTCTCCGGCGCACTCCGTGCCCCACCCGTACCGGAGCCCCTGCTCGCGCACCTGGCGTACGCGTGCGGAGCGCGCGGAGCCGTCGGTGGAGGCGTCGGGCGTGAAGTTCAGGAATCCGGGCCCGGTGATCTCCACCCGGCCGACACCGGGCGCACCGGCGATCCGGTCCCGCAGAAGTGCGGCGACTTCGCGCGCCGGGAGTTCCGCGGGCCCCGCCAGCTGCAGAGCGACCGCGCAGGCGTACTCCCCGCTGCCGCCCGGACGTGTCCTCTCCACCCGCACCCGCGCGGGCACGGGCGCGCGGAGGACGTCCTCGTCCACCGCGCGGCGCACGGCGTGCAGCACGGTCCGGGAGAGGTCGGCGGGGGTCATGGGACAAGCGTATGGGAGGGAGGGGGTCACTTCGCCAACCGGTTTCGCGATGCGGGCGGCCGACGGTGCCGGTGCGCGGACCGGTACCGGTGGCGTGGAGCGGGCGGCCGACGGGTCACCCGGCGGCGCTCCCGGCCCTTCCGGCACCGCGCCTGCCGTCGCACGGCGGCGGGTCCCCGCGGCTCGCGAGCCGCCGCACCATCCGCACGAGCTCACTCGGCTCGAACGGCTTCGCGAGGAAGGCGTCCACCCCGGCGGCCACGCCGGAGTCCACCTCGTACGGTGTGCAGGCGCTGACGACGGCCACGGGCAGATGGCTGGTACGCGGATCGGAGCGCAGCCGGACAGCGGTCTGTATTCCGTCGAGCCGGGGCATGACGACGTCGAGCGTGATCACGTCCGGGCAGACGTGGTGCACGAGATCCAGGCATTCGACACCATCGGCCGCGGTCACGACCTCGAAGCCCTCCAGCTCGAGGTTGACCCTGATCAGCTGCCGGATGACCTTGTTGTCGTCGACAACAAGCACGCGGCCGTACGCCCCTGACACCCTTCGAGAGTAGGTCGGCCGGAGGGGCTGCGTGCGGGTTTTGCCCACTTCCGCCCGCACCGGGCGCCCGGGACCGCCCGGCGGCGGCTCACCACCCGGTGCGCCACGCGCACGCCGGAGCGTCCGCGGCGGGCACCGACGCGGAAATACCTGTTCCCGGCCACCCCCTCGGAGCTGGTAGGGTTTCACTCGTCGCCGCCGAGTGCAGCGACATCGCCCCCGTAGCTCAGGGGATAGAGCATCGGCCTCCGGAGCCGGGTGCGCAGGTTCGAATCCTGCCGGGGGCACTTCGCAGGAAGTGCCGAAAAGACCTTCTGATCAGTGGAAGCACTGAGCAGGGGGTCTTTTTTTATGACCGCCGGGTCTTTGTCCACGCTGCCGGGCCCTGTGCGGCAGTGACCCCCGCGCGCCACCTTCCGGGGCCGGGCCGGCTCCGGGCCGGCGGTCCCCCGGCGGGCGGACACGGTCGCGGTGGACGTCGGACCGCCCCGGCACGAAGCGCCCGGGCCGGCGCGTGCGGGCAGCCGCGTGCGGGCCGGCGCGTGCGGGCAACGCCCCTGGACGTGGCGGAGCCCGGGAGTCGTATCCAGCTCCCGGGCCCCTGGGGTTGCCACCCAATTGCGCTTGCCAGCGCCGTTTAAGAGTGCGGATCAGTCGTCATACCGTCGCGTTCTGCCTTTGAACTACCGCGCCACGGCAGAGGCGCAGGCCGGATTCGAACCAGCATTCAACGGTGTTCGTCCGTACTCGGTCGATCTGGCAATCGGCGGCGATACTGAAGCTGGAGCGAGAGTCTGAGTGTGATCGCGGCTGCCTCTGCCATGTTGGGCCACCCCGGCGTGTGGTGCCGGGGGGAGGACTCGAACCTCCACCGTTACCGCGTCTTCAGGCTGAACGTCAGTTTCAGCTTGCGCTCGTCACACGGGACGGACCTCGAGTCCGCCTCGTGCAGTGTGCGCACCCCCACGACGTGCGCGGGGGCGTTCGGGGGTGCCGCCTCGCGTCCGGCGTCAGCCGAACAGGTAGCCGAACACCGCGTCACCGACCCGCCGGTCGGTGACCTCGGCGCTGTTGGCCTCCTCACGGGCGAACTTCACCGCGTGCTGGAGCTTCTCGACCCGCTCCAGCAGTTCATTCACCCGGCGCGCAGGCAGCGCCCCGGAGAACTTCACGGTGGTCCAGTACCCGATCGGTACGTCCTCGTAGTACACGTCGACCTGCGCCGGGTGCTTCTCGGTCGCCTCGGCCTTGACGTGGTTGCGCGGGACCTTCTTCGTGCGGATGGTGCGTACCGGGTCGGTCTTCCACCAGTCCGTCGACGGGTCGGGCGACCAGGACTCGGCGGCGTCGAGCGTCGGGAGCTTCTTCACGAAGGTGTGCAGGTCGGTGAGTTGCTTCTCGAGGAACAACAGGTAGCTGACCGGCACTTCGGCGACCACGGTCCGCCCGTCCACGGCGACGTCCGCGCGGGCCGTGCAGTTGGCCCAGTCCTTGGTGGCGGTCACGTCGAACAGCCGGGTCAGCGACGCGGACATCTCCCGGAGGACGTCCTCCGCCTGGACCTGCACCCGCGTCGACTCGGGCGGGAGTTGCTCGCCCTCCTCGTCCTTGGGCTGGTACGTGCGCGAGATGCCGGCCAGCAGCGCGGGTTTCTGCACCTTGTGGTGGGCCGCGGTGATGTCCTGGAGCGACTTGCTCTTGACACCCTTCTCCACGGCGATGATCTGGTTGAGCTTCGTCACTTCGCCCCCTTCGAATGGCAGAAACGTACCTCACACGACGTCGATCACCCGTATGAATTCCGCTCCTGCCGTCGCGGGCGGCCTACGGCGCCGGGTACGTCACCCCGCCGTGCTCGTCGACCCGGGGTTCCGCGCCCCAGGCGCCCAGTTCGTGCACGCGCGTCCCGCCGGCGCCCATGATGTGCCGGACCGTCCAGCCGCGGGCGGTGAGCGTGTTCGCGATCAGCAGGCGGTGACAGCGCCACGGCATCGGCTCGCCGCACATGACGGCGACGCGCTCGCACTCCGCGAGGGAGGTCAGGCGGGAGATGCCGCGCTCGTACGCCGGCAGCAGGGTGTGGTCGGCGTAGTTCCTGAAACTCGGGTTGTGCCAGCCCGCGTTGATCACGGGGTCCACGTCCTGCTTGCGCCGCCGGCCGCCGAGCTCGTCCAGGTACACGTAACCGATCCCGGCCCGCTCCAGCCACCCGCGCATCGCCTCTGCGGAGAACTGTGGGCTGCGGCGTGAGCCGGGGTGTGCCCGGACGTCGGCCAGTACGCCGATGCGCTGGGCGTCGAGGAGGCCGATGAACGTCTCTTCCGGGCACGTCCAGTGCCCGATCGTCCAGAGCTCACGCATCGCGCCCCTCCCGTCGAAGGACCCGGCGGACGGTTCGCCCCCGCGTCCACCCTGACATCATGCGTCCACCACCCCTGAAGGCCCGGGAGACATGCGAAGAAGTCCCACCGGCGACATCGCGAGGGGCGACGGGCGGACCAGTCCGCGGAGCATTCCTCTTCTGCGGGACCTGCCCTCGACCGGATGCGCCCGGCAGGCCGACCGGGTGCTCACAAGCTCGGCCGCATGACGCGGCCACTCGCGGTCAGCCGAGCAGGCGCACGGGCTCTCCGTCGAGGTACGCCCGGATGTCCTGGACGGCGTGCGTGTAGTACGTGGCGTAGTTGGCCCGCGTGACGTATCCCAGATGGGGAGTGGCCAGCAGCCGCGGTGCGGTGCGCATCGGATGGTCCGCCGGGAGGGGTTCCACGTCGAACACGTCGACACCCGCGCCCGCGATGCCCCCGTTGCCGAGCACGTCCAGCAGCGCGTCCTGGTCGACGATCGCCGCCCGGGATGTGTTGATCAGGTAGGCCGTGGTCCGCATCAGGGCGAGCTCCGCCGGACCGATCAGGCCCCGGGTGCGATCGCTGAGCACCAGGTGTACGGAGACGAAGTCGCTGCTCCTGAGCAGTTCCTCCTTCGACGGGGCAAGGACCGCCCCCACCTCCTCGGCCCGCTCCCGGGTCAGGTTGTGGCTCCAGGCCACCACGTCCATGCCGAACGCCCGGCCCACCGCGGCGACCCTGCCGCCGATCTTGCCCAGCCCGAGGAGCCCGAGCCGGCGGCCGTGCAGGTCGGCGCCGACGGTGGACTGCCAGGGCCCGTTCCCGCGCAGGGCGTCGGACTCGGCCACGATTCCGCGCGCCAGGCCCAGCAGCAGCGCCCAGGTGAGCTCGACGGGCGGGGTCGTGGTGCTGGCGGTGCCGCACACGGTGACCCCGTGCCGCTCGGCGGCGGCGTAGTCGATGACGGAGTTACGCATGCCGGAGGCGACGATCAGCCGCAGGCGGGGCAGCCGTTCGATCAGGCCCGCCGGGAAGGGCACCCGTTCCCGGAGCGTGACGACCATGTCGAAGTCGGCCAGTCGGGCCGCCAGTTCGTCCTCGGTGGCGCAGTGCTCGGTGAAGCTCACCACGTCGACGTCTTCGGCGACGGGCGACCAGTCGGCGACGGTGGTCGCGACGGACTGGAAGTCGTCGAACACGGCACAGCGGAGCTTCATGGCGGGCTTCTCCCTCGGCGGCGGCACCGCGAAATCTACCGGCTCCGCCCTGGGGCACTCGCCCAGTCCTGGGTCACTCGCCCAGCCATGCCTCCCGGTGCCGCGCGACGTCGTAGACCTTCTCCACCTGGGTGGGTGTGAGCACACCGGTCAGCGGCGCGAGTGCGGACACCTGACGGTCCCGGTGGACGCGGACGCCCGCGGGGGCGGCGACGACGTCGAGGGCGGCGACGCCGACGAACACCAGCACGGTGTGGACGGGCACGGGGAAGGTGCAGTGCGCCTCCAGCACCGCCTGGGCGGTCGCCGTCCCGGGGTGGTCGGCGAGTGCGTGGGGCCGCGGGATGCCGTCGTCGATCTGCAGGGTGTCCTCCCCGACCCGTACGGAGGCCTGCGGGTGGTGTTCGGTGTGCACGGCGAACACTCCGCCGGGCCCGATGAGGAGGTGCCCGAGCTCACTGCCGTCCGGCAGGGGCACGGAGTGCAGGACCCGCCAGCCGTGCCGGGTCAGCCGCTTCAGCTCGGCGCCGGACCGCCGTTCCCCCGCCAGTGCGGTCCGGCGGGGGTCCGCGTCCTTGTGGCGGCGCAGCGCCCCGGTGGCGGCCCGCACGAGCGCCGTGGGGCCGGACCCGTCGAGCTGCTCCCTCAGTGCGGCGCCCGGACGCCGGGCGGCGAGGTCGTCCGCAGGGGTGAGAGCGGGCAGCTCGGGCCGGGGGGACCGCCCCGGCGGCGGGACCGACGCGGTCGCGGGCGCCCCGTGCGGGCGGAGTCCCGGCGCGGAGCCGGATGCGGACGCACGGTCCTGCCGGGGCTCCGCCACGGGACCCGGCGCCACGGGACCCGGCGCGGACGCACGGTCCTGTCGGGGCTCCGCGACGGGACCCGACGCGGGGACCCGGTCACCCTGGCGCGGGGCCGGGGCCGGCGCTGTTGGCGGCGCGGATGGCGATGCCGATGCCGATGCCGATGCCGGGAGCGTCCCGGGGGCGCGTACGCGGGCCGGACCCGTCTCCGGGGCCGTAGGCGGACGGGGTTGCGGGACCCGTGAGGTGGCCGGCTGCGCGAGCGGTACCGACGGCCCGTCCGCCGGTCCCGCTCCCGGTCCTTCTCCCGCACCTCGCTTCCGCAGCCGCCGCAGGGGCGGGATACGGGGTACCGGCGGCGGGACCGGCGGTCCCGGGGGTGCCACCTCGCCGAGGGCCGGGATGTCCGGGACCTGGCGCGCCAGTGCGTCGGTGACGGCATCGCGGTAGCGCGGGTGCAGGACCGTTATCGTGCCGCTCGCCAGGTCGGCCCATCCGATCGCGGTGCCGTCCGGCAGGTTCACGTAGAGCCGGTCGTGCCCGAAGAGCTGCCATGACGTGACCTTGAGATCCTGCATCGTGCCCCTCCTGTTCACCGTTCCGACGTCCCTGCTCCCCAGCGTGGACGCCGGTCCGGCCGCCGGACAGGGCGCAGAGCGGGCGCGCGGGGTCGAGGGCACGGCGTTCCCGGAGCGGTCCGGGCCCGGGTGTACCCCGGACCGCTCCGGCGCCCCGGTCAGGCCAGGGGGAGGCCGGGCGCCGGATAGGCGTCCATCATCGTCTTCACCTCGGCCCGGACCTTGGAAACGATGGTTTCGTCACCTGTACGGGCGGCATCGACCACGAGGTCGATCCACTGTGCGACGGCGCGCATCTCCGATGCCGGTACGCCTCGGGACGTCAGGGCCGGGGTCCCGATGCGGATGCCGGAGGGGTCGAAGGGCTTGCGGGGGTCGTACGGAACGGTGTTGTAGTTGACGACGATCCCCGCCCGGTCCAGTGCCTTGGCCGCGACCTTGCCCGGTACGCCCCGCGCGGTGAGGTCGAGCAGCAGCAGGTGGTTGTCCGTACCGCCGGAGACCAGGTCGAGGCCGCGGGCCGCCAGCTCCTCCCCCAGTGCGCGGGCGTTGGCGACGACCTGATGGGCGTACGCGCCGAAATCGTCCCCCGCGGCCTCCTTCAGCGCGACCGCGATCGCGGCGGTGGTCTGGTTGTGCGGGCCACCCTGGAGTCCGGGGAAGACGGCCCGGTCGATGGCTCGCGCGTGCTCGGCCCGGGACAGCAGCATCGCCCCGCGCGGCCCGCGCAGCGTCTTGTGGGTGGTGGTGGACACGACGTCCGCGTAGGGGGCGGGGGACGGGTGCGCGCCGCCGGCGATCAGCCCCGCGATGTGGGCGACGTCGGCCACCAGCACCGCCCCCACCTCCCTGGCGATGTCGGCGAACCCGGCGAAGTCGATCACCCGGGGGACGGCGGTGCCGCCGCAGAAGATCACCTTGGGCCGCTCGGCCCGCGCCAGGTCGCGCACCTCGTCGAGGTCGACGCGCCCTGTGTCGCGCCGCACCCCGTACCGCACGCCCCGGAACCACGTGCCGGTCGCGGAGACGCCCCAGCCGTGCGTGAGGTGTCCGCCCATCGGCAGCGACATGCCGAGGACCGTGTCCCCGGGCTTCAGGAAGGCAAGGTAGACGGCGAGGTTGGCCGGTGAGCCGGAATAGGGCTGCACATTGGCGTGCTCCATCCGGAACAGCGCCTTGGCCCGCTCGACGGCGAGCGTCTCCACCTGGTCGATGACCTGCTGGCCCTCGTAGTACCGCTTTCCGGGGTAGCCCTCGGAGTACTTGTTCTGCAGGACGGTGCCGGAGGCCTCCAGTACGGCGGCGGACACGTAGTTCTCGCTGGGGATCAGGCGCAGGGTGTCCGCCTGGAGGCGCTCCTCGGCGCCCACCAGGGCGGCGAGCTCCGGGTCCGCGGCGGTCAGGGCGGGGTGGCGGATGTCGGACGGCTGGACGGTCACGGGAAACCTCCCGGGTCGGTCGCACTGCTGCGACATGGACCCGGATGCCCAGGCGGACGGCCTTCCGGAGATGACGCCCCGGACACGCCCGGGGTCTGCCGCTCCCTCGTGGTCGTTTCCACGGAGCACCCTGCCGGGCGCGCGCCAGTCGCGGCATCTCGCACTGTAGTGCCCGGGCATCCGGAACGACGCGTGCATTGCGATGAGTGCGGGCAGCTTTTCGGGGACTCGCGGTGGTACCACGGTTGGGGGACCGTATGGAAGCACGGGAGCGTGCCCGGATCCGGGTTACACGTACACGAGCTGCACCTACGTGATCGAGCGGGACAGGTACAGCGGCGACCGGCGTGCCTTCGGCCATCAGGGTGGGGTGGGGAGGTCAGGCCGAGGTGCGCTTCCGGGGGGCGGACGACTTCTTCGGGGCGGCCCGGCCGCCTGAGGCGGTCTTCTTGGCGGCCGTCCGCTTCGCCGGTGCCTTCTTCGCCGGTGCCTTCTTCTCCGCGGTCTTCGCCGGTGTCTTCCTCTCAGCGGTCTTCGTGGCCGGCTTCTTCTCCGAGGTCTTCCTGGCCGGCTCACTCTCCGCGGTCTTCTTCGCCGCGCCCTTGGCCGGAGCCTTCTTCGCGGGAGCCTCTTCGGCGGGCGCCTTCTTCTCGGCCGCTCGCTTCCCAGGCGCCCTCTTCCGGGCCGGTTCCTCCGAGGCCGGCTTCCTCCCCGCCGTCTTCTTCCGCTTCCCGCCGGAGGTGATGTGGTGCACGTCCGCCACCTCGCCCCCCTCCGCGTCCCCGCCCCCGTCCCCGCCATGGGACTCCTTGGCGGCCCGCACGCTGCTCTCAAGTGCCGCCATCAGGTCTATGACCTTGCCCCCGCCCGCCTCCTCGTCCCCCTCCGGCTCCACCGTCTCCCCGGCGGCCTTCGCCGTGACGAGTTCTTCGACCGCCTCGCGGTAGTCGTCGTGGAGCGTGTCGAGATCGGCCTCCCCGAGGGTGTTCATCAGGGCGTCGGCCAGGTCGAGTTCGGCATCGCGGACCGTGACGCCGGAGTCCGGGGCGACGCCCTCCGGGGCGCGGATCTCGTCCGGCCACAGGAGTCCGTGCATCGCGATCACGTCGTCGACCACCCGCAGCATGCCGAGCCGCTCCCGCCCGCGCAACGCGTACTTCGCGACGGCGACCTTCTCACTGCGCTTCAGTGCCTCGCGCAGGAGGGCGTACGGCTTCGCGGCCGGGACCCCGTTGGCCGAGAGGTAGTAGGCGGAGTCCAGCTGGAGCGGGTCGATCGCGGAGGCGGGCACGAAGCCCTCGATCTCGATCGTCTTGGCGGTGGGCAGCGGGAGCGAGGCCAGATCCTCGTCGGTCACGGGGACCACGGTGCCGTCGGACTCCTCGTACGCCTTGACGGTGTCCGACGCGGGGACCTGCTCCTCGTCGAGTTCGCAGACCTTGCGGTACCGGATCCGGCCACCGTCGGCGAGGTGGATCTGCCGGAAGGAGATCGAGTGGTTCTCGGTGGCGTTCATCAGTTTGACCGGGATGCTGACCAGGCCGAACGAGACGGAGCCGTTCCAGATGGACCTCACCGTGCACCCCTTACGCCCGCAATCACCGCATCAGACCGATTTCATGTGATTCTTATCGTATGACGCCGATCACAGAGGTGGAGGGGCGGCGGCTGGCGCTCAGCAATCTCGACAAGGTGCTGTACCCGGCCACCGGGACCACCAAGGGAGAGGTGCTGCACTACTACGCGGCCACGGCGGCGGACGTGATGCTCACACACCTGAACGACCGGCCGTTGTCCTTCCTGCGGTACCCGGACGGACCGGACGGGCTGCGCTTCTTCACGAAGAATCCGCCGCCGGGTACGCCCGACTGGGTACGGACGGCCCCCGTGGCCCGCACCGACGACCCCGGCGCCCGGCAGGTGCTGGTCCAGGACCTGCCGTCGCTGATGTGGGCGGCGAATCTGGTGGTGGAGTTCCACACCCATCAGTGGCGGGGGGACACGCCGGGGGTCGCCGACCGGATGGTGTTCGACCTGGACCCCGGGGCGCCCGCGACGATCGTCGAGTGCTGCGAGGTCGCGCTCTGGCTGCGGGAGCGGCTGGCGGCGGACGGACTGGCGGCGTACGGGAAGACCTCCGGTTCCAAGGGTCTCCATCTGCTCGTGCCCCTGAAACCCACCCCTTCCGGGGACGTGACGGCGTATGCGAAGGGGCTGGCCGTCGAGGCGCAGAAGGCGCTGCCCGAGCTGGTCGTGCACCGGATGACGCGGGCCCTGCGCCCGGGGAAGGTGTTCGTCGACTTCAGCCAGAACGCCGCGGCCAAGACCACCGCGGCCCCCTACACACTGCGCGCCAAGGACAGCCCCACCGTCTCCGCCCCCGTCACCTGGGACGAGGTCGAGGCATGTGCGGCCCCCGCCGAGCTGGTCTTCCTGGCCGGCGACATGGCGGCCCGGCTGGCCCGGCACGGAGATCTGCTCGGCCCGCTGACCGATCCGGGGCGTGCGCGGCCGCTTCCCGGCGGATGAGGCGGACAGGGAAGGCGCAGCCCCTCCACAGCCGCCCGTACACGGCCCGAGGAAAGGCCACAAGTGGAGGGTGGATTCGCCTGGCCGTGGTGCACACTCTGCGCAGACGCTGCTTCGTGGACCCGGTTTCCGCCGGGTACACGGAGCAGAGGACGACACGGGGAGGGAATGGCGTGTTCTCGGGGATCGACGAGGTCGGCTGGGCCTCGATGGAGCATGCCTACGGGCCGGCCGACGACGTGCCGGGGCTCCTGCGGGGGCTCGCCTCCGCCGACGCGGCGGAGCGCGAGAGCGCACTCGACGGGATGTACGGCGCGGTGCACCACCAGGGCGACGTCTACGCGTGCACGCTCGCCTGCATCCCCTTCCTCTTCGAACTGGTCGTGGACACCCGGGTGCGGGACCGGGGCTCTCTCGTCGAGCTGCTCACCAGCATCGGCGGCATCGACCTGGACGAGGACGACGAGGACGACCTGGACGAGGACGAGATCGAGGGCGCCGCGAACTACGCGATGGCGGCGGCGGCGGTCACCGCGGGCGCGGGGGTGTTCTTCGAACTGATGGCCGACGAGGACCCGGGTGTGCGGCTGGCCGCCCCGCTGGCCCTCGCCACGCTGCACGGGCACCCGGTCAGGGTGCTCACGGTGCTGCGGGAGCGGCTGCCGGTGGAGGCGGACGGCGAGGTGCGGCTCGCGCTCGTCGAGGCCGCCGGCCGGGTCGCCCTGCGTCACCGCCCGCTGGCGGGGCGGGTGGCGGACTGGCTGGCCCGGCTGGCCGCGGAGGAGTACGCGCCGGGGCTGCGGCTCGCGGCCCTCGCCCAGCTGGCCCGCTGCGCCCCGGAAGCGGTGCCCGGTGATGTCGTCGCAGTGGTGTCGGGGCTGCTGCGTGAGCTGCGGTCCGGGCCGGCCCCGTCGGGGCCGCAGCAGGTGGAGCCGCCGGTGGAGCGGGCCTCCTCGACGCTCGTGGGCCAGTTGCGGGCGCTGTCCGCCGCGGAGTCCGCCGAGCGCAGTACACCGTGGGCGGCCGACCTGCTGCGGACGCTGCACGTCGGCCTGGACGACCGCGTCGAGGACCGTACGGCGCTGCTGGCGGACCAGCTGTGCAGCCCCGACCCGTGGCAGCGCATCGATGCCGTGCGGATGAGCGGCGGCCTGATGCGGGCCTGGCGCGGCCCGTACGAGGGCCTCGTGCGTCTGGTCGGTGCTCAGCTCACCGACCCGGAACCACGGCTGGCCGAGGCGGCCTCGCACGTGCTGGAGGAGTTGTTCGGGCTGGCGGCGCCCGCCGCCGACGCCCTGGCCGAACGGGTGGCCGCGGATCCCGGCGCCTGGGTGAGGGAGTGGGCCAGCGGGCCACCCGGGCTCGGCTCGGCGGTGAAGGCGCTGGCCCGGCTCGGCGACGCCCGGGTCCTTCCCGCGCTGGCGACCGCGCTGGAGCGGCCGGAGATACCCCACGACGTGGGATTCGCGATCAGGTATCTCGGCGCCGCGGCCGCCCCGCTCGCCGGGGCGCTGCGCCGCAGACTCGGCGAGGTCGGTCTGGACGAGGGGGCGTACGACCGGGCGAGTCCGCTGCTGAGCGGGCTGACTGCCCTGCGTGCGGGCGAGGCCGCGCCGGAGGTGCTCCGGGTGCTGCGGGGGGCACCCGAGTACCGGGGCGAGTGGCTGCGCACGGCGGCGCTGCGGGCACTGGGCTCGTTCGGGCCGGCGGCCCGCTGCGCCGTCCCGGAGCTGCGGGCGCTGCTCCGGCGCCCCGGCACGGCGGCGGCCACGGAGGCGGCGGAGGCACTCTGGGCGGTCGCGGGCGACGCCGGCGCGGTGCTGCCGGTGCTGCTCGAAGGCCTGCGGACGGAACGGGTCCACGACTGCCGGGCGGCGGCGAGCGCCCTGGGCGGGCTCGGCGCCGCCGCGGCGGTGGCCGCACCGGGGCTGCGGGCCCTGCTGGCGCACGACGAACTGTGGCTCCGGGTCGACGCCGCGATCGCCCTGTGGGAGGTTACGGGGCGGACCGCCGACACGGTGCCGGTGCTCCTCGCGGCCTGGGAGAAGAATCGTCACGTCAGGGTCCGGGTGGCGGACTGTCTGGCGCGGATGGGGCCGGCTGCGGCAGGGTCGGACGCGGCACGGGTGCTGCGGGCCGAGCTCCTGTCCGTACGCCGCCACAACGCGATGGACGGCGGCTACGGCAGTCACGACACTTATGAGGACGAGAAGCTGCTGGCGCTCTGCCGGCGGGCACTTCTGGGGAACACGGGGAAAGGAATCACATCATGATCATTTTCGGTACGCGGGGCTACCTCTACCAGCTGGCGGTCCTCACCATGGTGTGCGGCTGGTGCGGCAATCCCGCGGCGCACACGCTGCGCAAGCGCGTCACGAAGTTCACGCTGTTCTTCGTGCCGCTGTTCCCGTTCTCCACCAAGTACGCGACGCAGTGCACCTTCTGCGGCGGTGAGCGTCAGATACCGAAGGAGCAGGCCGACCAGCTGCTCGCCCAGGCGCACGCCGGTCAGGACGGGAATCCGTACGGGGCCGCGCAGCAGCAGCCCGGGTACGCGCCCGGCGGCCACAACCCGTACCAGGGCTGAGCCGCACCCGGGAGGTGCCACGAGGCTGACATAAGGGAAATGGCACCCGCCTCTTGCTACGTTGCGGGACATGACCGCAACGACGGCGGAGGCGCGCCCGCCCGAGCTACGCCTGCCCAAGCGGCGCGGGGTCGAGCTCTCGCTCCTGATCGGGGCCGTGCTCATCTCCGTCTACGGTTACGCCGCCGTCGGCCTCGCCAGGAACAACGCCGTACCTCCCGACGTCGCCGGGTACGGCGCCGGCCTGGGCCTCCTGGCCCTGCTCGCCCACCTCGCCGTCCGCTTCCGCGCCCCCTTCGCCGATCCGCTGCTGCTGCCCATCGCGGTCCTGCTCAACGGGCTGGGCCTGGTCCTCATCTACCGGCTCGATCTGGAGACCCCGAGCGACCGGGCGGCCACCACCCAGCTGATCTGGTCCACACTCGGGGTCGCGTTCTTCATCGCGGTCGTGGTGCTGCTGCGCGATCACCGGGTGCTCCAGCGCTACGCCTACCTCTCGGTCGCCGTCGCGCTGGTCCTGATGATCGTGCCGATCTTCTTCCCCGCCGTGAACGGCGCCAAGATCTGGATCCGGTTCGGCGGACTCTCCTTCCAGCCGGGCGAGTTCGCCAAGATCCTGCTCGCCGTCTTCTTCGCCGCCTACCTCGCGGCCAACCGCAACGCCCTCGCGTACACCGGCCGCAGGATCTGGAAACTCCAGCTCCCCACCGGCCGGGTCCTGGGGCCCATCGTGGCGATCTGGCTGCTCAGCGTCGGGGTGCTGGTCCTCGAACGGGACCTCGGCACCTCGCTGCTCTTCTTCGGGCTCTTCGTGATCCTGCTGTACGTCGCGACCGGCCGGACCGGATGGATCGCCGTCGGACTGCTCCTCGCCGCCGCGGGTGCCTTCGCCGTCGGCTCGTTCGAACCCCACGTGCACAGCAGGGTCCAGGACTGGCTGGACCCGTACGCCACCATCAACGCGGGCCGGGGCCCCAGCCAGCTCGCCCAGTCGCTCTTCGCGTTCGCCGCGGGCGGCATCCTCGGCACCGGCCTCGGCCTCGGCCACTCCATCCTCATCGGCTTCGCCGCCAAGTCCGACTTCATCCTGGCGACCGCCGGTGAGGAGCTCGGTCTGGCCGGGCTCACCGCGATCTTCCTGCTGTACGCCCTGCTGGTGGCCCGGGGGTACCGGGCGGGGCTGGCCCTGCGCGACCCCTTCGGCCGGCTGCTCTCGATCGGCCTCGCCTCGATTCTGGCGCTCCAGGTCTTCGTGATCGCGGGCGGGGTGATGGGGCTGATCCCGCTGACCGGCATGGCCATGCCGTTCCTGGCGCAGGGCGGCTCGTCCGTCGTCACCAACTGGATCATCGTGGCGCTGCTCATCCGGGTCAGCGACGTGGCCCGCACCCCGCACCCCGGTCAGCAGGCGACGGGGGTCATCGCGCCCGTCGTGGAGGAGGACCCACCGGACATCGGGCACCCCGGAAAGGACGGACGGTGATCCGCTACATCCGGCGGGCCGCCGCCTTCTGCCTGCTCCTGCTCCTCGCCCTGCTGGCCAACGCCGCCCGCGTCCAGGTCTTCGAGGCGGACGAGTTGAACAGCAACCCCGCCAACCGCCGCACCACGATCGACCGTTACGACCAGCCGCGAGGCAACATCCTGGTCGGCGACGAGTCCGTCACCGGCTCGAAGGACACCGGCGAGCAGCTCGCCCACGAACGGACCTACCGCCACGGCCCGCTGTACGCCCCGGTCACGGGTTACGCCTCCCAGACGTACGGCACCTCGCTGCTGGAGCACGCCGAGGACGACATCCTCTCCGGTACCGCCCCGATCCTGGCTCCCCTCCCGCTGTGGGGCGACATCACCCGCAGCCGGCAGCCCGGAGGCAACGTCGTCACCACCGTCGACGCCGCGATGCAGCGGGCGGCGTACAAGGGCCTGGCCGGCCGGCGCGGAGCGGTCGCGGCCCTCGACCCGGCGACCGGCAGGATCCTGGCGCTGGTCTCCTCCCCGTCGTACGACCCGGAACTCCTGTCCGGTACCGGGTCCTCGGTCACCGACGCGTGGGCACGGCTGAACCGGTCCGCGAGCCAGCCGATGCTCAACCGGGCCATCCGGCAGACCTACCCGCCGGGCTCCGCCTTCAAGATCGTGACGGCGGCGGCGGCACTGGACGCGGACGTGGTGACCGAGCCGGACGCGGAGACGGACACGCCGTCCCCCTACGTGCTCCCGGGCACGTCGACCACGCTCCCCGACGAGGCCCGTGGCTGCGAGCAGGCGTCGCTGGCGGAGGCGATCCGGGTCTCCTGCAACACGGTGATGGCGCACCTGGGGGTCGAGGTGGGTCTGGAGGGCATGCTGGAGACGGCGGGCAGATTCGGCTTCAACGACAACGACCTCGAGATCCCCTCCCGGGTGGCCCGCAGCAACTTCGACTCGGACATGAGCGACGACCAGCTGGCGCAGTCCTCGATCGGTCAGTTCGACACGACGGCCACCCCGCTCCAGATGGCGATGGTGGCCTCGGCGGTGGCGAACGGCGGCGAGCTCAGGCGCCCCTACCTGGTGGACCGGGTGACCACCGCCGACGGCGGCACGGTGCGGCACGGTGATCCGGACTCCTACCGCCGGGTGACGGACCCGTCGACGGCTGCCCAGTTGCGGCGGATGATGGTCGACGTCGTGGAGAACGGCACGGGCACGAACGCGGCGATCGACGGGGTGGAGGTCGGTGGCAAGACGGGCACCGCCCAGCACGGCGTCGAGAACTCCGGCACGCCGTACGCCTGGTTCATCTCGTGGGCGCAGGACCCTGGCTCGGACCGCCCCGCGGTCGCGGTGGCCGTGGTCGTGGAGGACGCCTCGGCGAACCGGGCGGACATCAGCGGCGGCGGAAGCGCGGCCCCGATCGCCCGGGCGGTGATGGAGGCTGCGCTGCAGGGCTGAGACCGGTCCCATGACTCCTGCCGTCGAGGCTGCCCTGACGCGGATCGACCGGCTGGACCCGGAGCTGTGCGCCTTCACCGAGGTCTGGCACGAAGAGGCGCGGGCCCGTGCGGGAACGGCCTCCGGACTCCCCCTGGGCGGGTTGCCGTTCGCGGTGAAGGGGCGCGCGGGGATCCGCTCGTACGCGGCCCGCCGGCTGATCGAGGCGGGCGGGGTCCCGGTCGGTGCGACGTCCGTGCCCGGCCCCGGGACGTACTGGCAGACCTGGGGTCAGGGCGCGCACGGCCGGACGGTCAACCCGTGGCGCGCGGACCGGACTCCGGGCGGTTCGTCGGCGGGCTCGGCGGTCGCGGTCGCGGCGGGCATGGTGGCGCTCGCGACGGGGAGCGACGGCGCCGGGTCGGTACGCGTCCCGGCGGCGTGGTGCGGGGTGTTCGGCCTGAAGACGACGACGGGGCTCCTGCCCTCCCCCGACCGCACGGGCCTGGCCTCCCCCGGCGTGCTCGCGAGCTCGGCCGCACGCGCGGAGACGTGTCTGCGCCATGTACTGGACGCGTACGTGCCCCGGCCCGCAGACCTTCCCGTGCCGGCCGTCCTCAGCCCGGACCTGGGCTTCGCCTCCGTCGACCCGGACGTGGCGCGTGTGGTGCGCAACGCGGTGGACCGGCTGGTGGCGGCCGGGGTGGTCCGCCTGCTTCCCGGCGCCTGCGAGCTGCGCGACCCGGTGGACGCGTGGACAGCCGTGCGCCGGACGTCGCAGACCCCTGCCACCCGGGCGCTCCGGGCCTCCAACGACCGCGCACTCGACGCCTTCTTCGCGCGCACGCCCCTGCTGCTCTGCCCGGTCACGCCGAACCGGCCGCACGGCCACGAGGGCCCGGGAGAGGTCTACTCGACGGCCCTCACCTGGGCTTTCAACCTCAGTGGGCATCCGGCGGCGAGTGTGCCGGCCGGTTTCACACCGGACGGCTGCCCGGTCGGTCTCCAACTGGTGACCGACCGGGGAACGGACGCGGAACTGCTCGGCATGGCCCGCGCGGTGGAGCGGGTCCTGCCCGCCCCGCGCCCGGCCGCGTTCAGCTGAGCGGCTTGCGGATCTCCTCGCGCACCTCGGCGGTCTCCTCGGCTGCCTTCGCCAGGTCGATGGAGCTCGCGTCCTTCGTCGCCTCGTCGAGCCGGACCACAGCGATCATGGCGGCCGTGTTGTCGTCCCCCCAGGCGCACATCGGCATGTTGCTCGTCCCGCCGACGCCCGTGGACTGCACGACCTGGCACTCCACGGTGACGTCGTAACCCTCGGGCCTGAACTCCTCGGCGGGCACGACCACCTTGGCGCCCTCCGCCTCGGCCGCCCCCTCCATGATCTTGCCCCGCATGAACGAGGGGTCGGCGATGCGTCCGTACATCCCGGAGAGCACCAGGACATCGCCGTCGTCCGACGTGTACTGGGCGACGGTGGCCTGCCCGTCCCGGATACCCGGGTCGGGGGTGTCCTCGATCTCCTTGCCCTCGGTGTCCGACGCGTCCTGGGTCAGGGCGAATTCCTCGTCCAGGACTTTTTCAGGGACGAGGAGTTTGTGTGTGGCCTCGGGGAACGCGGCGTCCGCACCCGCGCCGACCAGCTTGTACGCACCGAAGCCGAGCGCGGCGACGGCGACGAGCGCCCCGGCCACGATCCCGATGACCAGGCCGGTCCGCTTCCGGCGCGGCGGCTGCGGGGACCACCCCGGGGCACCGGGCATCCCGGGCTGCCCGTAGGGACCGGGCGCGCCCTGCGGCGGCTGTGGCGGGTAACCGTAGGCCGGCGGTTGCTGCGGGTAGCCGTAGGCCGGCAGTTGCTGCTGCGGGTAGCCGTAGGCCGGCGGTTGCTGCTGCGGGTAGCCGTAGGCCGGCGGCTGCTGCTGCGGGTAGCCGTAGGCCGGCGGCTGCTGCTGCGGGTACGGGTTTCCCTGGGGCTGCTGTGCGTACGGATTCTGCGGGGGCCGGGGCGGCCCGTTCGGGCCCTGCGGCGGCATGGTCATACGGTCACGGTACGTCACCCTGCGAGGTGGGATTGGGCGACCGGACAACCCGCCCCCGGCATCGGCCCGGGCGGATCCGCCCGGCCCTACGGGGTGCGGGCGTGCCTCGATTCTGCGGCGCGCCGCTGCCGAATCATGCCTGTGCACGGCGGAGTCCAAGCCGTCGTTCTCCATCTGCCGGGCGAGGGACGCCGGTGGTTGCCCAGGCGTGCGTACGCGGACGTACCGTCCTGAGTACGCCTACTCATGATCGGCCCCCGCATCCCGGGCAGGCTGACTCCATCAGCCCAGCCGTACGCAGAGGAGCCGATCATGCGCAGGATCCGCCGAGCTCTCCCTCCGGCCCCCGTGAAGGGCAGCCGCCGCACGGGGCGGCCCGCTGCGGGCCTCGCCGTGGCGGCCGTGACCGTCGCCCTGCTGACCGCCGGCTGCTCCATGGCGGACGCGACCTGCGGCGGCGGGGAGTACCCGGTCCTGGCCGTGGGCGGCCCCGGCAGCGCGTGCGTGCCTGACGGTGAGGAGCCGCCCAAGGGGTACGCCCGTTACCCGCGGGGGAAGGTCCCCGAGCACGTCGGCGACACGTGGGACACGTACTGGGAGACCAGGACCGTCGACAAGGACGGCAGGACCGTGGAGCTGCCCGAGGAGTGAGGGGTGGTCAGGCGGAGGGCGCGCCACCCTCCGCCACCGCCTCCGCGACCTCGGCCACCCTGGCCTCCTCCTCCGCCGCGAAGCGGTCCCGGTCCAGCTGTTCGGCCATCTCCTCGTCCTGAGCCATCAGCAGGTCCAGGTTCGAGTCGCCGAGGTCGAAGACGCCCATGTCCACATAGGCCTTCTGGAGTCGCTCGCCCCACAGGCCGATGTCCTTGACGCAGGGGACGATCCGGCTGAACAGCAGCTTGCGGAAGAGCTGTAGGTACTCCGAGTGCTCGGAGAGGTCCTTGGCCTCCTGCTTGCCTATGCCGAAGTTCTCCAGTACCTCGACACCGCTGAGCCGGTCGCGCATCAGGTAGCAGCCCTCGATGACGAAGTCCTCGCGCTCGCGCAGTTCCGCGTCGCCGAGCTGTTTGTAGTAGTCGCGCAGGGCCATCCGCCCGAAGGCGACGTGCCGGGCCTCGTCCTGCATGACGTAGGCGAGGATCTGCTTCGGCAGCGGCCTGGTCGTCGTGTCCCTGATCATGCCGAACGCGGCGAGCGCCAGGCCCTCGATGAGGACCTGCATGCCGAGGTAGGGCATGTCCCAGCGGGAGTCGCGCAGGGTGTCCCCGAGCAGCCCCTGGAGGTTGTCGTTGATCGGGTAGAGCATCCCGACCTTCTCGTGCAGGAACCGGCCGTATATCTCCGCGTGCCGCGCCTCGTCCATCGTCTGGGTCGCGGAGTAGAACTTCGCGTCCAGGTCCGGGACCGCCTCCACGATCCTGGCCGCGCAGACCATCGCGCCCTGCTCGCCGTGCAGGAACTGGCTGAACTGCCAGGAGGTGTAGTGCTTGCGCAGCTCGCCCCGGTCGCGTTCGGTCATCTTCGCCCAGTGCGGGGTGCCGTAGAGGGTGAGCGCCTCGTCCGGCGTGCCCAGCGGGTCGGCGGGGTCGACCTCGAGGCTCCAGTCGATGCGCTTGTTGCCGTCCCACTGCTTGTCCTTGCCCTTCTGGTAGAGGGCGAGGAGGCGTTCGCGGCCGTCGTCGTAGTCCCAGCTGAAACGGGCCGCGCCGGTGGCGGGAACCTGCCACGTCGGTGCGTCGGGCGGGGTGGTGTAGAGGTCGTGTGTCGACACGGACAGCTCCTTCGCCTGGCGAGGATCGTATGTTCCGTGGTGCAGCGGTCAGTTGGCAGGTTCACACGTTGGTAGACGCCGGGTCAACAAGTCGCGCACAAGGGATTGACGGTCTTGCTGACAGGCAGTCTCATAAAGCATGACCGCCGGTAACCCATGCGCGAGGGACCTACAGCCATGACGACAGTGACCGAACAGGACATCCAGGCGCTGCGCGACGCGCTCGGACCGCTCAAGGACCGCGAGCAGGTCGCGGCGCGCCTGCTCGAGGCCTCGGCCAAGCACTCCTTCGACCCGGACACCGAGCTCGACTGGGACTCCGCCGTCGAGGAGGGAAAGTGGTTCTGGCCGCCCGAGCTCGTCTCCCTGTACGACACCCCGCTCTGGCGGAGGATGTCCGAGGAACAGCGCATGGACCTCGCCCGGCACGAGGCGGCGTCGCTCGCCTCGCTCGGCATCTGGTTCGAGATCATCCTGATGCAGCTGCTCGTCCGGCACATCTACGACAAGCCCGTGACCAGCAATCACGTCCGGTACGCCCTCACCGAGATAGCCGACGAGTGCCGGCACTCGATGATGTTCGGCCGGATGATCGAGTGGGGCGGAGCCCCTGCCTACCCCGTGCCGCGGGTCTACCACAACCTGGCGCGGGTGCTGAAGACCGTCTCCACCACACCCGGTTCCTTCGCCGCGACCCTGCTCGGCGAGGAGATCCTGGACTGGATGCAGCGGCTCACCTTCCCCGACGAGCGGGTGCAGACACTCGTACGCGGGGTGACCCGCATCCACGTCGTCGAGGAGGCCCGGCACGTCCGTTACGCACGCGAGGAGCTGCGCCGCCAGATGGTGACCGCGCCCGCCTGGGAGCGCCGGCTGACCCGGCTCAGCTGCGGGGAGGCGGCACGCGTGTTCTCCGTCTGCTTCGTCAATCCGCAGGTGTACGAGAACGTCGGTCTGGACCGTCGTGAGGCCGTCGCCCAGGTGAAGGCGAGCGGCCACCGGGCCGAGGTGATGCAGACGGGCGCCCGACGGCTGACGGACTTCTTCGACGACATCGGGGTGCTGAACGGCGTCGGGCGCAGGCTGTGGAAGCGCTCCGGCCTGCTGGCCTGATCCGGCCCCGGCCGGGCGCGGGGCCGTACGACGCGATCCGACCTCTCCCGTGCTCCGGGTCGTTAGGCTTCGGAGTATGACCTCCGTCCCCGCAGCACCTCCGGCCCGCGCCTACCGAAGGCTCGGCGTCGAGGAGCGCCGCACCCAGCTGCTCGGCGCTGCGCTCACCCTCTTCGCCCACCGGGCGCCGGACGACGTGTCGATCGACGAGGTCGCCGCCGTGGCCGGCGTCTCCCGGCCGCTGGTCTACCGCTACTTCCCGGGTGGCCGGCAGCAGTTGTACGAGGCCGCGCTGGGCTCGGCGGCCGAGCAGCTGACACTCTGCTTCGCCGAGCCCGCCGTCGGCCCGCCGACCGAGCGGGTGAGCCGGGTCCTGGACCGCTACCTCGGCTTCGTCGACGAACACGACGCCGGTTTCAGTGCGTTGCTGCGCGGCGGCAGCGTCGCCGAGACTTCGAAGACCTCCACGATCGTGGACGGCGTACGCCGGGCGGCTGCCGAGCAGATCCTGTGCCACCTGGGCAGGGGGGGCGGCCCCGGGCAGGAGGCCGCCGGACCCCGGTTGCGGATGATGGTGCGCACCTGGATCGCGGCCGTGGAGGCGGCGTCGCTGATCTGGCTGGACGAGGCGAAGCAGCCCCCCGCCCAGGAACTGCGCGGCTGGCTGGTCGACCATCTGATCGCGCTGCTCGCGGCCACGGCGGCCTCGGACGGCGAGACCGCCTCCGTCGTCGCCGGCCTGCTGGACCAGGAGACCGCCGACGGTCCGGCCGGACGGCTGGCCGCGCTGGTGGTTCCGGTGGCGGGGCGCGCGGCGCACCTGCTGCCGCCCGCGAGCAGCCCGGGCAACTGACGACGACGCGGCGAGGCGCGGTGCCGGGGCACGCGAGCCCGGTCCCGTCCGCACGGACGGCCCTGGGTCAGACTGGCACCGTGAAAAGCGAGAACACGCCCTTCCGCGGCGGCCCCCTGGACGGCCGGGAGCTGCCCGTCCTGCTCGGGCCGACCGGGCATCCGCCCAAGTGGTACGAGGTCCCCGTGCCGGACCCGGACGGCGGCCCCGCCACCGTGTACGCCTACCGCCGCACCCCGGCGGGCTATACGAAGCGGCTCGGGCTGCAGCGTGGCTGGGTGTACGAGTACGCCCCCGGCGGCCGCGAGCGCCCGACGCCCAAGTGGCCCTGGACGAAGCCCGACCGGAGCGTCTGAGCGCCGACCCCGCCCGGGCTCCCCGCACCCTCTAAGATCGACGGTCAGGTGCCGAGGGCACGGTCACAAGGGGGGTGCGCCATGGAGGCGCTGCGTCAGGACGATCCACGCCACTTCGGCCCGTACACCGTGCTGGCGCGCTTCCGTGAGACCGCGAGCGCGGTGCAGTACCTGGTCAGGGACGCGGACGGCGAGGACATCGCCGTGGTGAGCTCCGCGCGGCCCTCCCTCGCCGCCGTGCCCGCCTTCCGGCGCCGCTTCCGGTCCGAGGCCGGCACCGCCGAACGGCTGTCCGGGGGCTGGGTGCAGCCTCCGCTCGCCGCCGCCGAGGCGGACGGCGAGCTGTGGACGGCCGCGGCGTACGTACCGGCCCTGACGCTCGCCGAGGCAATCGACCTCGCCGGTCCGCTGCCCGAGCGTGCCGTGCGGATACTGGGCGCCGGCCTGGCCGAAACCCTCTCCCGGGTTCACGCCACCGGGGCCGTGCTCCAGGGGCTGGCGCCGGGGACGGTACTGCTGGCCGGGGACGGGCCGCGACTGACCGCGTTCGGACCGCTGGGCGCCGCCGCCCGGGCCGAGGCCCGGGCCGGCGGACAGCTGTCCGTGCGGCTCGGCTACCTGACGCCGGAACAGGTGGAGGGCAAGGAGGCGGGCCCCGCCTCCGACCTCTTCGTCCTGGGCCTGCTGCTGGCGTACGCGGCGACGGGTACGACCCCGCTCGCCGACGGGCCCCTCGACGAGGCGGCCGAGCGGATCGCGCACGCCTCGGCCGAACTCGACTCGGTTCCGGCCGAGTTGCGTGACCTGATCGCCCGCTGCCTGGCGAAGGACCCGGCCGATCGGCCGGGCGCGGGCTCGGTCGCCGCGGAGCTCGCCCTGGAGGGCGCGGCGGGCCTCGCCAAGGGCGACTGGCTTCCGCGGGTCCTGGCGGACGCGCTGGCGGACCAGGCGGCGCGGGTCCGGGCGCTGCCGGTACCGGAGGAGGCGCGGGACGTCCTGCGGGCCAGGGACGAAGCACAGGGGCAGGACGCACCGGTGGCGCAGTCGGACTCGGCCGGCGCCGACGCCGGCGAGGACAGCCGGACCACGCGCTTCCTGGCACCCGGCGCACGTGCGCCGCAGACCGATCGGGCGACGGCCCACCTCGCCCTCCCGCGCGAGCCGGCCGGAGCCCCGCACCTACCCGCCCTGCCGCAGCCCGCGCCGCACCAGCTGTCGCAGGCCCCCGCGCCCGCGCTGCCCGCCGCCCGGCCGCACTCCTACGCGTACCCGGCCGCCGCCTCCCCCGCGCTGCTCCCCGGACCCGTGCCTCCCGCCGCGCCCGCACCCTCCGCGACGGGGCGGCGCGCCCTGCTCACGACCGTGGCGGCCGGGGTGGCCGGGATGCTCGTCGGCGGCGGCGCCGTACTCGCGCTCGGCTCCGGCGACTCCGCCCCCGCTGCGGACTCCGACGACAAGCCCGCGCCGAAGCCCCGGACGACACTGGCGGGCCGCGCCCCGGAACCGCAGTGGACGTACGCGCATCCGGCCGACGCTCCCGCACCGCTCTCCGCAGGACTCTGGCAGGACGAGCTGCTCCTACTGACCAGCACGGCCGGGGCCACGGCCGTCGACCTGCGCACCGGCCGGAAGGTCTGGGCCCAGGCGGACGCCGCCGGCGCCCAGGAGGTCCGGGCCGGCGGAAAGGGCCTCTGCTTCCTGGCGGGTCCGACCGGATTCCTCTGGCTCTCGTCCGAGGACGGGCGGATCGCGCACCGGGTCCGGTACGCCGACCAGTTCGCCGGTGTACCGGGCCTGAAGGTGGCGGCGCTCACCGGGAGTTCCGGGCCCGTCGTCTGGTTCACCGGCTCGCACACGGTCACGGTGAAGGCGCCCAAGCCGAAGAAGGGCAAGAAGCCCGGCAAGGACACCCAGGTCGTCAAGGCCTACTTCTTCGCCTACGACGTGGTGGCGCGCAAGGAGTTGTGGCGCGTCCCGGTCCCCGTGGGCCGGGCACCCGGCACGCCCGCCTACCGGCTGACCGCCGTCCGGGACGCCGACATCGTCGTGGCCCAGGACGCGGCCACCCTCACCCCGGCGGACGTCAAGGCGGCCAAGGGCAAGGCATCCTTCCGCTGCTTCGACCGCGCCACGGGCAAACAGCTGTGGAATCGGCAGTTCGGCGCCCTCACGCCGGCCGGCGCCGCACTCGGCGACGACGAGGGGCGGCTGTACGGCGCGGTGGGCGACGACCTCCAGGCGTTCGAGACGGCCACGGGCAAGCCGGTGTGGACGGTGAACGGCACCGAGGGCTCCGTGTTCGGCACGCCGGTCCAGGCCGGGACGCTGCTGCACACCACCAATCGCAACCAGGAGGTCGGCGCGGTCGAACGCGCGACCGGACGAGTGCTCTGGCGGCGGTCCACGGAGGTGCCGCTCGGCGGCGCCGCGCCCGCCCTCACCCTCAGCGGCGGTGGGAAGACCCTGCTCGCGGCGGACACCTCGCAGGTGACGGCGTTCGCGGCGGCGGACGGGCGGCGGATGTGGAAGTTCCAGGACATCGGCGTACAGGACCCGAAGGGCGCCACGGTCGGCGGGCCCTACCGGGTGCTCGCCACCGGGAAGACCGCGGTCGTCCAGCGGGAGCGGGCCGTGTACGCGTTCCCCGTGGACTGAGGCAGGGCTCCCCCGTCCGGGGGACAGGAGGGACGCCACGCCGGGAGGTCCTTGCCTTGCCCGGTGCCGAGTGACCGGATGGACCAGATCCGATCATTTGTGGGCTGGTCCTACTCATGGCTGTGCCCCCGTCACCGGAGGTGATGTCGTGTCAGGCCGACTCGCACATACGCTCTGTACGGTGGCCTTGGCCGCAGTCGTCGCGGCCTCCCCCGCCGTCGCCGGACCCACGGCCGAGCCCACAGGCGACCCCACGGCGGAGTCCACGGCCGGCCCCACGACAGAGTCCTCAGCCGGCCCTACGACACGGTCCGGCCCCGGCACCGGCACGGCCACGGCCGGCACGGACCCCACCCCCACCCCCGCCGCCGCCGCCGGTGCCCGTGCCGGTGCCGGGGCCCCGCAGGGCGTCGCCGGGCTGCTCAAGCGGCTGCAGACCCTGTACCAGGAGGCTGAGGAGGCCGGCGAGCGCCACAACGCCATGGAGGAGGAGCTGAAGAAGCGGGCCGCCGAGTCCAGGAAGCTCGACACCGCTCTCCGTGAAGCCCGTAAGGCCCTGGGCGGCAGCCGCCGTGACGCGGGACGCCTGGCCCGCGACCAGTACCAGGGCCGCACCGACTACTCCGTGTACCTGCGGCTGCTGCTCTCCAGCGACCCGCAGCAGGCCCTGGAACAGACCCACGTCATCCAGCGGGCCCAGGCCGGCCGCACCGCCACGGTCGAACGGCTCACCCGTGCGGAGAAGCGGGCCGACGCGCTGGCGGCCGAGGCCCGCCTCGCCGTGAACCGGCAGAAGGTGCTGGCGAGGAAGGCGAAGAAGCAGCGCGCCGCCGTGAAGGCCCGGCTGAAGGACGTCGAGGCGATGCTCGCCTCGCTCTCCGAGGAACAGCTCGCACAGGTGTCGCAGCTGGAACAGAAGAACATCGACGAGGACCAGGACGCCCTGGTGGCGTCGGGAGCGCTCAGCTCGACCCGGCTGCCGTCCGAGGAGGGCAGCGAAGCCGTGCGGTACGCGGTCGGGCAGATCGGCAAGCCGTACGTCTGGGGCGCCGAGGGACCGGAGTCCTTCGACTGCTCCGGGCTCACCTCGCAGGCCTGGTCGGACGCGGGGCGGACCATTCCGCGGACGTCGCAGGAACAGTGGCGGCGCCTGCCCAAGGTTCCGGTCGAGTCGCTGCGCCCCGGCGACCTGGTGGTCTACTTCCCGAAGGCGACCCACGTGGCGCTGTACATCGGCAACGGCCTCGTCGTGCAGGCGCCCAGGCCGGGGAGCTCGGTCAAGGTCTCACCCATGGCGTCCAACCCGCTGCTGGGCGCCGTCCGGCCGGATCCGGGGAGCGAGCCGCTCAGCACGTACTCCACGCCGGAACTCCCCGAGGTCGCCACGGCCGGCTCGGACGCGGGGTACGAAGTGGAGTCGGCCCCGCGGACCTGAGCATCGCCCGTGCCCACGGGACCGGGCCGGCCGGACCGCCGTGGCGCCGCCGTGCCGGGCGCGGCGGTCCGGCCGCCCGTGTGCGCGGAGGTCAGCCGGCCTGGCCGCCGGAGACCTCGGCGAGGTACGCGTTCGTCTTCTCCGGCTCGAAGAAGAAGTTGTCGAAGTCCGCCGGGTCGTTGAACCCGTTGGCGAAACGGTCCGCGACCGGCTGGAGCTGACCTGCGGCACCGATCAGATTCAGCACGTGCTCCGGGGGAACGCCGAGCATGGCGTTCGTCCACTTCACGACGTGCTGCGTGTTCTCCCAGTGCCGGTCGAAGGTGGACTGCATCCACTCCGCGTCGAACTCGCGGTCGCCGTGCTCGACGATCGACTGCAGGTAGGAGTGCGCGCACTTGGACGCCGTGTTGGAACCCTGGCCGGTGATCGGGTCGTTGGCCACGACCACGTCGCCCACCCCGAGGACCAGGCCGCCGCCGGGCAGCCGGCCGATCGGCTTGCGCACGGTGGGGGCGTAACGGCCCGCCAGCGTGCCGTTGGCGTCGGTCAGCTCCACCTTCGTCGCGCGCGCGTACTCCCACGGCGTGAACCTCTCCATGAGCTCCAGGGTCTTGGCCAGGTGCTCCGAGGGGTCCTTGATGCCCTGGAACGCGTCGAGCGGGCCTCCGGGGATGCCCTCCCAGAAGAGGATGTCCGCACGGCCCGACGTGGTCAGGGTCGGCATGATGAAGAGCTCACCCACGCCGGGGACCAGGTTGCAGCGGACCGCGTCGAAGTCCGGGTGCTCCGGGCGCGGGCCCAGACCGTGGACGTACGCGACGGCCAGGGCGCGCTGCGGGGTGTCGTACGGCGAACGGGAGGCGTCCCGGCCGAACATGGAGACCAGTTCACCCTTGCCCGCCGAGACCATCACCAGGTCATAGGTGCGGGAGAAGTAGTCCAGGTCGGAGACGGCCGCGCCGTGGATGACGAGCTGACCACCGCGCTGCGCGAAGGTCTCCATCCAGCCGGCCATCTTCACCCGCTGGTCGACGGACTGCGCGAATCCGTCCAGCCGGCCCACCCAGTCGACGGCGCGCGAGGAGTCGGGCGCGGCGACCGAGACGCCGAGCCCCTCGATGCGCGGGGCCTGCGACTCCCAGAAGTTCAGCTGGAGCTCACGCTCGTACTCCAGCGCCGTGTGGAACATGCACTGCGTCGACATGACCCGGCCGGACCGGATCTCGTCCGCCGTGCGGTTGGACATGAGGGTGACTTCGTACCCCTGGGACTGAAGGCCGAGGGCCAGCTGGAGACCGGACTGGCCGGCTCCGACTATGAGTATCTTCCGCATCGCGGTTCTCCGTTACGTGTGCCTGATTGCGTCGGACAGGGTCTTTCCTCCGGATGAGGCCGGGCTCACGGGCCATGCCGCCCGCTCCCTCATCCGGCCTGTTCCGTACGGGAAACCCTAGGCGGGCGTGGCGTCGAGGGCGTGCCCCACCAGGGCGAGCAGCGACTCGACGACCGTGACCCTCTTGCGCGCGTCCATGATCACGACAGGCACCTGCGGCGGAACGGTCAGGGCGTCCCTGACGTCCTGCTCCTCGTAACCGGGCGTTCCCTCGAAGTGGTTGACGGCGACGATGTACGGAAGCCCGCAGCTTTCGAAGTAGTCGAGCGCCGCGAAGCAGTCGGCGAGGCGACGGGTGTCGGCGAGCACGATCGCGCCGATCGCACCGCGCACGATGTCGTCCCACATGAACCAGAACCGCTGCTGGCCGGGTGTGCCGAAGACGTACAGCACGAGGTCGTCGTCGAGCGTGAGGCGGCCGAAGTCCATGGCGACGGTCGTGGTGATCTTGTCCGGCGTGGCACTGAGGTCGTCGGTGGCCTCGCTGGCCTGTGTCATCAGCGCTTCGGTCTGGAGCGGGGTTATCTCGGAGACCGAATGGACGAAGGTCGTCTTGCCCACGCCGAACCCGCCCGCCACCACGATCTTGGTGGCGATCGGCGCCCGGGTGTGGTCCAGCTGCCAGGCCTGCACCGCTTCGTCGGTCTGGTCCTGCGGCCCCGGCTGACGCGGGGCGAAGAGCGGCGCCTCAGAGACGGCGGAGTCCATTGAGCACCCTTTCGAGCAGTGCGCGGTCGGGCTGGCCGGCGCCGTGGCCGGTTCCGTACACGCGGATCTTTCCCTGGTCGGCCAAGTCGCTGAGCAGCACCCTGACCACGCCGAGCGGCATCCTCAGCAGGGCGGAGATCTCCGCGACCGTACGCATACGACGGCAGAGCTCGACGATGGCGCGGAGCTCCGGCATGACACGTGAGGCGAGGTTGCCGTTCGTCAGTTCCCGGCGCTCCTCGGGGGCCTCCAGCGCGGCGACGAACGTCTCGACGAGCAGGACGTGGCCGAAGCGGGTGCGGCCGCCGGTGAGGGAGTACGGGCGGACCCGCGCGGGCTTGCGGTCGGCCCCCCGGACGGGGAGCCTGCGTACGGGTTCAGCAGCTGACGTCACTGGGCGCTCTCCATCGATTTGCGCAGCTCGCTGCGGAGTTCGGGGGTGAGTACGTGTCCGGCACGGCCGACGAAGAGCGCCATGTGGTAGGCGACGACGCTCATGTCGCAGTCGGGCGTGGCGTGCACGCCGAGCAGGGAACCGTCACTGATCGACATGACGAAGACACTGCCCTCGTCCATGGCGACCATCGTCTGCTTGACGCCGCCGCCGTCCATCAGCTTCGCGGCGCCGATCGTGAGGGAACCGATGCCGGAGACGATGGTGGCGAGGTCGGCGCTGGAGCCCTTGGGGCCTTCCTGCCGCCCTGCCGCCTTGGCTGTCGCGAGGCCGGGGTCCGAGGAGAGCAGCATCAGCCCGTCGGACGAGACGACGGTGACCGAGTGGACCCCTGGCACCTCCTCCACGAGATTGCTCAGCAACCAGTGAAGGTTCCGGGCCTCGGCGCTCAGCCCGAATGTGCTGGGTGCAGTCAACTGCGTGCCTCCTCGACTGTGTCCCCCGTCTCATCGATGCGACCGCCGGTACGGCCGGTCAGGTCGGTGTGGTCGTTGCGGTCCGCGCTCTCCGCGTCCGTGTCCCCGGTGATCTCGGCCTCGACGTCGCGCCGGCCGTTCTTCGCGCCCTGGTGGAAGCCGCCGAGCTTGCGGCGCAGGGCTTCCTTGTCCACACCGCCCTTGCGGCCGGTGACCGGGGCGGCTGTGGGGGCCACGATCTTGGGCGTGCGCTTGGGCAGTCCCTTGTCGGTGACGCGTGCGGGCGAGGGTGCCGGGTCGGGCACCTCCTCGCCCAGCCCGGTCAGGGGCTGCCGGGGGCCCGGGAGGGCGTCGGCGACGGGCGGGGCGGCAGCGGCGGCCGCGGGGCTCGTGTCGGCGGCCCGCTCGTGACGGTCGGGGCCGACGGCGTACGGTCCCGGCGCGTCCTGCGACGCGGCCGGGTCCGGCCGCACGGGGGCGTCCTCCCGCTCGGGGGCGCCGTGCAGACCGGGCATGCGGAACTGCATCGTGGTCTCGGCCGGGGACTCGGCGGGAGCGGGTGCCCCGGGAGCCGGCGCCTCGGGAGCGGGCTCGGCGTCACGAAGCTCACCGGCAGCGGGCTCGTCCGGCAGCGGGGCCGGAGCGGGCGCCTCGGGGGCGGGCTGCGGTGCGGCGGGCTCCGGTGCGCCCGAGTCGCGTACCGTCCGCTCGGCCGCCGCGATCAGCGGATCCGGGAGCACGCCTGCCGAACGCTGCGGCAGCGCGTTGGAGTTGGCTTCGGCGACCGAGCCCGGCAGATTCAGCGTCGGCGCGTCCCCGGGCATCTGCACGGGCGGCGGGGACGCGGTGGGCGGTGCCTTCGGCAGCAGAGCCTGCGGGAGTACGACGACGACGGTCACCCCGCTCCCCTTCTGCTCGCGCAACTGGACCCGCACACCGTGGCGTGCCGCCAGCAGTGAGGTCACCTGAAGTCCCAGTCCTGCCCCGTCCGCCGCCTGCTCACCCGCCTCGAACGATGCCGGGTCGGCCAGCCTGGCATTGAGCTCGCTCATCCGGACCGCCGACATGCCGATGCCCTCGTCCTGTACGGAGAGCATCACCTCACCGGTCTCCAGCAGCCAGCCGGACAGTTCGACATGCGAGTCGGGCGGCGAGAACGAGGTCGCGTTCTCCAGGAGTTCGGCGACCAGGTGACTCAGGTCGTCGGCGGCGAAGCCCGCGATCTGGGCGTGCGGCGGCAGGGACTGGATCGTCACCCGCTCGTACCGCTCGATCTCGCTGACGGCGGCGCGCAGTACGTCGACGAGCGGGATCGGGCCCGCGTGCCCGTGGCCGTGCTCGGCGCCCGCGAGGACCAGCATGTTCTCGCTGTGGCGCCGCATGACGGTGGCCATGTGGTCCAGCTTGAAGAGCGTCGCGAGGCGCTCCGGGTCCTGCTCCCGGTCCTCCAGGCCCTCGATGACACCGAGCTGGCGCTCCACGAGCCCCAGGGTGCGCAGCGAGAGGTTGACGAAGGTGTGGTGGACCGTGTTCTTCAGTTGCTCGAGCTGGGTGGCGAGCTCGGCGGCCTGGACCTGGAGTTCGGCGCGCTGCAGGATCAGGGCCTCGCGGCCCGTGATCAGCTCGGCGCGCTCGGTCTGCAGCGCCTCCAGGCGGCCCGTGATGTCGTGGTGCAGCCCGTACAGCTTGCCGTGCAGGCTGTTGATGGAGCGGACGACCTGCGCGAACTCGTCGTTGCGCCCGTTGTAGCGGACGGGTTCCGCGGTCTCGGGTTCGGCGGCGATGCGGGCGGCACCGATCCGCAGGACGGCGAGCGGCTGGGTCAGGGTCCGTGCGACGGCGGTGGAGACACCGACGGCGATCAGCACGCAGCCGCCGAGCAGCGCGAGCCTGAGTTCGAGAGCGGTGACGTCGTCGTCCCGCAGCTGCTCCAGGCGCTTGACCTGGGCCGTGCCCAGCGCCGATTCGACGCTCCGCATGCGGTCGATGCGGGCGGAGAGCGCCGAACCCACCTTCTCGCGGTCGGACTTCCGGTCCGAGTCGGACAACTCGGGGCGGTCCGTGAGCCGGGTGAGGTACTTCTCCGCGCTGTTGACCTCGGGCCCGGTGACCGTGGAGGCGAGCTTGTCCCGTGCGACGGGCCCGGCGGCCTGGTCGAAGTCGGCGAGGGAGGCCAGTTCACGGACCCGCGCCTGCTGGGCGGCGGCGCTCAGCTCGTCCCGGTTGCGGTCGTCCTCGCCGGCGCCCTCGTCCCGCGTCTGCACCGGCAGCCCCGTGTAGGGATCGATCT
Organism: Streptomyces sp. B1I3; assembly: GCF_030816615.1. Lineage (NCBI taxonomy): Bacteria > Bacillati > Actinomycetota > Actinomycetes > Kitasatosporales > Streptomycetaceae > Streptomyces > Streptomyces sp. B1I3. Next base: position 2,755,321 of record NZ_JAUSYD010000001.1, read on the forward strand.
GCGGGTCGGCCGGCTCCGCACCGGGCACGGAGAGCGCGGCCACGAGGAGGCCCCGGGTCGCGGACGCCTGCTCGACGGCGCCTCCGAGTGCGAGCGGTGCGCGGGTGGCGTCGGCGGCACGCGGCGGGGTCCTGTCGGCGAGCTCGGCGGCGAGGTCGTGCAGCTTGGTGATGACCTCGGTGTAGGCCTGGTAGGCCTCCATCGCCGAGCCCTTGCCCGTCAGGGCCGTGCGGCGCAGCGAGGCGATGGTGGAGAGGTCGCGGCGCAGCGCGGCGGGGGCCGCCTCGTGGATCTCGTCCACCTGCTGGTCGACACGGGCCGCGGGGCCGGCGGGACCGCTCTCGCCGTCCTTGCCGTCGTCGTCCTCGCGGCCGGCCGCGATGTGGGCGGTGACCTCGTCGCGCTCGTCCGCGAGGGAGTGCGCGAGGGAGATCGCCTGCTGGTTGAGTTCGGCGAGCGTGACGAGCCGCTGGGACTCGTTGAGATCGGCGGAGGCACCGAGGGCCGCCGGCGCGCCCGCCGCGATGACGGTGATCCCGACGACGGCGACGCCGGCGACGAGCCGGCTGCGTACCCGAACGGTCCGCTTGCCGTCACCCGCGGCCGGAGCCATCGCCCCGGTCTCCTCGCGCGTGCCGTCCTTGCTCCGAGGCCGCTTCTTCTGCACCGGTGCTCGCAATCTTGATTCGTCCACCCTTGAAGCAGAGGTGACGTACGGTCACGTGAAAATGCGCCCCCACCCCTGGTACGGCTTCTGACCATTCCAGCGCTTTTGGGAGGGGGGCGCGCATCAACCGCTCCGCCACACGAACGAGTGAACATCACTCCGGAGTTGGCGAACAAGTCTCCCCACCGGGCCTGCGGGTCATGCACGGGTCGCCGGGTGGAACTTCCGCCCAGGCTTTGGCAAGATGCCCACCCGCATATGCGCGGAGCACCTCCCTTGACCCCGGTCAGTGGCTCTGACCTGCTGGTACGACCCAACGACCGGGGCGTGCGCGCTTGGTGAAGACATCGTGCAGACTGACCTGATGCGTATCGACCTCGCCACGGAGCCGGGCAGCCCCGAACGCCCCAACGAGGACTGGGCGGCGACAGCGGTCCCCGCGTCCGGCCAGGGCGGTGTCCTCGTTCTGCTCGACGGTGTCACGCCGCCGGGCGGTGACGTCGGGTGTGTACACCCGGTGCCGTGGTTCACCGCACGACTGGGTGGCTCCCTGGTCGAACTGTCCGCTTCGCGGCAGGATCTGACGCTGACCGACGTCCTCGCGGAGTCCATTCGGCGCACCGCCGACTCACACCGCACCCTGTGTGACCTTTCTCACGCGCGCACGCCTCAGGCGACGGTGGTCCTGGCGCGTTGGGACCGGGAGCGGGTCGAGCACCTGGTGCTCTCCGACTCCGTCCTTCTCCTCGAGGCGCCCGACGGCACTGTCGTGCCGGTGCTGGACGACCGCCTGGACCGGCTGCCACCGGGCCTTCTCGCCTCCGAGGCCGTCACGGACGCGCGGGTGCGGAACAAGGAGGGCGGCTTCTTCACCGCCGCCGCCGACCCCCTGGTGGCCTCACTCGCGGTGACCGGCGAGACCCCGCGTTCGGAGGTCCGGGCGCTGGCGGCACTGACCGACGGGGCGAGCCGCTGGACGGAGAAGTTCCGTGAGGGCGACTGGACGGCCGCCCTGGAGCTGCTGCGCGAGGCCGGGGCGCAGGGGCTGATCGACCGCGTCAGGGAGCTGGAGCGGGGCGACACGGAGCGCAGGTACCTGCGCCGGAGCAAGACGCACGACGACGCGACCGCGGCACTCGCCGAGCTGTAGCCGACCCGGGCCCGGTCGGGCAACGCCCCCAGGCCCGGTGGAACACCTTCCCGGGCCCGGCCGGGCATCTTCCCGGGCCCGCTCAGTCCTCGGCGCGGGCGTTCAGGTGGTGCAGGAGCCGTGCGAGCTCGGCGACCTCGGCCCGGTCCCAGTCCGCCAGCTTCCGGGCGTACCGGCCACGGCGGGCGTCCCGCACGCTGCGGAAGCGGGCGAGGCCCTCGTCGGTGAGGTGGACGAGTGAGGCGCGGCCGTCCGCCGGGTCGTCCTCGCGCGCCACCAGGCCGAGGGTCTCCAGGGCCCGCAGCTGGCGGCTCATGGTCGCCTTGCCCACTCCGAAGTAGGCGGCGAGATCGGTGGCGCGCTGGCGGCCGGCGGACTCGAGCCGGACGAGCAGGCCGTAGGCCGCGGCCTCCAGGTCGGGGTGGACCTCGCGGGCCATCTCCCCCGAATTGGCCCGCGCCCTGCGCAGAAAGACCGACAACTCGCGCTCGAGCGCGAGGAACTCGTGGTCCACACCACTCCCGGACGGTGCACCGGGTTCACTTCCGCTTCCACTCCCGTGCACGTCAGCACCCCTCGTACGCTTTCCAGCCGATGAAAGTTTCTTTCAACTCCGGCCATCGCCGCAGCTGGGCCAGTATTTCGCAGGCGTAGACCTTCGGCAGCGACCGGGCCCTCTTCCGGAGGGCGGGTCTACGTGCGTAGCTTCATGGGTGCCACGGGTGGCATGTCCACACCATGGCGGCACGCACCGCAGGGGTGTCCCGCATCCGCCCCTGCTCCACGAGCTCCCCCCACCGAGCCCTCGGAGGCACGCACATGCCCGTGCTCAGACCCGGAACCACGACATCCCGCCGCTCGCACATCGCCGCGGCGGGAGCGCTCCTCGCCGCCCTCTCCCTCCTGATCGCCCTGCCCGGGGCGGCATCCGCCGACGCCACCGCCGTTCCCGATCGCGGCACGGCCAGGATGGGCCAGGGCGTCATCGCGCACGACGGCCGGCAGACCGGCGACACCACCGGCACCGACGCCGTCCAGACCGAAGGCGTGGACGTCAGCAGCCACCAGGGCAACGTCGCCTGGTCGACCCTCTGGAACAGCGGCGTGAAGTGGGCCTATGTGAAGGCCACCGAGGGGACGTACTACAAGAACACGTACTTCACGCAGCAGTACACCGGTTCGTACAACGTCGGCATGATCCGGGGCACGTACCACTTCGCCACCCCGGACACCACGAGCGGAGCCGCCCAGGCCAACTACTTCGTGGACAACGGGGGCGGGTGGTCGAGGGACGGAAGGACGCTGCCGGGCGTGCTCGACATCGAGTGGAACCCGTACGGCGCCGCGTGCTACGGCAAGACCCAGGCCGGCATGGTCGCCTGGATCCGCGACTTCGTGAACACCTACAAGGCCCGCACCGGACGCGACGCGGTGATCTACACCGCGACCAGCTGGTGGAAGGACTGCACGGGCAACAACTCCGGCTTCGGCGCCACCAACCCGCTCTGGGTGGCCCGGTACAACACCACCGTCGGTGAACTGCCGGCCGGCTGGAGCTACTACACGATGTGGCAGTACACCTCGTCCGGCCCCACGGTCGGCGACCACAACCACTTCAACGGCGCCCTCGACCGCGTGGTGGCGCTCGCGAACGGCTGACCCCCTCCCCGCACACCCGGCCCCGGCGACGAACCCATGTCGTCGGGGCCCGGCGTCTTGCGCACCTGACCTTCTCCGCACCCCGCTGTGCATCCGGTGCGCCGTGCCGGTGCCGGGCATCATCGACGCGCTGCGGGCGGACGGCTGCACCTCCGTGACCCCGCGGAGCCGGAGCCGGGCACGGTGTACCGCCCCTGAGGCCCGTCCGGCACGGCCGTGCGTCCCTGGCGCGCGGAACGGCCCGCCCTCCCTCGCGGGAGAAGCGGGCCGTCCGTACCGGCCGTGTCCGTGGCGCCGCGCCCGTCACTGCGTGGCGCCTACGCCGCGGCCGGGATCCTGTCCTGCGCCCTGGTGGAGGCCGGGGCGAGCGCGATCTCCAGCACCTGACGGACATCGGTCACCGGGTGGACCTCCAGCGTGTCGAGGACCTCGGCCGGGACATCGTCCAGGTCGGGCTCGTTCCGCTTGGGAATCACCACGGTGGTGATTCCCGCCCGGTGAGCGGCCAGCAGCTTCTGCTTCAGGCCGCCGATCGGCAGCACCCGTCCGGTGAGCGAGACCTCGCCGGTCATCGCCACGTCCGTACGGACCAGCCGCCCGGAGAGCAGCGAGGCGAGCGCCGTCGTCATGGTGATACCGGCACTCGGGCCGTCCTTGGGAACCGCGCCCGCGGGGAAGTGGATGTGGGCACCCCGGTCCTTGAGGTCCGCGACCGGCAGTTCCAGCTCCGCGCCGTGCGACCGCAGGAAGCTCAGCGCGATCTGCGCGCTCTCCTTCATGACGTCGCCGAGCTGGCCGGTCAGGGTCAGTCCGGACGCACCGGTCTCCGGGTCGGCCAGCGACGCCTCGACGAACAGCACGTCGCCGCCCGCGCCCGTCACCGCGAGCCCGGTGGCCACACCCGGCACGGCGGTCCGGCGCTCGGCCGGGTCCTGGGCGGATTCCGGGACGTGGTGCGGCCGGCCGATCAGACCCCGCAGATCGGTCTCGGTCACCGTGAAAGGCAGGTGACGCTCGCCCAGTTCGTGCTGGGCCGCGACCTTGCGGAGCAGCCGGGCGACAGCCCGTTCCAGGTTGCGTACGCCGGCTTCCCGGGTGTACTCGCCGGCCAGCTTGCGCAGCGCGGACTCGTCGAGGCTCACCTCGTCCGTCTTGAGACCGGCCCGCTCCAGCTGACGCGGGAGCAGGTGGTCACGGGCGATGACGACCTTCTCGTCCTCGGTGTATCCGTCCAGGCGGACCAGCTCCATGCGGTCGAGCAGGGCCTCCGGGATGGCTTCGAGAACGTTGGCCGTGGCCAGGAACACCACGTCGCTGAGGTCGAGTTCGACCTCCAGGTAGTGATCGCGGAAGGTGTGGTTCTGTGCCGGGTCGAGCACCTCGAGCAGGGCGGCGGCCGGGTCGCCCCGGAAGTCCGACCCGACCTTGTCGATCTCGTCGAGCAGGACGACCGGATTCATCGATCCGGCTTCCTTGATCGCCCGCACGATGCGTCCGGGCAGCGCGCCGACGTACGTACGCCGGTGGCCGCGGATCTCCGCCTCGTCCCGGACACCGCCGAGCGCGACACGGACGAACTTGCGCCCCATGGCGTGTGCGACGGACTCTCCGAGGGAGGTCTTGCCGACCCCGGGCGGCCCGACCAGCGCCAGCACGGCGCCGCCGCGCCGGCCGCCGACCACGCCCAGCCCGCGCTCGGCACGCCGCTTGCGCACCGCGAGGTACTCGGTGATGCGCTCCTTCACGTCCTGCAGACCCGCGTGTTCGGCGTCGAGGATCTCCTGTGCGCCCTTGATGTCGTAGGCGTCCTCGGTCCGCTCGGTCCACGGCAGCTCCAGGACGGTGTCGAGCCAGGTGCGGATCCAGGAGCCCTCGGGGCTCTGGTCGGACGCGCGCTCGAGCTTGTCGACCTCCTTCAGGGCGGCCGCCCGCACGTGTTCCGGCAGATCGGCGGCCTCGACACGGGCCCGGTAGTCGTCGGACTCGTCCTCAGGGTCGCCGTTGAGCTCGGAGAGCTCCTTGCGCACGGCCTCCAGCTGGCGCCGCAGCAGGAACTCGCGCTGCTGCTTGTCGACGCCCTCCTGGACGTCCTTGGCGATGGACTCGGCCACGTCCTGCTCGGCGAGGTGCTCACCCAGCCACTGGATGGCGAGCTTCAGGCGGGCGACCGCGTCCACGGTCTCCAGCAGCTGCACCTTCTGGGAGGTGGTCAGGAAGGGCGAGTACCCGGAGTTGTCGGCGAGGGCGGAGACGTCCTCGATCTGCTGGACCCGGTCCACGACCTGCCAGGCGCCGCGCTTCTTCAGCCAGCTCGTGGCGAGCGCCTTGTACTCCTTGGCCAACTCGGCCACCGAACCGGGCAGGGGGTCGGGCAGGGACACCCCGATCCGGGTGCCCTCCACCCACAGCGCGCTGCCGGGGCCACTGGTCCCCGCACCGATCCGCACCCGGTCGCGTGCCCGGATGAGCGCTCCGGGGTCCCCGTCCGAGAGCCGTCCGACCTGCTCGACGGTGCCCAGCACACCGGTGCCGGTGTAGTTCCCGTCGATACGCGGCACGAGCAGCACCTCGGGCTTGCCGCCCCCGGACCGCGCGACCGCCTGGGCGGCCTCCACGGCGGCGCGCACCTCCGCGTCCGACAGGTCGAGCGGCACGACCATTCCGGGCAGGACGACCTCGTCGTCGAGCGGCAGCACAGGCAGGTCGATCGGCGTGAACGCCTGGGACGCATTGGACTCAGCAGTCATGATCTCCCCTTCGGCAGGCAAGTTGAGTTATGCCGACTCAATGCTTGTGAGCCTCAGAATGTTCCCGACGCCTTGTTCGCTCTCAGCGATCACCGCCGTGGACACCACGTCACCTACCTGGATCCCGCGGCCGCCCCCGCTCATACGCCAGCGCCCCGGCAGGCGCCGTCATTCCCGGCAGCCGGTTCCCGGGGCGGCCACAACCCCCTTCGCGCCGGCCGCCGGACGGCCCGGCCCCCCGGGCCCCACGGCGGGGCCGCGGTGGTCACGCGCGAAAGCGCCCCACCCTTCGGGGGAGGTTCGGGAAACCTGCTGGTCCCGGCGGGCGGGGACCGGGAGGATGGGCCGATCACTACCGCCCGCCCCGACCGGAGACCGGAGACCGCGCCCATGTCCGCCACGCATGCCCCCAGCCCCGTCACCCTCGACCGGCGTGAAGGGCCGTACGGCGAGGTCGTCCTGCGGGAGCGCGGCGACGACTACGAGATCATCGCCAACGGGTGTTTCCTGATGGACACCTCCGACGGGCGCTCCGAACGGCTGCTGATCGACGCGGCCCTCGCCGCCCTCCCCGCCGGCCGACCGGACCCGTCGGTGCTCGTCGGCGGGCTGGGCGTCGGCTTCTCGCTGGTCCGCGCCGCCGCCGAGCGGCGGTGGGGCCGGATCTGCGTCGTCGAGCGCGAGCAGGCCATCGTGGACTGGCACACCGAGGGGCCGCTCGGCCGGATCTCCGCAGGGGCCCTCGCCGATCCGCGGACCCGGATCATCCGCGCGGACCTCGTCGATCACCTCCGGACGACCACGGAGCGTTACGACGCCCTCTGCCTGGACATCGACAACGGCCCCGACTGGACCGTCACCGAGGACAACGAAAGCCTCTATTCGCCCACCGGTCTGGCCACCTGCCGGGCGCGTCTGACCCCCGGCGGAGTCCTCGCGGTGTGGTCCGCGCAACCGTCCCCGGCCTTTGAGACAGCGCTGCGGAATGCCGGATTCCACGCGGTACGGACCGAAGAAGTAGCCGTTGCCCGAGGTGTACCGGACGTGGTCCATCTCGCACTCGCCGCCGACTGAACCCCCTCTCGGTACCCACAGACCCGGCGCGCCACGGGCCGAGCGGCACGAGGCCGCCGCTCCGCCGTGCCCGCCGGGGTAACGGCTTCACGTCGGACAACACCCTGCGTAGCCGAGAGCCGTCCTCTGCCTTTACGCTGCTGACCGGCACAAGGGATCACCGACGACATCCACAAGCGATAAACCGTGCCTCCGGGGGAATGGCCCCCGCGAGAACGGGCAGGGGCGGGGCGATGGAACAGACACACACCACCCACAACGGCGTCGCGGCCACCCCCGGGGCTCAGCGCCGGGTGCTGGTGGTCGAGGACGACGCGACGATCGTCGACGCCATTTCCGCCCGGCTGCGGGCCGAGGGCTTTCTGGTGCAGACCGCACTGGACGGGCCGGCGGCCGTGGACGCGGCCGAGGCCTGGCAGCCCGACCTGATGGTGCTCGACATCATGCTCCCGGGCTTCGACGGCCTGGAGGTCTGCCGGCGCGTACAGGCCCAGCGGCCCGTCCCGGTGCTGATGCTCACCGCACGGGACGACGAGACCGACATGCTGGTCGGCCTCGGGGTCGGTGCCGACGACTACATGACCAAGCCGTTCTCGATGCGCGAGCTGGCCGCGCGCGTCCACGTCCTGCTGCGGCGGGTCGAGCGGGCCGCGCTGGCCGCGGTCACCCCGCGCAGCGGCATCCTTCGCCTGGGCGAACTGGAGATCGACCACGCCCAGCGCCGGGTGCGGGTCCGCGCCGACGACGTCCACCTGACGCCGACCGAGTTCGACCTCCTGGTGTGCCTGGCCAACACCCCGCGCGCCGTGCTCTCCCGTGAGCAGCTGCTCGCGGAGGTCTGGGACTGGGCGGACGCCTCGGGGACCCGCACGGTCGACAGCCACATCAAGGCCCTGCGCCGGAAGATCGGCGCCGAGCGCATCCGTACCGTGCACGGCGTCGGGTACGCCTTGGAGACCCCCGCGCCATGACCCGGCCCGGCTCCGGACTGCGGCCTTTCTCGATCAAGGCCAAGCTGGGCACGCTCGTCGTGATCTCGGTGTTCATCACCACGGGACTCCTGATCGTCGCCCTGCGGACCAGGACCGAATTCCGGTTCATCACGGTCTTCTCGGTGATCGCCACGCTGCTGATCACCCAGTTCGTGGCCCATGGCCTGACGGCACCGCTGGACGAGATGCGCGCCGTGGCCCGGTCGATCTCGCACGGTGACTACACGCGGCGGGTGAGCGGCGCCGGACGGCGTGACGAACTCGGCGACCTGGCACAGACGATCAACCGCATGGCCGACGACCTGGAGGCGGAGGACCGGCACCGCAAGGAGCTGGTGGCCAACGTCTCCCACGAGCTGCGGACCCCCATCGCCGCACTCCGGGCCGTCCTGGAGAACGTGGTGGACGGAGTGTCCGCCGCCGATCCCGAGACGATGCGGACGGCGCTGAAACAGACCGAGCGCCTCGGCAGGCTGGTGGAGACCCTCCTGGACCTCTCACGCCTGGACAACGGCGTGGTGACGCTGAAGGCGCGCCGCTTCGAGGTGTGGCCCTACCTCTCCGGCGTGCTGAAGGAGGCGAATCTCGCGGCCTCGCAGCGCCGGCTCTCCTCCGGTTCCGGCAACCACTCCCGTACGGACGTCCATCTGCACCTCGACGTGTCGCCGCCGGAGCTGACGGCCCACGCGGACGCGGAGCGTCTGCACCAGGTGGTCGCCAACCTGATCGACAACGCCGTCAAGCACAGCCCGCCGCACGGCCGGGTCACGGTATTGGCGCGGCGCGGGGCGTACCCCGAGTCACTGGAGCTCGAGGTCATCGACGAGGGACCGGGCATCCCGGAGCCTGAGCGGCACCGGGTCTTCGAGCGGTTCAACCGGGGCCAGGCGCCGTCCCCGCACGGGCCCGGCAGCGACGGCGGTACCGGCCTGGGACTGGCGATCGCCCGGTGGGCGGTGGATCTGCACGGCGGCCGCATCGGTGTGGCCGAATCAGCCCGGGGCTGCCGGATCCAGGTCACCCTTCCGGGGAACCAACAGCTACACGCTTGACCCCGCGTTCGAACCGGAGGGCCTCGTTCTCCCCTGCGCCCGAGAAGAGATACGGTCCAGGGGGCCGCACTGTCGGCCTCGCGTACCCGAAGTGCAGCGGAACCCCGCTTGTTTCCCGCCATTTCATGCGCCGAAACCCGGCTTCCGATGTGATGTGCACGACGAAGACCGGCCCGGCCTGCACGTTACGGCTGGGGAGGCGTAGCCTTGATTTCCGCTGTCCATCACCTTGTGAAGCGGAAGAGGGCGGTTGCCGCCGTGTCGTCTCAGTCCCCCAGTAACTCGAGCATCTCGACCGATCAAGAAGCAGGCTCCGGGTCCAACCCGGCGGCCGCTTTCGGCCCCAATGAGTGGCTCGTCGACGAGATCTACCAGCAGTACCTCCAGGATCCCAATTCGGTCGATCGCGCCTGGTGGGACTTCTTCGCCGACTACAAGCCGGGCACATCCGGCACGGCGGACAAGCCCGTTCCCACAGCTGCGGCCGCGTCGCCCCAGGCGCCGGCCCCCTCGGCCGTGAACTCGGTCGACAACGCCGCTCCGGCCAGGACCGAGGCGCCCGCCGCGGCCCCCGCCGCACCTGCGGTTCCCGCTCCGGCGAAGGCGGCGGCTCCCGCGCCGGCCTCCCAGTCCGCGCCCACCGCACCGGCCAAGGCCGCGGCACCGGCGGCCGCGCCCGCCAAGGCCGCCCCGGCGCCCGCGAAGGCCGAGGCCCCCGCGAAGGCCGACGCCTCCACGGAGGCCCCGGCCGGCCCCGAATACGTGACGCTGCGCGGCCCGTCGGCCGCCGTCGCGAAGAACATGAACGCCTCGCTGGAGCTGCCGACGGCCACGTCCGTCCGCGCCGTCCCGGTGAAGCTGCTCTTCGACAACCGCATCGTCATCAACAACCACCTCAAGCGCGCCCGCGGCGGGAAGATCTCCTTCACGCACCTCATCGGGTACGCGATGGTGCAGGCCCTCAAGGCCATGCCGTCGATGAACTACTCCTTCGCGGTCAAGGACGGCAAGCCGACCCTGGTCAAGCCGGAGCACATCAACCTCGGCCTGGCCATCGACCTGGTGAAGCCGAACGGCGACCGCCAGCTGGTCGTCGCGGCCATCAAGAAGGCCGAGACGCTCAACTTCTTCGAGTTCTGGCAGGCGTACGAGGACATCGTCCGCCGCGCCCGTGTCGGCAAGCTCGGCATGGACGACTTCACCGGCGTCACCGCCTCGCTGACGAACCCCGGCGGCATCGGCACCGTCCACTCGGTGCCCCGCCTGATGCCCGGACAGGGCCTCATCATGGGCGTCGGCGCGATGGACTACCCGGCCGAGTTCCAGGGCACCTCGCAGGACACGCTCAACAAGCTGGGCATCTCGAAGGTCATGACCCTGACCTCGACGTACGACCACCGGGTCATCCAGGGTGCCGCGTCGGGTGAGTTCCTGCGCGTCCTGGCCCAGCTCCTGCTCGGCGAGAACGAGTTCTACGACGAGATCTTCAAGGCGCTGCGCATCCCCTACGAGCCGGTCCGCTGGCTCAAGGACATCGACGCCTCGCACGACGACGACGTCACCAAGGCCGCACGGGTCTTCGAGCTGATCCACTCCTACCGGGTCCGCGGTCATGTGATGGCCGACACCGACCCACTGGAGTACCGCCAGCGCAAGCACCCCGACCTGGACATCACCGAGCACGGCCTCACCCTGTGGGACCTGGAGCGCGACTTCGCGGTCGGTGGGTTCGCCGGCAAGACGATGATGAAGCTCCGCGACATCCTCGGTGTCCTGCGTGAGTCGTACTGCCGCACCACCGGCATCGAGTTCATGCACATCCAGGAGCCGAAGGAGCGCAAGTGGCTCCAGGACCGGGTGGAGCGTCCGCGCCCGGCACCGGAGCGCGAGGAGCAGCTGCGGATCCTGCGCCGCCTCAATGCCGCCGAGGCGTTCGAGACGTTCCTGCAGACCAAGTACGTCGGTCAGAAGCGATTCTCCCTGGAGGGCGGCGAGTCCGTCATCCCGCTGCTCGACGCGGTCATCGACTCCGCGGCCGAGGCCCGCCTCGACGAGGTCGTCATCGGCATGGCCCACCGCGGCCGGCTGAACGTCCTGGCGAACATCGTCGGCAAGTCGTACGCGCAGATCTTCCGGGAGTTCGAGGGCAACCTCGACCCGCGGTCGATGCACGGCTCCGGCGACGTGAAGTACCACCTGGGCGCCGAGGGCACCTTCACCGGTCTGGACGGCGAGCAGATCAAGGTCTCGCTGGCCGCCAACCCCTCGCACCTGGAGGCCGTCGACCCGGTCCTCGAGGGCATCGCCCGCGCCAAGCAGGACATCATCAACAAGGGCGGCACGGACTTCACGGTCCTGCCCGTCGCGCTCCACGGCGACGCGGCCTTCGCCGGCCAGGGCGTCGTCGCCGAGACGCTGAACATGTCGCAGCTGCGCGGCTACCGCACCGGCGGCACCGTGCACGTGGTGATCAACAACCAGGTCGGCTTCACCGCCGCCCCGGAGTCCTCGCGCTCCTCGATGTACGCCACCGACGTGGCGCGCATGATCGAGGCGCCGATCATCCACGTCAACGGCGACGACCCGGAGGCCGTGGTCCGCGTCGCGCGCCTCGCCTTCGAGTACCGGCAGACGTTCAACAAGGACGTCGTGATCGACCTCATCTGCTACCGCCGCCGCGGTCACAACGAGGGCGACAACCCGGAGTTCACCAACCCGCAGATGTACACCCTGATCGACAAGAAGCGCTCGGTGCGCAAGCTGTACACCGAGTCCCTCATCGGTCGTGGCGACATCACGCTGGAAGAGGCCGAGCAGGCCCTCCAGGACTTCCAGGGCCAGCTGGAGAAGGTCTTCGCGGAGGTCCGTGAGGCCACCTCGGCGCCGTCCCAGCCGCATGTCCCGGACGTGCAGGCGGAGTTCCCGGTCGCCGTGAACACCTCGGTGTCCTCGGAGGTCGTCAAGCTGATCGCCGAGTCCCAGGTCAACATCCCCGACGGGATCACCGTCCACCCGCGTCTGATGCCGCAGATGCAGCGTCGCGCCGCCTCGGTGGAGAACGGCACGATCGACTGGGGCATGGGCGAGACCCTGGCCATCGGTTCGCTGCTGATGGAGGGCACCCCGGTCCGGCTCGCCGGCCAGGACACCCGCCGCGGCACGTTCGGCCAGCGTCACGCCGTCCTCGTCGACCAGAAGACCGGCGAGGACTACACCCCGCTGCTCTACCTCTCCGAGGACCAGGCCCGTTACAACGTCTACGACTCGCTGCTCAGCGAGTACGCGGCGATGGGCTTCGAGTACGGCTACTCGCTGGCCCGCCCGGAGTCCCTGGTGATCTGGGAGGCCCAGTTCGGTGACTTCGTCAACGGCGCGCAGACCGTCGTGGACGAGTTCATCTCCTCGGCCGAGCAGAAGTGGGGCCAGACCTCCGGCGTCACGCTGCTGCTGCCGCACGGTTACGAGGGCCAGGGCCCGGACCACTCGTCCGCCCGGCCGGAGCGTTTCCTGCAGATGTGCGCGCAGGACAACATGACGGTCGCGATGCCGACGCTCCCGTCGAACTACTTCCACCTCCTGCGGTGGCAGGTGCACAACCCGCACCACAAGCCGCTGATCGTCTTCACGCCGAAGTCGATGCTCCGCCTCAAGGCGGCGGCGTCGAGCGTCGAGGAGTTCACCACCGGCGGCTTCCGCCCGGTGATCGGGGACGAGACGGTGAAGCCCGAAGCGGTCCGCAAGGTCGTCTTCGTCGCCGGCAAGCTCTACTACGACCTCGACGCCGAGCGCGAGAAGCGTGGCGACACGGAGACGGCGATCATCCGTCTGGAGCGTCTGTACCCGCTGCCGGGTGCCGAGATCCAGGCCGAGATCGCCAAGTACCCGAACGCCGAGAAGTACCTGTGGGCCCAGGAGGAGCCGGCGAACCAGGGTGCCTGGCCGTTCATCGCGCTCAACCTGATCGACCACCTGGACCTGGCCGTCGGCGCCGACGTCCCGCACGGTGAGCGCCTGCGCCGCATCTCGCGTCCGCACGGCTCGTCCCCGGCGGTCGGCTCGGCCAAGCGCCACCAGGCGGAGCAGACCCAGCTGGTCACCGAGGTGTTCGAGGCCTGATCCCAGGGACGTCGAGGGCCGAGGCTCCCGGCGACCCGGCCAGTTGTCGTACACCACCGAGGGCCCGGCCCCGCGAGTCGATCGCGGGGCCGGGCCCTCGGTGGTGGCTACGGCAGGCGTCCCTCGGCCGGGCTGCGGGCCGAGCCGACTCTCGGTGGAGCTGACGGCCGGGACCGCCGTCCGGCGGTTCGCGCGACGCCATACCCTTGCAATGACTACTACCGTCCCCACCCGGAGCGAGCACAGGCATGTATTTCACGGACCGTGGCATCGAGGAACTGGAGAAGCGGCGCGGCGAGGAGGAGGTCACCTTCGAGTGGCTCGCCGAACAACTGCGCACGTTCGTCGATCTCAACCCCGACTTCGAGGTTCCCGTCGAGCGCCTCGCGACCTGGCTGGCCCGGCTGGACGACGAGGACGAGGACGAGTAGTCACCGCGCGGGGCCCGCCGCCCCGCCGGACGCCCGCCCCCTGAACCTGTCGTACGCCAGCCCGAGCACGCCCTGCACCAGCAGGAGCAGGCCGGCCGCGACCCAGCCCCCGCTGCGGCGGCGGGCCCCCCACAGGGTGAGCGGCAGCCCTGCGGCGACCTGCGCCGCGGCCACCGCGCGGGCCTTCGGGCCGAGCATCCAGGGGCCGAGGCTGCCGCTCTCGACGGCGTCGAGTTCCACCCGCACCGCATCGCGCCAGCCGCCCCACTCGATCTGTCGCACCTCACGGTGGGCCCCGGCGGAGGCGCGCAACCGGTCGGCGGGTTCGCCGGGGACCAGTCCGGGCGGCAGCGACAGCCCGGTGCGGACGAGCACGGCCAGCAGCCCGGCCAGCCGGGCCTCGGCGTCCGCCTCCGGGTCCGCGCGCGTGAGCGTGTCGAGCGCCTCTCCGTCCAGGACGGGATCGAGCCCCAGCCGGGCGGCGAACGACCGCATGGCCTCGTCCTCACCTACGGGGGTGCCGTCGGCCAGCCAGACGTAGCCGACCGGGCGGCGGAAACCCGCCGCCAGCGTGTAGCCGGCCCTCTCCCTGTCCCACCAGAGGGCGAGACAAGGCCAGGCGGAGCCTACGGCGAGTGCGGTGGCCCAGCCGCCGACGACCCGGTCGACGGGCTCCGGGCCCGCCTCGCCCGGCGCGGTGGCGTCGGCCTCGTGGCCGTCCCGCTGCCAGGGCTTCCCTTCGGGAACGAGCGCGCTCCAGCCCTCCCCGGCGGGCACGAGCAGCATGGACTCCTGCAGGAGGTGGGCCAGGGGCCGTACGGTCTCGGGGTCGGCCCGGCACAGCACCAGGGCGCCCACGGATGTCGCGGTCATGGTCCATACGCTAGGGCAGTTTGCGTACATATGGCGCCTTTACAGATCTTTCGGGCACGCTCCCCGGCCCTCCTTCCTCCACTCGGCCACCCCTCCCTCCTCCCCACCCCTGCCTGACCTTTCCCCACCCGGCCCTCCCCTCCCTCGGTCGACCTCCTCCCGGATTCACCCTTGACTTCGAGAACCCGCGATATATCGTGTTCCCAGGAGACGCGATATGTTGCGTCGTCCAGCACCCCAAGGAAGGTCGGATTCATGCCTGAGTCGAGGTGGAACGTCGCCGAGCCGCAGAAGCTCACGTTCGACGAGCCCGTGACCGCGCTCCATGTGCGCATCGTCGACGGCGCCGTCAACGTCGTCGGCACCGACGAGGCGACAGCCCACCTGGAGGTCTCCGAGATCGAGGGCCCGCCCGTGATCGTGACCCAGCAGGGCGGCACGATCACCGTGGCCTACGAGGACCTGCAGTGGAAGGGATTCCTCGCCTGGCTGGACCGCAAGGCGCCGCGCCGCCGGGCCGTCGTCTCGCTCGCCGTGCCGTCCGGCGCGGCGGTCGAGGTCGGAGTGATCGGCGCCGGGGCCGTCGTCTCCGGGATCCAGGGGCGCACGGAGCTGCGCGGCATCTCGGGCGACACGACGCTGGTCGGGCTCACGGGCTCGGTCCGCGCCGAAACCGTCTCCGGCGGCCTCGAGGCGCAGGGAGTCACCGGCGATCTCCACTTCCAGTCCGTCTCCGGCGATCTGACGGTCGTCGACGGGGCCGGCACATCGGTCCGGGCGGAGTCCGTCACCGGTGACATGGTGCTCGATCTCGGCACGTCCGGGAAGCCGACCGACATTCGGCTGACCACGGTGTCCGGCGAGGTCGCCATCCGGCTCCCGCACCCCGCGGACGCCAAGGTCGAGGCGAACACCGCGAGCGGTGCGGTCTCCAACGCCTTCGAGGACCTCCGGGTCGGCGGCCAGTGGGGGGCGAAGAAGATCACCGGCACACTCGGCGCGGGCACGGGGAAGCTGAAGGCGACCACCGTCTCCGGATCGATCGCCCTGCTGCGCCGCCCACCAGCCGAGGACGACGACCTGCTCGACCCCGAGCCGACCGGAAAGGTGCTCTGACATGCCTCCCGTATTCGCCCACGGCCGTCTGCGCCTCTACCTCCTGAAGCTGCTGGACGAGGCCCCGCGCCATGGTTACGAGGTGATCCGGCTCCTGGAGGAGCGTTTCCAGGGGCTGTACGCGCCGTCGGCCGGCACGGTGTATCCGCGGTTGGCCAAGCTGGAGGCCGAGGGCCTGGTCACCCATGCCACCGAGGGCGGCCGCAAGGTGTACTCGATCACCGATGCCGGGCGCGCCGAGCTGGCCGGCCGTGGCGGCGAGCTGGCCGACCTGGAACTGGAGATCGGGGAGTCGGTCTCCGGGCTCGCCGCCGAGATCCGCGACGACGTGCGCGGCGCGGCGGGCAAGCTGCGCAGCGAGATGCGGGCGGCGGCGTCCGAGTCACGGCACACGGCCAGTAGTGGACGGAGCGGCTGGGAGCCCGACTTCGGGGACGGCTTCCGCGAGAGCGAGGCCTGGCGCACTGCCAAGGAGGAGCTGCGCAAGGCCAAGCAGGAGTGGAAGGAACAGGCCCGCCGGGCGAAGGAGGAGTCCCGCCGCGCCCGGGAGGACGCCGACCAGGCCCGCCGCCAGGCGCAGGAGGCTCACGAGAAGGCGCGCGAGCAGATGCAGAACGCCGCACGCCAGGTGCAGGAGCACTTCGCCCGCGGTGACTGGCCGACGGGTGTGCGCGAAGGGCTGGCCGAGATCACCGGCCAGCTGGGCGGCTTCGCCAGGACCGGCAGCTGGCCCTCGTTCAGCAGGCCGGACCCTGCGGCCCCGGACATCGAGTGGGCCGCGGACACGACCGCCACGGGTGATCCGGCTCGCGACCTGGACCGCCTGCTGGACCGCTTCCGCGACGACATCCGGGACGCGGCGCGGGACCGTGGCGTCACGGACGCCCAGCTCGCGGAAGCCCGCGGTCACTTGGCCGCGGCCGCGATCCGGATCGACACGCTCCTGCGCGAACCCACCGAGGACGGGGCGGGCCCGCGCAAGAAGTCCTGACCGCCCGGTGATGTCCACAGCCTGACGGCCACCACGCCCCCGTCCGCCCTCCACTCCGTTCGCCCTGCTCCCTCGGGAAGCGCGGGCGGCCCTGAACGCGGCGGGGCGGGCGGTCCCGGGCGCGGTGGGCGGGTGGGCGGCGCCCGGTCAGACGGCTTCGGCCTGCCCCCGGCCCTCGTCGCCGTACAACGCGCGCTCCACCGTCGTGTACGTCGCACCGTGATCCGCCAGGACGTCGGCGACCACCCCGGAGCAGGCGGTCAAGGCCAGCAGCAGGTGTTCCTCGCCGATGAAGCGGTCTCCGCGACCCAGCGCGATGCGCAGCGACTTCACCAGGATGCCCTTCGCGCCGGCCGCGAAAGGGCGGTGCCCCGACCACCACCGCCGGTTCCCGCGGTCGCCCGCCAGGGCACCCGCGCCGTGCGCACCCTCGACACGGGCCACGATCTCCGTGACGTCGATGCCGATGCCCGCCAGCGCCTCGGTGTCGGCCTTGGTGAGTCCGCCGCGCCGCCGGGCTTCGGCGAGCTGCGCCTCCACCGAGCCCCGGTGGTCGACGAGCCCCAGGGCCGCGAGGGCGAAGGAGGAGCGGCTGCCCGTCCGGTCCAGCAGGGAGAGCAGCAGATGTTCCTCGGTGACGGAGTCTGCCCCGATCCGCTCGGCGTGGGTCACCGCGCCGGTGACTGCGGCCCGGGCCCCTTGGGTGAAGCGCTCGAACATCAATGCCTCCCGTACTTCTTGTGCACGGCCTGCCGGCTGACACCCAGCTCGGCAGCGATCTCCTGCCACGACCAGCCCTGCATACGGGCACTTCTCACCTGGACGCTTTCCAGCTGCTCCAGCAGTCGCCGCAGCGCGGCGACGGCGCGCAACCCGACGCGCGGGTCGTGGTCACCCGCGCGGGTGGCGAGTTCCGTTGCTTCGGTCATGGCGTCAACTTACGTTGACACGGAAAGGCGTGTCAACCGATGTTGACAGGGTCGGAGGCGAGGCGTGCGTGGCGCTCCACGTCGTGCCGGACGTCCCGGTGGCGGAGCTTTTGCCGCTCGACGCCCTCCACGGCGAAGCCCACCCGCCGGGCCACCGTGCAGCAGCCGGGTTGTTCGTCCCGTCCTGGCCGAGTTCCAGCCGGTACAACCGAGCTCGCCGAAGGCCCACCGGGCGGGTGTTCGCACACCGGCGGTGGCGACGCCCGTCACGCGCGCCTCCTCGGTGGTCCAGTACGAGCCCCAGCCGGTGTCATGGGCGTGGTTCACCGCCGCCACGGCCACACAACCGAGCATCACGCCCCCGCGAACAACGGCCCACGCGCAGCCCGTGCCCGCCGCCCACCGGTCCTCGCGCTCGGCGACCCATGCCAGGGCCTCGGACTCGGCGGTGACGGTGCAGCCCGCCTCACGAGGCGTCTCGACCTGGCATGAACGCCCGGAGCGCGGCGGGGGCGTCACAGGGGTGTCAGGGCCGCAGCGAGAACCCCTCGGGAGTCCCGACTTCCACCGCGTCCGTCATGAGGTGCTGAGCACGATCTTCCCGAACAGGTCTCCGGCGGCGAGCCGCTCGAATCCCTCGCGGGCCCGGTCCAGCGGCAGGGTCGCGTCGATGACGGGCCGCACCCCAGTGGCCGCGCAGAACGCCAGCAGGTCCTCCAGCTCGTCCTTGGAGCCCATCGTGGAGCCGACCACCCTGAGCTCCAGGAAGAAGATCCGCGTCAGCTCGGCATGGGAGGGCCGATCGCCGCTGGTCGCTCCCGAGATGACCAGCGTGCCGCCCGGCCGCAGCGACTTGACCGAGTGCGACCAGGTGGCGGCCCCGACCGTCTCGATGACGGCGTCGACACGGCGGGGCAGCCGTGCGCCTGGCTCGTACGCCTCGATGGCACCCAGCTCGACGGCCCTCTCACGCTTGGCCTTGTCGCGGCTGGTGGCGAACATCCTGAGCCCGGCGGCCTTGCCCAGCACGATCGCGGCGGTGGCCACGCCACCGCCGGCGCCCTGCACCAGTACGGAATCGCCGGGCCGGACACCCGCGTTGGTGAAGAGCATCCGGTACGCCGTCAGCCAGGCGGTCGGCAGGCAGGCCGCCTGTTCGAAGGTGAGTTCCTTCGGCTTGGGAAGGACGTTCCAGCTGGGGACGGTGACCTGCTCGGCGAACGTGCCCTGATAGCGCTCGGTCAGGATGGAGCGGGGCTCGTCCGGACCGACGCCGTGGCCGGTCTGGCCGATGACCGAGTGGAGGACGACCTCGTTGCCGTCCTGGTCGATCCCGGCGGCGTCGCAGCCGAGGATCATCGGCAGCTTGTCCTCGGCGAGGCCCACACCCCGTAGGGACCAGAGGTCATGGTGGTTGAGGGACGCGGCCCGGACCTGGACGGTGGTCCACCCGGGCCGTGCCTCCGGTGCCGGGCGCTCGCCCAGCTCGAGGCCGTCGAGGGGCTGGTCACGGTCGATGCGTGCGGCGTAGGCGGCGAACATGGGCACGACCCTAGAGCGTGACGCCCCGTGACGTAACCATCCGATGGTGTGACACACACCCCAGCCGCGGCGGCCCGGCCACCCGTGGGCCCGGTCCTCAGGCCAGGGCCACCCGTGGGCCCGGTCCCGCAGACCGGGTACGGCAAAGGGCGGAGCGGGGAGGGGCCCGCAACAGCGGACCCGCACCCCACCCCGCCCCCGGCGCATCACGTCAGCGACGTGCGACGCCCTCGGCCCGCGCGGCAGCGGCCACGGCCGCGGTGACGGCCGGTGCGACCCGCTCGTCGAACGGCGAGGGGATCACGTAGTCCGCCGCCAGCTCGTCCCCGACGACATCCGCGAGCGCGTTCGCCGCGGCGATCTTCATGCCTTCGGTGATCCGGGAGGCCCTGACCTGCAGCGCGCCCGCGAAGATGCCGGGGAACGCGAGCACGTTGTTGATCTGGTTCGGGTAGTCCGACCGCCCGGTCGCCACGACGGCCGCGTACTTGTGCGCGACTTCGGGGTGGACCTCGGGGTTCGGGTTGGCCATGGCGAACACGAACGCGCCGGGCGCCATCGAGGCGACGGCCGGCTCGGGGACCGTACCGCCCGAGACGCCGATGAACACGTCGGCGCCCGCCAGTGCCGCCTCCAGGGAGCCGGAGAGACCCGCCCGGTTCGTGAGCTCGGCCAGCTCGCGCTTGACGTCCGTGAGGTCGTCCCGGTCCCGGCTGACGATGCCCTTGCGGTCGGCGACGGCGACGTCACCGATGCCCGCCTCCAGGAGGAACTTCGCGATGGCCACACCAGCCGCACCGGCACCGGAGATGACACCGCGCAGGTCGCCGAGCGTCCGGCCGGACAGCTTCGCCGCATTGCGCAGGGCCGCGAGCGTCACGACGGCCGTGCCGTGCTGGTCGTCGTGGAAGACGGGGATGTCGAGGCGTTCCTGGAGCTTGCGCTCGATCTCGAAGCACCGGGGCGCCGAGATGTCCTCGAGGTTGACCCCTCCGAAGGACGGCGCAAGCCGCACGACGGTGTCGACGATCTCGTCCGCGTCCGTCGTGGCGAGCGCGATCGGCACCGCGTCCACCCCGCCGAACTGCTTGAAGAGGATCGCCTTCCCCTCCATCACGGGGAGGGATGCCTCGGGGCCGATGTCCCCCAGGCCGAGCACGGCGGTGCCGTCCGTCACGACGGCCACGACCTGCGACTTCCAGGTGTAGTCGTGGACGAGCTCAGGATTGTCCGCGATGGCGCTGCACACCTTGGCGACGCCGGGCGTGTACGCGAGGGACAGGTCGTCCTTGTCGCGGATCGGGACGGTGGACTGCACGGCCATCTTCCCGCCGCGGTGGAGGGCGAAGGCCGGATCGAAGAGCTCGTCCGCACCGCTGAGGCCGTCCGCACCGGCCGTGCCGTGTGTCTTGCTGTCGCTGCGAGGATTGACGATCTCCGCTGCCATTGTGTTGACCCCTTAAGTCTTCATCAGTTGAGGGTGGCCACTCCTGGTTGAGGAGGGGTGGGCGGGCACCGCGTACGTTCCCGGCCCTGAGCGGTTGGCCCGCTCCGGCTGGGGAGTCACATACGCGCGGGCGCGCCGCACACGCGCCCTGAGCCCCGGATGAGGGGTGTAAAGGTCTTTCTTACCGGACGGACCGGGCCTCGGACGAGTCCGTATCGACGCGGTGACATGACTCATAGTCGAATATCTGGACAAGTCCACTAAGCGCCACAAAGGTCGCCCGAAGGTTGAGACGCACCGGAGATTCTCCGGAGGAAAGCTTGGATTCCAACAGATGGTCCGGCCTTGCAGTACCGGCCTGTGGAGGTTCGGGGGTCGCCCGTTACCCGATTTTGACATGCCGGGCCCCCTGAATGGGCTAGTCCGAATGGCAAGATGCCGTCATCACACAAGGTGGCGACACCCGAAGGTGCGTGCGTATCCACCTGACCTGCACCCCTCACCGCCGGAGGATTCCGACCATGACCGCAAGCACCATCTGCCGTTCGACCGCGAAGTCCCGGATTGCCGCGGTCTGCGCAGTCGCGGTCGCCGGCACCATGCTGCTGACCGCCTGCGGCGACCAGACCGACAGCGGCAGCAAGAAGGAGTCGGGCGCGACCGCCACCAAGGACGCCCCGCTCGCCGACCTCGTCCCCCAGTCGATCAAGGACAAGGGCGAAATCAAGGTCGGCTCCGACATCGCGTACCCGCCCGTGGAGTTCAAGGACAAGTCCGGCAAGACCGTCGGTATCGACCCGGATCTCGGCGACGCCCTCGGCAAGCAGCTCGGCGTGAAGTTCGTCTTCGAGAACGGCACCTTCGACACGCTGCTCACGGGTCTGCGCTCGAAGCGCTACGACCTGGCGATGTCGGCCATGACCGACACCAAGGACCGCCAGGAAGGTGTCGACTCCGAGACCGGGAAGAAGGTCGGCGAGGGCGTCGACTTCGTCGACTACTTCACCGCCGGTGTCTCGATCTACACCAAGAAGGGTGACGACAAGGGCATCAAGACCTGGTCGGACCTCTGCGGCAAGAGGCTCGTCGTGCAGCGGGGCACGGTCTCCCACGACCTGGCCAAGGCCGAGAACGCCAAGTGCGGCAGCAAGGGCAAGATCGGCATCGAGGCGTTCGACAACGACCTCGAGGCCCAGACCCGTCTGCGCGGCGGCGGCGCCGACGCCGGTTCCTCCGACTTCCCGGTCGCCGCGTACGCGGTGAAGACCTCGGGCGGCGGCAACGACTTCCAGCTGGTCGGCGAGCAGGTCGAAGCTGCCCCGTACGGCATCGCGATCGCCAAGGGCAACGACGAGCTGACCAAGGCCGTGCAGGCCGCCCTGGACGCGCTGATCAAGAACGGCGAGTACGGAAAGATCGTCGCCAAGTGGGGTGTCGATGCCGGAGCGGTCACCGAGGCCAAGATCAACGGCGGATCGTGACGGCGATCGGCGCTGAAAGGCAACACCTGTGACTGACATCAAGAAGGCAGACCCGGCGACGGCCGTCCCGCCCACCCCGTCGGCGGGGCCGGAGGCGATCAAGGCCATTCCGGTGCGCCACTACGGCCGGTACGTCTCGGCGGTCGTCGCCCTCGGCCTGCTGGCCTCGCTCGTCTACGCGTTCGCCCAGGGTGACATCAACTGGGCCGCGATCCCCGACTACTTCTTCGACGACCAGATCCTCGAAGGCGTCAAGAACACCGTCATCATCACCGTCCTGGCGATGATCATCGGCGTTGTCCTCGGCATCGTCCTCTCGGTGATGCGGCTCTCCAAGAATCCGGTGACATCCGCCATCGCGTGGGGTTACATCTGGTTCTTCCGCGGCACCCCGGTCTACGTGCAGCTGCTGGTCTGGTTCAACCTCGGCATCGTCTTCGAGTACATCAACCTCGGGCCGATCTACAAGGACGAGTGGTCGTCCTTCATGACCCCGTTCCTCTGCGCGCTGCTGGGCCTCGGGCTCAACGAGGCCGCGTACATGGCGGAGATCTGCCGGGCCGGCCTGCAGTCCGTCGACGAGGGCCAGACCGAGGCGGCGCACGCCTTGGGCATGAGCCACAACAAGACGCTGCGCCGGATCGTCGTCCCGCAGGCGATGCGCGTGATCGTGCCGCCGACGGGCAACGAGGTCATCAACATGCTGAAGACCTCCTCGCTGGCGGTCGCCGTCCAGTACACCGAACTGCTGCGTTCCACCCAGAACGTCTCGCAGACCTCGGGAGCCACCGTGGAGATGCTGTTCCTGGCCGCGGCCTGGTACATGGTCCTCACCTCCATGCTCAGCATCGGCCAGTACTACCTGGAGCGGTACTACGCACGCGGTTCCAGCCGCAGCCTGCCCGACACCCCGTTCCAGAGAATCAGGGCCAACATGCTCTCGCTGGGCCGCCCGAAGGGAGGCGCCGCATGACCGCCATGGTGAAGGCCGAAGGCGTACACAAGTCCTTCGGTCCCGCGCACATCCTCAAGGGCATCGACCTGGAGGTCGCCCCGCGTGAGGTCTTCTGCCTGATCGGCCCGTCCGGCTCCGGCAAGTCGACGTTCCTGCGGTGCATCAACCACCTGGAGCAGATCAACGCCGGACGGCTGTCCGTCGACGGCGAACTGGTCGGCTACCGCCAGAAGGGCGACAAGCTCTACGAGCTGAAGGACAGCGAGGTCGCCCTGAAGCGCCGGGACATCGGCATGGTCTTCCAGCGCTTCAACCTGTTCCCGCACATGACGGCGATCGAGAACGTCATGGAGGCGCCGGTCCAGGTCAAGGGCGAGTCCAAGGCTGTCGCCCGCGCCCGCGCGGAGCGGCTTCTGGACCGGGTCGGGCTGTCCGACAAGGCGAAGAACTACCCGTCCCAGCTCTCCGGCGGACAGCAGCAGCGGGTGGCCATCGCCCGCGCTCTGGCCATGGAGCCGAAGCTGATGCTCTTCGACGAGCCGACGTCGGCGCTCGACCCCGAGCTGGTCGGCGACGTCCTGGACGTCATGCGCGGGCTGGCCGAGGACGGCATGACGATGATCGTCGTCACGCACGAGATGGGCTTCGCCCGCGAGGTCGGCGATGCGCTGGTCTTCATGGACGACGGGGTGGTGGTCGAGTCCGGCCACCCGCGCGACGTGCTGACGAACCCGCAGCACGACCGGACGAAGTCGTTCCTGTCAAAGGTGCTGTAGCCGCACCGCGGTGCCGAAGCGGTACGACCCCCGGATGAGGGCGGTACGGGCACGGCCCGTACCGCCCTCGTCCGCGTTCCCCTGCCGGACGGGCAGCGGTTCCGGCCACCGCATCGACGCGCGCACCTGCTCCCAGGTCACCTGCGGGCTCGTGGGCATCGGACATGGAGCCCGCTCACCGGTGAAGCCGGTGCTCGACGCACGGCCGGGCATGGAACCGTCCTTCAGGACGAGACGGCCGACGAGCTCAGAATTCCACCGGGGCGTGCCGTCGTGGTGAGACGCAGAGGGGCGGTGGAAGCCGCCCCTCTGTTCTGCCGCCGTGTCTGCGCCGGCGCCGTGCGGCTACTTCACCGCGAGCACCAGGCTGTCCGACGGCGAGGCCCACACGGCGCGCGCCTCGGCGAAGCCGGCCTCTCGCAGGGTGCGGGCGTGCCACCGCGCGGACGGCATGTCGCCGTCGGCGTGCTCGCCGTAGATCGCGAAGCGTTCGGCGGCCGGTCCCGCGAGGACCGGGTCCTCGGCGGCGAGGGCCCACCACTCGGCCCAGTCCACCGCGCCCGCGGCCCTGGCGCGGTCCATGGCGGCGTGCCGGTGGGCGCGTTCGGCGGCGTTGATGCGCGGAGTACCGGCGTCGATCATGTGGTCCGCGTTCATGAAGACCCCGCCGTCCCGGACCAGCCGGCCGATCTGTCCGTACAGCACGGTCAGTGGCTCGCTGTGCAGCCAGTGCAGGGCCGTCGCGGTGAGCACGGCGTCGTACGAGGTGTGCGGGAGCCGCTCGGTCCAGGCGGGGTCCTTGAGGTCGGCGGTGACGAAGGTGACCCGGTCGTCGCCGTGGAAGGTGCCGCGGGCGATGGCGAGCAGCGCGGGGTCGAGATCGACGCCGGTCGAGGTCGCCTTCGGGAACCGCTGGAGGAGCCGGTCCGTGATACTTCCGGTACCGCACGCCAGGTCGAGGACCCTCGGCTCGCTTCCCACGACGGCCTCGACCATGTCCAGCATCACCCGGAACCGCTCCTCACGGTCCGGCATGTACCACTCCTGCTGACGGTCCCAGCTCTCCTGCCATGCCTGCCAGTCGCCACCCGCCGCTGTCTCCGTCATCCCGACCTCCACGTACCCCAGAGCGAGTAATGCCCGTTATCGAAGTGCAGCCATTACACTGGCCGACGCCTCGACCCTAGACCGACGCCGTAAGGACTACAAGTGGAACTGGCCTATTACTCGGACTATGCCGTGCGTCTGGTCAACACCGAGGAGCCGGCCCGCAACAAGGACTCCCTCACCACGGTCGAGTCCGTCCGTGAGCTGTTCGGCGCGAACGCCCAGGCGGCCCGCCGCGCGACCGACGCGGACGTGACGCGCTTCCGTTCGGTGCGGGCACGGCTGCGCGCGGTCTTCCAGGCGGCGGACGGCGGCGACGAGACCCTCGCCGTCGATCTGCTCAACTCACTGCTGCTGGAGTTCCCGGTGAGCCCCCAGATCTCGGGCCACGACGCCCGGGACGAGGACGGCAAGCCGGACTGGCACATGCACCTCGCCGACCATCCGTCCAACGCGACGGCCGGCTTCGCGGCGATCGCGGCGATGGGCCTCGCCTTCCACCTCACCTCCCACGGCGTGGACCGGCTCGGCCTGTGCGAGGCGGCGCCCTGCCGCAACGCCTATCTCGACACCTCCACCAACCGCGTCGAGGCGCTACTGCTCGGACCGCTGTGCGACCAGGGCCAACGTGGCCGCCTACCGGGCCCGCAAGCGCCTGGAGACGGAACGGTCCGTGGAAACGGGCCTCAGCGCGGTCACCGCCCAGCCCAGCAGCCCGAACACCGACCGCTGATCCTTGCGCAGCGGACGGTAGCGCGCCCGCACCCGGGCCAGTACCAGCTCCTCGGGCACCGTCCCGTAGTCCGTGCTGTCCCCGCCCGCGAACGAGTTGTCGCCCAGCACCCACCAGCCGCTGCCGCGCCGTTCGGCGGCGCGCTTGACCACCAGCAGGTCCTGCTGGAACGGATGGCGCAGGATCACCACATCCCCCGGCCGCACCGGCGCCCCGTGCTGCACCAGCAGCCAGTCCCCGTGGTAGAGCGTGGGCACCATCGAGGGCCCCGTCACCTCCACCACCTGGAACCGCCCCCTGGCCGCCCGCCCGTTCCCCGTACCCTGCGCCGCTTCCGGCATCCGTGACACCTCCCGGTCCGTGCTCCGGTACACCGCTGCGCGCACCGATCCGTAGTTTCGGCCACTGGTCCTGTCCACACCCTGGACTTTTGGCCTAAGCCCTAGGGGGCAGCCGCAAAAAGCGGTACCCCACGGAGTAATGTCCCACCTGAGAAGACGATCACGAGGAAGGACAGCTCCATGCTTTCCCGCCTGTTTGCCCCCAAGGTGAAGGTCAGCGCTCACTGCGACCTGCCCTGCGGCGTGTACGACCCGGCCCAGGCCCGCATCGAGGCCGAGTCCGTCAAGGCCGTCCAGGAGAAGTACCAGGCCAATGAGGACGCGGACTTCCGCACGCGCGCCATTCTGATCAAGGAACAGCGTGCCGAGCTCGCGAAGCACCACGTGTCGGTGCTCTGGAGCGACTACTTCAAGCCCCCGCACTTCGAGAAGTACCCGGAGCTGCACCAGCTGGTCAACGACACCCTCAAGGCGCTCTCGGCGGCCAAGGGTTCGAACGACCCGGCCACGGGCCAGAAGGCTCTGGACCTGATCGCCCAGATCGACAAGATCTTCTGGGAGACCAAGAAGGCCTGATCCGCGGTCGCCGTTCCGCTGGATCAAGCTGTCCGCGCCCGGTCCGCAGGGTCTCCCCCGGGAGGCCCTCGCGGGCCGGGCGTGGTCGTTCCGTCTCCGGGCCGTCACCATGGCCGGGGTGGTTCACCGGGTATCGTCGTCCGCCCCCGCCCCGGGGCCTCTCCAGTGCCGCACCTCCACGACCGCACTCACCGGCACGGGGCCGTAGATGTGCGGGAACTCCTCCCCGCCGGGCTTCATGGGCTCGTACCGCACGGGAGCCCGGAGCCGGTCCGGGTCGATGACCAGCACGACCAGTCCTTCGGCCTCCGCCCCGTAGAGCGCCCGTGCCACACCGGGAAGCTGGTGGGGCAGCGAGCAGTGGATGAAGCCCTCCTCGCTCAGGGTGCGGCCACGGGTGGACATCTCGTACGTCCCGGTCCTGCGGGCCGCTTCCCACAGCGACTTCTCGGTGAGGTGCAGCAGCAGTCCGCTCATCGGGCCACCCCTGCGAGGAGTCGCGCCTCGGTACTCGGGTCCAGGCCGACCGGTGGCCGGTCCGGGCGCTGTGGCGCCGTGCCGCCGCGCTCCCCCAGCCAGGCCCAGGTGTCGGCGACCGTCTCCGCGACGGGTCTGCAACGCAGCCCGGCTGCCTCCGCCTTGCCGGCGTCGCCCCGGTGCAGGGCGTCGTGGAGCTCACCGGCGGGCAACCAGACGGGCAGGTCGGTCCAGGGTTCGACGCCTGCCGCGAGCAGCACCTCCGGATCGGTCCAGCACAGCTCCGCGCGGGAGCCGGTCACCCGGACACAGGCGTCGAGCAACTCGCCCATGGTGGTGTGCCCGGGCCGGCTGACCGTGTTGTAGGCGCCGCCGAGGCCGTGCGACGCGGCATCCAGCAACCAGGTGGCCAGGTCGCGGGCGTCGATGTACTGGATCTCCGCGTCCCGTGGTCCCGGCGCGATCACGGGGCCGCCACGGGCTGTCCGCGTCAGCCACCACGGCAGCCGACCCACGTTCTCCCCGGGGCCGAGGATCAGGCCGGCCCGGGCCAGCAGCGCACGGTCGCCGAAGGCGTCGAGCGCCGCCAGCTCACCGCCGCGCTTGGCCTGGGCGTACGGGACGTCGGCGCCCGCGTCGGGGGATGCGCCGGACACCGGGGGACCGTCCTCCGACAGCCCGGCCGGGGCGGGGTACTCGTACACCGACCGGCTGGAGACGTAGGTGAAGTGCCCGGTCCGGCCGGAGAGCAGCCGGGCTGCGTCCCGTACGGCGGAGGGCGCGCCGCTCCACGTGTCGACCACCAGGTCCCAGCTGCCGTCGGCCAGGGCGGCCAGGCCCTCCTTGCCGGCTGTCCGGTCCCCGGTCAGGATCCGGACGCCCGGTGGCGGCGCGTGGCGGCCCCGATGGAACACGGTGACCTGCCAGCCCCGCGCGAGCGCCGCCTCGGTGACGGCGCGTCCGACGAACTCCGTACCACCCAGCATCAAGAGCTTCATGGCGTCACCTTGCCCCCTGGAACGAGGCACGGGAACGGTGCCTCGCTGTCAGCAGAACGGGGAACTTCCGCCGGTCAGGGCGTGTGCGCCAGAGGGCTGTGGTGGCGCAGCAGCCACCGGTGGTAGTCGGCGGCCCGCCGGGCGGCCTCGCGGTAGGCCGCTTCCAGTTCCCCGTACACCGTGTCCATGTCCGCGCCCGGCCGCGAGACCAGCAGGAGCCGCACGGCCAGCGGGTCTCCGCGCAGGGGGCGGATCGCCATGTCGTCGCGGGGGCCCGAGGTCGGCTGGCACGGGGCGACGGCCTCGCCGAGTACGACCAGGGAGGCCGCAGTGAGGTAGTCACCGTGCAGGACGGGCGGGTCGAGACCGGCGGCACCCAGCACCCGGCGGACGCCGTCCCATTCGCCGTCCACCGAGGGATCGACCATCCACCGGTCGGTGGCCAGGTCGTCGAGGTCCACCACGGGGCTGCCGGCGGCGGGATGGTCGCGCGACAGGGAGATGAACTGCGGTTCCCGGTCCAGGAGTACGCGTTGCCGCAGACCGTCCGGCACGGGCAGCGGGCACCCCTCCACCTCGTGCACGAAGGCGACGTCCAGCCGGTCGGCCGCCACCGCGCGCAGCAGCGCACGGGCCGAGACGTCGACCCGGAGGGAGATGTCCGTGCCGGGCAGCCGGACCCGCAGTCTGCGCAGCCAGCCGCCGATGACCCGGCTCGCCGTGGATCCGATGCGCAGCCGGGCACTGTCGGCGCGGGCGGCTTCGGCCTCCGCCATCGCCGCGCCGACGAGCGCGGACATGCCGTCCAGCAGGGGGCGGGCCCGGCTGAGGACCGCACGCCCGAGCAGGGTCGGCCGGCAGCCCGTCCTCTCCCGGCGGAAGAGCTCCGCCCCCATCGTCTTCTCGATCCGCTGGAGCTGGGTGGTCAGGGAGGGCTGGCTGACGCCCAACCGCCGCGCGGCTTGATGCAGGCTGCCCGTGTCCGCGATGGCGCACAGCGCCCTGAGGTGTCTGACCTCAAGCTCCATGACGAGGAGCGTATGGCTGTTCGCCTTCGGAACACCAGATGGCCCAACCCCATTAAACGGGCCGATTCGGGGGCTGTTGGGGCGTTCGGTGTGTGCGACTGCTGTACGGCTCCTGTGCGGGGATAGGACGGCGCTATCCCCGATTGACATCATCCGCTGCGGCACCGGCTGCCCTGACACTCACTCCGTACCGACAACCCCCCACCCGTACCCCGTCCGGCCAGCCGGACGGGGTACGGCGGACAGGTAGGAGAGAACACCGTGAGACACCCCAGGACAGCCGTCATGTCGGCCGTGGCCGGTCTCGGTCTCGGCCTCGCCGCCGCTTTGGGCACCACCCCCGCGGTCGCCGCAGCCCCGGTCCCCGCCGCCACCTCCACCACCGCCTCCACGGCCACCGCGCAGGCCGGCTACGCCGCGTACGCCGGGTCCAGCGAGAACGCCGCCGCGAACAAGGCCTTCTTCGACGCCGTCATGAAGTCGGTCGCCGAGAAGCGTGCCGCCACGCCGGGCGCGCAGGCCGTCACCGTCGTGTACAGCACCGCGAACGCCCCCAGCTTCCGCAGCCAGATAGCGAGCAGCGCCGGCATCTGGAACAGCTCGGTCAGCAACGTCAAGCTGCAGGAGGGCTCGAACGCCGACTTCGCCTACTACGAGGGCAACGACTCGAGGGGCTCGTACGCGAGCACGAACGGGCACGGCAGCGGCTACATCTTCCTGGACTACGCGCAGAACCGGCAGTACAACTCGACCCGGGTGACGGCCCATGAGACCGGGCACGTGCTCGGCCTGCCGGACCACTACAGCGGTCCGTGCAGCGAGCTCATGTCGGGCGGTGGTCCCGGCACGTCGTGCACCAACGCCTACCCGAACTCCACCGAGCGCTCGCGGGTGAACACCCTGTGGCGGAACGGCTTCGCGGCCGCGCTCGCCGCCGCCACCAAGTCCTGACACCTCGTGACGTGGTGTGCCGGGTCCGTTCCGCCGCGCTGAGCGGACCCGGCGCACCGGCAGCCGGGTCCCGCGGGGCACGGTCAGGCCGGCTCCAGCGGGAAGGCGCCCCGGTGACCGGTGCCGGCACCCTCGGCCGGCCGCGGTTCGAACTCCCGGCAGCTCCATATCTCCTGGACGAATCCGGTGCGCCGGTCCCAGAGGCCCGCCACGGCTCCCGCGTCCGCCGCGTCGCGGTAGGCGGCCTTCGCGCCCCGGAAACAGGCGAGCTCACCGGAGAGGCCCCGGTCCGGCGCGGGGAAGTAGTCGGAGAGGGCGCAGGCTATACAGGTCTGCAGATGGATGTCCGGCGGGAGGACGCGCTGGATCGTGGCCAGTGCCGCCGCGAAGTCGCTCTCCGCACGGTTCGACTCGTACACGGCGCCGTCGAGGTGGAGGGCGAGGTACAGGTCGGGGTCGGCCCGCCGCAGGGACAGCAGGCAGCTGAGTGTGGCCTGGCGGACCGCACCGGCCGTGAGGACCGGCAGGGGCAGGTCCCACTCCAGGACGCAGTCGCCGAGCACCCCCTCCATCAGGTCGAACACCCCGGCCTCGACAGGTACTCCGGCCACGGGGCGCAGGCCGTCGAAGCTCTTGCCCTCGAAGTCCGTACCGCGGACGCGGACACGGAGTTGCTGTCCGTCCGTGGTGAGAATGACGGCTTCGGAACCGTGACCGTCCCGGTACCAGCCTGCCCACGACTCATCTGTCATGAGCAGGGACTGTAGCCCGTGTCCGGCGCCCTTCCCGTGGCACCCTCCCCTTCCGTCCTCCCGGCTGCCGGCCACCGGTCAGCCCGCCCTCGGCGCACGCCACATGGGCCACATCGAGGGGCCGTCCGGCAGGTCCACGGTCTGGCCCGTGAAGGTGAAACCGAGACGCTCGTACAGCCTGCGGCTGCGCTCGCTGCTCGCCTCCAGGTAGGCGGGGAGACCCTCACGGTCGCACCGTTCCAGTACCTCGCTGATCAGTGCCTCTCCGATGCCCTCCCCCTGGCGCTCCGGGGAGACGCCGATCATCAGCAGATACGCGTGGGCACGGTCGTGCGGATGGACCGCGCCCGTCAGCCTGCCCACCAGCTCGGCCCGCTCGTTGCCGGGGTCGGCGGCCTCCCGCATGCGCGCGGGTGTGCCGTCCTCCTCCTCCGGCGCACCCGCGGGTACCCGGAGCCAGAGGGCCGTGGCGGTACCGTCCTCCGCCAGGTCGACACGGCCGCCGGCCAGGGTGACGTCGGCGAAGACTCCGAGGAACCTGCCGTGGACGGCGCGTCGGTGGTCCTCGTCCGGGAAGACCCAGCTGCTCACCGGATCGTCGTGGAACGCCTCCTCCAGGATCCGTACGACCTGATCCCTGTCTCGTTCGTCCGCCTGCCGTATGCGTACACCCATGACCGGCCCCGCCCCTTCGTCCGTCCGCAGTGGTGAGTGATCTCGCGTACGGAATCCTAGAGTTGGCCGCCGGCGCCGGGCCGGGTGGCTGGGTTCAGTGGGTTCTGCGGGTGACGAACTCCGCCAGCGCCAGCAGGTCTCCCGCGGCGGCCGGATCGGGCACCGCGCGGGACAGGTGGTGGACCGCGCGAGCCATCCGGTCCGCCGCGCAGGCCTGCGCCCAGTCGCGGCCGCCCGCCCGGTCGACGGCGTCAGCCGCTCTGCCCACCTCCCCCGGCGTGTTCATGGCCCCCCGGTACAGTTCCGCCAGCTCGGCGGCGGCGGGTGTGCTCGAGGTGAGGGCGGCCACCACCGGCAGGGACTTCTTATGGGCGGCCAGATCCGCTCCGACCGGCTTGCCCGTTCGGTCGGTGTCCCCCCAGATGCCGATCAGGTCGTCGATGAGCTGGAAGGCGAGACCGGCCTCCCTGCCGAACCCGTCCATGGCTCCGACCGCCCGCTCGCCGGCCCCGGCGTAGAGGGCGCCCAGGGCGCAGGCACAGCCGAGCAGGGCGCCCGTCTTGGCCGTGGCCATGGCCAGGCACTCGTCCAGGGTGACGTCGTCAGGGCCGCGTTGTTCCAGGGCGCAGTCCGCCTGCTGGCCGGCGCACAGTTCGATGACGCACGTGGACAGCCGGGCACAGGCCTGTGCGGATGCCGGGTGCGGGTCGTCCGCGAGCAGGCGCTGGGCGAGGGCGAGCATGGCGTCGCCCGTGATGACGGCGTCCGGCACCCCGAACACGGCCCAGGCCGTGGGCCGGTGCCGACGGGTGGCGTCCCCGTCGATGACGTCGTCGTGCAGGAGGGTGAAGTTGTGCGCCAGTTCCACGGCGACGGCCGCGCGCATCGCCGACTCCGAAGCACCTCCCAGCGCTCGGGCGGCGGCCAGGACGAGCGCGGGCCGGATCGCCTTTCCCGCCTGCCCCGAGGCCTCGGTACCGTCGGCGTCCTGCCAGCCGAAGTGGTACATGGCTACCCGGCGTATGCCGCCGGGCAGCGATTCCACGGCTGCTCGCAGGTGCGGGTCGACGACGCTTCGGGTGTGCTCCAGGAGCGCGGCGGCCTCGTGCCCCTCCGTCGCGGCATCCGTACTCGTCATGGTCACGGTCATTCCTTCCCGGGTGCCCCCGGGGCACCTCTGTCGCACCCTGCGTGTACCGGGGCCCGGGCCGGCTGCGCCCGGGCCCCCGGAGCGTCACTGCCAGCGACTCACCTCGACGTTCTCCAGGACGCCGAGGGCGTCGGGAACGAGCACGGCGGCGGAGTAGTAGGCCGTCACGAGGTACGAGATGATCGCCTGCTCGTCGATGCCCATGAAGCGGACCGACAGGCTCGGCTCGATCTCGTCCGGGATGCCGCTCTGCTGGAGTCCGATGACGCCCTGGTCCGCCTCCCCGGTCCTCATGCAGATGATCGAGGTGGTGCGGGCATCGGTGACCGGGATCTTGTTGCTGGGGAAGATCGGGACGCCTCGCCAGGCCGGCACATGGTGCCCGCCCACCTCCACGCTCTCCGGGACCAGGCCGCGCTTGTTGCACTCGCGGCCGAACGCGGCGATGGCACGGGGATGGGCGAGGAACAGCTTCGACCCCCGCCTGCGCGAAAGGAGTTCGTCCATGTCGTCGGGTCCCGGTGCCCCGTCGTGCGGCTGCAGTCGCTGCCCGTAGTCGCAGTTGTTGAGCAGCCCGAACTCCCGGTTGTTGATGAGCTCGTACTCCTGGCGCTCGCGGAGCGCCTCGACCGTGAGCCTCAACTGCTGCTCGGTCTGGTTCATCGGCTGGTTGTAGAGGTCGGCGACCCTGCTGTGGACCTTCAGCACGGTCTGCGCGACGCTCAGTTCGTACTCGCGAGGGGCTGCCTCGTAGTCGACGAAGGTGTGCGGGACGACGGTCTCGCCCACATGCCCCGCCGAGAGATCGATCGCCGCCTCGCCGTAGTTGTTGGTCCGCTGGTGCGGAATGGCGAGCAGCGCGGCGAGATGGTCGCGGAGGGAGTCCGCACGGGCCGCGAGGTTGAGCACGTCGGAATGGCGCAGCGTCAGCAGGGTGCAGGCGGTGACGGCACGGGTCGTGTACTCCCAGGACGCGTCCCCGTCGATCAGTGCGTGGTCGCCGAAGTAGGAGCCGTCGGCGAGGACGCCGAGGACCGTCTCGTCGCCGTACGGACCTGAGCCGACCTTCTCCACCTTGCCGTGCGCCAGCAGGTGGACTCGGTCCGCCGCGTCACCCGCCGAGGCGATCACCTCGCCGGCCGCCACATCCCGCTGTTCACACCTGCGTGCCAGTTCGGCCAGGACCTCCTCGTCCTCGAAGTCGCGCAGGGCGGGCAGTTCACCGAGCTCCGCGGGGATGACCGTGACGCGGTCGCCCGTCTGGACGAACGTCACCCGGCCGTCACCGACCGAGTAGCTCAGTCGGCGGTTCACCCGGTACGTACCGCCCTGCACCTGCACCCACGGCAGCATGCGCAGCAGCCACCGCGAGGTGATCTCCTGCATCTGCGGCGCGGATTTGGTCGTCGTCGCGAGGTTCCGCGCAGCCGCCGTGCCGAGACTCTGCTGCGGCGGCTGCGTGTCACGAACCTCTTCACCAACGGACATCCGACATCCTCTCGATCATGGGCTGACCTGCGAGAAGAAGCCTTTCAGCTGATGGACACCATGCGCTATTACACAAAAGAGTGTGACTATTCAGGCTCCGACGGGGCATGTCGCCCAGCGTCGCCGTTCACAGTTCTTAAGTTGCATCACATATGCAACTTACATACTCTCGGCCCATGCGGCTGACGAGATTCACCGACGTGGCGCTCCGCGTGCTCATGCGCCTGGCCGTCGCGAGGGACGAGGACGACCCGCCGACCACCAGGGAGGTGGCGGCGACCATGCAGGTGCCGTACACCCACGCCGCCAAGGTCGTCGCCCGGCTCCAGCACCTCGGCCTCGTCGACGCCCGCCGAGGTCGCGGCGGAGGGCTCACGCTCACACCGGCCGGCCGGTGCGCGTCGATCGGCGGGCTCGTGCGGCAACTGGAGGGTCCCGGCGAGGTGGTCGACTGCGAGGGCAGCGCTCCGTGCCCCCTGCGTTCGGCCTGCCGGCTGCGCACCGCACTTCGCCGGGCCGAAGAGGCCTTCTACTCCTCCCTCGACCCGGTCACGGTCGCCGATCTCGTCTCCTCACCCACCGGACCGCTGCTGCTCGGCATCAGCGCCGCACGGCCCGTCCCCGGCTGATCCGCCGATCCGGCGCGCACGCGACCGCGCGCCGATTCCGCGTCGCCGATTCCGTGCTCCGATGCCGTGCTCCGATGCCCGTGCGCCCGATAATTGGTATTCAATATGCACATTCACGGCCGACCCGTGGGACCGGCCGCATCAGCCGGAACCGCGGCGTCAACCGCCCGCACCGGCCCCGTTCAGGTCCCTCCCGCGGGCCACCTCCACCCATCCCTCCTCCACCCCCAGGAGTCAGCCGATGCTCTCCGAGACGTCGACAGCCACTGTCCGAGCCACCCTCCCCGCCGTGGGGGCCGCCATCGCGGAGATCGCGGACCTCTTCTACCGGAAGCTGTTCGCGGCCCACCCGGAGCTGCACCGTGACCTGTTCAACCGTGGCAACCAGGCTTCCGGCGCCCAACGTCAGGCTCTCGCGGGCTCGATCGCCGCCTTCGCCACCCGGCTCGTCGACCACCCGGACACCCGGCCCGACGTGATGCTCGGCCGCATAGCCGGCAAGCACGCCTCGCTCGGCATCACCGCCCCGCAGTACGAGGTCGTGCACACCCACCTCTTCGCGGCCATCGCGGAGGTACTCGCAGACGCGGTCACCCCCGAGGTCGCCGCGGCATGGGACGAGGTCTACTGGCTGATGGCCAACTCCCTGATCACCATCGAGAACCGGCTGTACGCCCAGCAGGGTGTCGTCGCAGGCGACGTGTGGCGGGAGTGGACGGTGACCTCACGGATCGACGAGACCGCGGACGTGGTCACCTTCCAGATCGAACCCACCGACGACGCACCGGCTCCCGGCTTCCGCCCTGGCCAGTACGTCTCCGTACAGGTCGAACTCCCCGACGGGGCGCGTCAGATCCGTCAGTACAGCCTCTCCTGCGCACCGGGGTCCGCCCTCCGCTCCCTCACCGTGAAGAGGGTGCGGGGCGAGGGGACACCCGAGGGGGAGGTCTCCCGGCACCTGCACGCGCACGTCCGGGAAGGCAGCCGGCTGCGCGTCTCGGCCCCGTACGGCGATCTTGTGCTCGACGACGGCGACGCACCCCTGCTCCTCGCGTCGGCCGGTATCGGATGCACCCCGGTCCTGTCGATGCTGCACCACCTGGCAGCCGTGGAGCACCGTTCGCCCGTCACCGTCGTGCACGGCGACCGCTCGCCCGCCGACCACGCCCTGCGCGCCGACCACGCCCTGCTCACGGGCAAGCTGCACGACGCCACCGCGCACTTCTGGTACGAGAACCCCGGGCCCGGCCACCCCCCGGAGCGGACCGGCCTGGTCGACCTGGCCGGTCTTCCCGTCGCGCCGGGGACCCACGCCTACCTCTGCGGTCCCCTGCCGTTCATGCGTGCTGTCCGCTCCCAGCTGCTGGCCGGGGGAGTCGCTCCGGCCGACATCCACTACGAGGTGTTCGGACCCGACCTGTGGCTCGCCCAGGACTGAGACCCGGTGGACCGAGACCGGTGGACAGAGTTCGGTGTGTCGAGGCAGGCGGACCGAGGCCCGCGGACCGAAGCCCGTAGCCCGAGGCCCCAAGGGCCTCACAACGCTCGCGAGATGTCCGGATCGGGTCACACATGTCCCGAACATGTCCGAACCGGTAGCCCGGAGCGCCGCGTTCCGGTACAAGCGCTGTAAGGACACACTCCCCCACGCGCAGAAGGAGTCGGCCATGTCCTCTCCCATGTCCGCGAGCAACTTCCTCAAGGCCCTGAAGGACGAAGGACTCACCGTCGTCCAGGTGGGCGACTGGCGTACCCACAACCGCAACCACAAGGGCCCCTGGGGGCCGGTGCACGGCGTGATGCTCCATCACACCGTCACCAAGGGAGCCGCACGCACCGTCGACATCTGCCGTGCCGGTTACGCAGGCCTCCCCGGCCCGCTGTGCCACGGCGTGATCACCAAGGACGGCAGGGTCCACCTGGTCGGCTACGGCCGCGCCAACCACGCCGGACTCGGCGACGACGACGTCCTGCGGGCCGTCATCGGCGAGAAGCGCCTTCCGTCGGACAACGAGGCCAACACCGACGGGAACAGGCACTTCTACGGGTTCGAGTGCGAGAACCTCGGCGACGGGGACGATCCCTGGCCCGCCGTCCAGCTCGAAGCCATCGAGAAGGCCGCGGCCGCGGTCTGCCGGTTCCACCACTGGGACGCCCCCTCTGTCATCGGGCACCGGGAGTGGCAGCCCGGCAAGGTCGATCCGCGGGGCTTCTCGATGAACGGCATGCGCACCCGGATCCACGACCGCCTCAAGTAGTCCCTCGGAGGTCCACCGGCATCCCCGGCGGACCACAATGGAACACATGCACCACGAAGCGCCCGACCTCTCCCGGCTGCAGCCGGTCCTGCCGTCGCCCCTGCAGCCGGCCGAGGACGAGCGTTTCGCGCGCCACGGCGTGACCCTGCTGCTCAAGCGCGACGACCTGATCCACCAGGACCTGCCGGGAAACAAGTGGCGCAAGCTCGCCCCCAACCTGCGGGCCGCCTCCGGCCGGACCGTGCTGACCTTCGGCGGGGCCTACTCCAACCATCTGCGTGCCACGGCCGCCGCCGGACGCCTGCTCGGCTTCCCCACCGTGGGCGTCGTGCGCGGCGACGAGCTGGCCCACCGACCGCTGAACCCCTCACTCGCCCGCTGCGCGGCCGACGGCATGCGCCTGCACTTCATCGACCGCGCCACGTACCGCTCGAAGACATCTCCCGGGGTCCTGGACGGCCTGCTGCGCCTCTTCGGGGACTGTCTGGTCGTCCCGGAGGGCGGCAGCAACGCCCTCGCCGCACAGGGCTGCACAGCGCTCGGCCACGAGTTGCGCGAGCAGGGGGGCACCGTCGCCGTCGCCGTCGGCACGGGCGGCACCCTGGCGGGGCTGGCGGCCGGCCTCGCACCGGGCCAGCGCGCCCTCGGGGTTCCGGTCCTGCGTGGCGGCTTCCTGGCGGACGCGGTGCGCGACCTGCAGCGCGAGGCGTTCGGGGCGCCCGCCGGACGGTGGACCCTGGACGAACGCTTCCACTTCGGCGGCTACGCGCGTACGACACCGGAGCTGCACGCCTTCGCCGACGACTTCGAGGACCGCCACGGCCTGGCCGTCGAACGGCTCTACGTCGCGAAACTGCTGTACGCGCTGGTGAGCCTCCTCGACGAGGGGTTCTTCGCCCCGGGATCCACCGTGACCGCGGTCGTCACCGGACGGCCCTGAGCACGGCGGCGGGAGTCTTCTACTCCCCGTCCGACTCCCGGTAGGCCGCGGCCTCTTCCAGGTCCAGCCTGCGCAGCAGGGCACGCAGCATCTCGTCGTCGATGCGCCGCTCGTCCCGGAGGCGGACGAAGACCTCGCGTTCGGCGTCGATCATCTCCCGGGCCAGCCGCCGGTAGGTGTCGTCCGCCGACTCCCCCGTGAGCGGGTCGGCCGCGCCGAGCCGTTCCCAGACGGCGTTGCGCCGTCGTTCCATCACCGTGCGCAACCGGTCCGCGAGCGGTCCGGGCAGCGTGTTGCCCGGTGCGGCCAGCAGCTGGTCCAGCCGCGCCTCCGCGGCCGCGGACGCCTCGCTCTGCGCCTGCGCCTCGGCCAGCGTCTCGGCCTGCGCGTCGCGCCCCGGGAGCTTCAGGACGCGCACCAGCAGGGGGAGCGTGAGTCCTTGGACGACCAGCGTCCCGATCACCGTCGTGAAGGTCAGGAACAGCACCAGGTTGCGGGCGGGGAATCCCTCCCCGTCATGCGTGACCATGGGGATGGAGAAGGCGATGGCGAGCGAGACGACGCCCCGCATGCCGGCCCACCCCACGATCAGGGGCGAGCTCCACGGCATCGCGGGCTCGCGTTCCCTGATGCGGCGCGAGAGCCACAGAGGCAGGTAGGTCGCCGGGTAGACCCAGACGAAGCGCACCACGACGACGGCGACGAAGACGGCGACCGCGTACCCGAACGCCTGGGTGACACCGTAGGTACCGAGCCCTCTGAGCACGAAGGGCAGCTGCAGTCCGATGAGGGCGAACACCGCGGACTCCAGGATGAACGCGACCATCTTCCAGACGGCCGCCTCCTGGAGCCGGGTCGCGAAGTCGACCTGCCACGAGCGGTGTCCCAGGTAGAGCGCGACGACGACCACGGCGAGCACCCCGGAGGCATGCACCCGCTCCGCCGCCGCGTAGGCGACGAAGGGGATCAGCAGGGACAGGGTGTTCTGGAGCAGCGCTTCCCTGAGGTGCGTACGCAGCCAGTGCAGGGGCACCATCAGCACCAGGCCGACGCCGACGCCGCCGACCGCGGCCAGCAGGAACTCCCCGATTCCGGCGCCCCAGCTCATCCCCTCCCCGACGGCTGCCGCGAGCGCCACCTTGAAGGCGGTGATCGCGGTGGCGTCGTTCACGAGGGACTCGCCCTGGAGGATGGTGGTGACCCGTGCGGGCAGCCCGACCCGGCGGGCGATCGCCGCGGCCGTGACGGCGTCCGGCGGGGCGATCACCGCCCCGAGCACCAGCGCGGCGGTCAGCGGCAGGTCCGGCACGACCAGGTAGGCCAGCCAGCCGACGGCGAAGGTCGCGAACAGCACGTACCCCACCGAGAGCAGCGCGACCGGCCGCAGATTGGCCCGCAGGTCGAGGTAGGAGCTGTCGACCGCGGCGGTGTGGAGCAGCGGCGGCAGCAGCAGGGGCAGCACGATGTGCGCGTCCAGCGTGTACGTGGGCACGCCCGGCAGGTACGAGGCCAGCAGGCCGACGGCGACCAGCAGCAGCGGCGCGGGCACCGGCGTGCGCCGCGCGGCACCGGCGACCGCGGCGCTGGCCGCGACCAGGGCCACCAGCGGCAATGCGTCCATCTCACCGTCCTCGCATCCGACGTAACGTGGCCATCATGAGTGAGTGCCTGCATGTTCTCGAAATGCCGCGCCCCGAACCCGCCCCGCTCAGCGAGACCTGCCTGGAGTGCCTGGCGGCGGGCAGCCACCCGGTGCAGCTGCGGCTCTGCCTGTCCTGCGGCCACGTCGGGTGCTGCGATTCGTCGCCCCTGAAGCACGCCACGGCACACTTCAGGGAGACGGGTCATCCGCTGATGCGAAGCTTCGAACGCGGCGAGACCTGGCGCTGGTGCTTCGAGGACGGTTCGATCGTCTGACGTCTGGGTACGTCAAACCGGCGCCGGTTCTTCGCAATTGACAGCCGCAGACCTCTAGCCACTGTGCGTACATATGTGCTTACCATGAGTGACGAGCGGGGATGAGCTCTCCGCGACACGGCATCATGGGTCGCGATAGCGTCGCCGGACCACAGAACCGACGACGGACCGCATGGCCCCGGGCACTCGTCCCGGAGCCTCGAACGAGTTTGTGCCACCTTGGAGGTGAGGGTGTCCCAGATCGCAGGCGAGCCCGGGAGCCAGGACTTCGTTGAGGTCCGACTGCCCGCTGCGGGTGCCTACCTGTCGGTGCTGCGTACGGCCACGGCCGGTCTCGCAGCGCGCTTGGACTTCACTCTCGACGAGATCGAGGACCTGCGCATCGCCGTCGACGAGGCCTGCGCGATCCTGCTCCAGCAGGCCGTGCCGGGTTCCGTCCTCAGTTGCGTCTTCCGCCTCGTGGAGGATTCCCTCGAAGTGACCGTGTCGGCACCCACGACCGACGGCCGCGCCCCCGAGCGGGACACCTTCGCCTGGACGGTGCTCTCCGCACTGGCCGGCAAGGTCGAATCGACGGTCGCCGACGACCGTACGGTCAGCATCAGCCTCTACAAGCAGCGCGGCGCGGGACCCGGGCCGGCGTGAGCGACGGGAACGGGGACGGTCCTGTGCGGGACGAGACGATCCGGTCCGGGGCGGTGCGCCCAGCAGCCGTCCCGGAGCAGCAGGCCCGGCCGCATCCGGTGGACGGTGCGGACGGGACGCAAGGCCGTACGGTCGCGGTGGAGCAGTCGCAGGCGGAGCGGGCGGGCCAGATGAGCGAGCACGGGCACCACGAGCCACATGACCGCAGCGGGGCGCGGGCCCTCTTCATAGAGCTGCGGGAGCTTCCCGACGGCTCGGCGGAGAAGGCCGAGTTGCGCAACCGGCTGGTGCGGATGCATCTGCCGCTCGTGGAGCACCTGGCCCGCCGGTTCCGTAACCGCGGGGAGCCCCTGGACGACCTGACCCAGGTCGCCACGATCGGGCTCATCAAGTCGGTCGACCGGTTCGACCCGGACCGCGGGGTCGAGTTCTCCACGTACGCGACACCCACGGTCGTCGGTGAGATCAAGCGCCACTTCCGCGACAAGGGGTGGGCGGTGCGGGTTCCTCGCCGCCTCCAGGAGCTTCGGCTGTCGCTGACCACGGCCACCGCCGAGCTCTCCCAGCAGCACGGCCGCTCCCCGACGGTGCACGAACTGGCGGAGCGGCTGGGCATCTCCGAGGAAGAGGTCCTGGAGGGCCTGGAATCGGCCAATGCCTACAGCACGCTCTCGCTCGACGTCCCCGACACGGACGACGAGTCGCCCGCCGTCGCGGACACCCTGGGCTCCGAGGACGAGGCACTGGAGGGCGTCGAGTACCGCGAGTCGCTCAAACCCCTGCTGGAGGACCTCCCGCCGCGCGAGAAGCGGATCCTGCTGCTGCGCTTCTTCGGCAACATGACCCAGTCGCAGATCGCGCAGGAGGTCGGCATCTCCCAGATGCACGTCTCCCGCCTCCTGGCCCGTACGCTCGCGCAGCTGCGTGAGCGCCTCCTCGTCGAGGAGTAGGGCCGCAGGGACCCGGCGGCGGAGTTCAGGCCTCGGGGGTCGTCCACGGCCCCCGGATGCCGAGCGCCCGCGTGGTCGCCGGGTTGAACAGCAGGACGAGCGCCGTCACGGCGACGGCGGCGAGGACGATGCCCGCGGGGATCAGCGCGCCCTGTGCCCGCAGCAGCGTCCAGGCCACGGGCAGGGCCATGATCTGCGTGATCAGCGCGGGCCCCCGGCTCCAGCTGCGCCGGCGCAGGAGCCCGCGGGCCGCGAGGAGCGGGATCAGGCCGAGGGCGATCAGCGT
Organism: Streptomyces sp. B1I3; assembly: GCF_030816615.1. Lineage (NCBI taxonomy): Bacteria > Bacillati > Actinomycetota > Actinomycetes > Kitasatosporales > Streptomycetaceae > Streptomyces > Streptomyces sp. B1I3. The sequence goes on from NZ_JAUSYD010000001.1 coordinate 2,797,220, forward strand.
GAGTCCGCCCATCTCGGCCTGCTGGGGGCTGTCGGGCCGGCCGAGCAGCCCCATGACCAGCATGTAGACACCACCGATGGCGAGCGCGGCGCCTTCGAGTGCGGTGAGTCCGGCCAGGGCCGTGATCCGGGCCGGCTTCTCCGGGCCGGCCGGGGGCGACGAAGCGGGCGTGTTCTGCTGAGTGCTCACACCTTTCAGACTGGCATCCCGGCCCGCCGAAAGCGAAGCCGGGTCCTCCCTCCGGCATGCCGGACAGGGTTGGTCACGCTGCGTGAGGTGCGGTGGACGTAAAGGATCAGGACTTCAGGCCGGTACCGCGCGGTAGGTACTCTGGCGGGCATGCGCGCACTCCTCGTGGTCAACCCAGCTGCCACCACCACCAGCGCGCGGACGCGTGACGTCCTCATCCACGCCCTGGCGAGCGAGATGAAGCTCGAAGCCGTGACCACGGAATACCGGGGGCACGCCCGGGACCTGGGCCGACGGGCCGCCGATGCCGACGACATCGACCTGGTGGTCGCCCTCGGCGGCGACGGCACGGTCAACGAGGTGGTCAACGGGTTGCTGCACAGAGGCCCCGACGTGGACAGCCTGCCGAGCCTCGCCGTCGTCCCCGGTGGCTCCACGAATGTCTTCGCGCGCGCCCTGGGGATCCCCAACGACGCCGTCGAGGCGACCGGCGCCATCCTGGACGCCCTCGCCGCCCGGAGCGAGCGGACGGTGGGGCTCGGTCTCGCAGCCGGCACCCCGGGCACGCCGGACGAAGCCGTCCCGCAACGCTGGTTCACCTTCTGCGCGGGGCTCGGGTTCGACGCGGGCGTGATCGGCCGGGTCGAACAGAAGCGCGAGCTGGGCAAACGCTCAACCCATGCGCTGTATGTGCGTCAGGTGGTCCGGCAGTTCCTCGGGGAGCCGCACCGGCGCAACGGCCTGATCACCCTGGAGGTCCCCGGCCAGGAGCCGGTGACCGACCTCGCCCTGTCGATAATCTGCAACACCGCCCCCTGGACCTACCTGGGGAATCGTCCTATATACGCCTCCCCGAAGGCGTCGTTCGACAGCGCCCTGGACATCCTCGGGCTGAAGCGTCTGTCCACCCCTGCGGTGACCCGGTACGCCACCCAGCTGCTCACTTCGAGCCCCGAGAAGGGCCCGCACGGCAAGCACGCGGTCTCCCTCCACGACCTCACCGACTTCACCTTGCATTCGAAGGCGCCGCTGCCCTTCCAGATGGACGGCGACCACTTGGGACTGCGTACGAGCGTGACGTTCACAGGCGTACGCCGTGCACTGCGTGTGATTGTGTGAGTGGAAGGCCCCAAAGTCCTTTAACTCGAACGTTTGGGCTGGCCCCCACCCCTTAGAAGTACGGCTGTGACCTAGTCGACACCGAGGAATCAAAAAAAACTTTCCAGAAGGGGTTGTATCCGCCGCCGAGGTTTGCGAATCTCTACATGGCGATCGAGACGGCCCGCAACATCGGCCTCCACTGAGAGCCAGAACCCCTCCTCACCACAACAGGACCACAACCAGTTCATCTGGGCGTCGGACCTTCGTCTGCGGGGGGATTCGTGAAAGCGTTCACATTCACAAGCACTGTATGTACGTAATACCAAGGAGAGGTAGCAGCCATGGACTGGCGTCACAACGCCGTTTGTCGTGAGGAAGACCCCGAGCTGTTCTTCCCCATCGGCAACACCGGTCCTGCGCTGCTGCAGATCGAGGAAGCCAAGGCCGTCTGCCGTCGCTGCCCCGTCATGGAGCAGTGCCTGCAGTGGGCGCTCGAGTCCGGCCAGGACTCCGGCGTCTGGGGTGGCCTCAGCGAGGACGAGCGCCGCGCAATGAAGCGCCGCGCCGCTCGCAACCGGGCGCGTAACGCCAGCGCCTGACCGACGCCCCCCGCACCACGAGCCTCAGCCAGGCGGCGCGTACAGAGCGTACGCACAGCCCCGCCTTCGAGTCGCAGCGCGCAGTACCCCCGAAGCGCATCGCACCGTGAGCACCACGCAGTGGGCCCGGACCGTCACCACGGTCCGGGCCCACTGCTGTACCGGCTGCCGCTACGCGGCGTTGTTGCTGACCGGGATGTCCAGCACGACCTGGGTACCGCGCTCGGGACCCGGGACCATGCCGAACGTACCGCCCAGTTCGCCCTCGACCAGGGTCCGCACGATCTGCAGGCCGAGATTGCCGGCCCGCTGCGGATCGAATCCTTCGGGCAGACCGCGCCCGTCGTCCGCGACGGTGATCAGCAGCCGGCCCTCGGCCGGCGAGCCGCCGCGGACCGCGGACACCTCCACCGTGCCGCGCTCGGCAACGGTGAAGGCGTGCTCCAGTGCGTTCTGCAGCACCTCGGTGAGCACCATGGAGAGCGGAGTGGCCACTTCCGCGTCGAGGATCCCGAAGCGGCCGGTGCGGCGGCAGGTGACCTTCCCGGGCGAGATCTCGGCGACCATCGCGATCACGCGGTCCGCGATCTCGTCGAACTCGACGCGCTCGTCCAGATTCTGGGACAGCGTCTCGTGGACGATCGCGATCGAACCGACGCGCCGTACCGCCTCGTTGAGCGCCTCGCGGCCCTGCGGCGAATCCATCCGGCGGGCCTGGAGGCGCAACAGGGCTGCCACGGTCTGCAGGTTGTTCTTCACCCGGTGGTGGATCTCGCGGATGGTCGCGTCCTTGGTGATCAACTCCCGCTCCCGGCGGCGGAGTTCCGTGACGTCGCGGAGCAGTACGAGCGAACCGATGCGGACACCCTTGGGCTTGAGGGGAATGGCCCGCAGCTGGATCACCCCGCCGGCGCCCTCCACCTCGAACTCCCGGGGCGCGTACCCGCTCGCCACCTTCACCAGGGCCTCGTCCACCGGACCGCGTGACGGCGCGAGTTCGGCGGTCGTCGCACCGAGGTGGTGGCCGACGAGATCCGAGGCCAGGCCGAGCCGGTGGTAGGCGGAGAGACCGTTGGGGCTGGCGTACTGGACGACACCGTCGGCGTCGAGCCGGATGAGCCCGTCACCCACGCGCGGCGACGCGTCCATGTCCACCTGCTGGCCGGGGAACGGGAAGGATCCGGCGGCGATCATCTGTGCCAGGTCGGAGGCGGACTGGAGGTAGGTGAGTTCGAGCCGGGAGGGCGTACGCACGGTGAGGAGGTTGGTGTTGCGGGCGATGACACCGAGGATCCGGCCCTCACGGCGTACGGGGATCGACTCGACCCGTACGGGCACCTCCTCGCGCCATTCCGGATCCCCCTCCCGCACGATGCGGCCCTCGTCCAGGGCGGCGTCCAGCAGCGGCCGGCGCCCGCGCGGCACCAGATGGCCGACCATGTCGTCCTGGTAGGAGGTGGGGCCGGTGTTGGGCCGCATCTGCGCCACGGACACGTAGCGGGTCCCGTCGCGGGTGGGCACCCACAGGACGAGGTCGGCGAAGGACAGGTCGGAGAGCAGCTGCCACTCCGAGACCAGCAGATGGAGCCACTCGAGGTCGGTGTCACTCAGGGCTGTGTGCTGGCGGACGAGGTCGTTCATGGAGGGCACAGGTGCGAGCGTACCTGTGGAAACGAACACGTTCCGAACCGATCCGCCCTCGGATGCGTGACACTGTGGGGGACGGACTCCCCAGGGAAAGACGGCCGTGTCCGTCCACGGGACGGATGGACACGGACTATTGGTCTAGTCCACAATGCAGCGTGTGTGCGGTTATCGTGCACACGACGACCTCCGCTCTCCCCGCACAGGAGAGCGGACCGAGGTGACCGGCGCTCTCTGCCCTGACTGCGCCGGTACCTCCAGTGGCCGGAGGCACCGCACACCGCCGGCCAGGCAGCTCCGGGCTGCGGTGCCGGACGGGCTGAGGGTCCCGTCCCGGCGCCGCGGCCCGCGGGTGTTCACGGGGCCGGACGCGCCCCGGACTCGGCCCGCCCCGCAGCCATCCCGCCGCGCCGGACCCCACGCCCGCCCGGCGCCTGCGAGCCTTCGCATTCCACGCCCGCCCGGCGCCTGCGAGCCCGCGGATTCCGCGTCCGCCCGGCGCCTGCGAGCCCGCGGACCCCGCGTCCGCCGACGGGGCGACAGCGAGCGGCATTCGTACGACCGGTTCGCCTCCACGCCCGCCCGTTCTGCTAGATTGGCCTCTCGATTGGTCTATACCACATGACGCCATTCTCCAGATCGGCAGGCACAGCGTGGAAGTTGTCATCGTCCCGGACGCCGCGGCAGGCGGCGAACTCATCGCGGAGGCCATCGCGGCCCTGCTGAGCCGCAAGCCCGACGCCCTGCTCGGCGTTGCCACCGGCTCGACCCCGCTGCCCATCTACCGCGCTCTCGAGGCGAAGGTCCGCTCCGGTGCGGTGGACGCCTCCCGCGCGCGCATCTGCCAGCTCGACGAGTACGTCGGACTGCCCGCCGGCCACCCCGAGTCCTACCGCTCGGTCGTCCTGAGGGAGGTCGTCGCACCGCTCGGCCTGCCGGAGACCTCCTTCATGGGCCCGGACGGCAGCGCCGAGGACGTGCAGGCGGCCTGCGAGGCCTACGACAAGGCTCTCGCCGAGGCGGGCGGTGTGGATCTGCAGCTGCTCGGCATCGGCACCGACGGGCACATCGGCTTCAACGAGCCGTGCTCCTCGCTGGCCTCCCGGACCCGGATCAAGACGCTGACCGAGCAGACCAGGGTCGACAACGCCCGCTTCTTCGACGACGACATCGACCAGGTGCCACGCCACGTCATCACCCAGGGCATCGGCACGATCCTCGAGTCACGCCACCCGGTACTGCTGGCCACGGGCGAGGGCAAGGCCGACGCGGTGGCCCAGACGGTCGAGGGGCCGGTCGCCTCCGTCGTCCCGGCATCGGCACTTCAGCTGCACCCGCACGCCACCGTGGTGGTCGACGAGGCGGCGGCGTCCAAGCTGAAGCTGGCGGACTACTTCCGCGCCACGTACGCGGCGAAGCCGCGCTGGCAGGGCATCTGACTCCTCCCGTCCGGATCACGCCGGGCTCGCGGCTCCGGGCACCGCACCCCGACCCGGCCTCACCGGCCTGATCCGGACCCAGGACCCCGCTCCGCACGCGCGAGGGCCGGGCACCCACCACGGGTGCCCGGCCCTCGCGTCGTACCGTCCGCGCTGCTACACCTTCGGCGTCCCGGTGACGACCTCGGCCGCCGCGATCCCGCAGACCCGGGCAGCGCCGTACGTGGCGACATGCAGCGCTCCCCTGGCCTGCGCCTCGGGCAGCCCCATCTCGACCACGATCGTGTCGGGGCGTGCCGCCAGCAGCCCGTCCAGCGCCTCACCCATCCACGCGTGGCGGTGCTCGTCGCGGACGACCGCGACGATCCGCCGCTCCCCCGCCGCGCGCAGCACCTCGTCCACGGCTGCGGAGCCGTACGTGTCGGTCACGGTGCCCGGCAGGATCCGCGAGAGCTCGGCCGCCACACCCCACGGGGTCTCGGCGCCCACCGCGATGTTCGCGACGGGGGTGAACGCGGCGACGTACACCGGCTCGGCCGGGGGCTCGGTCGCGCCGGTCACCCGCACGGCGCGACGGGCGGCGGCGAGTCCGATGTCCGTACTGACTCCGGTGCCGGGCGCGGTCCCCTCCTGCACTGCCGCGCCCGGCTCCGAAACAGCCCCCCTGACCCCACGCGTCCAGGACGCGAGGGCCCGTACCCGGGCGGCGGCGTCGGCCAGCCGCTCCTCGGACAGTTCACCGGCCCGTACCGCGGTGACCAGTGCGTCGCGCAGCCGCAGCACGGTGTCCTCGTCCGCGAGTCCGCCGCCGACACAGATGGCGTCGGCGCCCGCGGCGATGGCGAGGACGGAGCCGCGCTCGATCCCGTACGTACCGGCGATGGCGTCCATCTCCATGCCGTCGGTGACGATCAGTCCCTCGTACCCCAGTTCCTGACGCAGCAGGCCGGTGAGGATCTGGGGGCTCAGCGTCGCGGGCCGGGCGGGGTCGAGCGCAGGAAGCAGAATATGTGCACTCATCACGGATTTGGAACCCGCTGCGATGGCCGCTCGGAAGGGCACCAGTTCACGGGCGTGCAGGGTGTCCAGATCCACGTCGATGCTCGGCAGCGCGAGGTGCGAGTCGACGGCGGTGTCACCGTGGCCCGGGAAGTGCTTGGTGCAGGCCGCCACACCGGATGCCTGCAGGCCCTCGACGTACGCGGCGGTGTGCCGGGCGACGAGATCCGGGGCCGAGCCGAAGGAGCGCACGCCGATGACCGGGTTGCCGGGGTTGGAGTTGACGTCGGCGGACGGCGCCCAGTTGAGGTTGACCCCGCACTCGGCCAGCCGGCGGCCGAGCTCCCGGGCGACGGACCGGGTCAGGTCCACGTCGTCGACGGAGCCGAGGGCGAGGTTGCCGGGGAAGGAGGAGCCGTCCCGGACCTCGAGCCGGGTGACGTCACCGCCCTCCTCGTCGATCGCGACGAGGACGTCGTCGCGCTCGGCCCTCAGGCGCGCGGTGAGCGCGGCGAGTTGCTCGGGCGAGTGGATGTTCCGGCCGAACAGCCCGACGGAGGCCAGTCCTTCGCCGACCCGGCGCAGCAGCCAGTCCGGGGCGGTCGTCCCGGTGAAGCCGGGCTGGAGGACGGCGAGGGCGTCACGCGTGACGGTGTCCGTGGTGGATACGAGCGTGGTCATGGGGCGTGTCATCCCTTCACGGCGCCGGAGGTGAGTCCCGTGGCCATCTTCCCCTGGATGATCATGAAGAAGATGACGACCGGGATGGAGATGAGCGTGGAGGCCGCCATCAGGGCGCCGTAGTCCGTACCGCGTTCCGTCGTGAAGGTCATCAGCCATACGTTGAGCGTGTACTTGGAGTTGTCGTTGATCAGGATGTAGGCGAAGAGGTACTCGTTCCACGCGTTGACCAGCGCGAAGATGGAGGCGGCCGCGAGCCCGGGCGCCAGCAGCGGGAAGATGACCCGGCGGAAGGCCCCCATGCGGGTGCAGCCGTCCACCATCGCGGACTCCTCGAGCTCCACCGGAATGTTGATCACGAAGCCGCGGATCATGATGGTCGCGAAGGGCAGCGTGGACACCAGGTAGACGACGATGAGCCCCCAGTACTCGTCGATGCCCCCCAGTGCGTTGAGCTGGAGGTAGATCGGGATCAGCATCGCGGTCGGGGGCAGCATCTGGACCAGGATCATGACCATCATCAGTGCCTTCCGCCCGAAGAAGCGGAAGCGCCCGATGGCGAGGGCGGCGAGGGTCGCGATGATCATCCCGCCGACGACGGCCGTGACGGAGACGATGAGGCTCGACTCGATCGCCGTGGCGAAGTTCTCCTGTTTCACCGCGCGCGCGAAGTTGTCGAAGGTGAGGGAGGACGGCCACAAGGTCTGGTCGTACGACCGGATCTCGTGGTTGGGACGCAGTGAGCTGACGATCAGCCAGTAGACCGGGAAGGCCATGATCGCGGCCGTGACCAGCGCCAGGATGTTGTATCCGAGGCGGTTCTTCCTGCGGTCGGGCCGCAGGACCTGGGCCGGGGTGTTCGTGGGCGTGGAGGCGCTCATTCGACCTCTCCCGTCTTGATCAGCTGGCGCAGGTAGTAGACGGCGACACCGGAGAGCATCAGCACGGTGATCAGGGCGATCGCGCTGCCCTGGCTGAAGGAGGTGGACTCGAACGCCTTGGAGAAGGAGTAGAGGCCGAGGGTCTCGTAGTCGGGCTCGGGCTTGTTGCCGCGCAGCAGCCAGATCTGGCCGAAGACGTTGAAGTCCCAGATGACCGAGAGCGTGGCGACCATGGTGAAGACCGGCTTGATGACCGGCCAGGTCACGTAGCGGTAGACGCCGAGGGCGGAGGCTCCGTCGAGGGCCGCCGCCTCCTCCAGCTCCTTGGGGACCTGGGTGAGGGCCGCGTACATCGTGATCACGACGAAGGGGATGGCGCCCCAGACGACCAGGAGCGTGATGATGCCGAAGCCCTGCCAGGGGTTCAGGAACCAGTTGTGCCCGAGCCACCGGTCCTCGTTGCCGGTGATGTCGGCGAGCAGTGTGTTGATCAGGCCGTAGTCGGAGTCGGCGAGCCAGCGGAAGACCGACGCGGCGACCATGAGCGGCATGGACCAGGCGGCGATGAGCGCCACCGTGAGGGTGAGCCGCACCCAGGTGGACAGCCGCAGCATCATGAGGGCGATCAGCAGGCCGAGGCCCATGGTCAGCACCACGCAGATGGTCATGAAGACGACCGTGCGCCCGGTGACCGACCAGAACTCCGGGTCGCCGAGGATGTTGGTGAACTGCTCGAAGCCGACCCACGGGGTTTCGCCGTTGCCCCAGAGTGCTGCCCGCCCCAGGTCCTGGAAGGACATGATCACGGTCTTGACCAGCGGGTAGACGTAGACGGCGGCGATCGCCAGGATCGCCGGCAGGATCAGGAAGTAGGGGAGGAGCTCCCCCTTCTTCCGCCGCTTCTTGAGGCGTGGCCCGGCGGCGTCCTGCTCGGAGGGCGAGGAGGGCGAGGTCCCGGTCTTCTCCGGGGCACGCGGTACGGGGGGTACCGGTGGCCCGGCGGCCTGGGTGTCGGCAGCAGCCACGTGACTGACCTTCCATCGGGATTCCGGGGGTCTGCACCCGGGAATCACGGCGTTCTCAACCTAAGAAAAGGGGGCGGGGGCCCGGGTGTTCGCCGGTCCCCCGCCTGGAGAGCCGAAGGCTCAGGGCTACTTGTTGATCAGCTCGTCGATCTTCTGGTCGGCCTTCTTGGCGGCGTCGGCCACCGAGGCACCCTTGAGGATCTCCAGGAGCATGTTCTCCAGGACCTCCTCCTTCTCGATCGAGGTCCAGCCCGGCGCGATCGGCGTGAACCACGCGTCCGGCACCGCGTTGGCGACGGCCGCCGTCTCGGGCTTCGACTTCAGCGGCTCGAGCTGCTTCTCGTTGTTCGGGAGGATGTTCTTGGCGGTGAGGACGTCCTGCGACTTCTCACTGGTGAAGAGGGAGACCCACTCCTCACCCAGGTCGGTGACCTCCGACTTCGCGGTCACCGCGAGGTCCGAACCGCCGATGAAGGACGGCAGGGCCTTGCCGTTGGGGCCGGGCATGCCGGCCGTGCCGATCTTGCCCTCGAGCTTCGGGTTGCCGTTGTTGGCACCGTCGACGACGGAGCCGGCCTCCCAGCCGTTGCCGTAGATCAGGGCCGCCTTCTCGTTGGCCATGACGTTGGCGTGGTCCTGCTCGTCCTTGGTCTGGTCGGCCTTGTTGTACTTCTTGACCAGGTTGACGAAGTGCTCGATGCCCTTCTGGGACTCGGGGGCGGAGAGGTTGCCCTTCCACTCCTTCGCACCCTCGTCGTACTCGGCGATGGAGCCGCCGTAGCCCGCGACGTAGGACATGGCCGCGTACCAGTAACGACCCGGCAGGTAGAGCGACGAGAAGCGCTTGTCCTTCTTGCCGTACTCGGCCGAGACCTTGTCGAGAGCCGCGAGCATCTCGTCCTCGGTCTGCGGCAGGGCGTCGCTGCCGGTGCCCTTCTTGAGCATGTCCTTGTTGTAGATCGCGACACGGGCACCCGCGTAGTAAGGCACGCAGAACTGCTTGCCCTCGAACGTGCAGGTGTCCTTCAGACCCTTGATCCAGGTGTCCGAGTTGTCATACTTCTTGGGATCGATCTCAGCGAGGGCGCCGTTGAGGATGTACTGCATCGTTTCGGTGTTGCCGAGTTCGACGACATCCGGGAACTTGTCGCCGCCGAGGGCCGTGTCGAGCTTCTTGGCCTTGTCCGCCCACTGCTGGTACTGGACGTTGACCTTGACCTTCGGGTACTTCTTGTTGAACTGCGCGTTGACGTCCTTGACCAGTTCCGGCCACGTGCTCTGCGCGTCGACCATGAGCCAGACCGTCAGGCTCTCGGTGCGGTCCTTCGGGTCCTTCGAAGCGTTGTCATTGCTGTCCCCACCACACGCCGCGATACCGGACATCATCGCCGCGACGCCTACCGCCGCTATGAGCTTGCGCTTCATGCCACACCCTCCTCAGGGAACCAGCAACCCCCCGCCCACCGCGAAGACGTACGCCTGGTACTGCCTGTGGGGCTGGGACCTGGTCTTTAATGGTTTAGACCAGTACCGGGAGCTTGGCCTAGACCTTTAGGGGTGTCAAGGGTGTATAAGAAGTGCACTCGCGTCCGTTATAGGACCGACACCTAAGGGAGGGCGACGACCCGTGACCGGACCGTGCCACCATGTGAGCCGCTACAGACGGAGGAGCCGGTGACGGCAGCAACGCAGCAGTCGGGAAGGCGGGCCATGGGTGCCGACGGGGGCAGCAGTACGAGCGAGACCGGTGCGGGCGCGGGTGCGCGTACGGCACGCGTCCCCAAGTACTACCGGCTCAAGCGCCACCTCCTGGACATGACGGGAACCATGCCGCCCGGCACTCCGGTGCCGCCCGAACGCACCCTGGCCGCCGAGTTCGACACCTCGCGCACCACCGTGCGCCAGGCCCTCCAGGAACTGGTGGTCGAGGGCCGGCTGGAACGCATCCAGGGCAAGGGCACCTTCGTCGCCAAGCCGAAGGTCTCCCAGGCCCTGCAACTCACCTCGTACACCGAGGACATGCGCGCCCAGGGACTGGAACCCACATCTCAGTTGCTGGACATCGGATACGTCACCGCGGACGACACGCTCGCCGGCCTGCTGGACATCACGGCGGGCGGCAGAGTACTGCGGATCGAGCGGCTGCGCCTCGCCAGCGGTGAGCCCATGGCCATCGAGACCACCCATCTTTCGGCCAAACGCTTCCCCGCGCTGCGCCGATCGCTGGTGAAGTACACCTCGCTCTACACCGCTCTGGCCGAGGTGTACGACGTCCGGCTCGCCGAGGCCGAGGAGACCATCGAGACCTCGCTGGCCACCCCGCGCGAGGCGGGGCTGCTCGGCACGGACGTGGGCCTGCCGATGCTCATGTTGTCCCGTCACTCCATCGACGGACACGGCGAACCGGTCGAATGGGTGCGCTCGGTGTACCGGGGCGACCGCTACAAGTTCGTGGCACGCCTGAAGCGGCCCACCGACTGAGCGTTCGGCCCGCGAAGTGACTGATCCCCCCGCGAGCGCGGGGGGATCAGTCATTTCGGGCGACATCGGACCGTTGCAGGACCGCAATGCGGACAGGGGGTGACGATGGCCGGAACCCTCGCCTAGATTTCCTGCGCATTACAACAGGTGATCAGCGAGGGGACGGAGTCGCCATATGTCAGAAGATACCGATACGAAGCCACCGACCGTGACACCCGCGAGGGTGGTCATCGCGCTCTGCCTGATCGCGCCGTTCGTGGCGATGCTCTGGGTGAGTTCGTACGCGAAGGTCGAACCGACCTTCATCGGCATTCCGTTCTTCTACTGGTACCAGATGCTCTGGGTGCTCATCTCGACCGCACTCACCATGATCGCGTACAAGCTGTGGCAGCGTGACCAGCGCTCCCGCAAGGGGGGTGCGTCAGCATGAAGGACGGCGTGAACGGCGTCGCTCTCGCCGTGTTCATCTTCTTCTTCCTGGCCGTCACGGTCGTCGGCTTCATGGCCGCGCGCTGGCGCAAGGCCGAGACCGAGGCCACCCTCGACGAGTGGGGCCTGGGCGGACGGTCGTTCGGCACCTGGGTCACCTGGTTCCTGCTCGGCGGCGACCTCTACACCGCGTACACGTTCGTCGCCGTGCCCGCGGCTATCTACGCGGCCGGAGCGGCGGGCTTCTTCGCCGTCCCGTACACCATCCTCATCTACCCGCTGATCTTCACCTTCCTGCCGCGGCTCTGGTCCGTCTCGCACAAGCACGGCTACGTGACCACCTCGGACTTCGTCCGCGGCCGGTTCGGCTCGAAGGGGCTGTCGCTGGCGATCGCCCTCACCGGCATCCTCGCCACGATGCCGTACATCGCGCTGCAACTGGTCGGCATCCAGGCCGTGCTCGACGTCATGGGCGTCGGCGGCGGTGAGAACACGCACTGGTTCGTCAAGGACCTGCCGCTCCTCATCGCGTTCGCCGTCCTCGCCGCTTACACCTACTCGTCGGGGCTGCGCGCACCCGCGCTCATCGCCTTCGTCAAGGACGGCCTGATCTATCTGGTCATCGCGGTGGCGATCATCTACATCCCGATCAAGCTCGGCGGCTTCGACGACATATTCGCCAAGGCGGGAGAGGCGTTCTCGCAGACGAGTGAGGCCACGGGCAAGCCACGCGGCGCCATCGTCCCGGGCGAGATGGGGCAGTGGGGTTACGCCACACTCGCCCTGGGCTCCGCACTCGCGCTCTTCATGTACCCCCACTCGATCACGGCGACGCTCTCCAGCCGCAGCCGCGAGGTCATCCGGCGCAACACCACGATCCTGCCGCTGTACTCGCTGATGCTGGGTCTGCTGGCGCTGCTCGGATTCATGGCGATCGCGGCCGGGATCAAGGTGGACAACGGCCAGCTCGCCATCCCGCAGCTGTTCGAGGACATGTTCCCCGACTGGTTCGCGGGGGTGGCCTTCGCCGCCATCGGCATCGGAGCCCTGGTGCCTGCCGCGATCATGTCGATCGCCGCGGCGAACCTGTTCACCCGCAACATCTACAAGGACTTCATCAAGCCGGACGCGACACCCGCGCAGGAGACCAAGGTCTCCAAGCTGGTGTCGCTCCTGGTCAAGGTGGGTGCGCTCGCCTTCGTCCTCACCATGGACAAGACGGTCGCCATCAACTTCCAGCTGCTGGGCGGTATCTGGATCCTCCAGACGATGCCGGCCCTGGTCGGCGGCCTGTTCACCCGCTGGTTCCACCGCTGGGCCCTGATCGCGGGCTGGGCGGTCGGCATGATCTACGGCACGGTGGCCGCGTACGGGGTGGCCAGCCCGACGCAGAAGCACTTCGGCGGATCCTCGAAGGAGATCCCGGGTATCGGCGAGATCGGTTACATCGGCCTCACCGCGTTCGTGCTCAACGTGATCGTGGTCGTCGTCCTCACGTTCGTGCTGAACGCCGTGAAGGCACCGGCCGGTGTGGACGAGACCTCCCCGTCCGACTACACCGCGGATGTGGGCGACCCGGGCGTGCAGGCGGAGCTCCCGCCGGCCACGGTGGGCTCCCCCGCGGGTCACTGACACCCCGCCTGCCCGAGCCGCCACGCCCCACCGCACCGGGGCGTGGCGGCTCAGGCGTTTCCGGGCCCTTCGCCACCCCGGGCCACGGCCGCCGGGCGCGCCCCACCCGGGCCAGGACGCCCGGAAAAGCAGGTACGCCGCACACGCCGGTTGCGGCGGACTGCCGCGCCTCGGCTTCGCACGGGCTCCGGAACGGAACCGGGAGCCACTGCCGGGTCCTTCGCTGCTGACGTTCCGTCTGGAGCTCTGACCCGTCACGACACAACATGTGGGGGCTGCCTCAGCAGGCGGCCCCCACATGTATGCTCGTGCTCGCTGTCGCCGCAGGGGAATCCGGTGCGAATCCGGAACTGTCCCGCAACGGTGTGACCGGCGTGCCCCCGCGCACCCGGAAGTCCGAAGACCTGCCGACGGTGCGTCCGGTTCGACCGATCCGGACGCCGAGACGTCCGGGCCCCGCGGAGGGCCGGTGGACGCCGTGCGGAGTGCTGTCCGTTCCCCGGGCACCGCCCTGTCGGCTGCCCCGCTCCCGCCGGCCCCGAGCCGAGCGAGGGATAGCCCCACGTGACCATCGCGCCAGCCGATCCGGTTTCAGCCACCGCGTCAGCCGAGTCCACGCACGCCACGACCGACGGGCCGGGGACCGCACTGCTGCGGACGCTGACCGATCTCACCGTCGATCTGCCCGACACCGACCCCGGTCGGGTCGCCGCCGCCGCGCTGCGTGGCCGCAGCGCCCGGTCGGACGAGGCCGAGCTGTGCGCACTGGCGACCGAGGCCGCGGCGGGTCTGATCTCCGAGGACCCGGCCTACTCCCGGCTCGCCGCCCGGCTCCTCACCCGTTCCGTCGCGGACGAGGCCGCGGGCCAGGGCGCGGTCTCCTTCTCCGCCTCGATCGCCGTGGGGCACCGTGAGGGTCTGATCGCGGACCGCACAGCCTCGTTCGTGGCCCTGCACGCGGCGCGGCTCGACGCCCTGGTCGAACAGTCCCTCGCGGACGGTGCCGACGACCGGTTCGGCTACTTCGGGCTGCGGACGCTGCACAGCCGCTACCTGCTGCGCCACCCGCTCACCCGGCAGGTCATCGAGACCCCGCAGCACTTCATGCTCCGCGTCGCGGCCGGTCTCGCCGAGGACGAGTCGCCGCGGGCGCTGGACGAGGTCGCCGCGCTGTACGGGCTGATGAGCCGGCTGGACTACCTGCCCTCCTCCCCCACGCTCTTCAACTCCGGCACCCGGCACCCGCAGATGTCCTCCTGCTACCTGCTCGACTCGCCGAAGGACGAGCTGGACTCGATCTACGACCGCTACCACCAGGTGGCCCGGCTCTCCAAGCACGCGGGCGGCATCGGCCTCTCCTACTCCCGTATCCGTGCCCGCGGCTCGCTCATCCGCGGCACCAACGGGCACTCCAACGGCATCGTGCCGTTCCTGAAGACGCTCGACGCCTCGGTGGCCGCGGTGAACCAGGGCGGCCGCCGCAAGGGCGCGGCCGCCGTCTACCTGGAGACCTGGCACGCGGACGTCGAGGAGTTCCTGGAGCTGCGCGACAACACGGGCGAGGACCAGCGGCGTACGCACAACCTGAACCTTGCGCACTGGATCCCGGACGAGTTCATGCGCCGCGTCGACGCGGACACCGAATGGTCGCTGTTCTCCCCGGCCGACGTGCCCGAACTGGTGGACCTGTGGGGCGACGAGTTCGACGCCGCCTACCGTGCGGCGGAGGCGAAGGCCCTCGCCCGCAGGACGATGCCGGCGCGGGAGCTCTACGGCCGGATGATGCGGACGCTCGCGCAGACGGGCCAGGGCTGGATGACGTTCAAGGACGCCGCCAACCGCACCGCGAACCAGACCGCCGAGCCGGGCCGGGTGGTGCACTCGTCGAACCTGTGCACCGAGATCCTGGAGGTCACCGACGACGGTGAGACGGCGGTCTGCAACCTGGGCTCCGTCAACCTCGGCGCGTTCGTCGACGGGGGGACGATGGACTGGGAGCGGCTGGACGCCACCGTCCGTACCGCCGTGACGTTCCTCGACCGGGTCGTGGACATCAACTTCTACCCCACCGAGCAGGCCGGCCGGTCCAACGCCCGGTGGCGCCCGGTGGGCCTGGGCGCGATGGGTCTGCAGGACGTCTTCTTCCAGCTCCGGCTGCCGTTCGACTCCCCCGAGGCCCGTGCGCTGTCCACCCGGATCTCCGAGCGGATCATGCTCGCCGCCTACGAGGCGTCGTGCGACCTCGCCGAGCGGTCGGGCCCCCTCCCGGCCTGGTCGCAGACCCGCGCCGCCCGCGGTGTGCTGCACCCGGACCACTACGGCACCGAGCTGAACTGGCCGGAGCGCTGGGACGCCCTGCGGGCCCGCGTCGCGAAGAGCGGGATGCGCAACTCCCTGCTGCTGGCCATTGCCCCGACCGCGACGATCGCCTCGATCGCCGGCGTCTACGAGTGCATCGAGCCGCAGGTCTCCAACCTCTTCAAGCGCGAGACGCTCAGTGGTGAGTTCCTCCAGGTCAACGGCTACCTCGTCGCGGAGCTCAAGAAGCTCGGCGTGTGGGACGCTCGGACCCGCGAGGCGCTGCGCGAGGCGAGCGGCTCCGTGCAGGGCTTCGGCTGGATCCCCGAGGACGTCCGGGCCCTGTACCGCACCGCGTGGGAGATCCCGCAGCGCGGCCTGATCGACATGGCGGCGGCCCGTACGCCGTTCCTGGACCAGAGCCAGTCGCTGAACCTGTTCATGGAGACGCCGACGATCGGCAAGCTCTCCTCGATGTACGCGTACGCGTGGAAGCAGGGGCTGAAGACGACGTACTACCTGCGCTCGCGCCCGGCCACCCGGATCGCCCGCGCGGCCTCCGGCACCGCGTCCACCGCCCTTCCCGCCCAGCAGGCCCAGGTCTCCGACCCGGACGCCGTCGCCTGCTCCCTCGAAAACCCCGAATCCTGCGAGGCCTGCCAGTGAGCTCCACCGAACAGTCCGCCGGGACGACCGGGAAGAACCTGCTCGACCCCGGCTTCGAACTGACCCTGCGTCCCATGCGCTACCCGGACTTCTACGAACGCTACCGGGACGCGATCAAGAACACCTGGCACGTGGAGGAGGTCGACCTCCACTCCGACGTCGCCGACCTCGCCAAGCTCTCCCCCGGCGAGCAGCACATGATCGGACGGCTCGTCGCGTTCTTCGCGACGGGTGACTCGATCGTCTCCAACAACCTCGTGCTGACGCTCTACAAGCACATCAACTCCCCGGAGGCGCGTCTGTACCTGTCGCGCCAGCTGTTCGAGGAGGCCGTGCACGTCCAGTTCTACCTGACGCTGCTCGACACCTATCTGCCCGATCCGGAAGACCGCGCGGCGGCCTTCGACGCGGTCGAGGAGATCCCCTCGATCCGGGAGAAGGCACAGTTCTGCTTCAGGTGGATGGACTCGGTCGAGAAGATCGACCGGCTGGACACCCGGGCCGACCGGCGCCGCTTTCTGCTGAACCTGATCTGCTTCGCGGCGTGCATCGAGGGGCTGTTCTTCTACGGCGCCTTCGCCTATGTCTACTGGTTCCGCTCGCGCGGTCTGCTGCACGGTCTCGCCACGGGTACCAACTGGGTGTTCCGCGACGAGACGATGCACATGAACTTCGCGTTCGAGGTGGTCGACACCGTGCGCAAGGAGGAGCCCGAGCTCTTCGACGACGCCCTCCGCCGGCAGGTCACGGACATGCTGGCGGAGGCCGTCGAGGCGGAGCTGCAGTTCGGTCGTGACCTGTGCGGTGAGGGCCTGCCCGGGATGAACACCGAGTCGATGCGCCAGTACCTGGAGTGCGTCGCCGACCAGCGGCTCACCCGGCTCGGCTTCCCGCCGCTCTACGGCTCCGAGAACCCGTTCTCCTTCATGGAGCTGCAGGGCGTCCAGGAGCTGACGAACTTCTTCGAGCGCCGGCCGTCCGCCTACCAGGTCGCCGTGGAGGGTTCCGTGGGCTTCGACGACGACTTCTAGGTCCGCGCCCAGGACCTGGCGTACGGACGCCGCGTGGCCGTGACCGGCCGCGCGGCGTCCGCCGTTCCCGGCGGCTTCGCCGCACGCCCCCGTTCCGCCTCGCGCAGCTGGCGGTCGATCCGGCGCTCGCGTGCGGCCCCGACGAGCGCGGGCAGCAGGACCAGGGTGAAAAGTGCGGCTATGGACAGGAAGCTCAGGAATGTGTTCATGGCTCCACTCTCGCGTCCCCGGCCGGATGCGGGCAGTGGCAGGACTGTCACACAGCATCGAATTACTGCCACACTGCGGTCATGCTGAAGAACGTCGCCGTCCTGCTGCTCGACGAAGTCCACCCATTCGAACTCGGCGTGCTCTGCGAGGTGTTCGGGCTCGACCGGTCCGACGAAGGGCTGCCGGTGCAGGACTTCGCGGTCGTCTCCGCGGAGGGTCCGCGGTTGCGGACGCACGCCGGTTTCACCATCACCACACCCCACGGGCCCGAACGCCTGGAGGAGGCCGACCTCATCGCCGTGCCGGCGGGAAGCCACTTCGCCGACCGGGAGTACCCCGAGGAGGTCCTGGACCCGCTGCGCCGGGCCGTGGCACGCGGCGCCCGCGTGATGAGCATCTGCTCCGGGGCGTACGTCCTCGGCGCGGCCGGGCTGCTCGACGGCCGCCGCTGCACCACCCACTGGCGCCACGCCGACGATCTGGCCCGCCGCTTCCCCGAGGCGGTGGTGGTACCGGACGTGCTCTACGTGGACGAGGGGCCGGTCATCACCTCGGCGGGCACCGCGGCGGGGATCGACGCCGCCCTGCACCTGGTGCGCCAGGAGTACGGCCCCGCGGTCGCCAACGCCATCGCCCGGCGGATGGTGGTACCTCCGCACCGGGACGGCGGCCAGGCGCAGTACGTCGCCCGCCCACTGCCCCGCGACCGGTGCGACACGGTCGGGGGGACGCTCGCCTGGATGGAACACCACCTCGACCAGGAGATGACCGTCGAGCAACTGGCCGCGCAGGCACACATGTCGCCCCGCACCTTCGCGCGCCGCTTCCAGCAGGAGACGGGCACCACCCCGTACCGCTGGCTGCTGCGCCAGCGCGTGCTGCTGGCGCAGCACCTGCTGGAGACGTCGGACGAGACCATGGACACGATCGCCGGACGCACCGGTTTCGGTACCGCGGCGGCCCTGCGCCACCAGTTCGTCCGGTCTCTCGGCACGACCCCGAACCGCTACCGCCAGACCTTCCGCGGCCCGGCGGCGGTGCCCGAGGTGGCGTGAGCGGCGAGCAGGGCACCTGCGCCGCCCGGTGACCCCGTCCGGATCCGCGTCCCGGGCGGGGTCACCCGGTCCGCGTCAGATGCCGCAGCCGGAGGCCGACCAGTAGTGGCTCGGCCCCTGGTTCACGTGGATGTGGTCGCCGTGCCCCGGGTATCCCGGGCCCAGGATGCCGTTGAAGCCGTGGTTGCGGGCCTGCTCGGCGATGGTGCACAGGGAGTGTGGTCCGGCCCCGAGGTCGACGGCGTCGCCGTACATGTGGCGGCTGTCGGAGGCTCCGCCGGCCGCGGAGTTGCAGGAGGCCGACCGGAAGCCGCTGGTGACGCGGAGCGGCTGGTCACCGAGCGCATGGCGCAGCGCCTCCAGTTTCCACATGGAGCTCAGCGCGTTGGCCTTCGCGGTGCCGGCCGCGACCTTGCCGCCCGCCCAGGTGCTGTTGCACGTGTTGAGCTCCGGGTAGGTGAAGTGGAGCGGGGTGCAGTCGTCGTCCTGGAGCGCGTGGAGCTTGGCCTGCGTGGCAGGGCCCGCGACACCGTCGGCGGCGAGGCCGTAGGCGGCCTGGAAGCGCTTCACCGCGGCCGTGGTGGCCGGACCGTACGACCCGTCGACGGCCAGGACCGAGTTGTACCCCGGGTAGCCGGCGACCCGGATCTGGAGCTGGGTGACGTCGTTGCCGGTGGCACCGGAGGACAGCGTGCGCGTCCAGGTGTAGCAGCCGTCGGCCTGGGCGGTGCCCGCGGTGATCAGGGCACCACCGACAGCGAAAGCCATGGTCATGACAAGAGCGAGCAGCGCGTGTGCGGTACGTCCGAGCATGGGGGTCTCCCTACCACGGTGAGGTCAGGGGTGAGCCTGTCGGACCGGTCGACGCCCGTCAACCACCCCCGGGGAATTGCTCGTCACCGCTTCGGGAGCGACCGCGACGGGGCCCCGCGACGGAGGTGCGGCGGGGCCCCGTACGGGGCGGGAGGGTCAGACCTCAGTCGTTCGGGACGACCGGGTAGCGCGGCGTGCCCTCCTCCATCTGCCGCAGCGCGTCCTTGCGGTCCCGCTTCGAGAGCCGGTCGATGTACAGGTAGCCGTACAGGTGGTCCGTCTCGTGCTGGAGGCAGCGCGCGAAGTAGCCGTTGCCCCGGACCTTCACCGCGTTGCCCTTGGCGTCCTGGCCGCGCACCACCGCGTAGTCGGGACGGGGCAGCGCGGCGTAGGCCGTCGGGACGGAGAGGCAGCCCTCGTTGGAGTCGTCGAGGTTGCGCTGCTCGGGCGCCAGCTCCTCGAGCACCGGGTTGCAGATCGCGCCCACGTGGCGCACCCCGTCGTCGTCCATGCAGTCGTAGACGAAGACCTTGAGGTCCACCCCGATCTGGTTGGCGGCGAGGCCCACGCCCTCGGCCGTCCGCTGGCTGGCGAACATGTCGTCGATCAGCCGCGCGAGCTCGTCGCCGAACTCCGTGACGTCCTTGCACTCCTTGTGCAGGACCGGGTTGCCGACCACCGTGATCGGGCGGGAGGTGCCGCGCTCGCGGTACGCCGCCTCACGCGCCTCGCAGTCCTCGGTGTCCACGAGGAAACCCTCGTCGTCCACGCCGACCTGCTCGTCCGTCTCCTGCTGCGACATGTCCGCCGTACGCCTTCCTGCAAACCTGAAACCCGTGAGAAACGCACCTGAATCGGTGCCCGTACAGCCTACGGGCACCGCTCAGCAGACTTCTTCCAGATCCCGCCACTCACGGCTGTCCGGGCTGTCGGCTACCCAGCCGTCCAGCAGCCCTCGCACCAGCGCGGCAGGGGCCGCTATGCCGCATTCGCGCTCCGGAACCCACAGGTCACCGGCGGTGCGGTGGCCCAGCGGCCCGGGGTGCCCCGGCTCACTGTGGTCGTGCGGGTCAAGGTGCTCGCCGTCGCCCTCGTCACTCTCCATCCGGCTCTCCGAACAGGCCCGGCAGAGCAGCCGCACGGAGGACGACCAGTCCTCTGCGGCGAATCCCGCGTCGGAGGCCAGCTGCTCGAGCGCGTCCCGGTCGGTCTCGGTGGCGGCTTCCAGCAGCACCACCCAGGTGGGCACGGGAGAGGGCGCCCACAGCTCGATCTCGTCGAAGACCGGGTAGGACGGCCCGGCCGCGGTGATCCGCTCGCCGTTCGGCACGCCGTCGTGCAGGACGACCTCGCCCCAGCGCCGCCCGGACGAGGGCAGCGGGATCGAGAGCACTTCCAGGCGCGCCGGATCCAGCCTGCGGCCCCAGACGACCTCGGCCTCACCCTCCGGCGAGAGCCGCACCGCGGCGCTGCCCAGCTCCATGCCCGTCGGCTCGCTGTTGGACGCGGCGCCGTGCTGGCCGCTGCCCGGCACCTTGAGCCCGTACGCCTGCCAGGCCCGGCGCGCCAGCGGCCAGTCCTGCAGGGCGGTGGCCGCGATCCCGACGTTCCACCAGTCCGGCGCCCCGGACTCGCGGTCGAGCAGGGCGACGGCTCGCAGGCCCGCGGCCCTCGCCTGCTCCCAGTCGTGGCGGAACTTGTGCAGCAGCGCAAGGTTGAACCAGGACTCGGAGAGCCAGGGTTCCAGATCCGCCGCGCGTGTCAGCAGCGCCCCCGCGTCCTCGTACCGGCCGTCGCCGATCAGCGTGAACGCGCGGTCCGTGGCCTGCCGCCATGAGGCGGACGGCCGATGCCGTACCTTCCCGAAGATCCTCACGATTCCCGCCTGTCCCGACTGGACACCCTCTGTTTTCCGCTCTCTTCGCATCCAACCATGCCGGGCCGGACGCTCGCTCATTACCCATGGGTTACCCGGTCCTGAGCGGGGTCGGACCGCCGCGCGCGAGGACTCCGGCCAGTGCTTCCACCACCTGCGGCTGGTAGTCGCGGCCGGTGCCGAGTCTGAGCTGCTCGAGCGCGTGCAGGGCCTTCCCGGCACTTTCCCCGCACAGGTCGTCGTACGCGTTGACCACCCGGATGATTCTGGCGGCGGTCGGCTGCTCCCGGTACGGGTCGGCCTGCTGTTCCACCACCACGGCCACCGCGGCGTCCACCCCGGTCCGGCGGACCACGGCGCCGC
The DNA here is from genome assembly GCF_030816615.1 of Streptomyces sp. B1I3. Classification (NCBI taxonomy): domain Bacteria; kingdom Bacillati; phylum Actinomycetota; class Actinomycetes; order Kitasatosporales; family Streptomycetaceae; genus Streptomyces; species Streptomyces sp. B1I3. Next base: position 2,818,632 of record NZ_JAUSYD010000001.1, read on the forward strand.
CGAGCAGGGCGATCCTGCGCTGTTCGGCGACCGGGAGGGTGGCGGTGGCACCGCAGGGCACCGGATCGACGAGGGACAGCTGGCCGATGTCGTGCATCAGCGCCGCGTACTCGAGCACGGTCAGCTCGGGGCCCGGAAGCCCCAGCTCCTTCCCCACCGCGAGGGAGAGCCCGGCGACCCTGCGGGCATGGCCGTGCGGGGTGTAGCCGGCGATCTCTGTGGACCGGGCCAGCGAGGCGATGGTCTGCCGGTAGGTGGTGCGGACCCCGGCGTACCGGCGGAAGGACACCTGGGTGAGCAGCAGCGGGACGCACAGGACGGGCAGCGCCCACAGTCCCGCGACGGCGACCCCGAGCGCCATCACCGCACCGGTCGCGCAGACGGCCGTCCCGACGCCGCTGAGCGCACGGAGTTCGTCCCGGAGCAGCGGCCCGTAGGGGCGGGGGGTCACCGCCGTCAGCGCGGCGAGGACCACGTCGCACAGGGCGGTGAGGACGAGCAGCACCAGCAGGAAGAGGGCGAAGCACGGCCCCTCGCCGAACCAGCGCGCCGAGAGTCCCGAGTTGTACAGCGGCTGGAAGCAGGCCGCGGCGAAGGCGACGGCCAGGATGCGGCGTGCCACCCGGTCCGGTCCCGGGCCGCTGCCGCGCGCCAGATGGGGCACGGCGGCGAGGAGCTGGGCCGCGGCGACGACGGTGACCACCTGCGGCACGCCGTGTGTGGTGGGCTCCCCACCGCTCCGTCCGAGCAGGGCGTACGCGAGCGCGCCGGCCGACCCGAGGGGCGCGGGCTCGCGCTCCCCGGGCAGGGAGCCCCACCGGGCGAGTTCCCCGACCGTGACGAGGGCCCCGAAGGCGAGCGCGTGGCCCGGCTCGGCGACGCCGTTCCACAGGGTGTGCGCGAGCGCGGCCACCGTCAGGGCCAGCGCGGTCCCGCGGACCGCGAGGGCGGCCAAAGGCGGGCGGACCGGGGTCACCGGGCCCGCCGGGGCCGGTCCGGGGCCGATCCGGCCGCGGTCGGCCCGGTCCCGGCTCCCTGCCTCGGCAGCCCCGCCGGTTCCTCGTCCGAGGTGACGGTGTTGGCGGCGGCGGACCAGCCGTGGCGGTCCAGGGCCCGGACCAGGGCCCGCACCATCCGCGGGTCGAACTGGCTGCCCGCGCAGCGTTCCAGCTCCAGGACCGCCGTGGGCACGGGCCGTGCGCGCCGGTAGGAACGGTTAGAGGTCATGGCGTCGAAGGCGTCGGCGACGGCGACGACCCGCGCGAACTCGGGGATCTCGTCCCCCACCAGGCCGTAGGGATAACCGCTGCCGTCGAGCCGTTCGTGGTGGTGCAGGATCGCGGCGCGCGCCTCGTCGAGGAAGCCGATGCCGCGGACGATCTCGTGCCCGTACTCCGGGTGCAGTTCGATCACCCGGCGCTCCTGCGGAGTGAGTGGTCCGTCCTTGCGCAGGACCCGCGTGGGGACGCCGAGCTTGCCGACGTCGTGCAGGATGCCCGCGAACCGGAGCGCCTCCGTACGCCCCTCCTCCATGCCGAGCTCGCGGGCGATCAGCTCCGAGGCGCGCCCCACGCGCTCGCTGTGTCCCCGGGTGTACCCGTCCTTGATGTCGACGGCCTGGACCAGCGCCCTGATGGTGGCGCGGTGTGCGGCATGCTGGCGGTGGTACTGGGCGAACACCCAGCCGGAGATGTACATGGGCAGCAGGACGACCAGGGCCGACACCGGCCCGTACGAGCTGCGCCACAGGACCGCCATCATCAGTCCCGCCAGGGCGTGGATCACGTGGGGCCCGGCTGAGCGCACCGGCAGTCCGCGCCAGGCGTGCCGGGCGGCGACCCGCTCGGCCGTGGCCAGGATGCCCCCGTCCAGCGCGGCCAGCAGGAGGCCGAACGCGAGCGCCGACGCGCAGGCGGGGAGGAGGGCGTAGGGCAGGTCGGGCGCGGGGCCCCCGCCCGGACCGCCGCCGCTTCCGCCGAGCGCGGCCGGGCCGCCGAGCACCGTGTGGACCCACGAGGCCGCCCCCACGGCGAGGGCGAGCTGCGCGGCCCGCCAGACACGGCGGGCCGCGACGGGCGGCCGGTCGACGACGCCGGCCGACGCACCCGCGACGGGCACGAGGACGGCCGCGGCGGGTGGCAGGAGAAAGGCGGCGGCGAGGAGCAGCGGGAAGAACGCTCCCGCACCCGCCGGCGCGGCGCCGCCAAGGAGGGCGTTGCGGGCAGCGAGCTCACTGGCCAGGCACAGGGCCGCCAGGAGCGCCACGGTGCTCCAGGGTGTGGCCGCTCCCGGGAAGAACGCCGGGAGCGCGCACGATCCGGCGCCGACCGCGGTGCACAGGATGTAGAGGCGCGCCGCCCCCGGTGTGCTCCTCACCCGTACCGCCCGCTCCCCGCCTGGTCAATGGAGGCGCCAGGCTAGCGAGTTGGGGGCGGCTGAGGGTTCCGATGCGCGGGATTAGCACATTCGGGTGAAACGACCGGCATTCCGGCGGGACAGCAGCAGAGCTGCTGCTGTCACTCGGCGGCGGCCGGGCGGTCGGCACCGCCCACGGCCACGTCCTGCTCGGGGACGGCCTGCCCCGAACGGATCAGGTCGATCCGGCCCATCACCTTGGACCGCAGGTCGGTCGGCACGTCGTCGTGCCCGCAGCACCGCTTCACCAGCTTCTTCACGGCCTGCTCGAGGCCGTACTTCTCCAGGCACGGGGAGCACTCCTCGAAATGCACCTCGAACTTGCTGCATTCGCCCTCGGGCATCTCACGGTCGAGAAACTCGTAGAGATGGTCGAGAACCTCTGAGCAATCCGTCTCGTGCGGCTCTCCGCAGCTCATGAGGCCGAGCCTTTCGTGTCGTCCGACTCACCGGCTCCGGCCGGGACGAGCCCGCGCTCACGCGCGTAGTCCTCCAGCATGCCGCGCAGCTGGCGGCGGCCCCGGTGCAGCCGGGACATCACCGTACCGATGGGTGTCCCCATGATGTCCGCGATCTCCTTGTACGCAAAGCCCTCCACGTCGGCGAGATACACGGCGATGCGGAACTCTTCGGGGATCGACTGCAGTGCGGACTTCACATCGGAGTCCGGGAGATGGTCGAGCGCCTGGGACTCCGCCGACCGCAGGCCCGTCGACATGTGCGACTCGGCCCGCGCGAGCTGCCAGTCCTCGATCTCCTCGGCGGCGCTCCGCTGGGGTTCGCGCTGCTTCTTGCGGTACGAGTTGATGAAGGTGTTCGTGAGGATGCGGTACATCCACGCCTTGAGGTTCGTACCCTCACGGAACTGATGGAACGACCCGTACGCCTTGGCGTACGTCTCCTGCACCAGGTCCTCCGCATCGGCGGGGTTGCGCGTCATGCGCAGCGCCGCCGAGTACATCTGGTCGAGAAATCCTAGGGCGTCCCGCTCGAAGCGCGCGTTGCGCTCGGCGGTCGTCTCCTGCGCACGGCCGTCGTCGGTCCCTGTGTCGGTCCCAGTGACCGGACCCACCTCCTCCAACGATGTCGCGGAGCCGAAACCGGACCCGCTCGCATCGGAGAATAGTCGACCTTGCTTGTGCGCGGGCTGTCGATCCGGTCCGCTCAGGGCACGCCCACGCGTGCTCCCGTCCGCGTGCAGGACCGTCCACTCCAGGTCAGCGGCGTTCGAGCGGCGCGGGCAGATGGTCGAACCCATGCGACGGACTCCCTCTCCACGTACAGCGTTGTTGTACAGACGTCCCGAACAACAGCGCTTCCGTACACCGCATTCCCGGTCACGCGCGCCCCGCCGGGCGATGTGAGGGGAACGACGCGCCTACCCGACTTCGTCCAGCCAGTCGGCCACCGCCGCGGTGAGGACGTCCATCGCCTCGCGCTCGGTCGGCGGAGCCTTCTTCGGTACGGCGAACCCGTGGTCCGCGTACGGCACCTCGACGATCCGGTGTCCTCCGGCGGGGAACTCCTCCGGCCGTCCGAACGGGTCACGGCCGCCCTGCACCACGAGGGTGGGCACCCCGGCGCCCAGCAGTTCGTCCGCGCGGGATTTCTCCGGCCTGCCCGGCGGGTGCAGCGGAAAACTGAGCGCGAGCACCGCGCGCGCCCCCAGCTCGGTCGCCGTACGGCAGGCCACCCGGGCCCCGGCACTGCGGCCACCCGCGACCACGGGCAGCCCCGCACCCGTCAGCGCGGGCCACAGTCCGCGCCAGCCGGCGTCCAGGGTCCGCGGTGCCGGCGCCACCTTCTTCCCCGCCACCCGCCAGGGCTGCTCCACCAGGGCGACGGTCACTCCGCGAGCGGGCAGCACAGCCGCCAGCGCCTGCAGGTCGCGGGCCTCGACGCCGCCTCCCGCGCCGTGGCTCACGGCGAGCACCAGACGGGCGTCCTTCGCGGGGAGCCAGGTGATCCTGGCGGTTCCCGCGTCCGTCTCGACCGTCCGGCTCTTCTGCGTCGTCCCAGTGCGGCTCACAGAGCTCATCCTGCCGGATCCCGCCGGTTCAGAAGAGTGTGCCCAGCTCCGGCGCGGCCAGCTCCTCCAGCAGCTCCGGGCCGTTGTTGCGGACGTTGCTGACCGCGGTGCTCACCGGGTACGCCCGCATCAGCCCGCCGGGCGGCGGCTCCAGCAGTGCCTTCAGCTCCCCGGTGCCGGTGCGCGACGGATCGAGCCAGTCGTCCCACCGGTCGGGGGTGAGCATGAGGGGCATCCGGGGGTGGATGTCGGCGAGCGCCGCCGGCCCCTCGGCCGGGGCCACGGCGAGCGGGGACGTCTCCGCCTCGGTGGTGATCACGGAGCAGGTCACCCACCAGGCCTGCGGATGGTCGTCGGGCAGGGTCCGGTCGCGCCAGAACTCGTAGAGGCCCGCCATGGCGAAGACGGAGCCGTCGGCGGGCGTCACGAAGTAGGGCTGCTTACGGGGCCGCTTCCGCTTCCCCTTCTCCTCCAGCTGCCGCTCGTCGGCACCGGTGACCCACTCGTAGTAGCCGTCGGCGGGCAGGATGCAGCGCCTCGACTCGAAGGGGCGGCGGAAGGACGGCTTCTCGTGGACGGTCTCGGCACGGGCGTTGATCATGCGGGCGCCGCCCTCGGGGGACTTCGACCAGGACGGGACGAGCCCCCACTTCAGCGCGCGCATCTGGCGAACCGGACGCTGGTCGTCCGCGTCCTTCACAGGACGTTCCAAAATCGCGTAGACCTCTTTGGTCGGCGCCACGTTCCAATCGGGCTCCAGGGTCTCCGTGGGTTCCCACTTCTCGACACCGAAGAGCCCGGTCAGATCCTCCGGCCGCCGACTCGCCGCATACCGTCCGCACATAAGTGCCAGACTGCCACGACTCGCACGTCGAGCGGACGCCACTGCCGCACCTACCTCGAGGAGCCGCCCGCACCATGGACAGCACCGCACTGGGCGATCTGTGGGATCGCGTCTTCGGTACCCAGCCCGCGCCCGAGCAGTGGCTGGTGGTCGTGACGGCCACCGCGGCGCTCGTCGCCGTCGTGCCGAACCTCATATGGCGGCTCTCCCGCAACGCGATCACGATCGCCCACGAGGGCGGCCACGGGCTGATCGCCCTGCTCACCGGGCGACAGCTCTCCGGCATCCGGCTGCACTCGGACACCAGCGGCCTCACCGTCAGCCGCGGCAGGCCGACCGGCATCGGCATGATCCTCACCGCGGCGGCCGGCTACACGGCGCCCCCGCTGCTCGGCCTGGGGGGCGCCTGGCTCCTGGCGGCCGGCCGGATCACGCTGCTGCTGTGGCTGTCGACGGCGCTGCTCGCGGTGATGCTGGTGATGATCCGCAATCTCTACGGCGCCCTGACGGTCATTCTCACGGGGACGACGTTCCTGCTGGTGTCCTGGCTGACCTCGGCCGACGTGCAGTCGGCGTTCGCGTACACGGTGGTCTGGTTCCTGCTGCTGGGCGGGGTGCGCCCGGCCTTCGAGCTGCAGTCCAAGCGCCGGCACGGCGGTGCGCCCGACTCCGACCCCGACCAGCTGGCACGGCTGACGCACGCACCGGCGGCGGTCTGGCTCTTCCTCTTCCACGCCGTGTCGCTCTGCTCGCTGATCGGCGGCGGGCGCTGGCTGCTCGGGTTGTGAGGGCTGCTGCCGCGCCGGGCCCCTCTACCACCTCCTTATTACGCCCTGATTTCGTCCCTTTTGTTCAGGATCTGGGTTTGCGCAGAGCCACTAAAGTGAGGGGCATGACCGAAAGCGCCGTGCACCCCGCCCTCTGGCCCGCCCCCCGTGCGACCGGGGCCGTCGACGCGACCGTCACCGTGCCCGGATCCAAATCGGTCACCAACCGGGCGCTCGTCCTTGCCTCCCTGTCGTCCGAGCCCGGCTGGCTGCGCCGCCCGCTGCGCTCCCGCGACACCCTGCTGATGGCCCAGGCGCTGCGTGCGATGGGCGTAGGCATCGAGGAGGGCGTGGGCCCGGACGGCTCGGGCGAGGCCTGGCGCGTCATTCCGGCCGGCCTGCACGGCCCGGCCTCGGTCGACGTCGGCAACGCGGGCACGGTCATGCGCTTCCTGCCGCCGGTGGCCTGCCTCGCGGACGGACCGGTCCGCTTCGACGGGGACCCCCGCTCCTACGAGCGTCCCCTGCACGGGGTGATCGACGCACTGAAGGCCCTGGGCGCCAGGATCGACGACGACGGGCGCGGGGCGCTGCCCCTGACCGTGCACGGCGCGGGAGCGCTGGACGGCGGTCCTGTGGCGATCGACGCCTCCTCGTCCTCCCAGTTCGTCTCCGCGCTGCTGCTGTCCGCGCCCCGCTTCAACCAGGGGGTGGAGGTCCGCCACACCGGATCGGCCCTCCCGTCCATGCCCCACATCCGGATGACCGTCGACATGCTGCGCGCGGTCGGGGCCCAGGTCGACGAGCCGGAGACCGGCGGGGAGCCCGACGTCTGGCGTGTGGCGCCGTCCGCGCTGCTCGGCCGCGACCTGACCGTGGAGCCCGACCTCTCCAACGCCCAGCCCTTCCTGGCGGCCGCGCTCGTCACCGGCGGCCGTGTCACCGTCCCCGACTGGCCGCTGCGCACCACCCAGCCGGGTGACGCGCTGCGCGAGATCTTCACCGCAATGGGTGGCAGCTGCGAGCTGACCGAACGGGGCCTCACCTTCACGGGCACGGGCCGCATCCACGGCATCGACGTCGACCTGAGCGAGGTAGGTGAGCTGACCCCGGGGATCGCGGCCCTCGCGGCCCTGGCCGACTCCCCCTCCACGCTGAGTGGTGTCGCGCATCTGCGGCTGCACGAGACGGACCGCCTGGCGGCCCTCACCAAGGAGATCAACGGCCTCGGCGGGGATGTCGTGGAGAGCGCCGACGGACTGCGCATCCGGCCGCGCCCGCTGCACGGCGGCACGTTCCACACGTACGACGACCACCGCATGGCGACGGCGGGCGCGATCATCGGCCTCGCGGTGGCCGGGGTGGAGATCGAGAACGTCGGGACGACGGCCAAGACGCTGCCGGACTTCCCGGAGATGTGGGCCGGCATGCTCGGGGCCTCCCCCGGGACGGTCGGCGTCTCGCCCGGGGCCCTCGGCACCTCCCCCGCCAGGCGCGGTGTCTGAGCGCATGCGCCGCTACGGGAAGAACCCTGACGAGGACGACATCCGCGTCCGCCCCAACCCCAAGGGCAACCGGCCTCGCACCCACACACGTCCCAAGCACGAGGACGCCCAGGACGGCATGGTGCTCACCGTCGACCGGGGCAGGCTCACCTGCCTGGTCGACGACCGCACCGTGACGGCGATGAAGGCCCGTGAACTGGGCCGCAAGGCCGCCGTCGTGGGCGACATGGTCTCCATCGTGGGCGACCTCTCCGGCGACAAGGACACGCTGGCGCGCATCGTCCGCATCGGGAAGCGACGGTCGGTGCTGCGCCGCACGGCGGACGACGACGATCCGTACGAGCGCGTGGTCGTGGCCAACGCCGACCAGCTGGCCATCGTCACCGCGCTCGCCGATCCCGAACCGCGTCCGCGCATGATCGACCGCTGCCTGGTGGCCGCGTACGACGGCGGCCTCTCCCCGCTCCTCGTGCTGACCAAGTCCGACCTCGCCTCCGCGGACAAGCTCCTGGAGGCGTACACCCCGCTGGGGGTCCCCTACGTCGTCACCAGCCGGGAGGAACTGGAGAACGGCGACGCGGCGGACCGGGTGCGCGAACTGCTCAACGACCGGATGACCGCCTTCGTCGGCCACTCCGGGGTCGGCAAGACGACCCTCGTCAACGCCTTGGTGCCGAAGGACAGACGCCGGACGACCGGCGTGGTCAACGCAGTGACCGGGCGTGGCAGGCACACCACGACATCGGCGCTCGCGCTGCCGCTGCCGGACGACCGCGGCTGGATGATCGACACCCCGGGTGTCCGGTCCTTCGGGCTGCACCACGTCGACCCCTCCAGGGTCATCAACGCCTTCCCCGACCTCCAGCCGGGTACGGAGAACTGCCCGCGCGGCTGCACCCATGACGGTCAGGAGCCGGAGTGCGCCCTGGACGTCTGGGTGACGGAGGGGCATGCCGATCCGGCACGCCTCGACTCACTGCGGCGACTGCTGTCGACGCGGGAGCGGCGAGAGGGCGACTGACGGTCCGGCGGCACGGCTGACGGGTGTACGCGCCCGGGGACAGGACCGCCCGACTCGCGCACGTGCGCGAGCCGTCACGACAGGTAAGGGCATAATCGCGTCGAGCGGGACGAAGCCGTCACCTATGCGGGAGGCACCTGACGATGGCGTGGTTGCTGGTCGTGGTCGCCGGACTGCTCGAAACCGGCTTCGCCGTGTGCCTGAAGCTCTCCCACGGGTTCACCCGGCTCTGGCCGACCATCGCGTTCTGCGCGTTCGCCCTCGGCAGCTTCGGCCTGCTGACCATGTCCCTCAAGAAGCTCGACGTCGGCCCCGCGTACGCGGTCTGGACCGGCATCGGCGCGGCGGGTACCGCGGTCTACGGCATGGTCTTCCTCGACGACGTGGTGTCCACGCTCAAGCTGGTGTCGATCTCGCTGGTGATCCTCGGTGTGATCGGTCTGCAGCTGTCCGGTTCCTCGCACTGACCCCCGTGCGTGTGCCGCACCGGGGCCCTCGGCGGGAGGTACGCCGCGCCAGGCCCTGGTGGACGTGCGGGACCGCGGCGTCCCCCCTCCGCGTCGGCGGGTCCAGCGCGCGGACCGGGCCGTCCTTGCTGCCGGACTCGTGGTGGAGCGCTGCCGGGAGACCCCGCCGAGGCGGCGACGTCAACCATGCGCACGGCCGCCCGCGGGAGCGTGGACAGCGCGGAGAACGCGGAGGCCGGCAGGGCTTCTCGCGCCGTGGGCATCACCTCGTCCCGCACCACGGGTCCTGGGCTCCGGAGTTGACGCACCGCCAGGTGTCGCCAAGGGTCGGCGCGCCACCCCGCCGACCGCCCCGCCGTCCCGCCCCGGCGCGGGGCCGTGTAGCCCGGGTGGGTGCCGGTGGATACTGTGACGGCATGCCCGATTACCACGATGACCTGCGCCTGGCCCATGTACTGGCGGACGCCGCCGACGCGGCGACGACGGACCGTTTCAAGGCTCTGGACCTCAAGGTCGAGACCAAGCCGGACATGACCCCGGTGAGCGAGGCCGACAAGCACGCCGAGGAGCTGATCCGCGGGCATCTGCACCGGGCGCGCCCGCGCGACGCCATCCTGGGCGAGGAGTTCGGGCTCGAGGGCACGGGGCCGCGGCGCTGGGTCGTCGACCCGATCGACGGCACCAAGAACTACGTGCGGGGCGTTCCCGTCTGGGCGACGCTGATCTCGCTCATGGAAGCGGGCGAGGACGGCTTCCAGCCGGTGGTCGGCGTCGTCTCGGCACCCGCGCTGAACCGCCGCTGGTGGGCCGCGAAGGGCGCCGGCGCGTTCTCCGGTCGCAGCCTCACCTCCGCGACGCGGCTGCAGGTCTCCAAGGTCGAGCGGATCGGGGACTCCTCGTTCGCCTACGCCTCGATGACCGGCTGGGAGGAGCAGGGGCGGCTCGACGGGTTCATGGACCTGACGCGGGCCTGCTGGCGGACACGGGGGTACGGGGACTTCTGGCCGTACATGATGGTCGCCGAGGGCGCGGTCGACATCTGCGCGGAACCCGAACTCTCCCTGTGGGACATGGCTGCGAACGCGATCATCGTCCAGGAGGCGGGCGGCCGGTTCACCAGCCTGGACGGCGTGTCCGGCCCGAACGGGGGCAACGCGGCGGCCTCCAACGGGCTGCTGCACGACGAACTGCTCGGCTACCTCAACCAGCGTTACTGAGGGTTGTCCGCGTTACGGCGGGTTGTCCGCTTACGGAGGGTCGCCCGCGCGCCCTCTTGTCGAGTCACCTCCGGGGTGCCACTCTGGGAGCCCCCCACTTGTGAACTTGTGAATCGGCTCACGAGAGCCGCTCCGCTCGTCACTCCTCGAAGGAGGTGGCTCCCTTCATGCTCGTACGTGACGCCATGAGCACGCTGGTCCTCACCATCGGCCCGGCCCACACACTCCGTCAGGCGGCCCAGCTGATGTCGGTTCGCCGCATCGGAGCAGCCGTCGTCCACGACCCGGACACCTGCGGCCTCGGGATCCTCACCGAGCGCGACATCCTCAACGCGGTCGGCTCCGGGCAGGACCCGGACATCGAGACCGCGTCCACCCACACCACGACCGATGTGGTCTTCGCCTCCCCCACCTGGACCCTGGAGGAGGCCGCCGAAGCGATGACGCACGGCGGCTTCCGGCATCTGATCGTGCTGGACGGCGACGGCCCCGTGGGCATCGTCTCGGTCCGCGACATCATCCGGTGCTGGTCGCCGGTCCGGCGGGCCCGCGCCGAGATGGCCCTCTGAACCGAATCCGCGGATCACGGACTCCCGGACACACGAGGCCGCCCACGGTGGTGCCACGAGCCCGGGTGCCCACCCGGCCCCGACCCGCGAACGGCAGCGGGCCGGACCCCCGGGAGAACCTCCCGGTGAAATCCGGCCCACCACCTACGGCAAGCGCCCGTGCTAGCCGCGCAGGGCCTGGACCGCGGCGTCCAGCCGCTTGCCGAAGTCTCCGTCCGCCTGACGGAAGTTGTTGATCGCGCGCTCGGCGATGTCGTCGCGCGAGACCTTCGCGATGAATCCGGAGAGGTTGTCGATCAGCCGGCTCTTCTCGTCCTCCGACATCAACCGGTAGAGGTTGCCCGCCTGGACGAAGTCGTTGTCCTCGGAATGGATCGGAGCCTGGTGGTTGCCGGTGCCACCGGTGAGCGGAACCGACTGCCACAGCGGCCGGTCCGTCTGGAACGGGCCGCCGAAGCTGTTCGGCTCGTAGTTCTTCGCACCCTTGTGACGGCCGTCGTACAGGTAGCCGTCGCGGCTGTTGGTGCGCGCCTCGGTGGCGTGCGGGCGGTTCACCGGCAGGTGGTCGGCGTTGATGCCGACACGGTAGCGGTGGGCGTCGCCGTACGCGAAGAGACGGCCCTGGAGCATCTTGTCCGGGGACGGACCGATGCCGGGCACGAAGTGGGCCGGGCTGAAGATCGACTGCTCGACCTCGGCGAAGATGTTCTCCGGGTTGCGGTTGAGCTCCAGCTTGCCGATCTCGATCGGCGGGTAGTCCGCGTGCGGCCACACCTTGGTGAGGTCGAACGGGTTGAAGCGGTACGTGGCCGCCTCGGCCGCCGGCATGATCTGGACCTGCACGCTCCAGCTCGGGAAGTCACCGCGCTCGATGGACTCGCGCAGGTCGCGCTGGTGGCTGTCCGGGTCGACACCGGAGAGGCGGACGGCCTCCTCCGTGGTGAGGGTCTTGATGCCCTGGTCGGTCTTGAAGTGGTACTTGACCCAGAAGACCTCGCCGGCCTCGTTGTTCCACTGGAAGGTGTGCGAGCCGAAGCCGTCCATGTGGCGGTAGGAGGCGGGGATACCGCGGTCACCGAACAGCCAGGTCACCTGGTGCGTGGACTCCGGGGACAGGCCCCAGAAGTCCCATACGTTGTCCGCCTCCTGCGAGCCGGTGTACGGGTCGCGCTTCTGGGTGTGGATGAAGTCCGGGAACTTGATGGCGTCCTTGATGAAGAACACCGGGGTGTTGTTGCCGACGAGGTCGTAGTTGCCCTCTTCGGTGTAGAACTTCAGCGCCCAGCCGCGGGGGTCACGCACCGCGTCCGCCGCGCCGAGGTTGCCCGCGACGGTGGAGAAGCGCAGGAACGTCTCGGTCTCCTTGCCGACCTCGGAGAGGAACTTCGCCCGGGTCCACTGCGAGACGTCACGGGTGAGCGTGAACGTGCCGTACGCACCGGCACCCCGGGCGTGCACGACCCGCTCCGGGATGCGCTCCCGGTTGAAGTGGGCGAGCTTCTCCAGAAGCGCCTGGTCCTGGACGAGAACCGGTCCACCCGGGCCAGCGGTCTCGCTGTTCTGGTTGTCGGCTACCGGCGCGCCGGCCTCCGTGGTGAGCGGTCCCTGCGTCACGTGCGCCTCCTGCGTCATGTTCTGCACAGATGTCGTTTTCTGCACAGCCTGTCCCTTGGCCTACGCCGGTCTCGATCCTACAATGGACTTTGTCCAAGTCAAGCGAACATCCAAAGTCACACCCATTCGGGACTCGGTCCCTCCACTGTTAGGCTGGATCCCATGAGTGACCTCCTGGAACGACTTCGTGGACGCGGCTGGCGCATGACGGCACAGCGGCGCGTCGTGGCCGAGGTTCTTGACGGCGAGCATGTGCACCTGACGGCGGACGAGGTCCACGCCAGGGCGGTCGATCGGCTCCCGGAGATCTCCCGCGCCACCGTCTACAACACGCTGGGCGAGATGGTCTCCCTGGGCGAGGTCATCGAGGTGTCCACCGACCGGCGCGCGAAGCGGTACGACCCGAACGCCCACCGCCCCCACCACCACCTGGTGTGCGCGCGCTGCGGCGCCATCCGTGACGTGCACCCCTCCGGCAATCCGCTGGCCGACCTGCCGGCCGACGAGCGGTTCGGCTTCACCGTCTCGGACGTCGAAGTGACCTACCGCGGCATCTGCCCGAACTGCGCGTCCACGGCCTGAGACCCGCTCGGTGCCCGGTCCTGCGCGTCCACGGCCCGAGGCCCGCTCGGTGCCCGGTCCTGCGCGTCCACGGCCCCAGACCCCCTCGGGGCCCGCTCGGGGCCCGGTTCGGCCTCGCCGCCTCCCGGCGACCGGCCCTCTCACGCGCTCCCCGGAGCCGCGGCTGCTCGCGCAGGGAGCGACCCGGTCACCGACGACGCCGCCTGTTCGGGCTCATGACTGAGGCCCGGATCCTTGGAAGGATCCGGGCCTCAGTCTTCAGTAGCGGGGACAGGATTTGAACCTGCGACCTCTGGGTTATGAGCCCAGCGAGCTACCGAGCTGCTCCACCCCGCGTCGTTGTGAATGCAACCTTACGGGACCCCGCCGACCAGCGCAAACTCGTTCGGGGAACACCATCCGGAGCCGCCCGGTCGTCGTCACGCGGTGAGCTCCTGGTGCAGCGCCTCCGACAGCCGTGCGGCCCGCTCCGTCACCTCCGCCGGCCCGAGCTCGACCGCCCGGGCACACCAGCGCTGACCCTCGGTGAGCTCGCCCCGGCGGGCGGCGAGCAGCGCGAGGCGCAGCGCCGCCCGGCCGTGCCCGTCGTTGGCGGCGCGGCTCCACCACATGGCCGCCTCCCGCTCGCTGCCCTCACGGGCGAGCAGGAGGCCCAGGTTGAAAGCCCCGTTGCGGCTGCCGGACTCCGCGGCCGCGCGGTACCAGCGCGCCGCACTCTTCATGTCGCCGCGCGCGGCCGCGAGCATCCCCGCCCTGACCTGCGCCCGGCGGTGTCCCTGTTCGGCGGCCCGCTCGTACCACTCCTCGCACTCGGTCTTCTCCGGCGTCGGTTCCCCCAGCCCCGGCGGCCCGGGGGGCGGCTGGCGCAGGTCGAGAACGCCTGCGAGCCGGAAGGCCGCTTCGGCGCTGCCGCCACCGGCGGCGCAGCGCAGATGACGCTCGGCCTCCTGCTCCTCGCCGTCGCGCAGCAGCGCCATGCCGACCTGCAGCGCCGCGTCGGTGTGGCCCGCCGCCGCCGCCCGCTGGTACCAGCCAAGAGCCGTACGGTCCTCGTCACGTCCGGCGTGCAGGATGCCGAGGTTGAAGGCGGCGTCCACGCTGCCCGCCTCGGCCGCCTTGGAGAACCAGGGTTCGGCGCCGGTCGCGTCCCCGGCCTGGAGCAGCAGCACGGCAAGGGCGTTCGCCGCCTCGCGGTGTCCGGCATAGGCGGCCCGGCGGTACCACTGCTCGGCCTGGGCGACGCGGTCCTGGGCCGCGCAGAGAAGGCCGAGGTTGTACGCGCCGTTGACGTCGCCCGCGTCCATCGCGGCTCGGTACCAGCGCTCGGCCGTCTGCTGCTCGCCCCTCGCCGCGTGGAGCGCCCCCAGGGCGTTGGCGGCGTTGCCGTCGCCGTCCTGGGCCGCACGCAGCCACCACACGGCGGCGCTCTCCTCGTCGCCCGCGTCACGCAGCAGGAAGCCGAGGGCACAGGCCGCGCGGGCCTCGCCGTCCTTGGCCGCGGTGAGATACCAGCGGCCGGCCTCCTTCAGCTCGCCGCGCTGTTCGAGGATGGCCCCGAGGTGCAGGGCGGCGCGGCGGTGCCCCCGCGCTGCGGCCTGCCTGTACCACTGCTCCGCCTCGCCGGCACGGCCCGCCTCGGGGCCTTCGGCGGGGCTGTCGTGCCTGCCCGTCGCGTTCCCGTCCCGGAGGAACCGGGAGATCGCCCCGGCGTCGCGTCCGAGGCCGAAGGCGTCGTGCGCATCGCCGGCAGCCGTGCGCTCGAGGGCGCGCGCCAGGCGATAGGCGGCCTCGCGGTGTCCCTGCTCCGCGGCTGCGCGCAGCCAGCGCTCGGCACCGACGTCGCCGCGGTGTTCCAGCAGGTCGGCCAGTGCGTACGCGCCGAGCGCGTGCCCCTGCTCGGCGGACTGGCGCAGCCAGTACTCGGCACCGGGTTCGTCGCCGCGCTCACGGAAGTGGCGCCCGAGGGCGTGTGCCGCGGCGGCGGAGCCGGCGACGGCGGCGATGCGCCACCATCCCGCCGCCTCGTCCGGGTACCCCCGCTGGTGCAGCAGGACGCCCAGGTTGTTGGCCGCGGCCCGGTCGCCCTCGGCGGTGGCGGCGCGCAGGTAGGTCTCGGCGGCGTCCAGGTCGCCGCGGCGCAGCAGGAGGGCGCCGAGGACGCTCATCGACGCGACGTCGCCGGCCTCCGCGGCGCGCCGGTGCCGCGCCTCGGTCTCGTCTGCGGGGTCCGCCGTGTCCGCGGTGTCCGTGGTGCCGGCGTCGCCGGTGTCCACCGCATCCCTGGCCTTTCCGGCGGTGGTGACGCCGGTGGTGCCCGTCGCCAGAGCCGTGCCCGTGGCGTACGACGTGAGGTCGGCGCGGGCGTCGTCAGCGACGTCGGCGTTCTCGGCGACGGCAGCGGCGAACACCGCATCTGCCACGTTTTCCGTCGCTCGGCCGCGTCGCTGCACAAACCGCCCTGTCTCCAACAGAGTTGCCCTGTCCCCCATAAATACCATCGTCGCACCGCCCCCAACCCGCGTACACCTGGAATACCGCGGCCAGTGAGGTCACTTCAGCGTTTTGTCGACTTGCCCACAGGGAGACAAGTCAAACACGTCCAGTTGCAACACATGCCCTCCGAACCGCACTTCATCCGGACAACTTGAGAAAGCCCGGCCCGGCATGACGAAGGCCCGGATCCTTGGAAGGATCCGGGCCTCAGTCTTCAGTAGCGGGGACAGGATTTGAACCTGCGACCTCTGGGTTATGAGCCCAGCGAGCTACCGAGCTGCTCCACCCCGCGTCGTTGTGTTCAAACAGTACCACGACGCGGGGTGGACCTTTCTCAGCTGCCCTGGTCCTCGCCCTTCTCACCGGACGCACCGGCGGTCTCCGCCTTGTCCGGCTCATCCGAAGCGCTGCCACCGCTGCCGGGCTTCGGCTGGGCCGCGGCCGCCCGCTCGAGAGCGTTCTGCAAGGCTTCCTGCGCCTTGCCGTAGCCCGCCCAGTCGTCCTCCTTCAGGGCCGCCTGGCCGTCGGTATAGGCCTTCTGGGCGTCGGCGATCGCCTTCTTCAGTGCGGCGTCCCCGGTGGCAGGAGGCTCCGTGGTGTCACCCGGGGGCTCGGTCGGCTCCGTGGGCGGGGTGGTCGTGTCGGAGCCCTCGACCCCGAAGACCGCGTTCAGCGCCTCCCCGAGACTGTTCTCGAAGACGATCTTCGACCCGTAGGACGCGGCGACCTTGCGCAGCAGTGGGTAGTTCTGCGTGCCACCACGCGTGTACACCGGTTCGATGTAGAGGAAGCCTCCGTCGAGCGGCACCGTCAGCAGGTTGCCGTACTCGATGTCCGAGTCGGTGCCCTTGAGGTTTCTCACGAACTCGGCGACGTCGTCGTTGCCGTTGAGCTCGCTCTGGACCTGCCCTGGGCCCTTGACGGTCGTGGTGACCCGCAACAGCCTTATCGTGCCGTAGTCCTTGCCGGCCGCGTCCGCGTCCACCGCCATGAACGCCCCGAGGTCGGGCCGTCCCTTCGGTGTGAACGTCGTGGTCAGAGAGAACTTCTGTTCGTCCTGGCCCGGCATCTTCATGCTCAGGTAGTACGGCGGGACGGCCCCGGGCTCCTTGTTGGTGGGGTCGTCCGGCACCTGCCAGGCGTCACTGCCGCTGTAGAACTGCGCCGGGTCCTCGACGTGATAGCGCGTGAGCAGCTCCCGCTGGACCTTGAAGAGGTCCTGCGGGTAACGCAGGTGGTCCAGCAGGTCCTGGGGAATGTCCGACCGTGCCTTCACCGTCCCGGGGAACGCCTTGCGCCAGGTCTTGAGGACCGGGTCCTCGGTGTCCCACTCGTAGAGCTTGACCTTGCCGTCGTACGCGTCGACGGTGGCCTTGACCGAGTTACGGATGTAGTTGACCTGGTTCTGCTGGGCGACGACCGCACGCTGATTGGTGGTCAGCGAGTCGGCCGTGGTGTCACCGAGCGTCGTCCGCGAGGCGTACGGGTAACCGTTCGTCGTGGTGTAGGCGTCGACGACCCACTGGATCCGGCCGCCCACGACCGCCGGATAGGCGTCGCCGTCGATCGTGAGCCAGGGCGCCACCGCCTCGACCCGTTCCTTCGGGGTGCGGTTGTACAGGATCCGCGACCCGTCGCCGATGGCTCCCGAATAGAGTATCTGCGGCTCGCTGAACGACACGGCGTAGGCCGCGCGGTTGAACGCGTTGGACAGACTGACCCCGCTGTCGCCCTTGTAACTGGTGGTCTTCTCGCCGTCCTCCTCGTAGTCGAGCTCCTTCTGGGGCCCACCGACGATGGAGTACTGCTGGGTCTTCTCGCCGTAGTAGATGCGCTGCTCGTACTTCGGCAGTTCACCCGTGGTCGGCAGGCCCGACTCCGTGAAGTCCGGGGAGCCCGCCGGGTTGGTGCCCGTCGTCGTGCCCCGCGCCGCGATGGCGCCGTAGCCGTGGGTGTACGTGAAGTGGTCGTTGATCCAGTTCCGCTTGGGGAGGCCGTTGAGGTTGAGCTCACGCAGGCCGATGACGGTGTCCTGCTCCTTGCCGTCCTTGCCCGTGTAGCGGTCGACGTCCAGCGTCTCGGGGAACTGGTAGTAGTTCCTCTTCTGCTGGAGCTGCTGGAAGGCCGGGGAGACGACGTTCGGGTCCATCACGCGGTAGCTGGCCGCCGCGTCGGCGTCGGCCCGGAGTTTCGCCTCGTCCGAGGTCGTGCTCTTGCCGGAGTAGTCGTCGACCTGGGCGTCGTCGATGTCGTAGGCATCACGCGTCGCGTCGATGTTCTTCCGGATGAACGGCGCTTCCTTGGCCTGCTCGTTGGGCTGGACCTGGAACTTCTGCACGATCGCCGGGTAGAGCCCGCCGATAAGGATCGCCGAGAGCACCATCAGGCCGAAGCCGATGACCGGCAACTGCCAGGTACGACGCCAGAGCGTCGCGAAGAACAGCACGGCGCAGATCGCGGCGATGCAGAACAGGATCGTCTTCGCCGGAAGATAGGCATTGGCGTCGACGTACCGCAGACCGGTCCAGTTGTCCGTGGCCTTGAAGTCGCTGGACTTCACGGCCAGCCCGTAGCGGTCGAGCCAGTACGCCACCGCCTTCAGCGAGACGAAGATGCCGAGCAGCACGGACAGGTGGCCCGTTGCCGCACCGGTGGCCCGCGCGCCGGGACTGGTGATCCGCAGCCCGCCGTACAGGTAGTGGGTGAGCGCCGCGGCGATCAGCGACAGCACCGCCGCGGCGAAGCCGAAGCCCAGCAGGAAGCGGTACCACGGCAGGTCGAAGGCGTAGAAGGACACGTCCAGCTTGAACTGTGGGTCCTTCTGCCCGAACGACACGCCGTTGACGTACATCAGCCACGTACGCCACTGGCCCGAGGCGGACGCCCCGGCGATCAGCCCGACGAGGGCGGTGACGGCGAGCAGCACCCACTTCTTGTACGGGGCGACGCTCATCCGGTAGCGGTCAAGGCTCTGCTGCTCCAGCGACATCGCGCTCAGCGGCGGCCGGAGCCGGTGCGCGAGCCAGATGTTCACACCGATGGCGAGAGCCATCAGCAGTCCGAAGACGAGGAACAGCCCGATCTTGGTCCACAGAGTGGTCGTGAAGACGGACGAATACGCGACGGACCTGTACCAGAGCCAGTCCGTCCAGAACCCGGCGAACATGACGAAGGCCATGGCGAGAACCGCCAGGACCCCCAGTGTCATGAGCAGGGTACGGACGCGCCGGGACGGGCGGCCGACTCTGATCCGTGGCCCGGTCGGGCCTCCGCCGCGGTCCGGCATCTGGAAAGCCAACGTGCGCACCTCGAAGTTCGCGGTCGTGTGAAGCAGGCCCAGCGATCGTAGAGCCCACCTATGCAACTTACTGAGGCTTTACCTAGTTCCCGTTCCCGGGGCGGAAGGAGGCAGGATGTCGAACATGCCCAACGTTTCCCCCTCAGGCCCTCCGATGGCCGCGAGTCCACTCACCGTCGCCGTCCTCGAAATCGACGCCTATGCCGCAGGTCTCGGCTGGGACCAGCCCGCCCGGTTGTTCGCCCTTGTCGACACCGCGCGGCTGCGCGCCCAGGAACCGGGCCTGGCCGCCCAGCTGGGTCTCGACGGCACCTCGTCGACGACCGCCACCCTCACCCCCATCGAGCAGGAGGAGCTACCCGCCGGCACCGCGCTGGACGAGTTCCTCGCCACGATCGCCTGGCCCGACGCCGTGGTCGGCTGCGCCATGACCGTCGAACGGCTGATGCTGCCGCCGTCGGCGGAGGCCTCCGTACCGGAAGGCCTGAGTGACACCCAGCTCACCGCGTGGGTCGCCGAGCACCCGGACCGCCAGGAGGTCCGGATGACGGTGGCGGTGCTGCGGGACGGGTCCCGGGACTCGGCGGTGCGGCTGCGGGAGAAGGACTCCCCGACCGAGGTCCTGACCGGAGCGGGCCTGGTGCCCGGCCTGGCCGAAGCGCTCGCGGCCACCTTCGAGTCCTGATCCCCCGGCCCTGACTCCGCGGGTCCCGCGGGGGGCCCGGCCTCAGCCCGCCGAACAGCTCGGCAGGCCGGCCGTGTCCCCCGCGCGGATCCTGTCCAGCGACTTCTTCGCGTCGTCGATCGTCTTCACCCGCACCAGGGTGAGCCCGCTCGGAGTGTCCGAGGCGGCGGCCGCGCAGTTGTCGTCGGGGGTCAGGAAGTACCGGGCCCCCGCGTCCCGCGCGCCGACCAGCTTCATGTTGATGCCGCCGATCGGTCCGACCGCGCCGGCGTCGTCGATGGTGCCGGTGCCGGCGACGAACGCGCCGCCCGTCAGCTTGCCGGGCGTCAGCTTGTCGATGATGCCCAGGGAGAACATCAGGCCGGCGCTCGGACCGCCGACGTCGGCGAGCTTGATGTCGATCTCGAACGGGAACGTGTGGTCGGTGCCGGCCTGGATGCCCACGATCGCCCTGTCCTCCGCGGGTGCCTTCCGCGTGGTGAGGGTGACGTCCTCGGAACCCTGGGGCTCCTTGCCCGCCTTCTCCGCGGCGGCCGCCGCCTTGGCCGGGACGATCGTGAAGACGACGTCCTGCCCGGGCTTGTGCTCGGTGACGAGCTTCGCGACGTCCTCGGGCTTCCCGACCGCCGTGCCGTCGACGGCCTTGATCACGTCCCCGGCGTGCAGCTCGCCCTGGGCGGCGCTGTCCTTGAGGACCGTGGAGACCACGACGCGGGACGTCACGGGGATCTTCAGCTCCTTCAGGGCGGCGACCTTGGCGCTCTCCTGGGACTGGCTGAACTCCTCGGCGTTCTCCTGCGTCGACTGCTCCTCCGTCTTGCCGTCCGGATAGAGGGTGTCGTGCGGCACGATGACGCTGTCGTGGGCCAGCCAGCCGTAGACGGCCTCCACGATGTTCATGTCGTAATCCGCGCCGGTGACCCGGACCGTCGTCATGTTGAGGTGTCCGGACGTCGGATAGGTCTTGTGGCCGGTGATCTGCAGCACCGGCTCGCCACGGGCATCGCCCAGCGTGTTCACCGTCGGGCCGGGAGACATCTCCGCATACGGCACGGGGATCAGCACGCCTGCGCAGAGCAGCGCGATCAGGATGAGGGTCGAGGCGAGCATCGTCGCGGTGCGGCGTGGCATGGAACGACAGTACGGGAAGGGCCTGTCAGTGCACCGTCGGGGCCGGTCCGTACGGGCAGGAGGTCCGCGGCCGTGGGACGACCGGTTCGGCACCGCCGGTCCGCCGGTCCGCCGGCTGCGCGACAGGACGCGACGCGCGACGGGGAGGCCGGCACTGTGCGGGTCGGCACTGTGCGGGTTGGCGACTGCGTACGGCCAACGCTCTCTCAGACGGTCTCGGAACCGGAGTGCGACTTCTCCATCGCTTCACGGAACCGGGCATAACCGGCGAGTTCGGAGACGTCACCGGCCGTGCGGTTACGGGCCGCCCACCCGCCCCATATCGCCGCGCCAAGAGCAGCGAAAAGCGGAATCAGAAGCCAAGCGAGTGCTGCCATCACGACCTCCCTAACCCCATGAGCGACCGCAACTGACGATCTGAAGATTAACCAGGTGCGGAACCCACGCTCGTGGCAGGGGTGCGGTTACGCAAATCGGGGCTGATGACCCCCGGGACGGTTTGCGCTCAGCAGGCGCCGACCCATTCCTCCGTGCCGTCCGAGAAACGCTGGTGCTTCCAGATCGGAACCTCGTGCTTGAGGTCGTCGATCAGCTTGCGGCAGGCCTCGAAGGCCTCACCCCGATGGGCGCACGAGACGGCCACGACCACCGCCAGATCGCCCACAGCCAGGTCACCCACCCGGTGGACGGCGGCCAGCGCCCTGACGGGGAACTGCGCGACCACCTTCTCCGCCACTCTGCGCAGCTCTTCGGGGGCCGTCGGATGGCAGGAGTACCCGAGGGCACCGACGTCCTGTCCCTCGTCGTGATTGCGCACCGTGCCGACGAACAGCGCGATGCCGCCGGCGGCGTCGTCCCCGACCGCGCGGAAGACCTCGTCGACGGAGAGGGGCGTCTCCCGGATCTCCAGCAGCCGGATGGGGTCCTGTGCCGCCTGCTCACCGGGGTGGTCCTGGGTGCGTGCCATGGGACCATCGTGCCGCACGGCAGCGACATCGCGGAACTGCGTATTCGACCGGCGGATGGCCGGCGGTCTTGGAGCCTCCTACAGGCGTGACGGCACCTGGGACACGAGGTCCGGTCAGAAGCGGCGGCGTGCCTTGCGGGCGCGCCTGACCAGCGCTGCCGTGCCGAGCAGGGCGACCGTCGCACCCGCGGCACCCGCGGCGGTGGCGTCCTTGCGTCCCAGACGGCGTCCGGCGAGCGTGTGGCGCCCCTCGACCTCTTCCAGGAGCGCCGCCAGGACGTCCTCGTTGGACCACCGGGGGCGCCATCCCACGTCGTGCAGCCGGCTCACGCTGACCACCCAGGGGTGCATCGTGTAGGCGAGATCGCCCGCCGGGGACGGCGTGAGGCCGATCCTGTGCAGCCGGGCCGCGGCACCGAGAGCGACGGCGGACGGCAGTTCCATCCGGCGCACACCGGAGAGCGTCTCGACCTCCTCCTGCTCGAGCCAGCCGTCGCAGCCGACGGCGAACTCCCCGTCGATCTTCTCGAGCGCGGCGTACTCCAGAGCCGTCACCAGGTCGTCGACGTGACAGAACTGCCAGGCCGGGCGTGATCCGGCGACCACCAGGAGCCGCGGTGACTCGAAGTACCGGGTCAGCGCCGTGTCGGTGCCGCCGACGAGGACCGCGGGGCGGACCACCGTGACGTTGAGGCCGGGGTGCGCCCGGGGGGCGCGGCGGCCCAGCCGTTCGATCTCCAGCAGGTCCCCGACGCCGGTGGCCTCCGCCGTGGCGCGCAGTTCGGCGTCCTCGGAGAG
The DNA here is from genome assembly GCF_030816615.1 of Streptomyces sp. B1I3. Lineage (NCBI taxonomy): Bacteria > Bacillati > Actinomycetota > Actinomycetes > Kitasatosporales > Streptomycetaceae > Streptomyces > Streptomyces sp. B1I3. The sequence goes on from NZ_JAUSYD010000001.1 coordinate 2,841,034, forward strand.
CGGCAGGTCGTTGTCCGGCAGCGCGCCGTAGACCATCGCCGAGGTGCACAGCACGACCCTGTGCACGCCCACGGCCGCGGCCGCGGTCAGCACCGTCTGCGTACCTCGCACGTTGTACGCGGTACGGGCGGCCGGGTCCGTCTCCAGGTCCAGGTCGAGCGCCAGGTGCACGACGACGTCCGCCCCGCGCAGCTTCTCCGCGATGGCGGGGTCCCGTACGTCCAGGACGTGCCACGTCGCCTCGGAAACCTCCCCCCGGCGCTCGTCGATGGCGATGACCTGCTTGATCTCGTCGGATGCGGCGAGGTGCGCGGTGAGGAGCTCACCCACGCCGGTGGCGGCGCCGGTGACCGCGACGACGGGGCCCCGGCTTCTCGAGAGATTTTTCGTGGGCTTGCTTTCGGGCGAGGGGTCGGCCAGGTTTCGCGCTGCGCGAACCTGCGGATCTGGGGAACTCACCGGGCGTCTCCAGCGGTTGTCTTCAGTACGTACCCGAATGACGCGTACGTACCAGGTGGCGTCCATCCTGCCGCAGGCCGGGAGCCGGCGGAGCACTGAGGGCCGTAGCGGGCTTTGGTGTCTACGCTGGATGGTGATGTCGGGCAGTCGCCGTCGGTTCGAGCCGGCGGCCCTACGAGCCGAGGAAACCCGTGAGTGACACCCCATTCGGATTCGGCCTTCCGCCGGAGGAGCCGGAAGACGGCGACGAAGGCAAGAAGAAGGACCCCACCGGAGGTGGGCAGGGCTCGGGCGGGCCGTCGAACCCGTTCGGCTTCGGGCCCGGCGCGGGCGGGGACAACCCGTTCGCGGCGATGTTCGGCTCGATGAACCCGAACGACCTGGGGGCGGCCTTCCAGCAGCTCGGCCAGATGCTGAGTTACGAGGGCGGCCCGGTCAACTGGGACATGGCCAAGCAGATCGCCCGCCAGACGGTTTCGCAGGGCACCCCGGACGGCAGCAAGGACACGAGCGTCGGCCCCTCGGAGCGGTCCCCGGTCGACGAGGCTCTGCGTCTGGCCGACCTCTGGCTGGACGGCGTGACCTCGCTGCCCTCCGGCTCGGTCTCCTCGGTGGCGTGGAGCCGTGCCGAATGGGTCGAGGCGACCCTTCCCGCCTGGCAGCAGCTGGTGGACCCGGTCGCCGAGCGGGTCGGTCTCGCCATGGGTGACGTCCTGCCCGAGGAGATGCAGGCCATGGCCGGCCCTCTGATCGGCATGATGCGGTCGATGGGTGGTGCCATGTTCGGCCAGCAGATCGGGCAGGCCGTGGGCACGCTCGCCGGCGAGGTCGTCGGCTCGACCGACATCGGCCTGCCGCTGGGCCCGGCCGGCAAGGCCGCGCTGCTGCCGCAGAACATCGAGCGGTTCGGCAAGGACCTGAGCGTGCCGCAGGACGAGGTGCGGCTCTATCTCGCGCTGCGTGAGGCCGCCCACCAGCGGCTCTTCGCCCACGTCCCGTGGCTGCGCTCCCATCTGTTCGGTGCCGTCGAGGCCTATGCGCGCGGCATCAAGGTCGACACCAGCAAGCTGGAGGACGTCGTCGGCCAGTTCGACCCCACCCAGCCCGAGCAGCTGCAGGACGCACTGCAGCAGGGCATGTTCCAGCCGGAGGACACCCCGGAGCAGAAGGCGTCGCTGGCCCGGCTGGAGACGGCTCTCGCCCTCGTCGAGGGATGGGTGGACGCCGTGGTGCACGAGGCGGCGGCGTCCCGGCTCACCTCGGCGGACGCCCTGCGCGAGACGATGCGCAGGCGCCGGGCGTCCGGCGGACCCGCCGAGCAGACCTTCGCCACTCTCATCGGCCTCCAGCTGCGACCGCGCCGGCTGCGTGACGCGTCGCGGCTGTGGGCCTCGCTCACGGACGCCCGTGGCGTCGACGGCCGCGACGGCCTGTGGGAGCACCCGGACATGCTGCCGACGGCCCAGGATCTGGACGACCCGGACGGCTTCGTCCACCACGAGCAGCTCGACTTCTCCGAGCTGGACAAGATGCTCGGCGAGGCGGCCCAGGGGAAGAGTCCGCAGCGGTCGGCCGACGGCGAGCAGGGCGAGAGCGAGGACGGGCCCGAGGACGGCACCGGCCGCGGTGACGGCAAGGACGACGGCGACCGGTGAGCCTGCACGACGACGCCGTCCTCGTACTCGAGGAGTACGGCGGGCACCGCGGCCGGGAGCCGCACGGGGAACAGGACGAGTTGCGGCAGACGTATCTGGACCACCTTGCCGCACACCCGGACGGCATGTGGAAGGCGTGCGGGGCGGGGCACCTGACGGCCAGCGCCCTGGTGGTCGACCCGGAGCGGGGCAGGGTCCTGCTGACGTTGCACAGGAAGCTGCGGATGTGGCTGCAGATGGGCGGTCACTGCGAGCCCCAGGACGCGACCCTGGTGGCCGCGGCCCTGCGTGAGGCCACGGAGGAGTCCGGCATCACCGGGCTCACCCTGCTTCCCGGCGGCCCGGTCCGGCTCGATCGGCACCCCATCCCGGCCCCCTGTCACTGGCATCTCGACGTCCAGTACGCGGTCACCGCCCCGGCCGGGGCGGCGGAGCGGATCAGCGACGAGTCACTCGACCTGCGCTGGTTCCCGTACGACGAGGTCGCAGAGGTCGCCGACGCCTCCGTCGTGCGGCTGGTGGAGCGGACCCGCGCGCGGCTGGAGCAGGGAAGCTAGACCGGCCTGGGCACACGGAAGGGGCGGCCTCCGAAGAGGCCGCCCCTCCTGCGCGCGGGTCAGTTCCAGGCGTTGTCCTGGTTCTGCGCGCGCGCACCCTGCTGGCCCACGCCGAACTGCGCCGCCGCGCCCTGGCCGATCTGGGCGTTCTGCGGAGGCAGCACCTCGCTGGGCTGGACGAGGGCGAAGCCCTGGCCCAGGAAGCTCAGCTCCCAGCCCTCGCCGGTGCTGCCGCGGCGCCGGGTGACACCCGTGGAGTGCGTCTGCGCCTGCATCTGCACCCGCAGTCCGCTCGACCAGGCGACGATCGCGTCGGCGTCGGCGTTGACGTACTTCTCCGGGGTGACCTGCATCATCAGCGGCTGGCCGGACGTCATCAGCGCCACCTTGCCGGTCCCCGAGATGTTGAGCTGGTACTTACCGGTCCCGGAGATCCCGTACTGGCTGTCCACCGCGATGACCTCGGTGTGCAGCGACGAGTCGAGCGCCAGGACATAGGCGCTGTCGACCGTCATGCCCTCGTGGGCGACGTCCACCACGTGGATGTGTTGGGCGAGGTTGGCCAGGTAGACCGTGCCCTGACCCGAGCAGCGCATCAGGTCGAGGCCCTCGCCCGTGTTCCTGCGGGCACGCCGCTGTCCCTGCGACTGGTACTCGCCGTCGAACTCCATGAGCCCCTGGTAGGCGACCATGGCGCCCTTGCGGGCGAGGACGTCGTCGTGGCCGGTCAGCGAGACGCGCAGGAGCTGCGGGTTCTGGATGGTGTACCGGTCCTGCGACTGCTGTTCTGTATGGCTGAAAAGCGGACTCTGCATGATGTGTCTCTCCCCCCGCTCAGTTCCGGACCCGCAGGCGGTCGGTGCTGTCCTCGCTCGGCTGGACGACGACGATGCCCTCCCCCGAGAAGGCCATCTGGTACGCCTCTCCGCTGCCCCGCCCGATGAGGGAGCTCGCCTTGAAGCTGCGCTTGCCCTTCACCTTGAGGTTGGGCGACCACGCGACGAGCGCGTCGGGGTCGACGTACGTCTCGTCCTCTCCGCGGCCGCAGTCGACGACGATCGGTGTGCCGCGCGAGGTGATGGCGACCCACCCCGTGCCCTGGATGGCGACGTTCCACAAGCCTTGGCCGGCGAACTTGGCCAGGCCCTTGACCCGCTCCACGCCCCAGCTGAGGTGCCCGTCGAAGGCGAGGAGATTGGTGCCGTTGACCGACAGCGAGTCGTTGTCGAGATAGATGACGACCACGTCGGCGCCGTAGTCGGCGAGGTAGAGCAGCCCGTCGCCGGCGCACTTCATCAGGGGCGCGCCCTCACCGGTGATCCACTGCGCGGCGATCTGGCGGGCGGCGGGAGGATTGGGCTCGTACTGGATGAAGCCCTCGTAGGCCACCATCGAGCCGGTACGTGCGTAGAGGTCCTGGCCGGAGGCCATGGCGACCTTGAGCATCGTCCGGCCGTGGTTCTCCATCCGGGCCGTGACGGGGGTCGGGGCGAAGCCCGCGAGTTGCTGGTTCATTACGGGCTCCCTCAGACCTCGTAGGGCTGGACGACGATGAAGTTCCCGGGGGCTCCCCGGAACTGGAGGTTGACGGTCTCCCCGCTGTGCCCGGGGTACGCGTTGCGGCGCAGCCGGACCTGGCTGGAGAGGATCACCTGGGACGCGGAGGACCAGGCCACCACGGCGTTGCAGTCCGCGAACGTGGTCGGGGTGACCGGCAGGACGACCGGAACGCCGTGGGTCTTGACGACGACGGTGCCGGTGCCCTGGAACTGCATGGTGAACAGGGCCCCTCCGGGAATCCCGTGCCCCTCGATCCTGCGGACCTCGTACTGCAGCGATTCGTCGAACGCGAGGACGTTCTCGGCGGAGACGCAGATGCCGTCACCCTGCAGCTCGATGGGGTGCAGATGCGATCCGTCCTCCGCGAGGAAGACCTGACCGCGGCCTGTGCAGCGCATCAGCTGCATTTCCTGGCCGGTCGCGTTGCCGACCATGCGGCCCGCGAATCCGGCACCCTTGTAACCGAAGTCGACCTTGCCCTGGTACATCACCATGCTGCCCTGCCGGGCCAGTACCGCGGTGCCTCCCATGGTCAGGTCGACGCGCATGAGCTGCTGGTTCTGCGGGGTCCAGCGCTGCCCGGTGGCCGTCTCCTTGTAGGGCTGCAGGGCGGCCAGCAAGCCCGCGCCTCCCTGCGGAACGCCTTGGGGCACGCCAGGGGGCTGCTGGCCGTACGGGGCCGGAGGCTGCTGCCCGAAGGCGGATGCGCCCGGAGGCTGCTGGCCGAAGGCGGATGCGCCCGGAGGCTGCTGGCCGTACGGGGCCGTCGGAGGCTGCTGGCCGTACGGGGCTGCCGGAGGCTGCTGGCCGTAGGGCGGAGCGCCGGCGGGTCCGGCCTGACCCGGGACCTGCCCGAACTGGGGCTGCTGGGGCGGCTGCCCATAAGGAGCGGGCGCCTGGGGGGCCATGGGCGCCGCCATCGTCGGCGCGCTGTGCATCGGCTGCTGCGCGGGCGCCGGTGTGGCCGGGGCGCCGAAAGCCGGTGCGGGCTGGGGGGCCTGGGGTGCGGCCGGGGCGCCGAACGCCGGGGGTGCGGCGGCTTGGGCGGGTGGGGCGAACGACGGTGCCGCGCCCTGTGCCGGTGCGGCGGGCGCCTCCTCGGCCACCTCTCCACCGAAGTTCTTCAGCAGCGCGTCCAGTCCGCCGTCGAAGCCCTGGCCGACCGCCGCGAACCGCCAGACGTCCTTCAGGTAGAAGTCACCGAGCATGACGGCCCGCTCGGTGGTGAACTCCGAACCGGTGAAGGCGTACTTCACCACTTCCTCGCCGCCCGCGACGATGCGGATGTACCCGGGACCCACCTGGGACATCTGTCCGGGGCCGTCGAGGGTCGCGGTGAAGGACAACTTGTGGATACTGGCCGGAATGCGGTCGAGGGTCACGCGGAACGACTCGGTGTCACCTGCCTGCGCACCGAGGAGCTGAATGGACTCCTCGGGCGATTTGGGCTGGTTGAAGAAGATGAAATACCGGTCGTCCGAGAGCTGTTCATTGACATCGAGACCGAAGCAGCTGATGTCGAACGTCAGGCCCGGTCCGGCGATCTGCACACCTACGTACAGATCCGTCCCTGGCGTGAGATCACTGATCTTGGCCTTGTGGCCGCGTTGGAATTCCCTGGCCATGCGTAACGACCGTCCCCCATCCCGAAGGTGAATGCGTCGCGTCAGGCTAACCGCAAAACACGCCATTGAGCCAAGTCGGTACAGACCCGGTACAGAATCACCGAAGTCACTCTTCGCGCGCGGTGGGCAGGCTGGGCAGCCGGTCGGCCGCCACGACCCCTTCGAGATAACCACGGGCCCGCTCGGTACGCGGGTAGGCCTCCATCAGACGCCAGAAGTCCGGCCCGTGGCCGGGCACCAGCAGATGGGCCAGTTCGTGGAGGAGGACGTAGTCGACGACGTACTCCGGCATGCCCTGCAGCCGGTGGGAGAGACGGATGCTCCCTTCGGCCGGGGTACAGGAGCCCCAGCGCGTGTTCTGGTTGGTCACCCAGCGCACCGAGGAGGGCCGGGCCCGGCCGTCGAAATGCTGGGAGGACAGCCGCTCGGCACGCTCGGCGAGGGCGCTGTCGCCGATCACGCGCTTGCTCTCCTGCGCGGCGAGCTTGTCGAGCATCACGCCGACCCAGCGCTGCTCCTCCGCCTCCGACATCCGGGCGGGGATGAGCACGATGGTGCGGTCGCCCTCCCGGTAGGCGGAGACCGTTCTGCTGCGCCGGGCACTCCTGCGGACCTCCACGGCACTCGTCACCGAGGCTCGGGACCGGTGGGCGGCCGCACTGCGCGGATTGCGTACGGCGCCGCGCGCGGGGGTCTCCCCGGCGGGACCGGGCGAGGAGTCGGCGGGCACGCCATGACGTTACCCGCTGCGGGTACGAGAAGTCCCGCCTCCTCGGCGGTCGGCGTCGATCCACTTCTCGTCACGCACCATTTGAACGATTAACGCCCCACCCTGTGGATAACTCTCCGCATGTTTCGCAACCGCCCCGCATTCTGGTGACGAGCCCGAACGATCTGGGGGACAAGTCATGCATCCGATGTTGAAGCCGGCGCTGCGCCGGGCCTGGCGTGGACGGAACACCGTGCAATTCGGTGTGACACCCGCGCATGCCGTGACGTTGGGACCGATGGATATCGCCACCGGAAGCTTTCTGGAACTGCTGGACGGAACACGCGGTTTGCCGCTGCTCCGCGAAGAAGCCCGGGCACTGGATCTGTCGGACCGGCACGTCGACGTCCTCGTGTCGCGGCTCACGGAGGCCGGGTTGCTCGACGACCCCACAGGAGGCGGTCCGGAAGCCGACACGTTACGTCGGCGCGCCGAGACCCTGGAGCGGCAGCGCCCCGACGCTGCGTCACTCTCCGTGGTCCACCCGGCGCCCGGCGGGGCTCTGCGCAGACTCGCCGCCCGCCGCGCCACGCGGGTCCAGGTGCGGGGGGCGGGCCGGGTCGGCGCGGCAATCGCAGCGGTGCTGTCCGGGGCCGGAGTGGGCCGGGTCGAAGTCCTCGACGGTGGCCGCGCCGAACCCTGGGACGTCGCACCGGGCGGACTCCCGGCGGCGGCGATCGGGGAGCGGCGTGACACGGCGGCCCGGCAGCTGGTCCGCCGATCCGCGGTCGGCAGCCCTCCCCGGGCCGGGGCGGACGGTTCGGCAGCCGGCGGCGAACCCGCTCTGTCCCTGGTCGTGGTGGCTCCACGGGACGGCCTGTCGGCCTACGCCCCCGACCCGGATTCGGCGGCGCAGTGGGTCGCCTCGGGTACACCGCACCTCTTCGCGGGTGTGATCGAAGCCACCGGAGTGGTCGGCCCCTTGGTGCTGCCGGGCGGCACCGGCTGCGCCGGCTGTCTGGCACTGAACCGCGCCGAGCTGGACCCGCAGTGGCCACGCATGCTGGCCCAGTGGCGGTCCGGCCGGCGGACCTGCGTACCGGCGTGCGATCTGGGGCTGGCGACAGCGGTGGCAGGTCTTGCGGCCGCCCACGCCTTGTCCTTCCTGGACGGAGATCTCCCCGCCAGCACGGGCAGCCGGTGGGAGGCCGCGATGCCCGTGCTGGACTGGCGATCGGAGCGCCTGGGCCCCCACCGCGACTGCTCCTGCGGTGCCGCCGGGCACACTGAGGTGGAGCTCACCTCCGCAGGCGGCGCCCCGCAGGACACAATGGCCGGGTGACCGCCGCAGACGGAGCAGGACCGCATACTCACCGGCACGGCAGTCCGGGAACTGGAGGGGCACATGTCTGATCTTCCCCGGAAGGCGGTCACCCGTACCGCGAAGCTGGCCGCGCTGCCGCTGGGCTTCGCCGGCCGTGCCACGTGGGGGCTGGGCAAGCGCATCGGCGGCAGGTCGGCGGAGCTCGTCGCCCGCGAGGTCCAGCAGCGCACCGCGGATCAACTCTTCAAAGTGCTCGGTGAGTTGAAGGGGGGTGCGATGAAGCTCGGACAGGCCCTGTCCGTATTCGAGTCCGCACTGCCCGAGGATGTCGCGGGTCCCTACCGGGCGGCGCTGACGAAGCTGCAGGAAGCGGCACCGCCCATGCCGACCCGTACCGTCCACGGAGTCCTGGCCGAGCGGCTCGGTCCCGACTGGCGTGACCTCTTCCTCAGCTTCGAGGACCGGCCCTCCGCCGCCGCGTCGATCGGACAGGTCCACCGCGCGGTGTGGCACGACGGCCGGGACGTCGCCGTGAAGGTGCAGTATCCGGGCGCCGGTGAGGCGTTGCTGTCCGACCTGACCCAACTCAGCCGGTTCGCGCGGCTGCTCGGTCCCCTGATACCCGGAATGGACATCAAGCCACTCATCACCGAGCTGCGGGACCGGGTCTCGGAGGAGCTGGACTACGCCCTGGAGGCCCAGGCACAGCAGGAGCACTCCGCCGAGTTCGAGGACGACCCGGACGTCGTGATCCCCGGCGTGGTGCACCAGTCCGAGCAGGTGCTCGTGACGGAGTGGATCGACGGAATACCTCTGTCGGAGGTGATCTCCGACGGCACGCCCGCCCAGCGGGACAGGGCAGGCCAGCTGCTGGCGCGTTTCCTCTTCTCCGGGCCCGCGCGCACCGGTCTGCTGCACGCCGACCCGCACCCGGGTAACTTTCGCCTGCTGCCTCCCCCGAGCACCGGAACCGACGGCGACGCAGGCGCCCGCGTTGCCGCTGAAGCCGGAGCCGGTGACGCCGAGGGCTCCGACGGGGACGTGGACCGATGGCGCCTGGGAGTACTGGACTTCGGCACGGTGGACCACCTGCCGGGTGGCCTTCCGCAGACCATAGGCGACTGCCTGCGGATGACGCTGGACGGTGACGCCGACGCTGTGTACGCGATGCTCCGCGAGGATGGCTTCGTCAAGGAGTCGATCGAGCTCGCACCGGAGGCCGTGCTGGACTATCTGCTCCCGATCATCGAACCGGCGCAGGTGGACGAGTTCACCTTCACCCGCTCGTGGCTGCGCAGTCAGGCGGCCCGGATAGCTGATCCGCGGTCGCCCGCACATCAGCTGGGCAAGCAGATGAACCTGCCCCCGTCCTACCTGCTGATACACCGGGTCACTCTGAGCACCATCGGGGTCCTGTGCCAGTTGGGCGCGACGGTTCGGCTGCGGGAGGAGCTGGAGGCCTGGCTGCCGGGGTTCGCTCTCGAATGCGAGCCGGAGGACAGGCCGGAGGACGAGGGGCAGGAAGAGCCGGAGGACGAGGGAGACGGCGCCGGGAGGGAAGCACCCGTCAGGGCCTGAGGCCTCCCGTCGGCTTCCCCCTCGCCCGGCACCTGAGGGGACCCGGCCGGTGCTTGCCGGCCGCCGTCACCACCAGGCGGAGTCGAGGCGGCCCTCGATGGACCTGATATGCGCGCGGGAGCACGCGTCGCAGAGATACTGCCGCCTGCCGTTCTCCACGGAGAAGACCCAGGTCGGCGGCGCCGTCCCACCGTCTGCGGTGCTGCCGCAGCGGGCACAGGTCACGTGTTCGGCAGCCGGCTTCGCCGGTTCGCGCCTCTCCTCGTCCACCTGGTGACGATAACTCCGCCCGTACCGGGTCGCACCACACAACGCACCGCGGGGCCGGTCCGTTCGGACCGGTCCCGCGGGAGGGTGGGTGGCTGTACGGAGCAGAGCGGTTGCCCCGGCCGGTTGTTGCGCGGCACTGACGAACGGTCAGTGCATGACCGCCATGGCGAGCGCTCGGCGAGCGCGCATCGACGCGCGCTCGGCCCGGCGCTGCATCCGCCGGGCGGCCACCAGGCGCACTGCCTGGCGGTCCACCTCGGCTTCCCTCAGGCGGTCGTGCATATGCGCACGTGCCAGGGCTTCTGGGATGAGTTGCATTTCGCGGGTCCTGTTCTGACGCGAGTCGTTCGCGCCGATGATGGTGACGTCCGGGGTCGCGGAGCCGACGGGCTCCCTCGTGGGGGTGATCATTGGTGCCTGGTTCCGGGGGTCATGGGTGTGGGGACGATCGATGGTTCCGACGCGTGCGGGGGACATGGCCCCCAGGCCGGCGGTCACGCCGCGACCGGGTTCTTGCGGGGGCGCCCACGCGGACGCTTGCGGGCGACGACCACGCCCTGGACGAAGAGCTCGCCGCCCCAGACGCCCCACGGCTCCCGCCGCTCCTTGGCGCCGGCGAGGCAGGCCTCGACGAGCGGGCAGGTCCGGCAGAGGGACTTGGCGTACTCGACATCGGCCGGCGACTCGGCGAAGAAGACCTCCGGGTCGTAGGAACGGCAGGGGACGGGCACGCCGAGGTTGTCGATGGCGTCGTCGAGCGCGGTGAGCGCGGTGAGGGGGATCAAGGTGGAGTCCTCCGTGAGGCCGGGCGGGGAGATCGTGTCGGAAGGCGGTACGGACGGGGCGTGCGTCTCGAGTTGCACGGTGGTGTTGTCCTCGTCTGGTCGTGCCGGCCTGTTGGCCGGTTGGCGGCTGGTACCAGGTCCTGCTGTCCCGAGGCCCTTCGTCTCGTCTCATCCGTTCGGACAAAACAAAAGGGCCGCGGATCCCGAGTGGGGTTCCGCGGCCCTGAAGGCGCCGGCCTGATCGAATCAGGCTGGATCACTCCAGGGTTCAGGCCCACGGAAGGCCCACATCGTGTGATGCGTCGTCGTCTGCTCGGCTCCGGCACCGGCTGCCGCAAAGGCATAGGCCTGGGCCTGTCCCTTCGCTACTGCTGCCGCCGGTGCCTCGGTCGGTCGCTCATTACGCTCCCGAACGGGCAGGCTCGCGAGGGACAGCGGGCTGACGGCGGAGATGCCGGACATACCGGTGCCACGGAGCGAGAGTTCCGAAGAGCAGGTGAGGCTGCCGAGCGAGCATGCGGAGACGACCGAGGGATCGGTCATTTTGCTGGTGCTGATGATGTTGATCACTTCAATCGCCTCCTCTCGGCGTCTCGGCAGATCCGGCCGGGCCGGTCCTGCGGTAATCGGATAAGTACAGCACGGAGTCAGGGCTTCAGAGAAGTCGCTGTTCCCGTGGTTAAGAACCTATGGTGATGACTGCTGCCCGCGCAAACTATTTTTTCGACGAGTTCTTCTCACACGCCGCCGTCGCCCTCCCCCGATGCCTCATCCACGGGCCTGCCTGCGCAGATGGTCAGGACATCGGCTCCGAACCGGGTCAGCTTCCGGTTGCCGACGCCAGGGATGACGACGAGTTCCCGCTCGGTGCTCGGCACGGCCTCCGCGATCGCCATCAGCGTCTTGTCGGTGAACACGCAGTAGGCGGGCTGGCTGATCTCCGCAGCCCTCTCCGCACGCCACTGCCGCAGCCGCTCGTACAGCGCCTCGTCCATGTCCGAGGGGCAGTCCTCGCAGCGCATCAGCTTCATCTCGCCCGCTTCGGTGAGCGTCCTGCCGCACACCCTGCACCGGACGGGTCCGCGCCGCCGCGGCTGAGCCGCCGCTTCGGCCCCCGCGACCCCCGCGCCCGCACCCGGGCCGCGGTCGATGCCTCCGCTTCCTCCGGACCCGCCTCTCGCACCGGGTGCGGAACCGGGGCGCAGCCCGTTCAGGAAGCGGGTCGGCCGGCGTCCCCCACGACCGCCCGGCGAGCGGGACAGCGCCCACGAGAGCGACAGGTGGAAGCGGGCCCGGGTGACTCCGACGTACAGCAGCCTGCGCTCCTCCTCGACCTGCTCGTCCGTCTTGGCGTAGGCGATCGGCATCATGCCCTCGGTGAGACCCACCAGGAACGTGGCGTCCCATTCCAGTCCCTTGGCCGAGTGGAGTGAGGCGAGCGTGACGCCCTGGACGGTGGGGGCGTGCTGGGCGGCGGCGCGTTCGTCGAGCTCGGCCACCAGATCGGAGAGCGTCGCCCCAGGCCTGGCCTGCTCGAAGTCCTCGGCCAGCCGCACCAGGGCAGCGAGTGACTCCCAGCGGTCCCGCACCGCGCCGGACCCGGCGGGCGGCTTGGACCTCCACCCCTTGGTGGAGAGGACGGCGCGCACCTCGGAAGCCAGGTCGTCGGCGCCGTCGAGCAGGGAGTCGTTGCTCCCCGCGCGAGCGGCCCCGCGCAGGGCGACGCCCGCCTCCCGCACCTCAGCTCGGTCGAAGAAGCGCTCGGCACCGCGCAGCTGGTACGGCACGCCAGCGTCCGCGAGTGCCTGCTCGTAGACCTCGGACTGGGAGTTGACCCGGTACAGCACGGCGATCTCACCGGCCGGCACCCCGGCGGCGATCAGATCGCGGATCCGGCGGGCGGTCCCCTCGGCCTCCGCCGGCTCGTCCGGGTATTCCGTGTAGGTGGGTTCGGGCCCCTTGGCTCGCTGTGAGATCAGTTCGAGCCGATGCTCGGCCGCCCTCCCCCGGGCCTGGCTCAGCAGGCCGTTGGCCAGATGGACGACCTGCGGTGTGGAGCGGTAGTCCCGCACCAGCTTGACCACCGTCGCGTTCGGATGGCGGGTGCGGAAATTCAGCAGGTGGTCGGGGGTGGCACCGGTGAAGGAGTAGATCGTCTGGCCGACGTCGCCGACGACGCAGAGACTGTCCCGGTCGCCGAGCCAGAGATCGAGGAGCCGCTGCTGGAGCGGGCTGACGTCCTGGTACTCGTCGACGACGAAGTGCTGGTACTGGCGGCGCACGTGGTCGGCGATGTCGTGCCGGTCCTGGAGGATGCCGACGGTGAGGAGCAGTACGTCCTCGAAGTCGATCACCGAGCGGTCGCGCTTCAGCTGCTCGTACGTCCCGTAGATCTGGGAGAGCTCGGCCGGGTCGCGCGGTGCGTCCCGCTGGGTCTTCGCGACCGCGGCCGGATAGTCGGCGGGCACCGTCTGTGTCACCTTGGCCCACTCGATCTCGCTCGTGACGTCGCGCAGTTCGTTGCGGTCGAGGCGGATCCCGCAGCGGGCCGCCGCCTCGGCGACCAGCTGGACCTTGCGCTCCAGCAACCGGGGCAGCTCGCCACCGACTGCTTTCGGCCAGAAGTACTGCAGCTGGCGCAGGGCCGCGGAGTGGAACGTCCGGGCCTGCACGCCGGTCGCGCCGAGCTGGCGGAGCCGGCCCCGCATCTCGCCCGCCGCCCGGTTGGTGAAGGTGACGGCCAGGACGGTGGACGGCTGGAGGATTCCGGCACGCACTCCGTACGCGATGCGATGGGTGATCGCCCGCGTCTTGCCCGTACCGGCTCCGGCCAGGACACACACAGGACCGCCGAGAGCCACGGCGACCTCGCGCTGCTCCGGGTCGAGCCCGTCCAGCACAGCGTCCGGGGAGTCGGGGACCTGCGGGAAAAGGGTGGAGTGCGTTGCTGCTGTCACCCTGCCATGCTGCCAGGTCGCAAGGGGCTGGCGCGGAGGTTGTCCACAGGGGGTGCCGTTCGTCATACCGGTGGGGCGGTCAGGAGGCGGTGACGGGAATGGCGATCGGCTCCCGTACGTTCCCCTGCATGCGGGACAGTGCGCGAGCCGTGCTGTTCCGCTCTTCTCAGCAAGACGGACGAGACAAAGGAGCGCCGACGACATGCCGGGCACTGTGACGATGTACAGCACCACGTGGTGCGGCTACTGCCGCCGGCTCAAGGGTCAGATGGACCGCGAAGGCATCGCGTACACCGAGGTCAACATCGAGCAGGACCCGGAGTCGGCAGCCTTCGTCGAGAAGGCGAATGGCGGAAACCAGACGGTTCCGACTGTGCTCTTTCCCGACGGCTCGACGCTGACCAACCCCTCGCTGGCCCAGGTCAAGCAGAAGATCGGCGCCTGACCGGCTCCACGCCGCGTCCGTGCAAGGAGAAGGCCCCCGCCGAGGCGGGGGCCTTCTCCTTGCACGGACGCTCAGCCGGCGTTGCCCGGCCTCGGGAGCGGCTTGCCGTACCAGAGCTCGATGAGGCGGGCGGCGATCGAGACGCCGAACGGCGGCAGGACCGCACCCGACTCGAAGGCCTCCGTGAGTTCCTCGCGGGAGAACCACCGGGCCTCCTCGATCTCCTCGCCGTCCACCTCGATCTCCGAGGAGGTGGCGCGAGCCATGAAGCCGAGCATCAGGCTGGAGGGGAACGGCCAGGGCTGGCTGGCGATGTACTCGACCTCACCGACCGTGATCCCCGCCTCCTCGAACACCTCACGAGCCACGGACTGCTCGATCGACTCCCCGGGTTCCACGAAACCGGCGAGCGTCGAGAAGCGGCCCTCCGGCCAGTGCACCTGACGCCCCAGGAGTGCCCGGTCCTGGTCGTCGGTGACCAGCATGATCACCGCCGGGTCGGTCCGCGGGTAGTGCTCGGCGCCGCAGGCCTGGCAGCGGCGGATGTGGCCGGCCGCCGCGATGACCGTGCGATCTCCGCAGCGGGAGCAGAAGCGGTGCAGCCGCTGCCAGTTCTCCAGGGCGACGGCGTGCACCATGAGCCCGGCATCACGTGCGCCGAGGAGGAGTCCGGCCTCGCGCAGCCCGGCGGGGCGCGCGGACTGGTCCATGCGGCCCGGGAGGGAGTCCTTCTGGAGTGCGAAGTAGCGGACGCCGTCCTCGTCCGTGCCGAGGAAGTAGCGGTGGGTCTCGGTGAGCGGCGCCTCGAAGGACGGCGTCATGACGAGCTCGGTGCCGCCGTCGGGGGTGTCGTCGATGAGCGCCTGACCGCCGGAGACGACGAAGACCCTGGTCGTCGGGTGGCTCCAGGCTGCGGCGAGCCAGGCCTCGTCGAGCCGGTGGTGCGCGGCGCGGTCGATGCCGCTGGGCGCGGTGAGACCGATCGGGCGGTCTGCGCTGGCGTTGTCGAAGGTGCTCACAGGTGCTTCCTACTCCCCCGGGGATGGATCGGGTGTTCAGAGGATTCAGCGGGGTGCCGCGGCCAGCTCGCCCCACAGGTGGGCGCTGGTCTCCACGCCCTTGAGGAGGAGGTCGAGCTCGACCTTCTCGTCGGGACCGTGCCAGCCGTCGGACGGCACGGAGATGCCCAGGAAGAGCACGGGTGCGCCGAGCACGTCCTGCAGGTCGGCGGCAGGACCCGACCCGCCCTCCCGGGTGAACAGGATCTTCTGCCCGAACGCGCGTCCCATGGCCCGGGCCGCCGCCTGGAGCGCGGGGTGGTCGAGCGGGGTCAGGCAGGGGCGGGTGGCGGGCGAGAAGGTGATGCGGTGGCGGATGCCGGCCGGGATCCGGTCCTCGGCCCAGGTGCGGACCAGCTTCTGGACGTGGGCCGGGTCCTGGCCGGCGACGAGCCTGAAGCTCAGCTTCACCAGGGCCGAGGAGGGGATGACGGTCTTGCTGCCCGCGCCCTGATAGCCACCACCGATTCCGTTGACCTCGGCGGTGGGGCGGGCCCAGACGCGCTCCAGAGTGGTGAAGCCGGCCTCCCCCGCCGTGGCGTGGGAGGCGGCGGTGCGCAGCCAGGCGTCCTCGTCGAAGGGCAGTTCGGCGAAGAGGGCGCGCTCGGTGTCGGTCAGTTCGGCCACGCCGTCGTAGAAACCGGGGACCGCCACCCGGCCCTCGGCGTCGTGGAGCGCCGCGACGAGGCGGGCGAGGGCGGTCGCGGGGTTGGGTACCGCGCCGCCGAAGGACCCGGAGTGGATGTCCTGGTCGGGGCCGTACAGCTCGATCTCGCACTCCGCGAGGCCCCGCATGCCGGTGCAGACGCTGGGGGTGTTCTCGTCCCACATGCCGGTGTCGGAGACGACCACGACGTCCGCGGCGAGCCGGGAGGCCCGCTGCTCGGCCAGCGCCCGGAAGTTCGGGGAACCGGACTCCTCCTCGCCCTCGACGAGGAGTTTGAGGTGCACGGCGGGAGTGGTGCGGCCGGTCGCGGCGAGGTGGGCCCGGACACCCAGTGTGTGGAAGAACACCTGGCCCTTGTCGTCGGCCGCGCCGCGTCCGTACATCCTGCCGTCGCGGATCACCGGTTCGAACGGGTCGGTGTGCCAGCCGTCCTCGCGGGCCGCCGGCTGTACGTCGTGATGGCCGTAGACGAGCACGACCGGTGCGTCCGGGTCGTCGGACGGCCATTCGGCGAACACCGCGGGGGCGCCGGGCGTCTCCCAGATCTCGGTGACCGGGAAGCCGGTCTCCGCGAGCTTGGCGGACAGCCACTCGGCGCTGCGCCGTACGTCCCCGTCGTGCTCCGGCTGAGCGGATACGGACGGGATGCGCAGCCACTCGGCAAGGTCCTCGAGAAAGGCCGCGCGGTGCTGCTCGGTGTACGTACGGACGGCATTGTCCGGGGTGTCGCTCATGCTCCTGAGCCTATCGGCCCCGCGGAGGTGGCTCGTCCAGCAGGAGCTGTTCCAGCTCCGCCCGGCCGGGCAGGGCGGTGGGGCGGACGGTCTCCCCGGTGCGCACGTACAGGAAGGTCGCCGTCACCGAGTCCAGGGGCAGGCCGTGCAGCTCGGACCAGGCCAGCCGGTAGACGGCGAGCTGGAGCGGGTCGGCCGTGCGGTGCCGGGTGGTCTTCCAGTCGACGATCTCGTACGTGTCCCCGGTGCGGTACACCGCGTCGATCCGGCCGCGGATCAGCCGGCCCGCGAGGACGATCTGGAACGGGGTCTCGACGCGGTACGGGGTACGCCGGGCGTACTCCGTACGCTCGAAGGCCTCCTTGAGCTCGGCGAGATCGCGTTCGTCGGCGATCTCCGCGTCGTCCTCGCCACCTCCGGGGAGCTCGTCCGGGCCGAGCATGGGCAGCGGCAGCTCCTCGAAGCGGGACTCCACCCACGCGTGGAAACGGGTTCCGCGGCGGGCCGCGGGCTGTGGGGCCCTGGGCATGGGGCGGGCGAGCTCGCGAGCGAAGCCGTCGGGGTCGGCGGCCAGGTGCAGCAGCTGGGTGGCGGAGAGCGAGGCGGGTACGAGGACGTCGCGCACACCCGCGCGGGCACGGCGCAGCTCCCCGGCGAGGGCGTCGAGATCACGGTCCCAGGAGGCGAGTGCGCGGGCTTCCTCCGGGGTCAGGCCGGCCTCCGCTTCGGCGTCCGGACGCAGGTGCGTGCCGGCGTCCGGGTCCACGGGGGCGCGGGCGGCGGGGATGTGCCGAGCGGCCTCCCCCGCAGCGGGGACAGGGGTGTCCGCATGCGGGTCACCGTCCGGGAACGGGTCGTCGTACGGCGCGTCCTCCTCGTCGTACGGCGCGTCCTCCTCCCCGTACGGCGCCTCGTCGTCGTACGGGGAGGGCCCGGCGTACACGTCAGGTACGGGGGTGGCGGCCAGGGCCTCCAGGTGGGCCAGCACCGTGTCCCTGGCGGCCCGGCGGCGGGCCATGGCCGTGCCGTCCAGGGGGAGCGGCCAGGCCTGGTCGGCGTCCCGCTCCTGGAGTGCGGGATTCTCCTCGTCCTCCGCGGGTTCGTCGGCCCAGACCTCGATCTCGCCGTACCCGGCCGCGCAGTGCCCGTACAGCGCCTCCAGAAAGGCGGACGGGCCGCGGGCCTTCTTCTGGGACGGCCCCCACCAGTGGCCGGAGCCCAGGAGAAGGCTCCGGGGGCGGGTGAAGGTGACGTAGCCGAGGCGGAGCTCCTCGGTGTGCTGATGCTCCTTCATCTCCTCCTTGAAGGCCTTCAGGCCCTTGGCGTCCCAGGAGGGGACGACCGGGAGGGTGGCCGCGTCGCCGCGCAGGGCGTGCGGCAGGACCTTGGACTGCGAGGTCCAGGCGTCCCGGGACTGCCCGCTGGGGAACTGGCCGGTGACCAGTCCGGGCACGGCGACGACGTCCCACTCCAGGCCCTTGGACTTGTGGGCGGTGAGGACCTTGACGGTGTTCTCGCCGCCGGGCAGGGCGTTGTCCAGGCCCTTCTCGTACTGCGCGGCGGTGCGCAGGAAGCCGAGGAAGGCCAGCAGCGAGGCCTCCCCGTCCACTGCGGCGAAGCCGGCCGCGACATCCAGGAAGTTGGCGAGGGTCTCGCGGCGGCGTGCGGCCAGGGCGTGCGGCGACGCGGAGAGTTCGACCTCGAGACCGGTGGTGGAGAGCACGCGGTGCAGCACGTCCATGAGGGGGTCGGCCAGCGCGCGGCGCAGGTCGCGGAGCTCGGTGGCCAGGCGTGCGAAACGGACACGGGCCTCGGCGGAGAACGGCAGCCCGTCGTCCTCCGCCCCTCCGGCCTCCAGGAACGTGTCGAGGGCGTCGGCGAGCGAGATCACCTCCGCGGGGTCGATGCCCTCCACGGCCTCGGCCAGACGGATGTCCGGGTCGATGTCCTCGCCGCCGGGGGACGAGCGGTGCACCAGGAGGCGTGCGCGGCGGCCGAGGAGGGCGAGGTCCCTGGGGCCGATGCGCCAGCGCGGGCCCGTGAGCAGCCGGACCAGCGAGGCGTTGGCCCCCGGATCCTGGAGGACTTCGCAGACCGCGACGAGATCGGCGACCTCCGGGAGGTGCAGCAGTCCGGCCAGGCCGACGACCTCGACGGGGATGTCACGAGCGACGAGGGCTGCCTGGATGCGCGGGAAGTCCCCGGCGGTACGGCACAGGACGGCGATCTCCCCGGGGGCCGTGCCCGTCCCCACCAGGTGCGCGAGGGAGTCGGCGAGCCAGTCGATCTCCTCGGCGTGCGTACGCAGGAGGGCGCATCGGACCGTGCCGTCGCGCTCCGCGCCGGGGGCGGGGCGCAGGGCCTCGACGCCCTCGTGCATGGCGCGCAGTGGGCCGGCGAGAGCGTTGGCGAGGTGGAGGAGGCGGCCTCCGCTGCGGCGGTTCTCGCTGAGGGAGTAGCGGGTCGCCGGGGTGCCGTCGGCGTGCGGGAAGTGGAGCGGGAAGTCGTCGAGGTTGGCGACGGAGGCTCCGCGCCAGCCGTAGATCGCCTGGCAGGGGTCGCCGACGGCGGTGACGGCGTGACCGGTCGTGGCCCCGCCCTCCCCGCCGAAGAGGGCGGCGAGCAGGAGCCGCTGGGCCACGGAGGTGTCCTGGTACTCGTCGAGCAGGACGACCCGGAATTCGTCCCGCAGGACGACGCCGACCTCGGGCCGGGTGAGGGCGAGCTCGGCGGAGAGCGCGATCTGGTCGCCGAAGTCGAGGAGGTCGCGGCTGCGTTTGGCGTCCCGGTAGCGCCGGGTCAGTTCGAGGAGCTCGCGGCGGGCCGCGGCCGCCTCGGGGATCTTGCGCAGCTCGGCGTTGGTGAGCCGTGCCGTCTCCAGCGCGGCGAGCAGCTCGGTGTCGTACGCGGCGAGCCGCTCGGGGCGTACGAGGTGTTCGGAGAGCTCGGCGTCCAGGGCGAGCAGGTCACTGACCAGGGTGGGGAAGGACCGGGTCAGGGCGGGGTAGGGGCCGGGCGCCTCCCGCAGCACCCGGGCGGCGAGCTGGTGGCGGGTGGCGTCGGCGAGGAGGCGGGTCGTGGGTTCCAGCCCGATCCGCAGGCCGTGGTCGGTGAGGAGCCGGCCGGCGAAGGCGTGGTACGTCGAGATGCTGGGCTCGCCCGGCGGGTTGTCCGGGTCGATGACGTCCGGATCGGTGACCCCGGCCCGGACGAGGGCCTTGCGGACGCGTTCGGCGAGCTCACCCGCCGCCTTGTTGGTGAAGGTCAGGCCGAGGACCTGCTCGGGGGCCACCTGGCCGGTACCCACCAGCCACACCACCCGGGCGGCCATCACCGTGGTCTTTCCCGAGCCGGCTCCGGCCACGATCACCTGCGGGGCCGGCGGCGCGGTGATGCAGGCCGTCTGCTCCGGGGTGAAGGGGACCCCGAGGAGCTCCTTGAGCTGCTCGGGATCGGTGATACGGGTGGACACTCCAGAAAGGCTAACCGGAGAGACCGACAACGCCCTCCCCGCCGGTCGCCGCCCCGGAGGTCATTCGATGATCTGGCGGCCCTCGGGCTGCGCGCTGCACGAGGCCCGGAAGGCGCAGTGGGTGCAGTGCTGGCCGGTCGTGGGAGTGAACCGTTCGTCCAGGACACGGCCGGCCGCCGTCGCCAGGAGGTCGGAGACCCACTCGCCGGAGAGGGGTTCCTGGGCCTGCACCCTGGGGAAGGCGTCGCCACCCTCCTTCTTCGGCGCGGGCTGGCGCAGCTGTACGAGCTCGGCGCCACCGGCTTCGGGGCGGCGGCCGTCGAACACGTCGTCGACGGCGCCTTCCCTGACGGCCAGCTGGTACACGGCGAGCTGGGGGTGGGCGGCGACCTCGTCCTTCGTCGGGGCCGCCTTCCCGGTCTTGAAGTCGACGACGTAGGCCCGGCCCTCGGCGTCCTGTTCGACCCGGTCCATGGAGCCGCGGATGCGCACCTCGTACTCGCCCGCGTCGAGCGTCACGTCGAAGTCGTGCTCACTGGCGGCGGGCGTACGGCCGCCGCGGTCCATGACGTGCCAGCGCAGGAAGCGTTCGAGGGCGGCTCGCGCCTGGTCCTTCTCCTGGCCGGACTTCCAGGGTGCGTCGAAGACCAGGCCGTTCCACACGGAGTCCAGGCGTTCCATCAGGACGTCCAGATCGGCGGCGGTACGTCCGGACGCCACCTCGTCGGCCAGGACGTGCACCACGTTGCCGAAGCCCTGTGCTGCCGTCGCCGGGGCGTCCGCCTTCACTTCGCGGCCCAGGAACCACTGGAGGGCGCAGGTGTTGGCGAGCTGGTCGAGCGCGCTCCCGGAGAGCGCGACGGGACGGTCGCGGTCACGCAGCGGGACCTCGGAGCGGGTGGGCTCGTTCAGCCCCCACCAGCGGTAGGGATGGGCGGCCGGGACGAGCGGCCGGCCCTCGTCGTCGGTGAGCGCCGCGAGCCGTGCGAGCCGCTGGGCCGCGGCGTCGCGCAGAGCGTCGGAGGCCCGGGGGTCGACGGTCGTCGCCCGGAGCTCGGCGACGAGCGAGGCGACCGCGAGGGGGCGGCGGGGCCTGCCGGTGACGTCCCGGGGTTCGGCACCGAGTTCGGTGAGGAAGCGGGACGGCTGGTCGCCGTCGTCGGCGGGCGCCTTGACCGCGGTGACGACGAGCCGCTCACGGGCGCGGGTCGCGGCGACGTAGAAGAGGCGGCGTTCCTCGGCGAGGAGCGCCCCGGGGGTAAGCGGTTCCGCCAGTCCGTCGCGCCCGATCCGGTCCGCCTCGAGGAGCGAGCCCCGCCGGCGCAGGTCGGGCCAGAGTCCCTCCTGCACGCCTGCGACGACGACCAGCCGCCACTCCAGTCCCTTGGACCGGTGCGCGGTCATCAGACGCACGGCGTCGGGTCGCACGGCACGCCGGGAGAGGGTGTCGGCGGCGATGTCCTGGGCGTCGACCTCTTCCAGGAAGTTGAGCGCTCCCCGTCCCCCGGTGCGTTCCTCGGCTCTCGCCGCGGTGTCGAACAAGGCGCAGACGGCGTCGAGGTCCCGGTCGGCGTTCCGGCCGCTCACGCCGCCGCGCAGGGCGGCCCGCTCGAGCCGGCCCGGCCAGGGGGTGCCGTTCCACAGCGCCCAGAGGGCCTCCTCCGCCGTGCCGCCGCCCTCGAGGAGTTCGCGGGCCTTGCGCAGGAGCGCGCCGAGGCGCTGGGCCCCCCGGGCGTACGCCGGATCGTGTGTGGCGAGCCGTTCGGGCTCGGCGAGCGCCCGTGCGAGCAGCTCTCCTGACGGGGGCGGTACGCGGTTGCCGGCGGCCCGCTCCTCGTCGCGCAGTGCCCGGCCGAGACGGCGGAGATCGGCGGCGTCCATGGAACCGAGCGGGGAGGTGAGCAGGGCGAGGGCCGTCTCGGTGTCGAGCAGGCCGCGCGCCGTTTCGTCCTCCGCAGGCGACGGCCCGGGAGCCGTTTCGTCGTCCTCCGCAGGCGACTGCCCGGGAGCCGCGTCGGGTCCGGCGCCGTCCTCCGCCCCGGCGTGGAGCGCTCCCGGGACCGTGTCACTTCCGGCGTCGGCCTCACCGGCCGGCCGCTCGGCGTCGGCCTCGCCCACCGGCCGCCGCTCCGCCACGGCGCCGCCCGCGCCGCCCAGCGCCGCCGTGGCGACCGTGCGCAGAGCGGTCAGCAGCGGGGCCACCGCGGGTTCGTGGCGCAGGGGGAGGTCGTCGCCGTCCACCTCCAGGGGGACGCCCGCAGAGGTAAGAGCCCGGCGCACGGAAGGGATGGAACGGCCTCCGGCACGCACCAGGACCGCCATGTCCTTCCACGGCACCCCGTCCTCGAGGTGCGCGCGCCGCAGCAGGTCGGCGATGTTCTCCAGCTCCGTGGAGGCGGTCGGATAGGTGTACGTCTCCACCGTGCCGCCCTCGCGCACGGCCGACAGCTCGCGGTGCGCGCGCACCTTGTCCGACGGCAAGCGTGTGAGCGGCATCCGGCGGGTCAGCAGCCGCGTGGCGGCGAGCAGCGTCGCGCCGGACCGGCGGGAGGTGGTGAGGACACCGACGGGGGCGGGCGCCCCGTCGGCCCGGCGGAACGCGTCCGGGAAGTCGAGGATGCCGTTCACGTCGGCGCCCCGGAAGGCGTAGATCGACTGGTCCGGGTCGCCGAAGGCGATCAGCGTCCGGCCGCCGCCGGCACCCGGGACACCGCTCCCCCGGTTGCCCGCCAAGGCGTGCAGCAGGCGCACCTGGGCCGGGTCCGTGTCCTGGTATTCGTCGACGAGGACCAGGTCGTAACTGCGGGCGAGCTCGGCCGCCACCTCCGGCCGCTCGGCGAGCAGGACCGCCCGGTGGACCAGTTCGGCGTAGTCCAGGACGCCTTGGGCGTCGAGGATGTCGAGGTACTCGGCGAGGAACTGGGCGGCGGCGTTCCAGTCCGGGCGGCCGGTGCGGCGGGCGAAGGCGGCGAGGGCGTCGGGGCCGAGGCCCAGTTCACGGCTGCGGGCCAGCACCGCGCGTACCTCGTCGGCGAAACCCCGGGTGGTCAGGCAGGCCCGCAGTTCGTCGGGCCAGCGCACATGGGCGAGCCCTGCCTTCTCCAGACCGAGCTGACCGGCGAGCAGCTCGCGGACGGTGACGTCCTGCTCCGGTCCGGAGAGCAGGCGCAGCGGATCGGCGAACAGGTCCGCGTCCTGGTGGGCGCGGACCAGGGCGTAGCAGTACGAGTGGAAGGTGGTGGCCTGCGGGCCCCGGGTGCCGCCCAGCCGTGACGCCATACGGTCGCGCAGCTCCACGGCGGCCTTGCGGCTGAAGGTGAGGACCAGGATCCGGGCGGGGTCGGTCCCCGCGGCCACGCGCCGTGCCACCGTCTCGACGAGTGTCGTGGTCTTGCCGGTGCCCGGTCCCGCGAGGACGAGCAGCGGCCCGTCCCGGTGGTCGACCACCGCACGTTGGGCCGCGTCCAGAAGAGGGGGGCCCACCGAACCCGGGGGGGTGCGCACCAGCCGGTACGCGCCCGGGGCCCGCCGCCGTGCCTGACGGTGCGGGCTGTGCCGGGTGGTGGAGGAGGAGCTCACGTGGATCGCCGGTCCTGGTGGGTGTACTCGGTCTGTGCGGTGCCTGGATGCGCTGCCGGCCACGATGAGCGGAGCCGTGCGCGTGAACGACGCTACGCCGGTGCCGGGGCGGAATGCGGCGAGGTGGCTGCGTCCCTCGTCACGTGTGCGCCTCCGGAGCGGGCGGGCGCCCTCCTACCGGCCCGGCGCCTGTCGCGGCGGGACACGATGGCCGAAGCTGTCACATGTGAGTTTCCTCGCCCCCGTCCGGATCACCGGCCCCGCCCGGAACACCGGCCCCGTCGATGCCGTCCCACCTGGCCCGCTTCATGTCGAGGCGCGGGAGGTGCCCCTCCGCACTCCGCGGGGCCGGGCGCAGCGGAGTGCCCTCCTCCTGGTAGTGGCCCAGGGCGCGCTGCTCGTGTCCCGGCAGGAGTGCCCCGTCGGCCCGCACCACACGCCACCACGGCACCGCGGAGCCGTACAGCGCCATGGCCCTGCCCACCTGCCTGGGCCCGCCGTCACCGAGCCATTCGGCGACGTCTCCGTAGGTCATGACGCGACCGGGCGGGATCAGGTCGGCGACGTCCAGGACCCGCTCCGCGTACGCGGGCAGCTCGGCGACGACGGGCGCTCGGGACGCGGCGGGCGCGGCGGACGCCGGGGGCTCGGAGGACCCGGAGGGCACGGCACCGACGGAGGCTCCGGGTGTCCGGTTCTTGCTCATCCGACACATCCTGC
Source organism: Streptomyces sp. B1I3 (assembly GCF_030816615.1). Taxonomy (NCBI): domain Bacteria; kingdom Bacillati; phylum Actinomycetota; class Actinomycetes; order Kitasatosporales; family Streptomycetaceae; genus Streptomyces; species Streptomyces sp. B1I3. Next base: position 2,865,188 of record NZ_JAUSYD010000001.1, read on the forward strand.
CGTACGCCACCGACAGGCGTGCCGGTTCGGTGTAACCCTGGTCACACGGCAGGCGGGCGGGGGCGAAAAAGCGTATGTTGCGCTTCGCGCGCCCGTGCAATGCCCCCTCATGCCCCCCTCTGTCTGCACGCCGTGCCACCATCGTGCGGGCGGTGACCGGTGATACGAGAACACGAAGACCAATCAGAGGCGACGAAGGAGCAGGGCGTGCAGCCACCGAAGGCGGCGGACGCCCCTGATGCTGAGCCGCGCCCCGGCGCCTCGGAGGGCTCCGACGCGGAGCCGCGCCCCGATGCGGAGCCCGGCCCCGGTCCGTCCGGTGGCGCCGACCTCCGGAAGGCTCCCGAGACGCTCACCGGCTCGACCCTGGCGTCGGCCGACGCCACTCTGACGGACCGCGTGTCAGGCGACGAACCGCTGCTCCCCGCCCGGGTGCACCGCCCCTCCGACCTGTTGCGGCTGCTCGTCGGCGTCCTGGCGATCGTCCTGCTCTTCGCCGTCGCCGCCTTCGCCCAGGGGACCACCACCGGCCTCGAGGACGACATCTCCAAGGGCACGGACCAGGCGCCGGACCTGCTGATCAAGCTCGCCGGCCTGGTGTCGAGCATCGCCGTACTCCTCGTGCCCGTGGCCTTCGCCATCGAGCGCCTCGTCAAACGTGACGGGCTGCGCATCGCGGACGGCGTGCTCGCCGCCGTGCTCGCCCACGGGGTCACCCTGGCCACCGACCTCTGGGTCGCCAGGTCGGCGCCCGGCACCATCCGCGAGGCGCTGACCCAGCCCCAGCCCGGTGACGCCCTCACCGATCCGGTACACGGGTACCTCGCGCCCGTCATCGCCTACATGACGGCCGTCGGGATGGCGCGCAGACCGCGCTGGCGGGTCGTCCTGTGGGTGGTGCTGCTCCTGGACGCCTTCGCCATGCTGGTCGGGGGCTACACCACGCCGTTCTCGATCGTGCTCACGGTGCTGATCGGCTGGACGGTGGCGTACGGCACCCTGTACGCCGTCGGCTCGCCGAACGTCCGTCCGACCGGCCAGCACCTCATGGCCGGTCTGCGCCACGTCGGGTTCCGTCCGGTGGCTGCGATGCGGACGGAGGCGGAGGACACCCCCGACAACATCGACCAGAGCGACCGGGGCCGCCGCTACCTCGTCACACTGGAGGACGGGCCACCGCTGGACGTGACGGTCGTCGACCGGGAGCAGCAGGCGCAGGGCTTCTTCTACCGCGTGTGGCGCAGGCTCACCCTGCGCAGCATCACCCAGCGCCGCTCCATCCAGTCGCTGCGCCAGGCACTGGAACAGGAGGCTCTCCTCGCGTACGCGGCGATCGCCGCCGGGGCCAACGCGCCCAAGCTCATCGCCACCTCCGAGCTCGGTCCCGACGCCGTGATGCTCGTCTACGAGCACATCGGCGGGCACTCGCTGGACGCGATGGCGGACGAGGAGATCACCGACGACCTGGTACGCGGCGCGTGGCGTCAGGTGAAGGCGCTCCAGTCGCGCCGGATCGCCCACCGCAGGCTCACGGGGGACGCGATCCTCGTGGATCGTCCCGGCACCGTGTTCGTCACGGATCTGCGGGGCGGCGAGATCGCGGCCGGTGACCTGGTCCTGCGCATGGACGTCGCCCAGCTGCTCACCACCACCGGCCTGCGGGTGGGCGCCGAACGGGCCGTCGCCGGGGCGCTCGCCGTCCTGGGGCCCGACGCCGTCGCCGACTGCCTGCCGCTGCTCCAGCCGATCGCCCTCAGCCGCTCCACCCGTGCGACGCTGCGCCGCCTCGCCCGGGAGCGTTCGCAGCGCGAGCGGGACGCGGTGCTGGAGGCGTCCCAGGCGGCCAAGCAGGCCAGGGCGCAGGAGCACGAGGGGCCGGCCGGCGACCGCAAGGCGGCCCGCAAGTCGCTGCGCACGGAGAAGCAGGCCGAGAAGCGGGCGATAGACGACGCCCTGGACGAGGCGCGCGAGGAGGACATGCTCGCCCAGATCCGGCGCCAGGTGCTGCTGATCCGCCCGCAGGCGCCCGTGGAGCCGGTCAGGCTGGAGCGCATCAAGCCGCGGACACTGTTCAGCTTCATCGCCGGCTCGATCGCCGCGTACTTCCTGATCTCCCAGGTCACCGAGGCCGATTTCGGCACGGTCGTGGAGCAGGCGGAGTGGGGCTGGGTCGCGGCGGCCCTGGGCTTCTCCGCCCTGAGTTATGTCGCGGCGGCCATGAGCCTGCTCGGCTTCGTGCCCGAGCGGGTTCCGTTCGGCAGAACCGTGCTGGCCCAGGTGGCGGGGTCCTTCGTGAAGATCGTCGCTCCGGCCGCGGTCGGCGGGGTGGCACTCAACACGCGCTTCCTCCAGCGCGCCGGGGTGCGCCCGGGACTCGCCGTCGCCAGTGTCGGCGCCTCCCAGCTGTTCGGGCTGGGCTGCCACATCCTGCTGCTCGCCCTGTTCGGCTACCTGACGGGTACGGAGAAGACCCCGGACTCGCTCACCCCCTCGAGGACGGTGATCGCGGGGCTGCTGACCGTCGCCGTGCTCGTGCTGGTGGTGACGGCGATCCCGTTCCTGCGGAAGTTCGTCGTGACGCGCGTCCGGTCGCTGTTCGCCGGCGTCGTCCCGCGCATGCTCGATGTCGTGCAGCGCCCGCAGAAGCTGGTCACGGGCATCGGCGGAATGCTGCTGCTGACCGGCCTCTTCGTGCTCTGCCTGGACGCGTCGATCCGCGCGTTCAGCGGCCCCGACGTCCCGCAGCTCAGCTACGCCAGTATCGCGGTGGTCTTCCTCGCGGGCAACGCCCTCGGTTCGGCGGCCCCCACCCCGGGCGGTATGGGGGCCGTCGAGGGGGCCCTGACCCTGGGCCTGATCGCCGTCGGCCTGCCGAAGGAGGTCGCGGCGCCGGCGGTGCTGCTCTACCGCGTGATGACGTTGTGGCTGCCGGTGCTCCCGGGCTGGATCTGCTTCAACCAGCTGACCCGCAAGGGCGAGCTCTAGCCGGGTCCGGCCCGGCGACGGGGGAAGGGGCGGGCCACCCGCATGGACCGCGCCCCGCGCGGTTGCCCGCCCCCCGCCGCACGATGGGGGCTATGAGGACTTCCCCCGCCGTGCGTTCCGCTGCCCTCGTCGCCACCACCGTGGTGCTGCTGCCCCTGGCCGCCTGTTCGGACGACGACGGCGGGAGTCTGGACCGGTCGGTGCCCTCCGCCGCGTCGACCGCGGCCCCCACGGCGACGGCGGAGAAGCTGACCTCCCAGAAGCCCGACTGGCAGCCCTGCCCGGCGCCGAGCGAGGCGCAGGGCAGCGGCACGGCTCCGTCCCCGCTCCCGGGCGGGGCGTCGTGGGAGTGCTCCTTCATGGACGTACCGCTCGACTACGCACATCCGGGCGGCAGGACCATCGAGCTGGCGCTGATCCGCGCCACCGCCAGGGACAAGGACCGGCGGCTCGGTTCCCTCGTGTTCAACTTCGGCGGGCCGGGCGCCTCGGGTGTCGCCACGCTGCCGTCCTTCGGCACCGCGTACGACGCCCTCCGTACCCGCTACGACCTGGTGAGCTTCGATCCGCGCGGGGTCGGCCGCAGCGAGGGCGTCGCATGCTCGGACGACCAGCAACTCGACGCCCGCTACGAGAGGGACGGCACCCCGGACGACGCGAAGGAGGAGAAGGCCTTCGTCGAGGACCTGAAGTCCTACATCGCCGACTGCGAGAAGAACTCCGGGGACGAACTGCCCTACGTCGGCACGGCCAACGCCGCCCGGGACATGGACCTCCTGCGCCAGGTGCTCGGCGACAAGAAGCTGAACTACTTCGGGATCTCCTACGGCACCGAACTGGGCGGCGTCTACGCCCACCTGTACCCGAAGAACGTCGGCCGGGCCGTCCTGGACGCCGTGGTGGACCCGACCCAGGACGCGAAGCAGTCCTCGATCGGCCAGGCCCGGGGGTTCCAGCTCGCCCTGGACAACTTCACCGCCGACTGCGCCGAACGCGACGACTGCAAGCTCCCCGGATCCTCGGCCGCGGAGGTCCAGGACTGGATCGCCGCGCTCCTCGCCGACCTGGAGAAGTCGCCCGTCCCGGGCCTCGGGGAGAGGGAGCTGACGCAGACCCAGGCCACCACGGGCATCGCGTCGGCTCTGTATTCCAAGGAGACCTGGCCACTGCTCGAACAGGGACTCGACGAGGCGGACGGTGACAACGGCGGTCTGCTGCTCGCGCTCGCCGACTCGCTGAACGGCCGTACCGAGAACGGTCACTACGACAACTCGAACGCCGCCAACGCGGCCATCAACTGCGCCGACTCCGAGCAGCGCTTCACCCCGGAACAGACGAGGGCGGCGCTCCCCGAGTTCCGCAAGGCCTCCCCGGTCTTCGGCGACTACCTGGGCTGGGGGCTGATGTCCTGCACGGGCTGGCCCGTCGCGGGCGCCTGGGCCACCCCGGACGTCAGCGCCCCGGGGTCCGCTCCCATCCTGGTCATCGGGAACACCGGAGACCCGGCGACGCCGTACGCCGGCGCCAAGGCGATGGCCACCGAACTCGGCAAGGGGGTCGGGGTCGAGCTCACGTACAAGGGCCAGGGGCACGGCGCGTACAACGGCGGCAGCACCTGCGTGCAGAAGGCCGTGGACGGTTACCTGCTGGACGGCAGGGTCCCGGCGGACGGCACCGTCTGTTCGTGAACCCCCGGCAGGTCCGCCCCGGCCCCGCACGGCTGTCCGCCGCCCGCTGCCGGGGCGGCGGATTAGCATGGCCGGAGATCGAGTAACTCCCAGGTCGCGCCCCCTTGCTGCGGGGCATCGCCCTCGGGGCAGGGGAGGGGGATACGGATGGGCGTACGCGCAGGGGTGCGGCAGGCCGCGGTCCTGGCCGGGGCTGTGCTGGTGGTGACGGGGGTGCTCGCGGGCTGCGACACCACCCCGGATCCCACCGCGACCTCGTCCGGGCAGCTGGACTGGGAACGCTGCGAGGCCCCGGAGGGCGGCACCGCTCCCGGCTCGGAGTGGCGGTGCGCCACGGTCGACGTGCCGCTGGACTACGCGGAGCCGGACGGGGGCACGATCGGCATCGCGCTGATCCGCAAGGAAGCCACGAGGAGGGGCGAGCGGCTCGGCTCCATGCTCTTCAACTTCGGTGGTCCCGGCGGTTCCGGCGTCGGGATCCTGCCGCGCGCCGCCGCCGCGTACACCGGACTCAACACCCGTTACGACCTGGTGGGCTTCGACCCGCGCGGCGTCGCGGGCAGTGCCGGGGTGCGCTGCCGCGACGACGCCGAGCAGGAGAAGGCCTATCGCGAGGTCGACATGACCCCGGACACCGCCGCGGAGGAGACCGCCTTCGTCGAGGACGGCGCGGACTTCGGCGCCGGCTGCCTGCGCCTCTCCGGCACCGTGCTCCCCCATGTGGGCACGACGACGCCGCCCGGGACATGGACGCGATCCGGCGGGCGCTCGGTGACAGGAAGCTGACCTACTTCGGTATGTCGTACGGCACCGAGCTCGGCGGCACCTACGCGCACCTCTTCCCTGAGCACGTGGGACGGTTCGTGCTGGACGCCGTCGTCGACCCGACGGCGGACACGGTGGGGCACGCTCGCAACCAGGCCGCGGGCTTCCAGCGGGCGTTGGAGAACTACCTGTCGGACCGCGGCCAGGACCCGGAGGCGGGGACGCGGCGCATGGTGGAGCTGCTGCGCCGGGTGGACCGGGAGCCGCTGCCGACCGCATCGGGCCGTGCACTCAACGAGAATCTCGCCATCACCGGCATCGTGACGCCGCTCTACTCCCGGACCAGCTGGCCGGCGCTGACCCAGGCGCTCGACGAGGCCGAGAACGAAGGCACGGGCGACAGGCTGCTCCAGCTGGCCGACTCGTACAACGGCCGCGACGCGACCGGGCACTACGACACCCAGAACCATGCGCAGCGGGCGATTTCCTGCGCCGACACCAAGGCGCGACCGACGGCCGCCGAGGCACGGGCGCTGCTTCCCGATTTCCGGGAGGTGTCACCCGTCTTCGGCCCGTTCCTCGCGTGGGACACGGCCGGATGGTGTGCCCGGTGGCCGGTCGACGGGGAGCGCGACACCCCGGAGGCGAGTGCGCCGGGTGCCGCTCCCGTACTGGTCATCGGCACGACCGGCGATCCGGCGACCCCGTACGAGGGCGCACGGAGGATGGCGGACGAGCTGGGCGAAGGCGTCGGCATCATGGTGACCAACGAGGGCGAGGGGCACGGCTCGTACGGCGGGAGCGGGTGCGTGACCGCGCTCGTCGACGCCTACTTCCTCGACGGGAAGGTTCCGGCGGACGGGCACACCTGCTCCTGACGCCGCAGCACGCGAAGGGGGCCGGCTCCGCGGGTGCGGAGCCGGCCCCTTCCTGCGCACGGGCCAGGTCGGCCGGGTGTGCGGCTTCGGCCTAGTAGACCGGCTTCTCGGGCTCGATCTGGTGGACCCACCCGATCACGCCGCCGCCGACGTGCACCGCGTCGGCGAAGCCCGCCGACTTGAGGACCGCGAGGACCTCGGCGCTGCGGACACCGGTCTTGCAGTGCAGGACGATGCGCTTGTCCTGCGGGAGGTCCTGCAGGGCGTTGCCCAGGAGGAACTGGTCCTTCGGAATCAGCTTGGCGCCCGGGATCGAGACGATCTCGTACTCGTTCGGCTCGCGGACGTCGATGATCTCGATCTTCTCGTCCCCGTCGATCCACTCCTTGAGCTGCTTCGGAGTGATCGTGGATCCGGCCGCCGCCTCCTGCGCCTCCTCGGACACGACGCCGCAGAAGGCCTCGTAGTCGATGAGCTCGGTGACGGTGGGGTTCTCGCCGCAGACCGCGCAGTTCGGGTCCTTGCGGACCTTCACCTGGCGGTACTGCATCTCCAGGGCGTCGTAGATCATCAGCCGGCCGACCAGCGGGTCACCGATACCAGCGAGCAGCTTGATGGCCTCGTTGACCTGGATGGAGCCGATGGACGCGCAGAGCACGCCCAGGACACCGCCCTCGGCGCAGGAGGGAACCATGCCGGGGGGCGGCGGCTCCGGGTAGAGGCAGCGGTAGCAGGGTCCGTGCTCGGACCAGAAGACGGACGCCTGGCCGTCGAAGCGGTAGATCGAGCCCCAGACATAGGGCTTGTTCAGCAGGACGGCCGCGTCGTTGACGAGGTAACGGGTGGCGAAGTTGTCCGTACCGTCCACGATCAGGTCGTACTGGGCGAAGATGTCCATCACGTTGTCGGCTTCGAGCCGCTCCTCGTGAAGGACCACGTTCACCAGGGGGTTGATCCCCTGCACGGTCTCCTTGGCCGACTGGGCCTTGGACTTGCCGATATCGGCCTGGCTGTGGATGATCTGGCGCTGCAGGTTCGACTCGTCGACCTCGTCGAACTCCACGATGCCGAGCGTGCCGACGCCGGCCGCGGCCAAGTACATCAGGGCCGGCGAGCCGAGGCCGCCGGCGCCGACACAGAGCACCTTCGCGTTCTTCAGCCGCTTCTGTCCGTCCATCCCGACATCCGGGATGATCAGGTGGCGGGAGTACCTGCGGACCTCGTCGACGGTGAGCTCAGCAGCTGGCTCGACCAAGGGTGGCAGCGACACAGGAACCTCAACAATGCAGGTGGTCGGTTTCTACGTACTTCATCTACGTACGGTTGTTCTCCCGTAACACTGCCACGCCGCTCCTCATTCCGAGATACCGGGTCCGATCCGCGAGACGAATTCGTCCCAGTAGCTGGGCAGTGCCGCGAATGGGTCGGTATGTCCCCTCGCGTCGCCCCGGTCGGTGAAGAAGACCGTGCCCGCGCCCTGCCACCGGGCGATCCGCACGGCCTCCTCCAGGTGGGTGCGCGGGACCCCGTGGACGAAGTGGGCGAAGCGGCCCGGGTCGTACGCGGCGGTCCACTCGGCCACCTGCGACCAGCGGTAGTCGGTCCACGGGCCCCGGAAGGTGACGAGCTGGTCGGCGGCCTCCGCGTAGCCCGGATACGGGTGGGTGCCGAGCCCCAGCACCAGAAGCCCACCCTCCTCGTCCGCGTTGTCGCTGTCTCCGAGGAGCGCGGCGAGCGTGCTGGTGAGACGGCGGACGGCCGGCAGACCGCTGCGCTCGGCCGGGCAGCGGTCGAGGTAGAAGCCGCCGACGCGGTACCAGTCGAGGAAGGACCGGGCGTCCGCGACCAGCTCGCCGAAGGGGCGGCTGCCGAGGGCGAGGTCGAGGTGGCCCAGCAACCTGCCCCCGGCCGCCCGGACGGTGTCGTGCGGGGCCTCGCTGTGCAGGGCTCGTGCGCGGGCGTTGCGCAGACGGCCGGCCGCGTCGAGGCAGTGCGGGTCGGGTCGGGCGCCCGGACCGTTGTCGATGTTGAGGGCGGCCCAGTGCAGGGGGGTGCCCGGGCGGTTCAGTCCGGCCCACTCCGCGGGTGCGAGCAGTGGATGGGCGTAGCCGGGGACGCCGACTCCGAGCTGTTCGGCGCCGCCGGTCCGCGGGAGGGCCCCGGTGCTGGTCAGATACGGCATGCCGCCTCCATCCAGATGTCGGCGAGGGACTCCTCCAGGTTGATCCTGGGGCGCCAGCCGAGCCGGTCCCGCGCGGTGCGGACGTCGGCCTGCTGCCAGGCTCCGCATCCGTCGGGGTAGGGGGACGGGGTCGCCGCCAGGTGCTCGACGACGGACTCCGTCGAGGCGCGGGGGGCGCCGATCGGGAGCCGGCCGGGTGGCGTGTCGAGTTCGTGCAGGGCGCCCATGTACCCGGCGACCCTGGCGAGGACCGCCGCCGCGTCGCGCAGCCGGACGGCCCTGCCGGTGCCGATGTTCACGACTCCCTGGGCGGCGGAGAGCGAGGCGGCGTGCACGGCCCGCGCCACGTCCCGTACGTCGACGAAGTCGCGCTGGACCCCGAGACCGCTGAGCTTGAGCTCGGCGTCCCCGGACTGCATGGCGCGGCGCATGGTCTCGGCGAGCCGGCCGAGCGGGGAGCCCGCCGGGGTGCCGGGCCCGACCGGTGAGAAGACCCGGAGCACCACCGCGTCCAGGCCGGAGCCGAGGACGAGTTCGGTGGCGGCGAGTTTGCTGACGCCGTACGGCCCTCCGGGGCGGGGCACCGCGTCCTCGGCGGTGGACGAGCCGGGCTGGGAGGGGCCGTACTCGGAGGCGCAGCCGACCTGGACGAGCCGGGCGCTGCAGCCACTGCGGCGCATGGCCTCGCAGACCGTGGCGACGGCCACGGTGTTGTGACGGGTCAGGTCCCGGGCACCGCCGCGGGTGGCACCGGCGCAGTTGACGACGACTCCGGGGTGGACGGCGTCCAGGAAGCGGGTGAGCGCTCCGGGGCTGCCGCTCGCGAGGTCGAAGCGCACGTCGGCGTCGTCGCCGCGGCCGAGTGCCGTGAGGTGCACGGCAGGATCGGCGAGCAGGCGGTCGGCGACGAAGCGGCCGAGGAATCCGTTGGCTCCGAGCAGCAGAACCCTCATCGCGCGCCCCCTCGGTGCCGACGGCGGGCTGCCGGTGCGGGGGATTGGGGGGTCATGTCCGGTGTCTCCTTGTGGAAGGTGTGTGTGTGCGGTGGGGGGTCCCGCGGCGTCGGCTCCGCGGGACTGGGGTGGGCGGCTATGCCGTGGCGTGGGCGGATGCCCGGGAGAGGGTGACCGATGCGTGGATCAGCAGCCCGAAGGCGGCGATGCCGCAGGCCAGGGCGGGTACGCCGCCCGCCCCGGCCTCGCGGACGACGGCGTCGACGGGCCGTGCGAGGAGGTCGAGGCCGGGCAGCCGCCCGGCCAGGACGAGGAAGGGAGCCAGGATCTCGACGGCGCAGGCGGCCGCGAGGCCGGTGGCGGCGGGTTCCGGAAAGTCGTGGACGGCCAGCAGGCGGGCCAGGAACAGCAGGGCGCCGAGGGCGGCCGGGGCGAGGAGGGCGCCGTCGCCTGCGTGGCCGAGACCTGCGAGGTGCAGCAGTGCGGTCGTCGCGCACAGGAAGAGTGCGACGACGCCGAGGAGCAGGGGGCGCACACCGGCGCCGAAGTCCGCCAGGGCGTGGCTCCCGGTCAGCCGGTGGCGTGCGTGTGCGGAGAACAGATGGGCGCACCAGGCGGCGGGCACGACGGCGAGTGCGAGCCCGAGCAGCGGAGCGGGGTCGGCGTGCCAGTGGCCGTCGGGGCCGCCGCTGATGACCTGGGACAGCAGGTCCTCGCCGTACACGGCGTATCCGAGGAGCCAGCAGACGTACGGCGTGACGCCGCCGACGCCGCCCGAGGCCCGGAGCGGGCCGGTGCGCAGACAGAGCCGGAGGCCGAGCAGGACGAGCAGCGCTCCGACGGCGGTCACCGCGAAGCGCGCGCCCCCTCCGAGCACTCCCTCGGTGCCCCGCAGCACCCCGGCGGTCGCGAGGCACGCGGCGCCGGGCAGCAGCGCCAGCAGCGTCCAGCCGGACCGTGCCTGCGGGTCCGGCCCCCGCTCCGGGGGCGGGGGTGACACAGTCCGCCCCGCGCGCGGTGCGCGGGCGTAGAGCTCCTCGGCCAGCGAGAAGACGTCGCGGTGGCGGTAGCGGGCGGCAGTGCGGTCGGTGAGGCCGTGGGCCTCCAGGCCCGCGGCGATCTCCAGGGGGTCGACGGCCCGCTCGCACAGCTCGCGGTGCCGGTGCATGAGCACCTTCACGGGGTCGGCAGGTCCGCGTCGCACCGGCGGCCTGCGCGCCGGGTGGTACGCGATCTCGGGGGCCCGTACGGCTTCCCGGACTGCTGCGTGGCCCTCGCCCGCGACGTCGCCCTCTCCCCCGTCGCCCGCGAGGAGGTCACTCGGATCCGGGTGGTCCTCCTCCACGGCGGTCCCCCCGGCAACGGCGGATCCGCCGGCCCCCGAAGCCGCCGCTGCCAGGGGGACGAGGTCCGCGTGCCTGTGTTCCGGCCCCCCGAACTCCTGGTCAGGAGCACCGGCCGGTCCGCCCATGGAGGCTCCTCCGTCGTCGTGGCCTGCCGCGTCGTCACGCATCGCCGTCCCCCGCCCGGCCCGCGGTCGCGCAGACGCCCTCGGCCCCGATCGCCCAACTGGGCCTGCGGGGCGCCGCGGAGGCGACCGGAACGGCACTCCGGTGGTCCAGCACATGGGCCTCGGGTGGTGTCGCGAACGGGCGGGGCGGACCGCCCGGGTCTGCCGGAGCCGTCTCCGCCACCCACCGGGCCGGGGCGTGCGCCGCCAGGTCCAGGTAGATGCCACGGAACGCCGTCAGGTTCTGCTCGACGGTGAAGAGTTCGAGTGCGCGGGCGCGCGCCGCCGCTCCCAGGCGTGCGCGCCGCTCGGGGTCGCGCAGCAGCGCGACACAGGCGTCGGCGAGCGCCCGTGGATTGCGCGGAGGGACCACCAGCCCCGTGCCTCCGACGACTTCCACCACCGCGCCCACATCCGTCGAGACGGTGGCGCGGCCGCAGAACATCGCCTCGACCAGGCTGATGGGGAAGCCCTCGACGACACTGGACAGGACGACGACACCGCCGGCCGCGTAGGCCTCGGCGAGGTCGGGCACCTCGGGCCCGCCGATCTCCTCGAAGGTGACCGGATTGTCCCCGACCGCGTGGGCATCCGTGGCCTCGTCGGGGAAGAGCTGGGCGGCGAGTGCCGTACACCGGGCGAGGTAGGTCTCGCCCTCGCCTGACCGGACGGGGGCGCCGAAGATCCGCAGCCGCGCGTCCGGTTCGGCCCTGCGCACCTCGGCGAAGGCGTGCAGCAGTGCGAGGAGGTCCTTGGCGGGTTCGATGCGCCCGATCCACACCAGGGTGTCCGGGCCGCCTCGGTCGTCGCTCTCCCCCACGGGCCGGAAGCGTTCCGCCTCCATGCCCGGGTAGACCGTGCGCAGCTTCCCGCGGTCGGCTCCGCAGCGCTCCTGCCAGCGCCGGACGTGGGTGTTGCCGGGCGTGATCACCTCTGCCTGCCGGTACACCTCGGAGGCGAGCCGCGCGTGGAAGTTGGCCAGGAGGGCGCGCACCGGCGTGCTGTACGGGGTCTCGGGCCCCGCGAGGTAGTGCGTCCTCAGCGGCACGCTGTGTTCCGTGACCAGCAGGGGCACCCCGAAGAAGCGTTTGGCCAGCAGCCCCGGCAGGGCCGCTGCGCCGCCGGACGCCGCGTGGCAGAGGTCGACCGCCCCGAGGCCGTCCTCGTCGTACCAGTCGAGGGAGAGCGGGCGCAGCGCGCGCTCGACCTCACAGGCGAAGGCGAGGTAGTCGGGGACGGTGGCGCCGTGGACGGTCCGTCCGGTGCCCGGGGCACGGCAGGCCGACTCCACGATGCGTACGGTCGCCTCGGTGCGCAGGGCGGTGGGCAGTCCACCGCCCTCGCGGGCCAGCTCGGCGAGGCCGTAGAGGCCCTCCGTGAACAGGTCCGCCGCCGCGGCGCCGGCGCCGTCGGATTCCGGCCCGGCCTCCGGGCCCGCGCAGACGGACGTGACGAGCGCCGACACGTAGGCCGTGAAGCGCCGTCTGTCCCGCCGGCCGTACGCGCGCCCGAGACCGGTGGCGAGCCGGCCCGTCAGTCCGCGCGGGCGGCCTCCGCGCCCGAAGCCCTCGTGGTCCGTCCACAGCGGCGCCGTCCGCACCCGGCCGATCCGGTCCGGGAGCCTGACCCGGCCCTGTTGTTCCTGATGGGCCGAGCGGCTGAGGGCGTAGAGGTCGAACTCGTGCTGGGGAAGACCGCGTACGAGGCGGTCGCACCAGAGTCTGGACTCACCGGTCGCATACGGATAACCACCGTCCGTGAGGAGTCCGATCCGCACGAGCACACCCCCGATCTTCCGTGTGGGCGGCCGCCGTTGATCGGCGACTCGCAGCGGGACGACCGTAAGCGGATGCGACGGTGGTGCGACGGACGGTTGTCCGTCGCACCACCGAAAGGGGTGAACCGTCGTAACTTTCCCGCCCCCGTTGCGTTCTGTCGCGATAAGGGGCCGTCCGGTTACGTGGAGTCAGGCTTCGGCCAGCTCCTTGCGGGTCGCACGGCGGTGCGCGGCGCGTGCGGGATCGAGTGCGGGGACAGCCGCCAGCAGCTGCTTCGTGTACGGGTCCCGGGGCGAGCCGTAGACCTCGTCGACCGCACCCTGCTCGACGATCCGGCCCTGACGCATCACCGCCACCCGGTCGCTGACCTGGCGTACGACCGCCAGGTCGTGGGCGATGAAGACGAGGCCGATGCCCAGCTCCCGCTGCAGCTCCGCGAGGAGCGCGAGCACCTGGGCCTGGGTGGTGACATCGAGCGCGGAGACCGGCTCGTCGCACACGATCAGCTTCGGTTCGGCGGCGAGCGCACGCGCGATGCCGATCCGCTGGCGCTGCCCGCCGCTGAACTCGTGCGGATAGCGTTCGTACCGGCCGGCTTCGAGGCCGACCCGCTCCAGCAGCTCGCACACGCGGCCCCGGATCCGGGTCTCGTCCATCTCCCCTGCGGCGCGCAGCGGATCGGCCACGGACTCGCCGATCGGGCGACGCGGGTTGAGCGAGGCCACCGGGTCCTGGAAGACCATCTGGAGCTCGCGGCGGAAGGGGCGGATCCCCTTCTCCGAGAGGGTGCCGATCTCCGTCCCCCCGTACCGGAGGCCGCCCGCCGTCGGATCGAGCAACCGCACGAGCATGCGCCCGAGGGTCGTCTTGCCGCTGCCGCTCTCGCCCACGATCCCGAGGGTCTCGCCCGCGTGGACGGTGAGCGAAACCCCGTCCACGGCGGCGACCCGGCCGGCGCCCCGGCCGAACTCGCGCCTCAGCCCGACCGCTTCGAGCAGCGGCGTGCTCCCCGGGCGGGCGGCCCGCGGCCCCGGAATGCCGGCCACCCGGCGCTCGTCCACCCGGGGCACCGAGGCCAGCAGCTGACGGGTGTACGGCTGCCGGGGCGAGCCGAGCACCTCGGCGACCGGGCCGCGCTCGACCGCGCGCCCGCCTTGCATCACCAGCACGTCGTCCACGCTCTCCGCCGCCACGCCCACGTCGTGGGTGACCAGCAGCAGCCCCATGCCCGTCTCGTGGCGCAGGTCGTGCAGCAGGTCCAGGATCTGGGCCTGCACGGTGACGTCGAGGGCGGTGGTCGGCTCGTCCGCGACGATCAGCCGGGGTTCGCAGGCCAGGGCCATCGCGATGAGCGCCCGCTGCCGCATGCCGCCGGAGAACTCGTGCGGCCGGGACCGGGCGCGGCGGGCCGCGTCCGGGATGCCGACCCGGTCCAGGACCTCCACGGCCCGGGCCCGTGCCGCCCGCCGGGAGACGGAGTTGTGCACCCGGTACACCTCGGCGATCTGGTCACCGACCGTGTAGTACGGGTCGAGCGAGGAGAGTGGGTCCTGGAAGACCATCGCGACCTTCGCGCCGCGCAGCGCGCGCAGTTCGGCCTCGTCCGCCGTGCCCACATCCGTGCCGGCCACGCGGACCGTCCCGGTGACCCGGGCCCCGGTGCCCCTGTGCAGCCCCAGCAGGGCGGAGGCGGACGCGCTCTTGCCGGAGCCGGATTCGCCGACGACGCCGAGGGCGGCCCCCGCCTCCAGGGTGAAGGAGAGACCGTCCACGGCGCGGACGGTACCGAAGTCGATGGTGAGGTCCTCGACCTGGACCAGCGGTGTTGTCATGACAGGACCACCCGTCGGTCGGCCAGCGCGTACAGCATGTCCGCGACGGCATTGGCGATCACCACGAAGAAGCCGGTCACCAGCACCATGCCGACGACCACGGGCAGGTCGACGACCTTGACGGCGTGGACCAGTTCGCGCCCGATGCCCGGGATCCCGAAGAGGGACTCGGTCAGGACCGCGCCGCCGAACATGCTGCCGATGTCCAGCGCGCTGAGCGCGATCACGGGTGCGAGCGCGCCGCGCAGCGCGTGCCGTCCGATGATGGCGCGTTCGCCGACGCCGTAGGCGCGGAAGGTGCGCACATGGTCCTCGGCGAGTGTCTCCAGCATGGAGCTCCTGGTCAGCCGGGCGTACTTGGCGGACTCGATGAGTGCCAGGGACACCCAGGGCAGCAGGAGCCCCCAGGCCCACTGCTCGGGGTTCTCGGTGAAGGGCACATAGGTCGGCGACGGCAGCCACCGCAGGGTGGAGCAGAAGATGATGATGAGCAGCAACCCGATGACGAAGACCGGCGTGGTCGTCCCGGCCAGGGTCAGCCAGGTCAGGACCCGCTCGGTGATCCGGCCCCGCCGCCAGGCGGACAGCACTCCCGTACCGACGCCGAGCAGGATCCACAGGACGAAGGCGCCGATGACGAGCGATCCGGTGACCGGCAGTTCGGCCAGGATCAGCTGCATGACCTGCTGATCGCTCTGGTACGAGACCCCGAGGCAGGGTGCGGAGCAGTGCTCCACGCCGGTGCCGGTGGAGAAGTCCCGTCCGGCCACGATGCCGTGGAGGAAGTGCCAGTACTGCGTGTACACGGGGTCGTCGAGCCGGAGCTGCCCGGTCACCTGGGCGACCTGGGCGGGGGAGCAGCGTGGTCCGCAGGCGATCTGGGCCACGTCGCCCGGTGCCACGTAGAAGACCGCGTACAGGGCGACGGTCAGCGAGAGGAGGACGAAGACGGCGCCGCCGAGCCGCCGCAGCAGGAACCCGGTCACGATGCCTGCTCCTTCGTGGGTTCCTTGCGCTCCTTGCGTCCGCTGCCGATCCGCAGCCGGGAGGCGGCCCGTGGGTCGAGTGCCGTACGGACGCCCTCGCCGAGCACGGTGAGGGCGAGCACGGTGACGAAGAGCAGCCCGGCGGGCAGCAGGAGATAGGTGGGGTCCGACTGGTACCAGGTGTCGGCCTCGGTGAGCATCTGTCCCCAGGACGGTGTGGGCGGTTTTA
Organism: Streptomyces sp. B1I3; assembly: GCF_030816615.1. NCBI lineage: Bacteria > Bacillati > Actinomycetota > Actinomycetes > Kitasatosporales > Streptomycetaceae > Streptomyces > Streptomyces sp. B1I3. Next base: position 2,880,974 of record NZ_JAUSYD010000001.1, read on the forward strand.
TGCCGACGCCGAGGAAGGACAGGGCCGCCTCGACGGTGATGTTGACGGGGAAGAGCAGTGCGGCGTAGGTGATGACGGGCGCGGCGAGCGAGGGCAGCAGTTCGCGCCGGGCGATGCTCCACCGTCCGCGGCCTGCGAGCCGGGCCGCGGAGACGAAGTCGAGGGACTTCAGGGCGAGCGCCTGGGCACGCACGATCTTCGACGTGCCCGCCCAGTTGATGCCGCCGATGACCAGCGCGATCAGGACGGGCCGTGGGAAGGAGGCCGGCACGATCGCGAGCAGGCCCAGGGCGATGACCATGAGCGGCAGGGCGACGTTGATGTCGGTGATCCGGCTGAGGACCTGGTCGACCCAGCGGTTGCCGAGGGCGGCCGCGAGCCCCACGACCACGCCGATGGCGACCTGGAGGACGGTGGCCGCGACGGCCACGCCGAGCGAGACCCGGGCTCCGTACACGACGCGGGCGAAGAGGTCGCGGCCGGTCTGCGGCTCGACGCCGAACCAGTGGTCCGCGCCGATGCCGCCGAAGGAGCCGATAGGGACCCCGCCGGCCGCCGAGTCGACGAGGTCGGGGTGGTAGGTGTCGGGGTCCTGTCCCGCGAGCGCGGCGAGCAGTGGCGCCCCGATCGCGGTCAGGAGGAGCAGGAGGACCACGGCCGCCGCGACGGCGGCCGCGCGCTGTGCGCGCAGCCGCAGCCAGAACTGCCGGGCCCCCGAGGCGGGGGCGGCGACCGGTGCCGCTCCCGCCTCCTGGACCAGAAGTGCTTCGGACATGGTTACTTGACCGCGACCTGCGAGATGTCGAGAACGCCGGTCCAGTCGCTGATGACGACGTTCTTGACGTCCTGACCGAAGAGCCGCTTGTAGACCGGGTGGAAGAGCGGCACCGTCAGCGCCTTCTCGCCGATCTTCTTGTCGAGCGCGCCCCAGCGCTGGGCGGCGGCGTCCAGGTCGGTGAGCTTGTTGATCTCGTCGATCTCCTTGTTGACCGACGCGTCGTTCAGGAAGCCGGTGTTGAAGTTGGCTCCGTCCTTCACGATCTGGCGGCCGTCGAAGATCGGTGCGAGGAACGGGCCGCCGGAGGGCCAGTCGGCTCCCCAGTGGGCGAGGAAGAAGCCCGGTTCCTTGGACGCGCTGTGGATGGTGTCGGAGTAGTCGTTGCCCTCCAGCCCCTTGAGCTCGACGGTGACGCCGGCCTTCTTGAGGGCGGCCTGGAGCGCCGTGGCGATCTCCGGGCCGGTCTCGAAGTCCTTGTCGTTGGAGTGCGTGAGGGGGACGGTCAGACCCTTGGGGTAGCCGGCTTCCTTCAGCAGTTCCTTGGCCTTGGCGGCGTTGCCCGTCTCGCCCGCCGGGAAGTGGTCGTAGGGCGTGTGGCCGAAGGACTTCTGGTTCGGCAGGTAGGTGGTGGCGGGCTCGGCGAGCGAGGAGCCGCCCGCCGCGTTGATCACGGAGGAGCGGTCGACCGCGTAGGAGATGGCCTGGCGCACCTTCGGGTCGTCGAAGGGCTTCACCTTCGGGTTGAAGGCGATGTAGTTCGTGTAGCCGAAGTGGCCGGTGCCGACGCGGGCGGCGAGCTTCTTGTCGCCGGAGACCTTGGCCAGCTCGGCCGGGCCGAGGTTGGTGTCGGTGGTGACGGCGGCGGCGTCGGCGCCCTGGGAGGCGGAGAGCCGCTGGTTGATGACGGCGGAGTCGAGGCCGGAGCGGACGTCGATCCTGTCCGGGTAGGCCTTGCGTTCCTCGTCGGTGGCCGCGGACCAGTGCGGGTTGCGCTCCAGGACGAGCCGCTCGCCGTCGTTCTCGTTCGAGACGACCTTGTACGGCCCCGAGGAGACGGGGTGCTCCTCGTACTTGGTGCCCGTGTCCTTGGCCTGGGGCACGGGGGTGGTCTGGGTCTGGGTGGCGAGGTACGGGAACTCGCCCTCGGGCTTGTTCAGGTGGAAGACGATCGTCTTCGCGTCCGGCACCTCGATCGAGTCGAGGCCCTTCTTGTCCTTGTAGGGGCCCTGGTAGTCGGCTCCGCCGATCAGCCAGTCACGCAGGTAGGGCGCGCCGCCGGAGAGTTCGGCGGCGAAGGACCGCTCGATGCCGTACTTGATGTCCGCGCTGGTGATCGCGGTGCCGTCCTCGTACTTCAGGCCGTCCTTGAGGGTGTACGTCCAGACGGTGGCGTTCTTGCTGGGTGTCCCCAGGTCGGTGGCGAGGTCGGGGACCACCTGTGCGCCCGCGGCACCGTTCTCGCGGTTGCGGGTGGTGAGCGTACGGAAGACCAGGGAGGGGACGTTGCCACCCCCGGAGGTGTAGAGCCGCGCCGGGTCGAAGTCCTCCTGCGGATTGCTGTTGAGGACCGTGAGGGTGCCGCCCTTGTGCGGCGTGCCCGAGGCACCGGATCCACCGCTGCCCCCGCTGTCCTGGGGCCCGGCGCAGGCCGCGAGGCCGGCGACCAGGGCGAGGCTGACAGCGGCGGCGGTTGCCACGCGGCGCGGTATGACGGACGGCTGACTCATCGGAGGACCTCTCGGTGTGCTGCGGCGGGGAAGGGTGGAAGGGGCCGCGCAGGCGCAACGAGGGTTCCGCCCCCGGACGGCGGGGGAGGACCGGATACAGCGAGGCCGCGCCTGCGGACGGAGTACGCCCGGGCGCGGTGGTCAGGAGGCCGTGGGAGCCGGAAAATGACTCGCCAGGGGGTCGACGCGCGCTCGAGCAGGCGTCAGCGACAGAGAATGTCGGCTACGCAGAACCCGGCCACGCCGAGGAGCGCCAGCTCGATGGCGGCGCGCTCGGAGGATGCGGGTTCGCGTGACATGCCGAGAAATATGGACGACATGTTCCCCTGTGTCAACGCGGAATGAGACGCTCGTCCCACGATACGGACACGGCGGCCCCGTCGCGGCTCAACTACCCGGGTACACCCAGGGGTTGGGCCTGCACTTGATCCCTTTCAGATTCAGCGTCTTGGTCTGCTGCTGCATCACGGGGGCAAGGGCTCCGGGTGTGCGGCAACTCGCGTGGTCGTGCCCCAGCCGGTGGCCGACCTCATGGTTGATGAGCATCTGACGGTAGATCAGCAGCTTGTCCGGGCCGAACGTCGAGGCGCCCTGCGCCCAGCGGTAGGCGTTGATCATGACGCGGTCCGTGGCGGCGGAGTCACAGGAGACGTTGTCCTCGGTGGTGTCCAGGCCCGACTTCTCGCACCAGACCCCGGTGGTGCCGGGGCTCGCGAGGGTGATCACGAAGTCCGGTTCGCCGGAAGAGATCCGCTCGAAGGTCATGGCACCGCCGTGCGCCCAACTCCGGTCGTCGTTCAGCGTCGTCTGCACCGCCTCGGCGAAGAGCCCGGCGTCGAGACCCAGCCCCTGCTCCACATCGACCCGGTAGCGGTACTTGCGCCCCTTGCCCGGCGCCTTCGCGAGCCCCGGCACCGCCTCGAACTTCCCCGACGCCTTCAGGTCGGGTGCGAGGGGGTAGGGCACTGCCATCCTCTCCGCGTAGGTGAGGGTCTTGACCTCCGGCCGCCCGGCCTGGGGGGTCGGACGCTCCTCCGAGCGGGAGGCGTCCTTGGAGCCCTCACGGTCGGCGCCCGCGGCCTGCGGGACGCCCCGGCCGCCGCCGGGCTCCTGCGCCACCTGTCCGGCCACCACGACGGCGAGCACCGTGGTCACCGCCGCGGCCGCGATCCCGGTGAAGGTGCGGCCCTTCCCTCCCTTGGAGACCCGGCCGCCACCACCGTCCGGGACACCGTCGGCGTCGTCCGGTCCGCCGGGGGCCCCGGCGCCGCCACCGGCTCGTACGGGCGGCGAAATGCGCGGGCCGGCCGCCCCGAACGCGTCGAGGAACTCCTTGCGCGGGCCCGGTATCAGCGGGGAGCCGGCCGGACGCGACTCCGGTGCCGTACGGCGTTCGGCCGCACGCTGCGCCGTCTGCTGGGCCGACAGCTGCCGCGCCACGGCCTGCCGCGCGTGCAGTTCCGATCCGGCGCCGGCCTGGCCCTCCCGGCCTTCGTGCCGCGACTGCGGACCGGTCCCCCAGCCGCCACCGGGCTCACGCTGCTCGGGATGCCCGCCGCGGGCCGGCGGGACGTCGTGGAACGGACCGTGCCCGTTCCCCGCAGCCGCCGTCGCGGCGTCCCGCCTGCGCCGGCCGCTGCCTTCCCGGGCCTCACCGCGTGCACCGCCGGGAGCGGCCGCGGCCCCCGTGTCCCGCCCCGCGAGCTCGGGCCCTTTACGACTGTGTCGTCCCACGCCCCGGATCAGCTCCCGCCGCGTTCGTCGAGCATGTCCCGAAACGCCTGGGCGATCGTCTCCGGGTACTCCATCATCGCCACGTGCCCCGCATCGGGCAGTGTCAGCAGCCGCGAATCGCGGAAGGCCGCGGACGCTCTGCGTGCCATCCGGTACGAGACGAGCTTGTCCCTTCCGCCGTACACCAGCAGGGCCGGTGCCAGCACCCGCTCGGCCTGGCGCCACAGCCCGTGCTGTCCGCCCAGGGTGTAGGCATCGACGATGCCCCGGGCCGAGCGCGTCATGGCGTCCCAGAAGTACGGCAGTTCCAGCCTTCGCTCCATCTCGGCCACCGCGTGGCGGAAGGCCTCCTCGGAGATTCGTGCCGGATCGCCGTAACAGAGTGCCATGACACCGCGCGTGCGCTGTTCCGCGGTCCAGTCCCGGGTGAGCCGGGAGAACAGGGGAGCGACGCCCGGGAGTGCGAGCAACCCCGTGGGGACGGCGGGCCGTTGCACCCGGATCTCGGGCAGAGCAGGGGAAATCAGCGTCAGGGTGCGCACGAGGTCGGGACGGACCGCCGCGACACGGGTGGCAACGGCACCGCCCATCGAATTACCGAAAAGGTGGACGGGCCCGCGCCGCCCGGCGTCCAGCAGCCGGATCACGGCCCGGGCGTGTCCGGTGATCGAGTAGTTCCCGTCGTCCGGCGGCGGGGAGTCCCCGAAGCCGGGCAGGTCGACCGCCTCGCCGTCGACCACGTCGGCCAGCAGCGGCATCAGCGCCGACCAGTTCTGCGAGGAGCCGCCCAGCCCGTGCACGTAGAGGGCAGGCGCCGGCCCCGTCGACCGGCCCGGCCGGGAACGAACGGTCAGCGTGAGACCCGGCAGCTCGACGGAGCGCAGCTTCTCACCCTCCGCGACCCGGACGGCACTGACCGTGGGAGCCATGGCGGCAGCGACGGCGCGGGTACCGGGCAGCTCGGTCGAAGACATGCGGCAATATTACGAGACGATCACGCACCGGTTGACGTGTTCGCGGTCACAGGCCGCATAGCGCCCCCCAGGGGTAGCTCCTACCCTGCAAGGGAAGGAAGGGAGCCACCATGACGGTCGACCCGACCGATCCAGACACGTTCGAGGACCCCCGGCCCGACGAGCCCGACCCGGAAGCCCCCGAGGCCGATTCCGCGGAGCAGCAGGCCGACGTCCGGCCGGAGAGCGACGAACCGCTCACCGACATCGACCCGGACGTGGCGAACGAGGCGGACGCCGCGGAGCAGAGCCGCGTGGTCAGACTGGATGAGGACGATTACCGGTAGTACGTCCCGCTTTCTGCTACGACCGCGCAGATCTGCGGCTTCCCCAGCCGTCCGGTCCGTGAAATTCTGCGTTCGCGCCGCGCACACCCGGGTTACTCAAAAGTACGATGGCCCCATGGCGCAGCGTGCACGTTTTCTGCTGCGTTTGAACACACAATTGGGAGGCGGCGTGACAGCCATCGAGCAGACAGAGGCAGCGCGCCCGCGGGGCACTCGCCTGCCCCGCCGCGCCCGTCGCAATCAGCTGCTGGGCGCTGCGCAGGAGGTATTCGTCGCGCAGGGCTACCACTCCGCCGCGATGGACGACATCGCCGAGCGGGCCGGGGTGAGCAAGCCGGTGCTCTACCAGCACTTCCCCGGCAAGCTGGAGCTCTACCTGGCGCTGCTCGACCAGCACTGCGAGTCGCTGCTCCAGGCGGTCCGCACGGCGCTGGCCTCGACGACGGACAACAAACTGCGCGTGGCGGCGACGATGGACGCCTACTTCGCGTACGTGGAGGACGAGGGCGGCGCGTTCCGTCTCGTGTTCGAGTCCGACCTGACCAACGAGCCGGCGGTGCGTGAGCGGGTCGACCGTGTCTCGCTGCAGTGCGCGGAGGCCATCTCCGACGTCATCGCGGGCGACACGGGCCTGTCCAAGGACGAGTCGATGCTGCTCGCGGTCGGCCTCGGCGGTGTCTCGCAGGTGGTGGCCCGCTACTGGCTCTCCAGCCGCTCCACCATTCCGCGTGACACGGCGGTCCAGCTGCTGACCTCCCTCGCCTGGCGCGGGATCGCGGGCTTCCCGCTGCACGGCATCGACCAGCACTGAGCGTCCTCGTCGCAGGACCGCCCACGGCCGGTCCCCGGCCGTGGTGTCCGCCGGTGTTCGCTGCGGGCGTTGCCGGTCGACCCGTGGTCGGGTCCTCCACCGGGCTAGTGTGTGCTGCGTACGGCGCGGTTCACCGCGCAGAGACGGACCGTCGGAGGGACATAGCCGTGGAGGTCAAGATCGGGGTGCAGCACACACCCCGGGAGATCGTTCTGGAGAGCGGGCTTTCCGCCGAAGAGGTCGAGAGCGCGGTCGGCGAGGCGCTCACCGGCAAGACGCAGCTGCTCAGCCTCACGGACGACAAGGGCCGCAAGGTTCTGGTGCCGACCGATCGGATCGCATACGTCGAGATCGGCGAGCCCAGCACCCGGCGGGTGGGCTTCGGCGCGCTGTAGTCGCCCGGCGCAACGCACAGACGCAACGGACAGGGCGGAGGCCCGGCGGACAACCGCCGGGCCTCCGCCTTCTCGTCCCACGGTGCCGCCCGGAGGTGTCCCCCGCGCCCGGAGCGTGTCGCCCGGAGGTGTCCCCCGCGCCCGGAGGAGGATTGCGTTCCGCAGGCCCCGGGTAGTACCGCCTAGGACCGAACGTCCGCGCGCAGTCAAGCGAGGTGACCTGCTGTGTTCTGGGAAATCATCGGCTCCGTCCTGCTCGGGCTCGCCCTGTCCTGGGTCGCGCTCCACTCCCTGCCGGACCGGCTGCCGTCCCCTCGCAGGGTGTTTCTCACCGGCGCACTCGGCGCGCTGTTCGGCGCCTATCTGACCCACTCGAGCCTGGACTCGGGCCCTGCCCTGGCGACCGGTGCCGGTGCCGTGCTGGTCGGGGCGGTGACGCTGTCCCTGCTGATCCGCCCGCGCCGGAGCCGGCCGGTGCGGTCCGTGACGGCCCAGTAGGCAGGCGGCCGGTCAGGCCGCGAGGCCCAGCGCGGCCATCCGCTTGGTGTGCGCCTCGGTGATCCTGGAGAACATCCGGCCGACCTCCGCGAGGTCGAAGCCGTCCGCCACTCCCCCGACGAGCATCGTCGACAGGGCGTCGCGGTCCGCGACCACCCGCTGGGCCTGGGAGAGCGCCTCACCCATCAGCCTGCGCGCCCACAGGGCGAGGCGTCCGCCGACCCGGGGTTCCGCCTCGATGGCGGCGCGCACCTTCTCGACCGCGAAGTTGCCGTGCCCCGTGTCGTCGAGCACGGCGAGGACGAGGGAGCGGGTGTTCTCGTCGAGGCGTGCGGCGATCTCACGGTAGAAGTCGCTGGCGATCGAATCGCCGACGTACGCCTTGACCAGTCCCTCCAGCCAGTCCGACGGGGCGGTCTGGCGGTGGAAGTCGTCGAGCGCCTTGGCGAACGGCTCCATGGCCGCGGTCGGCTCCTCGTCGATGGCCGTGAGCCGGTCGGTCAGCTGCTCGAAGTGATGGAATTCGGCGGACGCCATCCGCGCCAGTGCCGCCTTGTCCCCGAGTGTCGGCGCCAGCTTCGCGTCGTCGGCGAGCCGCTCGAAGGCCGCGAGCTCCCCGTAGGCGAGTGCGCCGAGCAGATCCACCACCGCGGCTCGGTACTGCGCGTCGGCGGACGCCGTTTCCCAGTCCTGGGCGGCGATACCGGTGGGTGCGGGGGCTTCGTCGGATGCTTCAGTGGCGTTGTCAGGCGTCTCCATGCAGCGCAGAATAGCCCGCCTCCCCGGGGGCGGAGGGGCCTGCCCGACAGAAGACATCACACCGATCCGATGAATTCGCCCAACACACATGCGCGAATCCGGGGTACAGTGGTATTGCGCTTACTGAGCATTTTCCTGTGCCAGGGGCGCGACCTTGAATGAGGATGCCCGGTCGGAGGCCCGATCGGCTCCGAACCGACAGCCCTCCACGCGGTGCGTACGCCATGTACGACCGCAGCTGAGGGGCCCCCTCAGCGGCACGAGCGCTCGAGCGACGGCAGTGGTCCCGCGCCACCCGGCCCATCCACGGCCGGATGACCAACCCCGGCACGGTACGACCCCCAGCGTTCGCCTCGGACCGCGTCTCACAGAAGAGGCAGCACCCTGACTACGTTCCGCGACCTCGGCATCCTTACCGAGACGGCCGAAGCCCTCGAGGCGGTCGGCATCATGTCCCCCTTCCCCATCCAGGAGATGACGCTCCCCGTAGCGCTCTCCGGATCGGACGTCATCGGCCAGGCCAAGACCGGCACCGGCAAGACGCTCGGTTTCGGTCTGCCGCTCCTGGAGCGTGTGACCGTCCCCGCCGACGTCGAGTCCGGCCGGGCGGCGCCCGAGAAGCTGACGGACGCGCCCCAGGCCCTGATCGTCGTCCCCACCCGCGAGCTGTGCCAGCAGGTCACCAACGACCTGCTCACCGCCGGCAAGGTCCGTAACGTCCGCGTTCTCGCGATCTACGGCGGCCGGGCGTACGAGCCCCAGGTCGAGGCCCTCAAGAAGGGTGTCGACGTGATCGTCGGCACTCCGGGCCGGCTGCTCGACCTGGCGGGCCAGCGCAAGCTCGACCTCTCGCACATCCGCGTCCTGGTCCTCGACGAGGCCGACGAGATGCTCGACCTGGGCTTCCTGCCCGACGTCGAGCGCATCATCACGATGCTGCCGCCCAAGCGCCAGACGATGCTGTTCTCGGCCACGATGCCCGGGGCCGTCATCAGCCTCGCGCGCCGCTACATGTCGCAGCCGACGCACATCAACGCCACCTCGCCCGACGACGAGGGCACGACCGTCAAGAACACCGCGCAGTACGTCTACCGCGCGCACAACATGGACAAGCCCGAGATGGTCTCGCGCATCCTGCAGGCCGAGGGCCGCGGACTCGCGATGATCTTCTGCCGTACGAAGCGCACGGCCGCCGACATCGCCGAGCAGCTGGAGAAGCGCGGATTCGCGTCCGGCGCGGTCCACGGCGACCTCGGCCAGGGCGCCCGTGAGCAGGCCCTGCGGGCATTCCGCAACGGCAAGGTGGACGTCCTCGTCTGCACCGATGTCGCCGCGCGCGGCATCGACGTCGAGGGTGTGACCCATGTCATCAACTACCAGTCGCCCGAGGACGAGAAGACCTACCTCCACCGCATCGGCCGTACCGGCCGCGCGGGGGCCAAGGGCATCGCGATCACGCTGGTCGACTGGGACGACATCCCGCGCTGGCAGTTGATCAACAAGGCCCTGGACCTGAAGTTCCCGGATCCGCCCGAGACGTACTCCACGTCCCCCCACCTGTACGAGGAACTCAACATCCCGGCCGGCACCAAGGGTGTCCTGCCGCGCACCGAGCGGACCCGTGCGGGTCTGCGGGCGGAGGAGATCGAGGACCTCGGCGAGACCGGCGGCCGTGGCCGCAAGTCCGCCGCCTCCGCCCCGGCACCGCGCGAGGAGCGTGCCCCGCGCACGCCCCGTCAGCGTCGTCGCACGCGTGGTGGCGACAGCATGGAGGAAGCCGCCGCGACGGTGCCCGCCCCGTCGGCGGAGGTCTCCGGTGACGAGTCGGCGGAGCCGCGTACACCGCGCCGTAGGCGCCGTACCCGTGTCGCCGCCCCCGAGGGCGTTTCGGCGGTGGCCGTGGCCGAGGCCCCGGCCGCGACGACCGCGGTGAAGGCCGCACCGGCCGTCGCTGAGGCCGTGGCCGTCGAGGCCGCGCCGGTCGAGGCCGAGGCGGAGGCGGAGGCGGAGGCGGAGGCCGAGGCGAAGCCGCGTCGCCGCCGCAGCCGTGCGGCGGTGAAGCCGGTCTCCGAAGCGGCCGAGGCCGCCCCGGCGGCCGACCCCGTGGTCGACTTCCAGACCGTGGCCGTCACCGCACCGGCGGTGGAGACCGTGGCCACCAAGCCGCGTCGGCGTGCCCGTGTCATGAAGCCCGCCGACGAGGTGGACTTCCAGATCGCTCCGGCCTCCGAGCCCGCGACCGAGACGAGGCCGCGCCGCCGTCCCCGGGCCGCCACCAAGCCGAGGACCGAGGCCGTCGCCGAGGCCCCGGTCGTGGCGGAGGACGGGGCGGAGACCAAGCCGGTACGCCGCCGCAGGCCGCGTACCGCCGCGAAGGCGGAGACCGCCGCGGTCACCACCGAGGTGGCGACGGGCGAGGACGCGCCCGCGAAGCCGCGCCGTCGCCGCGCCCGCGCCACGACGGTTGCCGAGACGCCCGGGAACTGATCCGCAGCACCTCTTCGTACGGCCCCGGTCTCCCGCTCGTCGCGGGGGGCCGGGGCCGTACGTCTGCCTGGGCGCGATCCGCCGCCCGGCGATAGCCTCGGCCCATGAGCCGGCCTCCCACCTTCGCCCCGCCCGCCTGTGCCCGTGCCCGCACGCTGTCCACGGAACGCGGCGACTTCGCCGTGCTGGACGCCGCACCGGCCGACGGCGCACACTCCACAGCGCTCCTCCTGCCCGGATACACCGGAAGCAAGGAGGACTTCATCGCCCTGCTGGAACCGCTCGCGGACGCCGGTGTCCGGGTCGTCTCGGTGGACGGCCGCGGACAGTACGAGACCGCGGGGGCTGACCGACAAGATGCTTATTCCCAGGCGGAGTTGGCGCGCGACGTGCTGGCGCAGGCCGCTGCCCTGGGAGCGGCCGGAGCGCCCGGAGGCATCCATCTGCTCGGGCACTCCCTGGGCGGCCAGATCGCCCGCGCCGCGGTCCTCCTGGACGCCGCGCCCTTCCGCTCACTGACCCTGATGTCGTCCGGTCCTGCCGAGATCTCCCCCGACCAGCAGAAGAAGGCACGCCTGCTCGCCGACACCCTGAGCCGCTGGAGCATGGCCGAGGTCTGGCAGGCCATGCGTGCCATGGATCCTCCGGAGGACGCGGACATCGGCGACGGGGAGGATCTGCGCCGCCGCTGGATGCGTCACGACCCGGCCCAGCTGATCGCCACGGGCGCGCAGCTGTCCGCCGAGCCGGACCGGGTGGACGAGCTCGCCGCGCTGCCCCTTCCCGTCCACGTGATCTCGGGCGAGAGCGACGACGTGTGGCCGGTACCGCTCCTCGACGTCATGGCGCAGCGGCTGGGGGCCCGGCGCACCGTGATCGAGGGGGCCGAGCACTCCCCCAACACGGCCAGGCCGCGGGAGACGGCGGACGCCCTCGTCTCGTTCTGGGAGTCCGTCTGAGCCGCGCCCCGGCCGGTCCGCCACTCCTGGGTCGCAGGTGCGCCAGGGGGGCCGGCACCACGCCTGCGCCGTCAGTACTGCGCCTGCAGGTGGTGCCAGAAGCCGTCGCGCAGCGCCCGGCGGAGGTGGGCGTGGCCGCGCAGGGAGTGCTGCAGCAGCCGTTCGGCCTCGACGAGGAGATCCTGGTCGACGGAGCCCGGGAGGTAGGGGTGCCCGGGCAGCAGGTCGGCGAGGGCCTCCCGGCCGCGTGAGGAGAGCCAGGTGGCGGCGATCTGCGCGCCGACGAAGCGGACGTCCTCGCGCGCCGGGGCCGGGCTGTCGTCCTCGTACATCGTGACGGGGCGCCGGGTGACGTACGGGCGGCAGAACTCCAGGTCGAAGGTCCGCTGACTGTCGACCTCCCAGAGCAGCGGCTCGGCCTGGTTGCGCCCCTCCCCGGCCTCGATGCCCCACAGGTGCACGCGGGCGCCGTAGCCCTGCGCGGACTCGACGGCCGACACCAGGTCCTCGTCCCCGCCGACGAGCGCCGCGTCGCTGATGGCCCGGTGGCGTGCGAGGGACTCGAGGTCGGTGCGGATGAGCGAGTCGACGCCCTTCTGCTGGTTGTTGGCGTTGAGGTTGCCGAGCCGGACCTTGACGTCGGGGAGTTCGGCGATGGCCTGCTGCTCGACGGTGTGGATCCGGCGCCTGGCCCCGTCGTACCAGTACACGCGCAGGAGCCGGCTGTCCGCGAAGATCGTGCGGGCCTTGTCGATGAAGGCCTCGATCAGCCCTTCCGCGTCGAGGTCGAAGGAGCGCCGGTCCTCTGTCCCGGTGACGAGCAGTCCGGCGGCGGCGTAGACGTATCCCGCGTCCACGAAGATCGCGTGGGTGGAGGGGGTCTTCGACACCTCCGCGAGAACGCGCTGGAGCAGTTCGTTGGTGCGCCCCAGCTGCTCGCGGATGTCGGGACCTCCGTCGGGCCGCGTGTCAGCCTGACTCATACGGGCCTCATCGTCTGCGCATGCTCGGTTACCGGCTGGTACTTAGACATCCAAAAAATTTCCTTAGCGTAGGGAATGTTTGCTCTGGGCAAGACGTTGTCACCACTTGTGGAGCACGGGACGTGGACCGTCCCGGGCCCCACATCCTTGCGGACGGCAAGCCGTCCCCCCAGTAGTTCTCCAGCAGGAGGATCAGACGAAGGGAAGCCTCATGCGCTTCGAGATCATGCGACTCGACGATGTCGACGGTACCGCCGTGGACAGCACGGTCGTGGACGCCGCCTCCGTCAACCGGATCGTGCAGCAGGCCGCCTCCATCGGCCAGCGCATCTACATCCGGCCGGCCGACACGTCGGCTTCATAACGCCCTGCATCGCTCGCGTCGCCGATGTCAGGCGGATGAGGAGCAGAAGACGACGCGCCCCCGCACGGAAGTTCCCGAGCGGGGGCGTTGTGGCGTCCGGGTTCAGGAGCTCCGGATGACCTGGGTGACCCCGTTGATGATCTGCTGGACGGCGATCGCGGAGAGCATCATCCCGGCGAGCCGGGTCACCAGGACCACTCCCCCGTCCCTGATCACCCGGATGATCAGCAGCGAGTAGCGCATGGCGAGCCAGAGCACGACGTGCATGGCGATGATCGCCGACCAGACGGAGGCCTGTCCGCCGAAACCGTCGGCGTGCTGCACCGCGAGGATCACCGAGACGATCGCACCCGGCCCGGCCAGCAGCGGCATGCCCAGCGGTACGAGGGCCACGTTGACGTCCTTGGTCTGCGTGGGCTCATCCGTCTTGCCGGTGAGCAGGTCCAGCGCGATCAGCAGCAGCAGGAGTCCGCCCGCGATCATCAGCGCGGGCACGGAGACGTGCAGGTAGTCGAGGATCTGCTGGCCCAGCACTCCGAAGACGGCGATCACGCCGAAGGCGACGGAGACCGCCTGCAGGGCCATCTTGCGCTGCACCTTGGCGGGGCGCCCCGCGGTGAGCGCCAGGAAGATGGGCGTGATTCCGGGCGGATCCATGATCACGAAAAGGGTGAGGAAAAGGGATCCGAAGACAGCGATGTCGAACACAGTGAGCCTTGCGAGAGAAGAACGGGTCGAACAGGGAGGTGCGCGGGCCGGCGGGCGCCACGGCGTCCGGGCACGCCGGGAGGCGGCGGCGGTGCGGTGGGCGCGGGGAGGGTGGACGCGCGGGGAACTCGTCGGGCGCGGGGAGAACTCGCCGGTCGGGGGAGGTCGTTACGCGCGGAACTCGCGGAGCGGTCCGCCGGCGCCCGGCACAGGGAACGCCCCCGTGGCACGCCGGGTGATCTCGCCGTAGATCTCGGGGTCCGTGGTGTAGTCACCGAGCCGGACGGTCTTGCGGGTGCCGTGGTAGTCACTGGACCCGGTGGGCAGCAGCCCCAGTTCGGCGGCGAGCCCTCGCAGCCGCGCCCTGGTGGGCTCGTCGTGGTCCATGTGGTCGATCTCGATGCCGTCGAGGCCGGCGGCGGCCAGGTCCGCGATCACGGACTCCGGCACCACGGCGCCGCGCTTGACGGCGAGCGGGTGGGCGAAGACCGTGACGCCTCCGGCGGCCTTGACCAGCCGGACCGCTTCGAACGGGTCGAATTCGTGCTTCTCCGCGTAGGCGCGCCCACCGTTGCCGAGCCACTGCGGGGTGAAGGCGTCGGACACCGAGTCGACGACACCGAGGTCCACGAGGGCGGTCGCGATGTGCGGGCGGCCGACCGAGCCGTCACCGGCGATCCGGGCGACCTGCTCCCAGTCGATCGGGACGCCGAGTTCCTGGAGCTTCTCCACCATGGTCCGGGCGCGCGGCACCCGGTCGTCCCGGACCAGCTCGCGCTCGCGCGCCAGTTCGGGTTCCGAGGGGTCGAAGAGGTACGCCAGCATGTGCAGCCCGACGCCGCCGACACGACAGGAGAGCTCGGCCCCCGTGACGAGCGTGAGGCCCTCGGGGAGGGCGGCTGCCGCTTCCGCGTGACCGCCCACGGTGTCGTGGTCGGTCAGGGCGACGACGTCGAGGCCCGCCGCGGCGGCGGCGGCCACCAGTTCCGCGGGGGTGTCCGTGCCGTCCGACGCGGTGGAGTGGGTGTGCAGATCGATGCGCACGACGTACTCCAGTGCTACTGACGGACGGGGGGACGCTCAAGGATAACCGGCGGCCACCCCTCCGCCTGCCGCTGCCGTCGGCCCGCTCAAGGGGGCGTCAGCAGCCGGGGGGTGAGCGCTCCGCACGGCACGAGGTCCACTTCCCCGCCCGCGTCGCGCAGATCCGTCAGCACCAGGTCGTCGTACATCATGAGCCCGGACCGTTCGGGCCAGACGATCGCCCAGAGCCACAGGCCGCGCGCCTCACCGGCGAACACGGCCCGGTCGTCGGGGGTGTCCTTGACGTGCCACAGCGGGGTGGGCCGCCCCGCGGCGAGCAGCTTGGCGTCCGGGGCTCCGTCCAGCCGCAGGCCGGCGCCGGGGTCGAGGCCGTCGATACCGGCGTAGCGCGCGCCGAGTCCGACCCCGAGCTCCTCGGCGACGAACAGCAGTTCACACAGACCGCCGAGCGGCCCGGGCCCCGAGCAGGCGACCGCGGTCGCGCGCCCGCCGCTGCGGTCGTCCCCCGCGTACGCCGCTCCCGTGAACAGCCAGCCCACCGGAAGCGGCCAGGGCATCCACACAGGCACCCGCGCCCTGTGCACGACCACACCGAGCGCCTCCACGCTGGGCGGGATCACCGGCTGCATCGGGTGCACCTGGCCGTGGGCCGAGCACTGCCAGGCATCCGCGAACAGACCGGGCGCCCTGACCCGGCCACCGCACTTCGGGCAACTGGGTTCGCCCCTCATAACGCCCAACGGTCCTCTCCGGTCGTCGTCGCGTCAAGGACGATCACCCGTCCGCAGCGTGGCCCGGGCCGGGAGAAGCGCGGGGGAAAGCCGGAGGAACTAGATGTAGCTCGCATTCATTAGGGTCTCTAACTTATTCTTTGTATGACGCAACGACCTAGTGGAGAGCGAGAGAACCCATGCGGGGAGAGGATCCGTTCGACGAAGGGGCGACCAGCATCCTGCGCCAGCCGAAGGCCGTCTGGGCCACGGCGGGCGCCTCGGTCGTGGCCTTCATGGGGATCGGCCTGGTGGACCCGATCCTGCCGTCCATCGCCAAGGGGCTCGAGGCCACGCCCAGCCAGGTGTCCCTGTTGTTCACCTCGTACTTCCTGATCACGGCGGTCGCGATGCTCGTCACGGGCTTCGTCTCCAGCCGCATCGGCGGACGCAGGACGCTGCTGGCCGGCCTCGCGCTGGTCGTCGTCTTCGCCGCCCTCTCCGGCACCTCCTCGTCCGTCGCCGAACTGGTCGGCTTCCGGGCCGGCTGGGGCCTGGGCAACGCCTTGTTCGTCTCGACCGCCCTCGCGGTGATCGTCGGAGCCGCCGCCGGAGGCAGTGCGGCGGCGATCCTGCTGTACGAGTCGGCGCTCGGCCTCGGCATGGCCTGCGGGCCGCTGGTCGGCGCCCTGCTCGGTGACGCCAGCTGGCGTTACCCGTTCTTCGGCACCGCGGCCTTGATGGCGATCGGGTTCCTCTGCATCACCGCGTTCCTCGGGGAGCAGCCGCGGCCCGCCCGCAAGACCTCGCTCCTCGACCCGGTGAGGGCGCTGGGCCACCGCGGTCTGGCCTCGGTGGCGGCCTCGGCGTTCTTCTACAACTACGCCTTCTTCACCATCCTGGCCTTCACCCCGTTCGTGCTGAACATGACGCCGTACAAGTCGGGTGCGGTGTTCTTCGCCTGGGGCCTGCTCCTCGCCGTCTTCTCCGTGCTCGTCGCCCCGCGCCTGCAACGGCGCTTCGGCTCGCTGAAGGTGCTCGGCACCTCGCTGGTGCTGCTCGCCGCCGACCTGGTGATCCTCGGCTACGGCAACCACACGACGGCCGTCGTCTGCACCATCGTCTCCGGCGCCTTCATCGGCATGAACAACACCGTCTACACCGAACTGGCCCTCGGCGTGTCGGACGCACCTCGCCCGGTGGCGAGCGCCGGTTACAACTTCGTCCGCTGGTTCGCCGCGGCCGCGGCCCCGTACCTCGCCCCGAAGATCGAGGAGTGGAGCGACATCCACGTCCCGTTCGTCGTGGCCGCGATCGCCGCCCTCGCCGGGGCCCTGGTCGTCGTGGCCCGGCGCGGGGCACTGACCCACGAGGCCGGGGAACTGGCCGAGCGGCACGCCACCGAGGACGGCGTCACGGTCTTCGCCGACTGATCACACGGCCCCGTTCCGCCCGCCCGCGGCTGCCCTCCTGGCCGCGCGGCGGGCTCCGTGTGCTCGCGGCGCGTCAGTCCAGCGGTACGGAGGCGCGGAGCGGGTCCCGCAGGTCCGTCCCCTGCGACAGCCAGCGCTCCTGGAGCTCCTGCGCCCCCTTGACCCGCTTCCAGGCGGCCTCGTTGGGCGTCATCGGGAGCAGTGGCAGGAAGCGCACCGGATCCATCGGCGCGTCCAGTTCCAGGTCCTCGACCAGGCCGCCCGGCTCGGCGACCAGCACGGAGGAGAACGGCGCCCCGGTCCACAGCGGGCTGCCGAGGTCCAGCGACGCGCCCGGTGCCACGACGAGTCCCTCGACCTGCGGGGAGGCGGCCAGCACGGCGAGGGGGCGCAGCACCTGGTCGGTGTCGGCGAGCCCCAGCCGTACGGACAGCACGAGTTCGGCCCGGGGTCCCTTCACCGGGTCGGCGAGTGCGGAGGTGGGGTCGGCCATCGGCTGGGCCGACATGCCGAGTGTGGCGTAGCGCACGACCTCACCGTCGACGAAGCGGAGCACCTCGATGCGGTCCGTGCCGAGGAAGGTCACATCGGCGCGTGCGTCCGGTTCCCCGAGAGCCGTGCGGAGCCGCGCCTCGACCAGATCAAGAATTTCTCCCATACCGCGAGCATAGAACGCGTCTCGAACGGGCAAAGGACGGAATTGGGCCCGAGGCGGCTGATAGCCTGGGCCGTCGGTCGGGACAGCACGCAGAAGCGTCGCTCTCAGTCCTGACAACACGTGATCCCCCACGGGGGACCGGCCGGAGGAGGTGGGGCTGCGGTGGATCCAAGTCGACCGTGCAGTACCGATCGTTCTTCCGCACGACGCCTTCCTCCTGTGGTCTGACGCCCTTCCCGGACGTACCCGCGGCAGTTCGCGCAACGGAAGAGCACCTCGTTTTTGCCTGTCTGTAGCGAACGCCGTCATCGCGCCTGCGCGGTGCCGCCCGCTTTGCGGACGTGAGCGCACGTCCCCATTCCGGGCTGTTCCACGCCCCGCCGACGGCCCTCCGTGAAGGAGCCAGCCATGTCGATGATCCGTGACCTGCGCGCCGCCGTGCGCCCGTCCCTGCGCAAGAGCAACACCCCGTACAACAGCTACGACACCACCCGTGATCCGTCCGCCTCGAGCGCCGTCGTCGACTGCGCGGTCTACCGGGACGGACGCCGGCTCACGGCGGACGGCTGCCGGACCCCTCACGAGGCGATGCTGCGGGTACGCGAGGAGGGCGGGTTCGCCTGGATCGGCCTGCACGAGCCGACCGAGGAGGAATTCGCCGGGATCGCACGGGAGTTCGGCCTCCACCCGCTCGCCGTGGAGGACGCGGTCCACGCGCACCAGCGGCCCAAGCTCGAGCGGTACGACGACACCCTGTTCACCGTCTTCAAGACCATCCACTACGTGGAGCACGCCGAACTCACCGCGACCAGCGAGGTCGTGGAGACCGGTGAGGTGATGTGCTTCACCGGCAGGGACTTCGTCATCACCGTGCGGCACGGCGGGCAGGGCTCGCTGCGCGCCCTGCGCCACCGGCTCCAGGACGACCCCGGACTGCTCGCCAAGGGCCCCTCCGCCGTCCTGCACTCCATCGCCGACCATGTCGTCGACGGCTACATCGCGGTGGCCTCGTCCGTGCAGGACGACATCGACGAGGTGGAGATCGACGTGTTCTCCACCCCGGCCAAGGGCAGTCCGCGCGGAGCGGACGCGGGGCGGATCTACCAGCTCAAGCGCGAGGTACTGGAGTTCAAGCGGGCCGTGTCGCCGCTGCTGCGGCCGATGCAGCTGCTGAGCGAGCGTCCGATGCGGCTGATCGACCCCGACATCCAGAAGTACTTCCGTGACGTGGCCGACCACCTGGCCCGGGTGCACGAGGAGGTCATCGGCTTCGACGAGCTCCTGAACTCGATCCTCCAGGCCAACCTGGCGCAGGCGACCGTCACGCAGAACGAGGACATGCGCAAGATCACGTCCTGGGCGGCCATCGTCGCCGTACCGACGATGATCTGCGGCGTCTACGGCATGAATTTCAAGCACATGCCCGAACTCCGGTGGACCTACGGCTATCCCATGGTGATGGGCGTCATCGGCGTCGTCTGCTTCTCCATCCACCGCACACTCAAGCGCAACGGCTGGCTCTAGGACCTCTGCCGGAAAGACCCAATAGAGTTCAGTCCATGACTCCTGCTGACGCGTTGCTTGGTCAGGCCCTCGTCGAGGAGGCCACCAAGAAGTCCGGCCTGGTCTGGGTGCGGGGCTCCGGCCCCGCCCGGGCGCTGTGGCACGTGTGGCACGAGGGCGCCGCCGTGCTGGTCGGGGACGGTCCGGGGGAGCAGCCGCTCCCCGCCGGGCTGGACGCCGGCGCCACCGCCGAGGTGACCGTCCGCAGCAAGGACAAGGGCGGCCGGATCGTCGCGTGGACCGCCGTCGTCGCCGTGCTGGAGCCGCACTCCGAGGAGTGGGAGGCCGCGGTCGCCGAGCTCAAGGGCAAACGGCTGAACGCGCCCGACGCCGAGCGGATGCCCGAGCGGTGGGCGCGCGAGTGCCGGGTCCTGCGGCTGACTCCCGGGGCGTCCCGTACGGAGCTCCCGGACAGCTCGCTGGCCGTCCCTCCCCTGCCCACCGGAGCGACCACCCGTCAGCCCGCGCCCGCGGCGCTTCACCGGCTGCTGCTGAAGCGCCGCGGGCGGCGCTGACGGACGGCGTCCGTCAGCCGGAGGACCGGGGGAGCTGGCCGCCGTAGTCGACGGTGTCGTCCTCGGGCGGCGGCTCGAGGGGGAAGGTCTCGCCCCAGTCGGCGAGGGTGAGGGTGCCGCCCCCGCCGCCCCTGGCGACCCGCAGGGGGTAGGGCGTGCCCTTCAGGGAGACGTCGAGCGTGCCACCCTCACCCTTTCCGCCCATGATCTGCACGGTGCGGACCCCGCCGATGCTGTCGCGGTCGCCCTTGTTGACCTTCCCGTGCAGCGTGAGCACCCCGTCGAGGAGGGTCTTCTTCTCCGTGAAGCCGCGCAGCTGCTTGTAGGTGGGGTCGTCCTCGGGAACCTTGACGTACTTGCCCTGGAGCTTGTCGGCGGCGGCCCGGTCGCTCTCCTCGTCGCCGTCGTGGTTCCAGAAGCCGGCGTCGGCCTTGAGGAAGAGCTCGTCACCGATCCGCAGCAGCGCGAACGTGCGCCGGCTCGAGGTGACCGATCCGGTGCCCCCGTCCGCGCTGAGCTGCATGTTCAGGGTGTACGTGCCGCCTTTGCTGACCAGTTTGCCCGTCAGCCGCACGGCGTCCGATGCCGCTGCCGCCGCCCGCGCCTTGCTGTCGATCTCCGCCGCGCTCAGTTTGCCGACGCCGTTGGTCCCCTTGTCCGGGTCCTCGCCTGCGCAGGCGGTGAGTGCGGCGGTCAGCCCCGCGCAGAGCACCACGGCGAGAGCGGTCCGGCGATGAGCCCGGGCGGCCGGGGCGGAAGAGGTCACGGGCGCACTGCCTCTCGTCTGTGTGTCGCGGGGTGGCAGACCGCAGCGTACCTGTGCCGCGTACGCCTTTCGGCCCGGCTCCGTACGGACGGTCCGCCGGGGCACGCCCGGCCGTGACGGGCTAGCCTGATCACTGGTGAGGAGGACGCGAAGCACGGAGGAGGCGCACAGGATGGCGGCAGGCGCTCCCAGGGTTTTCGTCTCGCACCTCTCCGGCGTACCGGTGTTCGACCCCAATGGCGACCAGGTCGGCCGGGTCCGTGACCTGGTGGCGATGCTCAGGGTGGGCGGCCGGCCGCCACGGCTGCTCGGCATGGTGGTCGAGGTGGTGAGCCGGCGGCGGATCTTCCTGCCCATCACCCGGGTGACCGGGGTCGAGTCGGGTCAGGTCATCACCACCGGCGTGGTCAACATGCGGCGCTTCGAGCAGCGCCCGACCGAGCGACTCGTCCTCGGTGAGTTCCTTGACCGCCGGGTGCGCCTGGTGGAGAGCGGCGAGGAGGTCACCGTCCTCGACGTCGCCATCCAGCAGCTTCCGGCCCGCCGCGACTGGGAGATCGACAAGTTCTTCGTACGCAAGGGACGGGGTGGCGCACTGCGCCGCAAGGGCGAGACGCTGACCGTGGAGTGGTCGGCGATCAGCGGGTTCTCGCTGGAGGAGAACGGGCAGGGCGCCGAGAGCCTGGTCGCCACGTTCGAACGGCTCCGCCCCACCGACGTCGCCAACGCCCTCCACCACCTGTCGCCCAAGCGCCGGGCCGAGGTGGCCGCGGCCCTGGACGACGACCGGCTGGCGGACGTGCTGGAGGAGCTCCCCGAGGACGACCAGGTGGAGATCATCGGCAAACTCAAGGAGGACCGCGCGGCGGACGTCCTGGAGGCGATGGACCCGGACGACGCGGCCGACCTGCTCTCGGAACTCCCGGAGGCCGACAAGGAACGGCTGCTGGCGCTGATGCGGCCGGACGACGCGGCCGACGTACGGCGGCTGATGGCGTACGAGGAGCGGACGGCGGGCGGGCTGATGACGACCGAGCCGATCATCCTGCGGCCCGACGCGACCGTGGCGGACGCGCTGGCCCGGGTCCGCCAGCAGGACCTGTCCCCCGCGCTGGCCGCCCAGGTGTACGTCTGCCGGTCACCCGACGAGACCCCGACCGGCAAGTACCTGGGCACGGTGCATTTCCAGCGGCTCCTGCGCGATCCGCCGTACACGCTGGTCAGCTCGATCGTCGACAGCGATCTCGTGCCGCTGGCCCCGGACACCCCGCTGCCCGCCGTGACCAGCCATCTGGCCGCCTACAACATGGTCTCGGTGCCCGTGGTCGACGAGAGCGGCTCGCTGCTCGGCGCGGTGACCGTCGACGACGTGCTGGACCACCTGCTGCCGGACGACTGGCGGGAGACCGACTTCCAGGGCGAGGAGGGGATCGCGGGTGGCCGCTGAGGACCGTGCCAAGGCCGGACCGTCGGGTGCCTCGGGCATCGTGCGTCCTCCCCGCCCCCGGCTCGACCAGCCGAAGGCCCCGCGGCGCCGGCTGCTGCCGGAGTACGACCCCGAGGCGTTCGGCCGGTTCTCGGAGCGGATCGCCCGCTTCCTGGGCACCGGACGGTTCATCGTCTGGATGACCCTGATCATCATCCTGTGGGTGGTGTGGAACATCTTCGCCCCGGAACACCTCCGGTTCGACGAGTACCCGTTCATCTTCCTGACCCTGATGCTCTCCCTCCAGGCCTCGTACGCGGCACCGTTGATCCTGCTCGCGCAGAACCGCCAGGACGACCGGGACCGCGTCACCCACGAGCAGGACCGGAAGCAGAACGAGCGCTCGATCGCGGACACCGAATACCTCTCACGGGAGATCGCGGCGCTGCGGATGGGCCTCGGGGAGGTCGCCACCCGGGACTGGATCCGCTCGGAACTGGAGGCGATGATGAAGGACATGGAGGAGCGCCGGGTCCTCTTCCCGGTGGAGAGTGACGAAGGCGACCGCTGAAGGGCTACCCACGCGTAGGCACCGGCGCCGTACCATCGTCGGTATGGCTACGGAAGACGCGGTGCGTGAAGCACTGGCGACAGTGAACGACCCGGAGATCCACCGACCGATCACCGAACTGGGCATGGTGAAATCGGTCGAGATCGATCCTGACGGTGTAGTCGCTGTCACCGTGTATCTCACGGTCTCCGGCTGCCCGATGCGCGAGACGATCACCAAGAACGTGACCGACGCGGTGGCCCGTGTCGAGGGCGTGTCACGGGTCGAGGTCACCCTCGACGTGATGAGTGACGAACAGCGCAAGGACCTCGCCTCCTCGTTGCGCGGTGGCACGGCGGAGCGCGAGGTGCCGTTCGCCAAGCCCGGCTCGCTGACCCGGGTCTACGCGGTCGCGTCCGGCAAGGGCGGCGTCGGCAAGTCCTCGGTGACCGTGAACCTGGCGGCGGCGATGGCGGCCGACGGACTCAAGGTCGGTGTGGTGGACGCGGACATCTACGGGCACAGCGTTCCCCGGATGCTCGGCGCGGACGGCAAGCCCACCCAGGTCGAGAACATGATCATGCCGCCGTCCGCGCACGGCGTGAAGGTCATCTCGATCGGCATGTTCACCCCGGGCAACGCCCCGGTGGTGTGGCGCGGACCCATGCTGCACCGCGCGCTGCAGCAGTTCCTCGCCGATGTGTACTGGGGTGACCTGGACGTCCTCCTGCTCGACCTGCCGCCGGGCACCGGTGACATCGCGATCTCCGTCGCACAGCTCGTGCCCAACGCCGAGATCCTGGTCGTCACGACGCCCCAGCAGGCCGCGGCGGAGGTCGCCGAGCGGGCCGGATCCATCGCCGTGCAGACGCACCAGAAGATCGTCGGTGTCGTCGAGAACATGTCGGGCATGCCGTGCCCGCACTGTGACGAGATGGTCGACGTGTTCGGCTCGGGCGGCGGGCAGCGGGTCGCCGACGGACTGACGAAGACGGTCGGCGCCGAGGTGCCGGTCCTGGGCTCGATCCCGATCGACGTACGCCTGCGTGAGGGCGGCGACGAGGGCAAGCCCGTCGTCCTGTCCGACCCCGACTCCCCCGCCGGCGCGGCACTGCGGTCCATCGCCGAGCGGCTGGGAGGCCGTCAGCGCGGCCTGTCCGGCATGTCGTTGGGGCTCACGCCGCGCAACAAGTTCTGAGAGCGGTGCACACGGGAAGGGGCGGTCTCCGCGGAGACCGCCCCTTCCCGTGTGCGCGAGGCGCGTCGCCCGGTCGCGCCGTCGCCCGGCCGCCGTACGACGCCCGGCCGCCGTACGACGCTCAGTGGCCGTACGACGCCCGGTCGCCGTACGACGCGATGTCGCCGATCACCGAGAAGCCCAGGCCGTAGGCGCTCATGCCGCGCCCGTACGCGCCGATGTACACCCCGTCCGGGGCCGAGCCCGCGAGCACCCAGCCGAACTCCGACTCGCGGTAGTGGAAGTCCACCGGCACGCCGTCCACCGGGAGCGACAGCGACGACCAGGGTGCCTGACCCAGGTCGTCGGCGAGCTCGAAGGCGGTCTCGGTCTGCTGGTCCAGCCATTCGCCGCGCAGGATGTGGTCCATCTGAGGGGGCCAGGTGTAGGCCAGCAGGGACGAGCCGGCCAGCCACGCCGCGGAGGAGACCGTGGTGGCCTCCAGCACTCCCGTACCGTCCCCGCTGTGCCGCACCGGGCTGTTGCCCACGGTCACGACCACCGCGAAACGCGACCTCTCCGCGCCCGCGTCGGCCCGCACCACGGGCTCCTCGCCGTGCCCGGTGGATCCGTGCTGCACCGTGCCGTCCGCCGCGGCGGCGACGCTCATGAGCCAGCGCGGGCCGGTGTAGGCCTCGTCCAGCCCGTACCAGGGGAACGGCGCCTTGAGATAGCCGTCGACATCACGCCGGGCCGTCGGCGCTCCCTTCGCGGTGACTGCGCGGGACGCACCGTCCGTCCCTACCCGACTCGTCGTCTCCACTGCCCGGCCGCCTCCTCGATCTGTCGATGATCCGGAGCGGGCCGCCCGCTGGGACGTGGGCGACCTCGGTACCGGACAGATGGAGAATAGCCATACCGTCCGCACGAGCCGGGATTGACCGGCCCCGGGTGGGCGGACGAGTCGGGACGGACGGGCCTCAGGTGGCGTCTGCGTCGAAGGGCGGCCGCTCGTCCCCGGCCGGCTGCGCGGGCTTCTTGAGGAGGTCGGGCGTGGCGCCCGCGGACGCCACGCCGTCAGCCGACGGCGCACTCTCGCGGCCGTTCACCGCATCGGTGACCTCCGCCATTTCCTTGCGCAGGTCGAAGCTCTCGCGGATCTCCCTGAGACCGAGGTCGTCGTTGCCGTCCGAGAGCTGCTTGCGGATGAACGTCTTCGGGTTGAGGTCCTCGAACTCGAAGTCCTTGAACTGCGGACCGAGCTCGGAACGGATGTCCTCCTTGGCGCTGTCCGAGAACTCACGGATCTTCCGGATGGTGCGCGTGACGTCCTGGATCACCTTCGGCAGCTTCTCGGGGCCGAAGACGAGCACGGCAAGAACCACGAGCGTCAGCAGCTCGAGTGCGCCTATGTCGTTGAACACCTTGCTGCTCCTCGTGTCCTCTGCGTGTTCCCTGCGTTCTCGCGGTTCTCCGCCGCCAGGTCGTCAAGGGCCCGGACCGGCTCCACGGTACCCGGCCGAGCTGTCCCGGCGGTACCTTCCGGTGTCCGTCAGGTGCCGCTCGCCGAGCCCAGCGTCAACGTCATGGACAGCTCTTCGCCGTCGCGGGTCAGCCGGAGGGCCAGCCGGTCGCCCGGCCGGTGGGCCCGGATCTTGACGATGAGCTCCTCGCCGCTGTGCACGCGCCGGCCTTCCACCTCGGTGATGACGTCGCCCGCCCGGATGCCCGCGTCGTCGGCGGCCCCGCCCTCGGTGACCGCGGCGCCGCCCTCCGCTCCCTTGCCGCCGACCTTGGCTCCGTCGCCGGTGTACTCCATGTCGAGCGTGACGCCGATCACCGGGTGGGTGGCCTTGCCCGTGTTGATCAGCTCCTCGGCGACCCGCTTGCCCTGGTTGATCGGTATCGCGAAGCCGAGGCCGATGGAGCCCGACTGGCCGCCGTCGGGACCGGAGCCGCTGTCGGCGGCGCGGATGGCGCTGTTGATGCCGATGACCCGGGCGTCGGCGTCGACGAGCGGGCCCCCTGAGTTGCCGGGGTTGATCGGGGCGTCGGTCTGCAGGGCGTCGACGTAGCTGACGTCGGTGCCGTCGCCCTTCTCACCGCCCGCGGTGATGGGGCGCTGTTTGGCGCTGATGATGCCCGAGGTGACCGTGTTGGACAGGTCGAAGGGTGCGCCGATGGCCACGACGGGGTCACCCACCTGCACGTTGTCGGAGTTGCCGAGTGGCAGGGGCTTGAGCCCGGAGACTCCTCTCACCTTGACGACGGCCAGGTCGTAACCGCTGTCCTTGCCGACGACCTCGGCGGGGGCGGTCTCTCCCCCGCTGAAGGTGACGGTGATGTCGCCGGAGGAGCCGGCCGGGGCGACCACGTGGTTGTTGGTGAGGATGTGGCCCTTGTCGTCGAGGACGAAGCCGGTGCCGGTGCCGGACTCCGCGGAGCCACTGACGTGCAGGGTGACGACGCTGGGCAGCGCGCTGGAGGCGATGCCCGCGACGCTGTCGGGCGCGCGGTCGCCGTTGTCGCGGTCGGCCTGGGGCAGTTCGACGGTGGTCAGCCCGCCGTTGCGCTCGACGTAGGAACCGATCCCTCCGCCGATCCCGCCCGCGACGAGAGCGAGCAGGACGGCACCGGCCAGCGCGGAGCCCCGGCGGCTCCGGCGAGGCCGGATCGCGGTCCCGGGAGGCGGGCCGGAGTGGCGCAGCGGCTGCTGGGGCGCGCCCCACGGGTCGTAGCGCACCCACTGCGAGGGGGCCTGCGGCTGCCCCTGGGGCTGCTGGTACCCGCTGGGCCGGGGCAGGTGTTGCTGAAGCGGGTGCGGCTGCGCCGACGGCGTGGAGCCCGGGGCCGCGAACGCCTCACCAGGTATGTGGGCCGCGTACGCCTCACCGGGTATCTGTGCGGCGTACGCCTCACCGGGCGCCGGGACGGCGGTTTCCGGGGCGGGCGGGGGCGCCGTCGGCGGGTGGCCGTTCGCCCCCGGGTAGGACGGGGGCACGGGGGTGCCGTGGGCGGGGGTGGGCACCGGGCGCTGCACGGGCGGTGCCGGGGCCCAGGGGCCCGGGCCGCCGTAGGGCGGGGTGCTGTATTCGTCGGGCGCGTGCCGCGGCTGCCGTCCCGAGCCAGGCACCGGCGGCTCCCCGGCCGAGGGAGCGGGGACCAGCGGCCCCCCGGCCGGGTGCGCGGGGAGGGACGACTGCGCGGCGGAGTGCGAGGCGGGCGGGAGCGACTCCCCGGGGCGGTCCGGGAATGCGAGCGGCTCCTCGGCCCGCAGCGGCGCGGGGATCTCCTCGGCCGGCAGCGGCGCGAGCACCTCGTCGGCGGCCTCGGCGGCCGCTCGTGGTTCCGCCGCCATGTCATGGACGGCGGCGCTCTCCTGCGCGACGGGTTCCGCGTCCGCACGTTCGGCGGGGCGGTTCCGTCCTGCGGGGGGACGGCTCCACCACTTCGCCTTCGGCCCGCTGGGCTTCCCGTCGTCCATGCTCTCCCCGCCACTGGCCTCTGCACGCCCCCACAGGGGCGTTCCTGCCGCGAATTCAATCAGGTTCGCGAATCCGCGCGCAGGCGTCCCCGGTCAGCGCAGAGGGGAAAGCGGTATCACCCGGTCGCGGGGCGCCTGCGAGGCGGAGGCCGTCGCGGAGGGCACGGCCGGTCTCGGGTCCGCGCCTCCGCCGAGGGCTGCCGTGAACAGCGGGCCGGCGTCGGTGGGACGTATCAGCGGCGGAACCGACACGTTCAGCACGGGAAAGGCGAGGGTGTGGCCGGTGAGGGCCGTGGTGCTCAGCAGGGAAGGCGCGGCGGCGAGCACCGGCCCGGTGGGCGGGGACGACGCGCCCGGACCGCCACCGGCCGAGAGTGAGCCGCCGCCGCTCCGGCTGGCCACGGCGCCGGCACGCCCGGTGCGTGCGTCGGCGTCGAGCGGGGTCACGCTGGTGCCGGCGCCTTCCGCGCTGAGCGGTGCCTCGGGGCCGTAGTCGAGCGGCAGGGTGCCACCGAGCGCGATGGCCGCAAGGGAGACGGCACCGGCCGCGGCGAACGCGAAGCGCCGGGCACGCCAGGGGGAACGGTCGGCTTCGCGGCCGACCCCGTGGACACGGAAGACGGAATCCGGCGGGCCGCCGGGCAGCACGGCGGTCGAGGCGTGAGCGGTGGGGAGGTAGCCCAGGCCCTTCAGGGGCGAGGATCCCGCGCCCAACTCCGCACGCCCGCCGGGGTGCTGCAGGACGGGGAAGACCCCGTCCCCGAAACGCCTGCCGCCCGCGAAGGGGTCGCCCCGGTCGTCGTCGCTACCGCCTGTGCCCCCGGGAAGGCCCTGCAGGCGGGCGAGGAAGCCCTCGGAGGGGGAGGGAGGCGCCGCGGTGGCGAAGGCGCTCTTCAGCCGTCGCTGGGCGTCGGCCTCCGCCTTGCACCTGGAACAGGTCGCCAGATGGGCGAGGACCCGCTCCCGGGCATCGTGTTTGAGCTCACCGTCGACGAGCGCGGCGAGCCGGTCCCCCAGGTGCTGCTCCGCGGGGGTCGGACCTGTGCCACTCACGCCGATCCGCCCTCCCCTGCCAGGACCGCGTCCGCCAGGGAACGCTGCTCGGCGCGGGCCTCGGGCGAACGGTGCTGCAGTGCCTTGCGCAGGTGGGAGCGGCCGCGGTGGATGCGGCTGCGCACCGTACCGAGCTTGACGCCGAGCGTGGCGGCGATCTCCTCGTACGAGAGACCCTCGATGTCGCAGAGCACGACCGCGGCACGGAACTCGGGCGCGAGGGTGTCCAGCGCCTGCTGCACGTCCGCGTCGAAGTGCGTGTCGTTGAAGACCTGCTGGGGGGAGGGCTCGCGGCTCGGCAGACGCTCCGCCGCGTCGTCGCCGAGCGAGTCGAAGCGGATCCGCTGCTTGCGGCGGACCATGTCCAGGAAGAGATTCGTCGTGATCCTGTGCAGCCAGCCCTCGAAGGTGCCGGGCGTGTACGTCGACAGCGAACGGAAGACGCGGACGAAGACCTCCTGCGTGAGGTCCTCGGCGTCGTGCTGATTACCCGTCAGTCTGTAGGCGAGGCGGTACACGCGACCGCTGTGGGTGCTGACGATCTCTTCCCATGAGGGCGGGGTCCACGCCTGAGAATCCGCATCAGAGGCGAAGGTCGCGGTCGGTGCGGAAACGTCGGAAGAACGGTCAGCAATGTTGGTCACGGATTTCGGCTCACCCGCCGACCTGAGAAAGCGCCGCAGCACTCCTCCCCGATCCACAGGCGCAGCCGCACCTCCCCTATCGGCTCTGGTGGTGTCCAGTGGAGCCCCTACCATAGCCACCTCGCCCGTTAGCTCCGGATAAGCCTTTATTCCCTGCTGGTGCCCGGTCTCCCGGGGGCCGAGGGGCACCTTCCCGTCCCCGGTCACGGGGCCCGGTCCAGGTGTTTTCCCTCGCTCCTTCCTAACGCCCGGTCCCATCTGCGGGTTCCCGGGTCCAGCCGATACAGTCACCGTTGCGCCAACTACGGGGACAGGAGAGGGTCATTACCGCCAACCGGCAGACGAGCTGGGCGTTCGCCGACGCCTTTGTCGCCGAGGAAGAAGCTCTGCTCTGGGCCCGGGACCGGGCTCACGAGACAGGGCTCCGTTCGGTGTCCCCGGGCACCGGCGCCGCTCTGCGCCTGCTCGCGGCGACCGCGGACGCCAAAGCGGTGGCCGAGATCGGCACGGGGACGGGCGTGTCGGGCATCTACCTGCTCCAGGGGATGCGCCCGGACGGCGTACTGACCACCGTCGACCCGGAACCGGAGCGTCAGCAGTTCGCCCGCGAGGCGTTCCGGGCGGCCGGCTTCGCCACGAACCGCTCCCGGTTCATTCCGGGGCGTGCCCTCGACGTCCTGCCTCGGCTCGCGGACGGCGGGTACGACCTCGTCTTCTGCGACGGCGACCGGCTCGAGAGCATGGACTGCCTCGCTGAATCGTTGCGCCTGCTGCGGCCGGGCGGTCTGGTCTGTTTCGAGGGCGTCTTCGCGGACGGCCGCACGATCGACTCCGCCGCACAGCCGGCCGAGGTGCTGCGCCTGCGCGAACTGCTGCGGGCCGTGCGGGAGAGCCAGGAACTCATGGCGACGCTGCTCCCGGTGGGCGACGGGCTGCTGTGTGCGGTACGGCGCGGCTGAGGCCCGGGTGCCCGCCGCCCCGCCGGGGAGCGGCGGACCGTCCGGCTCCGGACGCACCACTGCCCCGGCACGGGATCCGTGCCGGGGCAGTGGTGAAGTGTGGGCGCCTCCGCCTCAGCCGACGACCTTCTTCAAGGCGTCGCCGAGTGCATCGGCCTCGTCCGGAGTCAGCTCGACGACAAGCCGACCGCCGCCTTCGAGCGGAACGCGCATGACGATGCCCCGCCCCTCCTTTGTCACCTCGAGCGGGCCGTCGCCCGTCCGCGGCTTCATGGCCGCCATGCTCGTTCCCCTTCCTGAAACCAGCTCATCGCAACCGGCGGCTCCATGACAGGCGCTGCCTCACCGGCGTCGAACACAATGCTTCCTCCGCATTATCCCGCATCGAAGACCCCGATGACCAACATCGGTCGGCATCGCTTGCGCAACGCGCTCTGCCAAAACCACCCAATTCGGCGATCCGGCTGCGATACTGCGCCGCCTCCGCCCCTCAGCCGAGAGCCAATCGTTAGACGCAGGTCACATATACCGTCCCGCCGGCGTCGGCCATGCTTGCGTGGACAGGCACAATGCCGGAGCCGTAAGGAGACCCAGCGATGGCCGACCTGGCCGACACCATGGCTGACGCCGTGCTCACCGACGTGAGCGACGGGCTCGCGACGATCACGATCAACCGCCCCGACGCGATGAACGCCATGAACACCGCGGCCAAGGTCGCGCTCCGCGACGCGCTGCGGGCCGTCGCGGACGACACCGCCGTACGGGCGGTTCTGCTGACCGCGACCGGGCGCGCCTTCTGCGTGGGCCAGGACCTGAAGGAACACGTCTCCAAGCTCGCCGAGTCACGCGGAGCGGAGGGCGGCAACGCCCTGAGCACCGTGCGCGAGCACTACAACCCGATCGTGCGGGCGATCACCGAGATGGAGAAGCCCGTGGTCGCGGGCGTCAACGGGGTCGCGGCGGGAGCCGGTTTCGGATTCGCCCTCGCCGCCGACTACCGCGTGGTCGCCGACACCGCGGCCTTCAACACGTCCTTCGCGGGCGTGGCACTGACCGCCGACTCGGGCGTCTCCTGGACCCTGCCTCGCCTGATCGGCGCGAGCCGCGCCGCCGACCTGCTGTTCTTCCCTCGTTCGATCTCCGCACAGGAGGCGTACGAACTGGGCATCGCGAACAAGGTCGTCCCGGCGGCCGACCTGGCCGGCGAGGCCCTGGCGGTGGCCCGCGCGCTGGCGGAAGGGCCGACGGTGGCCTATGCGGCGCTCAAGGCCTCCATGGCCTACGGCGCGGGACACACGCTGGCCGAGTCGCTGGAGAAGGAGGACGAGCTCCAGACCCGTGCTGGGGCGTCGCAGGACCACACGATCGCGGTCGAGGCCTTCCTCGCCAAGCGGCGGCCGAAGTACCTCGGCGCGTGACGGCGGCGTGGCCCGGGGCAGCCGCTACCGGCCGCCCCGGGCCACGCAGTCGGCCAGATGGTCGTCGACCAGGCCGCACGCCTGCATCAGGGCGTACGCGGTCGTGGGGCCGACGAACCGGATGGACCGCTTCTTGAGCTCCTTGGCCAGCGCCGTGGACTCCGGGGTGACGGCCGGAACGTCTTCGAGGGTGCGCGGAGCGACCCGGCCGGCCGGGTCGGGGGCGTACGACCAGACGAGTGCGTCGAGCTCTCCCTCGCCCCAGCCGGCCAGCACCCTGGCGTTGGCGAGCGTCGCGTCGATCTTCGCGCGGTTGCGGATGATGCCGGCGTCGGCGAGGAGCCGCTCCTTGTCGGCGTCGGTGAACTCGGCCACCGCGGAGATCTTGAATCCGGCGAAGGCGCTGCGGAAGCCCTCGCGGCGGCGCAGGATCGTCAGCCACGAGAGTCCGGACTGGAAGGCCTCCAGGCAGAGGCGCTCGAAGAGGGCGTCGTCGCCGTGTACGGGGCGGCCCCACTCGGTGTCGTGGTAGGCGAGGTAGTCCTCCGTGGACAGGCCCCAGGGGCAGCGCAGACCGCCGTCCGGTGCGGGCCGGGAGTCGCTCATCGCTCGTCCTCCTCGGCCTGCCGGCCGTTCTCACCCCTGAGGGGCTCTCCCGGCCGTTTGAACAGATCGGGACCGCCCGTCGCGGTCGCCTGAGCCCCGGCGAGGGCGGACTCCAGCTCGGCGATGCGGGCGTCCCGCTCGGCGAGCTCGGCGCCGAGCCTGCCCAGCGCCTCGTCCACGTCCGTCATGCGGTAGCCGCGCACCGCCATGGGGAGCCGCAGGGTTTCGACGTCGGCGCGGCCGACCGGGCGGTTCGTCGGCAGCGGGTCGGTGAGCCGCTCGGGCTCGACGTCCTGCAGCACCGCACTTCCGCCTCCGCCGACCACCGCCAGTGTCACCGCGGCCACCACCACGGCCATCGTGAGCAGCAAGAACCAGAACACGTGCATCTCCCCGGGAGCGGAAACCTGTCCGGTCAGATCGTGCCATGCGCCACTGACGGTTAGGGTCGTTCGTTCGGGTCGGGCCGGGCGGGGCCTGCGTGGTCCCGCCCGGGCCGGGCACGGTCCGGACGACGGCCTAAGGTCGCAGGCGACCTACCTAGGAGGAACAAGGCATGCCAAGCGGGGCGCTCAGGCTGGGGCGGCGGGAGTTCGGGCCGCACGAACCGGTGATCATGGCCATCGTGAACCGGACCCCCGACTCCTTCTACGACCAGGGGGCGACGTTCCACGACGAGCCCGCGCTCTCCCGGGTCGAGGAGGCCGTCGCGGAAGGCGCCGCGATCATCGACATCGGCGGGGTGAAGGCCGGTCCCGGCGAGGAGGTGTCGGCCCAGGAGGAGGCCCGCCGGACGGTGGGCTTCGTCGCGGAGGTGCGCCGCCGCCACCCGGACGTGGTCATCAGTGTCGACACATGGCGGCACGACGTGGGCGAGGCCGTCTGCGAGGCCGGGGCGGACGTGCTGAACGACGCGTGGGGCGGTGTCGACCCGAAGCTGGCGGAGGTCGCCGCGCGGTACGGAGCGGGCCTCGTGTGCACGCACGCGGGCGGCGCACAGCCGCGTACCCGGCCGCACCGGGTGACGTACGACGACGTGATGGCGGACATCCTGCGGGTGACCGTGGGCCTTGCCGAGCGGGCCGTGGCGCTCGGCGTCAGGCCGGACGGGATCATGATCGACCCCGGTCACGACTTCGGTAAGAACACCCGGCACTCGCTGGAGGCGACGCGCCGGCTCGACGAGATGACGGCCACGGGCTGGCCGGTGCTGGTCTCGCTCTCCAACAAGGACTTCGTCGGGGAGTCGCTGGACAGGCCGGTGAAGGAACGGGTGATCGGGACGCTCGCGACGACGGCCGTGTCGGCGTGGCTGGGCGCCCAGGTGTACCGGGTGCACGAGGTGGCGGAGACCCGGCAGGTTCTGGACATGGTGGCGTCCATCGCGGGCCACCGGCCCCCCGCGGTGGCACGGCGGGGGCTGGCGTAGGCCCGGACGGGCGAAGAGGGGCCGGAGCGGGGCAGGGGTGGCGGACGCGGAACGTGGCGCGGGGTCACGGACGCCTGCCCCCACCGCCTCCGTACCGGCGCCCCGCCCCGGCCCCGGCCGGGCGGACCGGCCCCCGGCCTCCCGCCCGGATCACGCCGGACGCGTGCCCCGGCGCCGCACCCGCTGGATCAACAGTCGCCTGCCGTGAACAGTCAGCCGGGCATTACGGTGAGACACGAAGACCTCCGGTGCGGTGCAGTCCTAGACAGCTCCACCACACCGGAGGTCTTCGCCTTTGATCAAGACCCCCGTGTCAACAACGCTCGTGATCAATACACCTAGGGCGTGTTTCGAAAGGAGCGTCGTCTGCCCGAAGGGCAGGCCCGGGGGCGTCTGGTGCGTGCGATCGCAAGGCGGAGGGTCGCCCCGATACCGGGTGTATCGGGGTGATCCCGACAACGCGGCGAGCGTGCGTGCCAGACGCCCCCGGGCAGGCGGGACTTTCGAAACACGCCCTAGCGCCCGACTTCCTTCGTCACGAGCCGGACCGCCTCGTCCACGTCGTCCGTCACGTGGAACAGCATCAGGTCCGTGTCGGACGCCTTGCCGCCCGCGACCACCGTGTCCCGCAGCCAGTCCACCAGTCCGCTCCAGTACGCCGTACCGAACAGCACGATCGGGAAACGCGTCACCTTGCCCGTCTGCACGAGCGTCAGCGCCTCGAAGAGCTCGTCCAGCGTGCCGAGGCCGCCCGGCAGGACGACGAAGCCCTGGGCGTACTTGACGAACATCGTCTTGCGGACGAAGAAGTAGCGGAAGTTGACGCCGATGTCGACATGTGGATTCAGGCCGGACTCGAACGGCAGCTCGATACCGAGACCGACGGATACGCCCTTGGCTTCTCTCGCCCCCTTGTTCGCCGCCTCCATGGCCCCGGGACCACCGCCCGTGATGACCGCGAACCCGGCTTCGACCAGCGCCCTGCCGATCCGCACGCCCGCCTCGTACTCCGGTCCGCCGGCCGGTGTGCGGGCGGAGCCGAAGACGCTGATGGCGCTCGGCAGCTCGGCCAGCGCGCCGAAGCCCTCCACGAACTCCGACTGGATCCGCATGACCCGCCACGGGTCGGTGTGCACCCACTCGGAGTCGCCCTCGGAGTCCAGCAGCCGCTGGTCGGTCGTGCCCGGCTGCACCTGGTCCCTGCGGCGCAGAACCGGGCCCATCCGCTGTTCCTCGGGCTGTACCGCGCCCTCAGGGACCTGCGCGCCCTCGGGGATCCGTGCGTCCTCCGGGTTGCCCATGACCTGCTCCCTCCGCCGACCTGCGATGTGCGTGTGTCGCCTCAGCGTAGAGCGGCGGAGGTTACACGCAGGGGAATGCCGTGCGTCAGCTGGTGAGCCAGGAGCGGAGGCGCTCCTCGCAGTGCGTGATCCGCTCGACGGCCACGTGCTCGTCCCGCTTGTGCGCGTAGATCGGGTCGCCGGGGCCGTAATTGACCGCGGGGATGCCGAGCGCCCCGAACCGGGAGACGTCCGTCCAGCCGAACTTGGGCCGTGCCGTGCCGCCGACCGCCTCCATGAACGCCTTGGCCGCGGGGTGCGAGAGGCCGGGCATCGCCGCGCCGGAGTGGTCGTCGACGGTGAACTCGGCGACGCCGCAGTCCGCGAAGACCTCCTGGACGTGGGCCTCGGCCTGTTCGGGCGTGAGGTCGGGAGCGTAGCGGTAGTTGACCACGACGGTGCAGGCGTCCGGGATGACGTTGGTGGCGACGCCGCCCTCGATGCCCACGGCGTTGAGTCCCTCGCGGTACTCCAGGCCGTCGACGACCGGGCGGCGCGGCTCGTAGGCGGCCAGCCGGGCCAGCACCGGCGCCGCCGCGTGGATGGCGTTGGACCCCATCCAGCCGCGTGCGGAGTGCGCCCGCTCCCCCTCCAGCCGCAGGTGCATCCGGAGCGTGCCCTGGCAGCCTCCCTCGACCTCTCCGTCGGACGGCTCCAGGAGGACGGCGAAGTCTCCGTCCAGCCAGTCCGGGTGCGCGTCGGCGACGTGGCCGAGGCCGTTGAGGTGGGCGGCGACCTCTTCGTTGTCGTAGAAGATGAAGGTCAGATCGCGGTTGGGCTCCGGCACCGTCGCCGCGATCCGCAGCTGGACCGCCACGCCCGACTTCATGTCCGAGGTCCCGCACCCCCACAGCACGCCGTTCCCGTCGAGCCGCGACGGCACGTTGCCGGCGATCGGGACGGTGTCGATGTGACCCGCGAGGACGACGCGCTCGGCGCGGCCCAGCCGCGTCCTGGCGACGACGTTGTTGCCGTACCGGTCGACGGTCAGGTGCGGCAACGGGCTCAGGGCGGCCTCGATGGCGTCGGCAAGGTCCTTCTCCTGCCCGCTGACCGACGGGAAGTCTACGAGCCGGGCGGTGAGTTCCGGGCCGTCCAGGGCGAGGTCGAGCGCGTGTCCGTACATGACCACGAGCCTAAGCGACTTGGGGTACCGGCCCCGGCCCTACCCTCCAGTACGGTGGCTCCGTGCCTTGGACCGCCTCTCCCACCCGCCGCAGCCGCCTCATGCGTACCGCGGCCGCCTTCGCCGTGCTCGTGGCCCTGGCCGGCTACGTGGCCGTCCAGTACGTCACGGGCCGCGAGGGGGCGCCCCACTGCACCGTGCGCTCCGCCGACGGGGGCGAGGGGCGCACGTACGAGTTGAGCCCCGAGCAGGCCGCCAACGCCGCGACGATCTCCGCCGTGGGCACCACCCGCAAAATGCCCGAGCGCGCGGTGACCATCGCGCTGGCCACCGCACTGCAGGAATCCGCGCTGCGCAACATCGACCACGGCGACAGGGACTCGCTCGGCCTCTTCCAGCAGCGCCCGTCACAGGGCTGGGGCACTCCCGCGGAGATCCTCGACCCGGTCCACGCGTCCGGGGAGTTCTACGCGCACCTGGCCGAGGTCCCCGGTTATTCGCGGCTGCCCCTGACCGTCGCTGCGCAGCGGGTGCAGAAGAGCGGGTTCCCGCAGGCGTACGCCAAGCACGAGCCGGATGCCACACTGCTGTCCGCCGCGCTGACGGGCCGCGCCCCGGCCGCCCTGACCTGCTCGCCCACGACGGCGACCGCCGCCGGCCCGGGGGACGCGGCCGAGGTGCGGGCCGATCTGGTGCGCTCCTTCGGGAAGGACGTGCTCCCCGCCACGGGGACGGCGGGCGCCGCGTCCGCGGGCACGGTCTCGGTACCGGTCCCTTCGGCCATGGAGGCCGGTGGCGGAGCCTCCCGGCGCGGCTGGGAGCTCGCCCACTGGGCGGTCGCCCGCGCGGGCACGTTGCGGATCGAGGCGGTCTCGTACGCCGGGCGGGTGTGGACGGCGGACGCGGGCTGGCGGACGGAACGTAAGGAATCGGGCACCACCACGGTCCGGATGAAGCTCGCTCAGTAGTACGGGACGTCATCCGTACGAGCCATCCGTTCGTGCACCCACAGCCGTCCGCGCCGGTGCTCCCCCGGTCCCGCCGGATCAGGCTCGTTCCCTTGCGCG
Source organism: Streptomyces sp. B1I3 (assembly GCF_030816615.1). Classification (NCBI taxonomy): domain Bacteria; kingdom Bacillati; phylum Actinomycetota; class Actinomycetes; order Kitasatosporales; family Streptomycetaceae; genus Streptomyces; species Streptomyces sp. B1I3. Next base: position 2,917,445 of record NZ_JAUSYD010000001.1, read on the forward strand.
ACAGCAGAAGTGACGGTTCATCAGGTGACCGCTCCGCACGTCACCCACTCGGCTCCCCCTCGTGCGGATTATCTGACGCATTACCCAGTCTTTACCTCGGCGGCCCGCAACCTTCCCCGCCCCCGGACCGGTTGTTCAGTGCGTCCGATCACCGGACGGGCAGATTCCCATCTGCCGTGAACCCGTAGAAGTCCCGTCGAAGGAGCATCATGTCCCTCCCCCTGACCCGCCGGATCGCCCGTGCCGCGCTGCTGATCGCCGCAGGTGCTGCCCCCGTGGTCGGTGCGGCCGGCGCCGCGGGTGCCGCGGGGCTCCCGCAGACCCCCGCCCTCGGCGGCCTGACCTCGCTCGACGGCGCGGGTGTCACCGGCACCCTGGACTCCGCCGCGAAGCAGGGCGCCGACGTGGCGAACCAGACCGGCGGCAAGTTCGTCGGCACCACCCTCCCGGCCGCCGGCAACACGGCCGGCAGGACCGTCAAGAAGGCCGGCACCGCGGCGGAAGGCCGGCTGGCGAGCGACTCCCTGCCCACCGGCGGACTGCCCACCAAGGGTCTTCCGACGAGTGGCCTGCCGATCGGCTGAGCCACCGGCGCACGAGGGGGCCCGGGGAGTGCGCACTCCCCGGGCCCCCTCGGCGTGGCGGCCGGCGATCGAAGCGACTCACGACCGGTCGCTCCCGCCGGATCCGGTCACACCGGTCACACCGGTCACAGCGAACGAAGCGCCGGATGAAACCGGTCACAGCGAACGAAGCGCCGGACGAAACCGGTCACACCGGTCGACGCACTAGGACAGCCGCTTGACCGCCGCGTCCACCCGCTCGTCCGTCGCCGTCAGCGCCACCCGTACGAAGTGCTCCCCTGCGGGGCCGTAGAAGTCGCCCGGTGCCACGAGGATGCCCAGCCCGGCCAGGTACGCCACGGTCTCCCAGCAGGGCTCGTCGCGCGTGGCCCACAGGTAGAGGCTCGCCTCGCTGTGCTCGATCCGGAAGCCGTGGGCCTCCAGCGCCGCCCGCAGGGCCGTACGCCGCCGCGCGTACCGCGCACGCTGCTCGGCCACGTGCGTGTCGTCGCCCAGCGCCGCCACGGTGGCCGCCTGGACCGGCGCCGCGGTCATCATCCCGCCGTGCTTGCGGATCTGGAGCAGCTCGCCGAGCACGGCCGCGTCGCCGGCGACGAAGGCCGCGCGGTAGCCGGCCAGGTTGGACCGCTTGGAGAGCGAGTGGACGGCCACGACGCCCTCGTAGGTACCACCGCACACGTCCTGGTGGAGCACCGAGACGGGGTCGGCCTCCCAGCCGAGCTCCAGGTAGCACTCGTCGCTGAACACCAGGACACCGTGCTCACGCGCCCACGCGACGATCCGGGTCAGCTCGTCCTTCGCCAGCACGCGGCCTGTGGGATTGGACGGCGAGTTGAGCCAGAGCAGCTTGAGTCCCGCCGGGTCCAGCTCGGTCGGGTCGTCGTAGACGACCGGCTCGGCGCCGCAGAGCCGGGCGCCGACCTCGTACGTCGGGTAGGCGAGCCGGGGGTAGGCCACCTTGTCGCCCGCACCGAGTCCGAGCTGGGTGGGCAGCCAGGCCACCAGTTCCTTGGAGCCGACGACCGGCAGGACGTTCTCGTGCGTCACGGCGACCGCGCCGAGCCGGCGCTCCACCCAGCCCGTCAGCGCGTCCCGCAGGGCCGACGTGCCCCACACCGTCGGATAGCCGGGGCTGTCGGCTGCGGCGACGAGCGCCCGCTGGATCAGTTCGGGCACCGGGTCCACGGGCGTGCCGACGGACAGGTCCACGATGCCGTCCGGGTGGGCGGCGGCCGTCGACTTGTAGGGCGCGAGCTTGTCCCAGGGGAAGACGGGCAGACGGGAGGAGACGGGGGCTGCTGCAGACACGGAACTCTGCTTTCTCATACGGGCTTTCGCGGGGGACACGGGCCGGGAAACACCTCGGTCCCGCACGGGGAAGAGCCGTACGGGACCGGGCGGCGCTCGTGGTGCCGCTGCTACTGGTTCTGCGGCGGCAGAGCGGCGATGAACGCGTGGTCGCGCTCGATGAGGCCCAGCTTGGACGCGCCACCCGGCGAGCCGAGGTCGTCGAAGAACTCGACGTTCGCCTTGTAGTAGTCCTTCCACTCCTCCGGGGTGTCGTCCTCGTAGAAGATGGCCTCCACCGGGCAGACCGGCTCACAGGCTCCGCAGTCGACGCATTCGTCCGGGTGGATGTACAAGGACCGCTGGCCCTCGTAGATGCAGTCGACGGGGCACTCTTCGATGCAGGCCTTGTCCTTTACGTCGACACAAGGCTGCGCGATGACGTAGGTCACGCTGTCGTTCCTCCTCGGTAGGGCGTTGGCTCTCGCGCGGGAGCGCGGCGTCGTCGATGCCCGCCCCTAGTATCTCCGTTCCGGGGCACGATCCGAACAGGAGGGGCAAACAGAGCTGTGGAATTCACCATCGGCGGACGACTCGAGGTTCGCATGACGCCTGCTGACGTGGGCAAACGCGTGTCCGTACGGCGCGTCGTCGATGCCTCCGAGGCAGGGGCGAAGTTCACCGACACGGTCGGGGTTCTCACATCGTGGGACAACGGCGTCCTGTCCATCACTCCGAAGAACGGCGAAACCGTCCGCATCGCGGAATCGTCGCTGGTCGCGGGCAAGGTCGTTCCCGCCGCCCCCGCCCGCCGGCGTGGCCCTGCCGCCTCCTCCGACGAGCTGGCCCACGTCACCGCACGTGCCTGGCAGCCCGTGGAGAGCGAACCGCTGGGTGACTGGCAGCTGCGCGCCGCCGGCGGATTCACCCGCCGCGCGAATTCCGTGCTCCCGCTCGGTGATCCGGGGATGCCGCTCGGCGAGGCACTGCGGCGGGTCCGGCAGTGGTACGGGGAGCGGGGCCTGCCCGCCTACGTCCAGACCTCCACGGGCGGTGAGGGCACGCAGGAGCGGCTCTGCGCGGACCTGGAGGAGTGCGGGTGGCGGCGCGAGGTGTCGGCCGAGGTGCGGATCGCCGCGCTGGCGCCGCTCGGTGACCGGGACGCGGACGTCCGGGCCGTGCGGACCGCCCGTACGGCGGACGAGGCGTGGCTCTCGCGGTACCGGCGCTTCGGCGCCCCGGGGCACACTCCGGGCGCCCATGTGCTGAAGGTGCTGGGCAGCGGCCCCTCGGTGTGGTTCGCCACCGTCCCGGGTGACAGCCCCGGACAGGCGCCCGCCGCGATCGGCCGGTGTGTGGTGGACGGCCGCTGGGCGGGCTTCATGGCCGTCGAGGTGGGTCCCGAGTACCGGCGCCGTGGTCTCGCGACGGCCGTGATGACGGCGCTGGCCCGCAAGGCGCTTCAGGAGGGCGCGTCCGCTGCCTGGCTCCAGGCCGAGACGGACAACGAGGGGGCGCTCGCGCTGTACGACGGCATGGGGTTCGCCGTCCACCACCGCTACCACCACTTCCGCTCCGCGTAGCGTAGACACCGGCAGGGAAACGTCAGACATGAGCACTCAGAATCCCGGCACGGCCGGGCACCGGCGGCGGTTCGCCGACGAGGCGCGCGCCGAACGGCCCGATCTCGCACTCCTCTGTCTGCTGGTGGGCGCCGAGGCGGGAGAGGTCGAGCCGGGCTCCGCCACCGACCCGTACGGCATCGACGCGGCGCAGATCGAGCTCGACCGGCTGGCCGGACTGCTTCCCTACGGGGTGCGTGGGGCCGGGGCGTGGGCGTCCGCGCTCGCGGAGCTGCTCGGTGGGCGGTGCGGGTTCGCCGGTGGGCCCGGGGATTACCAGAGGCTGGAGTCGTCGCTGCTCCAGCAGGTGCTCCGGCGCCGCAGAGGGCTGCCGATCCTTCTCGCCGTGGTGTGGATCGAGGTCGCGCGGAGGGCGGGCGCCCCGGTGTACGGGGTGGCGCTGCCCGGCCACTTCGTGGTCGGTTTCGGTGACCCCGAGGAGCGGGTGCTGGCCGACCCGTTCGCCGGCGGCGCCCCGCTGAGCGGCGAGGACGCGGAGCTGCTGGTGGCGGGGGCGACCGGAGGTCGGCTGGAGGCGTCGATGCTGGTGCCCGCCCGGCCGCTGGAGACGGTGCTGAGGATCCTGAACAACATCAGGGCCTGGGCCGCGGCCCGCCCCGAGCGCACGGACGTGTCGCTGTGGGCGCTCGAACTGTCGTTGCTGCTGCCCTCGCACCCGGCCAGGCTCCGCTACGAGCGGGCGCAGCTCCTCGTGCAGCGCGGGGATTTCCTGCGCGGCGCGGCCGAGATGGAGGAGTACGCGGAGGTCGTCGACGGCATCGAACCGACGGCGGCGGCTGCCATCCGCCACCGCGCACAGGCCGCCCGCGCGCTGCTGAACTAAGGGCGGGGTCCCGCCGTACGTCCGGGGGCGCGCCCGCCCGCAGTGCGCCCGCTCACAGGACGCAGAACTCGTGGCCCTCCGGATCGGCCATCAGCACGTGGTCGGGCCTTCCCCCCGCCGGCTCCTCCCGGACCACCGTCGCGCCCGCGGCGGTCAGCCGCTCCACCGCGGCGACCACCCGGGGCCACCTGACCTCCCACGGGGTCTCACGGCCTCCTCCGGCCTGCACGTCCAGGTGCAGCCGGTTCTTCACCGTCTTGGGTTCCGGGACCTTCATGAAGGACAGGCTCGGTCCCAGGCCGTCCGGGTCGGACAGATAAGCGCCGTCGTCCCACTCGTCCTCCGGTACGCCGTGGTGGGCGAACCACTCCTCCCAGCTCCCGAACCCGGGCGGCGGGGGCTTTCGCACGTATCCCAGTGCCGACGCCCAGAAACTCGCCAGTTCGGCGGGATGGGCGCAGTCGATCGTCAGACTCCAGCGGGTGGACATGGTCTACAGCCGGCCTTTCTCACGGGCGACCCGCACGGCCTCCGCGCGGTTGCTGGAGGCCGTCTCCTGGATGGCGGTGGAGAGGTAGTTCCGCACCGTTCCTGCGAGAGGTGCAGGACGGCGGCGATCTCCGATGACGCCGCCCCCGTCCGGGAGCCGGGCGGGGGCGGTCGTACGGGCGTGGCGGGGCCGGTCAGCCTTCGCCGCCGAGGTCGATCGTGACGGTCCGCTCGGCCGGTGTCTTGCCGAGCAGCGCGCCCTGCATCGCGTGGGCCACGTCGTCGGCGCCGACCTGATGCTGCTTGCCGTCACCCTTGGTGATCATGATGCCGTCGAACACGCCGTCCAGCAGGGTCTCGATCGCCTTCTTGTCGTAGACCTCGACCAGCCGGCCGTCGACCGGCTTCATGGACAGGATCTGCGGCAGCGACCTGGCGGGGCCGAAGTCGATCTGCTTGCCCCCGGCCTTGATGGTGATCAGGCCGGACATCGCGGGCTCGGCGAACTCCTTCATCGCCCGGTCCAGTTCCGCCTGGCCGATGGTCGGTTCGGTGGTGGCGACCGGCAGTTCGACGACGGCCGGCTCGCCGGTCTGGACCTGCGCGCGGTAGGCGTCGCGTACGGAGATCATCGACCGGTTGACGTCGAGCGCCTTGCCGGTTTTGCCGGGGACGGCCACGGCCTTGTTCGGCTCGAACCTGATCGTCCCGTCGTTCGCGGAGCCGGAGATGCCCGCGAGGTCGGTCAGGGCGACGCCGAGCTTCTCCTCGTCGACCGGGATCACAGGATCGGCCGGACGCGTCCCGCCGAACAGGGAGCCGATCACCGACACGGGGTTGTAGTCGCTCCCCGCGGCACCGCGGACGGTCTCCTGGCTGTCCAGGGTCAGACCGGCCTTGTCCGGGGCGAGCTTCTCCTCCTTGCCGTCCACGGACAGCCGCAGAGGGGTGCGGGCACGCTTGCCGAGGGCGGCGTCGAGTGCGGCGACCGCCTCCTCCTTCGTCCCGCCGCCGATGTCGACGCCGAGGACGGTGGTGCCCTTGGGCACCTCGGAGTGGTTCATCAGCAGTCCCGCGCCGTAGGCGAGCGCGAACAGGACGAAGACGGCCGCCCCCAGGAGGACGAGCTTGGAACGGCCCTTGGCCGGGGCCGGCGCGGCCTTCGGCGCGGGCCTGGGCGCGGGCGCCGGCGCCGGGGCGTCCGGGCCTGCCGGCCCACCGCCTGACGGGCCGTCGGACGGCCTCCCCCCCAGAGGGGTCCGCGGGCCGCCCGGGGCGCCGGGGCCGCCGGGGAACGGCGAGCGGGACTCCGGCGGGACGACCGGGATACCACTGGTGAGCGTGTCACCGGAGACGTGACCGGCGGGACCGGGCGCGGGTGCGGCGGTCTGCGGCGTCAGGATCGCCGTGTCGTCGGACATCCGCGGCGGTACGCCACCGGGACCTGCCGGACCGCCGGGCCGGGGGCCGGACGGGCCGCCCAGGCCGGCGGGGCCGCCCAGGCCGGGAATGCCGTCGAGGTTCGGCGTCAGCGGGGAACTGCCGGTGACAGGGCCGGTGGTGGGGCCCGCCGGCCCCGGAGTGCGCGCGCCGGGACCCGGTGCGGGCGGCCGCGGGCCGCCGGGGCCGTCCGAGCCGAAGGCGTCGAGGGCACTGCCGCCCGGGCGGGCGGGACCCCGGTCGCCGGGGTGCTGCGAACCGTCCGGGCCGTACGGCGGGTCGGCGCGCGGCGGCGTCGGCGCGGGACCGGAGCCGCCGCCCGGGGTGGACGGGCCGCCGGAGACGGGCCCGCCGGCCGCGGCTGCGGGGGGACCGGCCGCGGGGGCCTTGCGCGGGGCGAACCAGTCGCTGCCGCTCTTCTCCCTGGCCGGCTTCTCGGCCGCGGCCTCGGAGGCCGGGCCACCGTCCCGTTCGCCGCCGTCGCGCGCGTCCGGGCCCGAACGGCCGCGCTCGCCCGCGCCCGGCGCTCCGCCGGACGGCGCCGCGGCCGCGCCGGGCCTCGGCGGGCTGCCGGTGCGCTCGGTGTCCGGCCGTCCGCCGGACGGGTCGGTGTCACTCATCGGCGTACGCATGACGACAGGCGGGATCGGACGGGATCCCGGGATGTTGATCCGGATACGCGTCGTCAGCGTCGTCTCGGTTCTGGGCTCCTCGGGCTGAGGCGGATCCGCAGGCTCCGGAGCCTCCTCCGGCCCGTCCTGGGACGGGTGCAACGACGGATACTGGCGTGATCCGTACGGCGGCGTACCCGAGGGGTACGCGGCTCCTCCGCGCCCCTGGGGCCCGGAGGACGAACTGTCAGTTTCACGACTCAAAGCAGGTTCTCCCGATTGGCTCCGCCGCCCGTACTTCCCCCATGCCGCAGGCCAGGGGACGGCTCGGCGCGCGCACCACCATACTGGCCGCCGCCGTAAGACTCTCCGCGCCCGGGCTGAACAAGGATGCACCCATGGCCGCCCACGGGGTCAATCCGGCAGTGGACATAACACATCACGCGCCGGTTCGACCGGCGCCGGTGGCCGAATACGGCAGCCTCGACAGGGTGGCGCACATCACAGCGGCGGCCATCCCGCCCAGCATGAAGAGCGTCAGGCCGAGTTCGTCCCCGAAGACGTAGTCACCCTCGGGCCGCCCGCCGAGCAGCACGATCAGGGCGAGGAGCCAGCCCGCCGCCGGTGCCAGCGCGCCGAGCTGGGTCCGGGTGAGCACCCGGCCCCCGTAGAACAGGCCGGCGGACGCCACCAGTGCGAGCAGCAGTCCGCCGGGGAACAGGGCGGCCTGGACGAGGGTGCCCGCCAGCCCGACTGCCGCGCCCAGCACGGCGAGGCCGAGGTACAGGGGAATCCGTGCGGGGTCGGGAACCGCGGCGAGGCCGGTGCCCGCGGGGCGCGCGGCCGGGGCGTCGCCGCGTGGCGACGGCGACGAGGCGCGCGGCCTCTGCTTGCTGCTCATGCCTGTGCTCCCGGTGCGGCCTCGGCGTCCGGCACGCCCGCGAAGAGGTCGTGCTCCCGGCCACCATCGTCCCCGCCGGCACGGCCGCGCACCAACTGGTAGTACTCGGTGGTGAAGACGGGCTGGCCCAGATTGTTCGAGAGGGCGAAGAACGGGCCCTCCACGGCGATCTGCGTGGCGTGTGCCCGCATGGCGGCGATCTTCGCCCCGGCGTACGGCGAGCCGTCGATCTCGGTGGTGATCTCCGCGTCGTCCACCACACCGGGTACGTCGTCGATCGCGGCGATTGCGGGAAACGCGTCGGGGGCGGTCTCCCGCAGCAGGGCGAAGCCCTCCTCGGCCACGGAGCGGGGCACCCGGTTCCAGTAGATCTTGGCGATGCCGTGCGGGTCACCGTCCGCGCCGCCGTACCCGGGGTCGGCGGCCAGTTCGGCCGCGCGCATCGCGACGCGGTGCGCCTGGATGTGGTCCGGGTGGCCGTAGCCGCCGTCGGGGTCGTACGTGATCAGGACCTGCGGGCGCACCGACCGGATGACCTCGACGAGGTGACCGGCCGCCTCGTCGAGGTCCGCGTCCCAGAAGGCACCGGGCCGGTGGTTCTGCTCGGTGCCCATCATCCCGGAGTCGCGGTACCGGCCGGGGCCGCCCAGGAAACGGTGGTCGGTGACACCGATCTCCCGCATGGCGGCGGCGAGTTCGCCGATGCGGTGGGCACCCAGGGTGCCGTCCCGGCCGGCTGCCAGGTGGGCCAGGTCCGGTGGGATGACCTCGCCCTCCTCGCCGAGTGTGCACGTCACCAGGGTGACGTGGGCGCCCTCGGCCGCGTATCTGGCCATGGTGGCGCCGTTGTTGATCGACTCGTCGTCGGGGTGCGCGTGCACCAGGAGCAGACGGCGGGCGGAGAGGTCCTTCATGGGACCAGCCTACGAGCCGTCCGCCCTTCGGTAAGACCGCCCCACGGGACCCGGGGGCATGAAGAGCCCGGGGGCGGGTACCCGGATCAGAACTTGATGCCGCCGATCATGCCTGCCACGTTGGACGTCACCTCCGAGATGGTCGGGGCGATCGACGAGCTCGCGAGATAGAACCCGAGCAACATGCAGACCACCGCGTGTCCGCCCTTCAGTCCGGATTTCCGGATCAGCAGGAAGACGACGATCGCCAGCAGCACCACCGCCGAAATCGAGAGTGCCACGGCGGTTCACCTCCATCAGTACGGTCGGGACAGGCAGCACACATGGAGCCAGCAGGTTCATACCCACCGAGCGCTACGGATCATAACTATCCGTGCCGACGCATTGATCGGGGCACAGCAGCACGAGGGGCGCACGGCGGGGCACGCGCGGGCTAGGTTCACAGCCATGACCTCGAAGAATCTGTCGTTTCCCCGCCAGCACGCCCGGACCCAGCGGTTCACTCTCGGCGCACCCCGCGCGTTCACCGTCTCACCGGATGGGACGCGGGTGGTCTTCCTCAGGTCGGCTTCCGGGACGGACCGGACGAACAGGCTCCAGGTGCTGGACACGCGCACCGGCGAGGAGCGGATCGCCGCCGACCCGGACGCGCTGCTGGGCGGTTCGAAGGAGAAGCTGTCGCCGCAGGAGCGGGCCCGCCGCGAGAGGCTCCGGGAGGGTTCGGCGGGCATCGTCGGCTACGCGGTGGACGAGGCGGTCGAGTTGGCGGCGTTCGCCCTGTCCGGGAAGGCGTACGTCGCCGAGCTGCGAGCGGGTACGGCGCGCGCCCTCCCCGTGCCCGGTCCGGTGCTCGACCCACGCCCCTCCCCCGACGGCCGGCGCGTCGCCTACGTCTCCCGGGGCGCGCTGCGGGTCGTGGGGGCGGAGGGCGAGGGCGACCGCGCGGTCGCCGAACCGGAGGACGGGCACACCTTCTACGGCCTCGCGGAGTTCGTCGCGGCCGAGGAGATGAGCCGCTACCGCGGCTTCTGGTGGTCGCCGGAGTCGGACCGTCTGCTGGTCGCCCGGGTCGACGACAGCGCCGTGGAGCGGTGGTGGATCGCCGATCCCGCGCACCCGGGGAGCAAGCCCGCCGAGGTCGGCTACCCGGCCGCGGGGACGGCCAACGCCGAGGTGCGGCTCTTCCTCATGGACCTGGACGGGGCCCGGACCGAGGTCGTCTGGGACCGGGCCCGCTTCCCCTACCTGGCCCGGGTGCACTGGTCCGCGCACGGCGCACCCCTGCTCCTGGTGCAGGCCCGGGACCAGCGCAGCCAGCGGTACCTGGTCGTGGACACGGTGAGCGGCACGACCCGTACGGTGCACGTCGACGAGGACGCGGTCTGGCTGGATCTTTTCGCAGGGGTGCCCGCGTGGGCACCCGACGGGCAGCTCGTGCGGATCGCGGACGAGGGCGGGGTACGGGTGCTGTCGGTCGGCGACCGGCCGCTGACCGGGGGCCGGCTGCACATCCGGGCCGTGCTGGACGTCGGCCCCTCTGACGTCCTGGTGTCGGCCACGGCGGGCGAACAGGCGGTGGACCCGGAGATCGGCGAGAGCCACGTGTACCGGGTCAACGAGCTGGGCGTCGAGCGCGTCAGCGAAGGCCCCGGAGTGCACTCGGCGGTCCGCGCGGGTGGCGTGACGGTGCTGGTCTCCGCCTTCCCGGACCGCCCGGGAACGTCCGTACGCGTGCTCCGGGACGGCAAGCGGATCGCCACCGTCGCCGGCTTCGCCCAGGAGCCGGTGCTCACGGCCCGCGTGCGCTTGACGGAAGGGGGCGCACGGCGGATTCCGTGCGCCGTGCTGCTCCCCACCGGCCACAAGGAATCGGACGGTCCCCTTCCGGTCCTGATGGATCCGTACGGCGGCCCGCACGGCCGCCGGGTCGTCGCCGCGCACAACTCGCACCTCACGTCGCAGTGGTTCGCCGACCAGGGGTTCGCCGTGATCGTCGCGGACGGCAGGGGGGCTCCCGGCCGTTCACCCGGCTGGGAGAAGGCGGTCAGGGACGACTTCGCCATCACCCTGGAGGACCAGGTCGAGGCCCTGCACGCCCTGGCCGAACGCTTCCCGCTGGATCTGTCGAAGGTGGCGATGCGCGGCTGGTCGTTCGGCGGCTACCTCTCCGCGCTCGCGGTGCTGCGGCGTCCCGACGTCTTCCACGCGGCCGTGGTGGGCGCTCCGGTGACGGACTGGAGGCTGTACGACACCCACTACACCGAGCGCTACCTCGGCGACCCGGCGAAGCAGCCCCAGGTGTACGCGGACAACTCCCTGGTGACGGACGAGGGGCTCTCCCGGCCCGCCGGCGAGGCACGGCCGATGATGATCGTCCACGGCCTGGCCGACGACAACGTCGTGGTCGCCCACGCCCTGCGGCTGTCGTCCGCCCTGCTGTCGGCGGGGCGCCCGCACGAGGTGCTCCCGCTGAGCGGCGTGACGCACATGACCCCGCAGGAGCAGGTCGCGGAGAATCTGCTGCTGCTCCAGGTGGACTTCCTCAGGCGGTCGCTGGGGCTGACCCGCGCCTGAGGCCGCGTCACCAGCCCGGCGGCGGCGACGCGGGCGGCGGGGGCCCGAACCCGCCGCCGGGCTGCCCGCCCTGGGGGTAGCCGTATCCGGGCCCCTGGCCGGGCTGCCCGGTCCCCGGGCGGCCGTAACCGGGCTCGTCCGGGGACGGATAGCCGTACCCGGGACCCTGCGGCGGGTAGCCGTAGCCAGGGCCTTGCGGGGGGTAGCCGTAACCGTCGTGGCCCTGGTCGCGGCCGTCGGCCTCCTCGAGCCCCCTGCGCGCCAGGGCGAGGAGCGCCGTCGCCCCGGTGAGGGCGAGGAGGAACGACGTCAGCACGACGAGCTGGTACTCGGTCCCCAGGTCGCCGAAGCGGTCCAGCAGCTGGTGGTGCTCGGCCCGGGCGATCCCGAACGCCCCCGACACCAGCAGGAATCCCGCGGCGATCATGCCGAGGGGACGGGCGTGGACGGCGCGGAAGAGCGCTGTGGACGCCACCACCAGGCAGATCAGCCCGAGCGCGACACCGCTCCAGCCGGGCGGGGCGCCGGTCAGCTCCACCCGGACGGTGCCGGAGCCGATGAACCAGCCGGGATAGAGCCTGGAGGGGAACGTGAGGAACTGGCGGACCTCCCAGGCGATCAGGACGGCTCCCGAGGCACCGAGCACCAGGAAGGCGGTGACCGCGGCTCCCCGGCCGGGCCGGGTGGGCCGCGGTTCGTAGCCGTCCGTGGGCTGCCGGCGGCCCGCGCTCCCGGTGACGATCAGCGCGAGCGCGGCGGCCAGGGTGACGAAGGTGCCGATCAGCGCGCGGGTCCTCAGCTCGTCGCCGTACCGGCCGTCCATCCAGGAGGCGCCGATGGTCCAGACACCGGGCAGCCGCAGTGCGAACGTGACCACGCCCGTGGCGACCAGCGCCGACGCGGCGACCCGGGAGCGCAGCGCGGCGAACGCGGTGAGGACCTGGACGACGAGCAGGACGAGATCGCCCTGCGACGTGGCGGGAAGCGCCTTCGGCAGGGCGTCGGTGTACCCGGCCCAGTAGCGCAGGAGATCCGGTGGATCGCCGACCGCCCGGAGGTCCCGCACGATCCAGCCCGCGGCGATGACGCCGAGCACGGCGCACAGCACCGCGCCGGTGGTCCTGGCTCCCCGTGTGAGTGTCACCCCAGCGATACTCCACCGCGGTCACCCGTTGGACAAGAGGACCTGTGGGGTGCGGCGGGAACGGGCGACCGGCCGGGGCGACGTGATGAACGCCCCGGCCGGTCCACGGCACCCGCACGGCCGTACGTTCTTCATGGTGGCGGGTTCGTATATCGGTGCGGGAACAGTCGAGTTGCCTCCGCGTTAACGCATGGGCCGCTCCGGCGTCAGAGCGTCTTCCCCTCGTCCCCTTCGCCCGGGTGGCGCGACGGCGCGTCCTCGGGCTCCGGGGTGGCCTGCAGCCCGCCCGGCGGGACCACCTGCTTGTCCTCGGCGAAGTGACAGGCGGAGTCGTGCCGTGCGGGCGTCCGCGTGTCCCGGAGGACCGCCGGTACGGCCAGCAGCGGCACCTCCAGCGCGCACCGCTCCTGCGCCTTCCAGCAGCGCGTGCGGAAGCGGCAGCCCGAGGGGATGTCGGCCGGCGAGGGGACGTCCCCGTGCAGGATGATCCGTTCGCGGTGCTCACGGGCCGCCGGGTCGGGCACCGGGACCGCGGAGAGCAGCGCCTGGGTGTACGGGTGCGTGGGGTGGTCGTAGATCTCCTCGTCCGTACCGATCTCGACGATCCGCCCGAGGTACATGACCCCCACGCGGTCGGAGATGTGCCGGACGATCGACAGGTCGTGCGCGATGAACAGGAAGCTCAGGCTGAACTCCGACTGCAGCCGGTCCAGCAGGTTGACCACCTGGGCCTGGACCGACACGTCGAGCGCGGAGACCGGCTCGTCCGCGACGATGATCTCCGGGTTGAGCGCGAGGCCGCGGGCGATGCCGATGCGCTGGCGCTGACCGCCGGAGAACTGGTGCGGGTACCGGTTGATGTACTCGGGGTTGAGCCCGACGACGTCCAGCAGGTCCTGCACCCTCTGCCGCCGGCTCCCCTTGGGCGCCACCTCGGGGTGGATCTCGTACGGCTCCCCGATGATGTCGCCGACCGTCATGCGCGGGTTCAGTGAGGTGTACGGGTCCTGGAACACCATCTGGATGTTGCGGCGCACGGCCTTCAGCGCACGGCCGGACAGCTTGGTGACGTCCTCGCCCTTGTAGCGGATCGCACCCCCCGTGGGCGGCTCCAGGTGCACGAGCATCTTGGCGACGGTCGACTTTCCGCAGCCTGACTCCCCCACGATGCCGAGCGTCTCGCCCGCCGCCAGGTCGAAGTCGACGCCGTCGACGGCCTTGACGGCGCCGATGTGCTTCTTGAAGAGGATGCCCCGGGTCAGCGGGTAGTGCTTGACCAGGCCGCGCACCTCCAGGATCGGGTCGCCCCCGGCGTGGGGCCGGGGGCGGCCTGGCTCCGGCCCCTCGGCCGGCGTGGAGCTCCCGGGGCCGCCGGCCCGCCTCACGTCGTCAGCGCTCATCGAGCGTCTCCTTCCAGAAGTGGCAGGCGCTCCGGCGTTCCTCGGACACGGTGTACAGCGGCGGCACGTCCGTACGGCAGACGTCCCGTGCCTGCGGGCAGCGGGGGTGGAAGGCGCACCCCGGCGGGATGTGCAGCAGGTTGGGCGGCAGCCCCTTGATCGCGTAGAGCTCCTGCCCCTTCTGGTCCAGTCGCGGGATCGAGCGGAGGAGGCCCTTGGTGTACGGGTGGGCTGGCGCCTGGTAGATGGCGTGGACGGGTGAGGTCTCGACGATCCGGCCGGCGTACATCACGGCGATCTTGTCGGCGACGTCGGCCACCACTCCGAGGTCGTGGGTGATGAGGATGAGCCCCATGCCGAGCTCGCGCTGCAGTTCCGCGAGGAGTTCCATCACCTGGGCCTGGACCGTCACGTCGAGGGCGGTGGTCGGTTCGTCGGCGATGATCAGCGAGGGTTCCAGCGCCATCGCCATGGCGATCATGATGCGCTGGCGCATGCCGCCGGAGAACTGGTGGGGGAAGTTCCCGATCCGCTGCTTGGCCGCGGGGATGCGCACCCTGTCCATCAGTTCGACGGCCTTGGCCTTCGCGTCCTTGCGGGACATCCCGCGGTGCACGACGAACATCTCGCCGAGCTGGTCGCCGACGCTGAGCACCGGGTTCAGCGAGGACAGGGCGTCCTGGAAGATCATGGCCATCTCCTGGCCGCGGACCTTGCGCCGTTCCTCGGCCTTGAGCTTCAGCAGATCGCGGTCCTTGAAGAAGATCTCGCCGCCGCTGATCTTCCCGGGCGGCATGTCGAGGATGCCCATGATCGCCTGCGCGGTGACCGACTTGCCGGAGCCGGACTCCCCCAGGACGGCGAGCGTCTCGCCCTCGGCCACCGAGTAGTTGACCCCGTTGACGGCCTTGGCCACCCCGTCCCGGGTGTGGAACTCCACGTGCAGATCGCGCACTTCGAGCAACATGGCAGCGGGCTCCTCAGCGCAGCTTGGGGTCCAGGGCGTCGCGCACCGCGTCGCCGAGCATGATGAAGGCGAGCACCGTGACCGCCAGGGCACCGGCGGGCCAGAGCAGCATGTGCGGCGCGTTGCGGATGTACTGGGAGGCGGCGGAGATGTCGATGCCCCAGGAGACGGCCGGCGGTTTCAGGCCGACGCCGAGGTAGGAGAGGGTCGCCTCCAGGGAGATGTAGGTGCCCAGTGCGATGGTCGCGACGACGATCACGGGGGCGATCGCGTTGGGCATGATGTGCCGCAGCATCATGCGTGAGTTGGAGGCGCCCAGCGCCCGGGCGGCCTGCACGTAGTCGTTCTGCTTGGCAGTGATGACGGAGCCCCGTGCGATGCGGGCGATCTGGGGCCAGCCCAGCAGCACGATGAAGCCGATCACGGGCCAGACCGTGGAACTCGTGACCACGGAGAGGAAGACCAGCCCGCCCAGGACCACCGGGATGCCGAAGAAGACGTCCGTGAGGCGGGAGAGCACCGCGTCCCACGCACCTCCGAAGAAGCCCGCGAGACCGCCCAGCACTCCGCCGAGCAGCGAGACGCCGAGCGTGGAGCAGACGCCCACGGTCACCGAGGTCCGCGCCCCGTAGACGGTGCGGGTGTAGACGTCGCAGCCCTGTCCGTCGAAGCCGAAGGGGTGGCCCGGCTGGGAGCTCTCCTGGGCCTTGGCCAGGTCGCAGTCGAGGGGGTCCTGGTCGGTGATCAGCGAGGGCCAGATCGAGATGATCACCAGGAAGAGGATGATCAGACCGGAGATGATGAAGACCGGGTTGCGCCGCAGGTCGCGCCAGGCGTCGGACCACAGGCTGCGCGGCTTGCCTCCGGGCCCGGTGCCTTCGGGGCCGCCGGGCGTCTTCTCCAGCGTGGTGCCCTCGTCCATGGCGAGGTCCATGGCTCCGCCCGCCCCGGCCCCCGAGATGGCTCCGCCCCCCGTCGCGTCGTCCCACGGCTGCTGCTCAGGCATAGCGGATCCTCGGGTCGAGTACGGCGTACAAGAGGTCGACGATCAGGTTCGCGGCCAGGAAGACGAGGACCAGGACGGTGACGAAACCGACGACGGTCTGGGAGTTCTGCCGCAGGATGCCCTGGTAGAGCTGGTAGCCGACTCCGTGGATGTTGAAGATGCGCTCGGTGACGATCGCCCCGCCCATCAGCGCACCCACGTCCGTGCCGATGAAGGTGACGACGGGGATGAGGGAGTTGCGCAGCAGGTGCCGCACGACGACCCGCCGCCGGGGCAGGCCCTTGGCCACGGCGGTACGGACGTAGTCGGCGCGGGCGTTCTCGGCGATCGAGGTCCGGGTGAGCCGGGTGACGTAGGCCAGCGAGACGGAGGCCAGGACCAGCCCGGGCAGGATCAGCTCGTCGACGGGCGCCTCCGGGGAGACGGACGGCTTGATCACGCCCCACTTCACCCCGAGGAGGAGCTGGAGCAGCAGGCCGGTGACGAACGTCGGCACGGCGATGACGACCAGGGTCAGGATCAGCACCCCGGTGTCGACGGGCCGCCCGCGGCGCAGTCCGGTGACGACGCCGAGGCTGATGCCGATGACGATCTCGAAGACGATCGCGATGACGGTGAGCCGGATGGTGATGGGGAAGGCGGTCGCCATCAGTTCGGTGACCTCCTGCCCGTTGAACGCGGTGCCGAAGTCCCCGGTGAAGATGTTGCCCATGTAGGTCAGGTACTGCTGCCAGACGGGCTTGTCGAGGCCGAACTCCGTGCGCAGCTGGGCGGCGGTCGCCGGATCGCACTGGCGGTCGCCGCAGAGGCCCGCGATGGGGTCGCCCATCACGTTCACCATGAGGAAGATCAGCAGCGTGGTGCCGATGAAGACCGGGATCATCTGCAGCAGCCGCCGGATCACATAACGTCCCATGAAGGGCTCCGGGGGTCGGGGCGAACTGGCGGAGGGACGGATGCCGGGCGGCCGGTGCGCGGCTGCCGCACCGGCCGCCCGGTTTCAGCGGGTCACTTGACCTTGATCCGGTCGTACACCGGGACGCTGAACGGGTTGAGCGAGACGTTCTCGACCCGGTCCGAGTAGCCGGCGCTCCCGTTCTGGTACCAGAGCGGGATGACGGGCATCTGCTCGACGAGGACCTTCTCCGCGTCCTGGAAGGTGGTGACGGCCTGCGCCTTGTCGCTCTCGGCGTTGGCCTTGTCGACCAGGTCGTCGAACTTCTTGTTGCTCCACTTGCCGTCGTTGGACGAGGCGTTCGTGTAGTAGAGCGGCTGGAGGAAGTTCTGGATCAGTGGGTAGTCCATCTGCCAGCCCGCACGCCAGGCGCCCGTCAGCTTCTGGGTGGAGACCTGGCTGCGGAAGTCGGCGAAGGTGCCGACCGGCGCGCCGACGCAGGCCTTGTTGTTGCCCATGACGTTGTTGATGCTGTTGCAGACGGCGTCCACCCACTCCTTGTGGGAGCCGGTGTCGGCGTTGTACGAGACCTTGAGCTGGCCGCCGGGGATGCCGCCGCCCTCCTCGATCAGCTTCTTCGCCGCGGCCTTGTCGTACACGCACGGGGAGCCGCACAGGCCTTCCTTGAAGCCGCCCTCCTTGCCGAGGACCGGAGAGGTCCAGTCGGAGGCGGGGGTGCGCGTCTTCTGGAAGATCTGGCTCGTGATCTGCTCGCGGTTGATCGCCATCGACAGGCCCTGACGGACCTTGATCGCCTTCGGGGTGTCCCATGCCTTCACGTAGAAGGGGAAGGCGAGCGTCTGGATGATGCCGGCCGGGGTGTTGATGTACCGGTCACCCAGGTCCGCCCGGACGTTCTTGAGCTGCGAGGCGGGCACGTCGTCGACCAGGTCGAGGTTGCCCGCCGTCAGGTCGGTGTAGGCGGTGTTGTTGTCGGTGTAGACCTTGAGGTCGATACCGCCGTTCTGCGCCTTGTCCGCGCCGGGGTACTTGTCCCACCTGCGCAGGTTCATCGAGGAGCCCTTGGCGTAGTCCTCGATGGTGTACGGGCCGTTGCCCACCGGCTTGGAGAGCCAGGCGTCGTGGTCGGTGTAGAAGGTCTTGGGCAGCGGCACGAAGGCCGCGTAGCCGAGGGTGTCGGGCCAGAGCGAGAACTTCTGCGACAGCTGGGCCGTGAAGGTCGTGTCGTTGACGACCTTCAGGCCGGACAGCTTGTCCCCGGTGGCCGAGCCCGACTCGGGGTGGACCTTGTCGTAGCCGTCGATGTACTGGAAGAAGTACGCGTTCTTCTGGTTGTTCTTCAGCGCGGCGCCGTAGTTCCAGGCGTCCACGAAGGACTGCGCCGTGACCTTCTCGCCGTTGCTGAAGGTCCAGTTGTCCTTGATCGTGATCGTGAACTTCTGCGAGTCCGCCGACGTGATCTTCTCGGCGATCTCGTTCTTGGCCTCACCGGTCTTGGGGTCGTAACGCACCAGACCGCGGAACACCATGTCGAGGACCTTGCCGCCCTGCACCTCGTTGGTGTTGGCGGGCTCCAGCGGGTTCTGCGGGTCCCCCCAGGAGGAGCTCACGATCCCGTCGGCGCCACCACCGCTGCCGTCGCCCCCGCCGCCGCAGGCCGTCGCTGCCAGGGCTACGGCGACCGCGCATGCGGCCCACCTCACCTGTGTGGCTCCGCGCATGGAGTGCCTCCTAGGATTCCCTTGAGTAGCTCAATGCCCCATATCACCCCATGTGACGGTATGACGCATGTTCATGTCCTCCGTACGGGAACCGCGGACGCACGAAGGCGCCCGGCCCCTCCATGGGGCCGGACGCCTTCCGTTCGGCGCGTCGGTGAGCTGCGCCGCGTGCACCGGGCTAGCTGACCAGAACGGACTTCTCCTCGGCGAAGTGGCACGCCGACTCGTGCGCCGCGGGCGTGTCCGAGGCCTTGAAGCGCTCGGGTACGGCCAGCAGCGGCACCTCGGTGGCGCACTTGTCCTGGGCCTTCCAGCACCGCGTGCGGAAGCGGCAGCCCGACGGCGGGTTCGCCGGCGACGGGACGTCACCGGAGAGGATGATCCGATCGCGGCCCTCACGGGCATCGGGGTCCGGGACCGGGACCGCCGACAGCAGCGCCTGGGTGTAGGGGTGCGTCGGGTGGTCGTAGATCTGCGTGTCCGTACCGATCTCGGCCATCTTGCCGAGGTACATGACGCCGACCCGGTCGGAGATGTGCCGGACGATCGACAGGTCGTGCGCGATGAAGAGGTAGGACAGGTTGAACTCGTCCTGGAGCTTCTCCATCAGGTTGATGACCTGGGCCTGGACCGACACGTCGAGCGCGGAGACCGGCTCGTCGCAGATGATGATCTCCGGGTTGAGCGCGAGGCCGCGGGCGATGCCGATGCGCTGGCGCTGACCGCCGGAGAACTGGTGCGGGTACCGGTTGATGTACTCGGGGTTGAGCCCGACGACGTCCAGCAGGTCCTGCACCCTCTGCCGCCGGCTCCCCTTGGGCGCCACCTCGGGGTGGATCTCGAAGGGCTCCCCGATGATGTCGCCGACCGTCATGCGCGGGTTCAGCGAGGTGTACGGGTCCTGGAACACCATCTGGATGTTGCGGCGCACGGCCTTCAGCGCACGGCCGGACAGCCTGGTGATGTCCTGGCCCTTGTAGAAGACCTCACCGGCGGTGGCCCGCTCGAGGGTCATCAGGAGCTTGGCGACCGTGGACTTGCCGCAGCCGGACTCACCGACGATCCCGAGGGTCTCGCCCGCGTACAGGTCGAACGAGATGCCGTCGACGGCCTTCACGGCGCCGACCTGCTTCTTGAACAGGATGCCCTGGGTCAGGGGGAAGTGCTTGACCAGGTTGCGCACCTGGAGGATCGGCTCCCCCTGCGACACCGGGGCGTCGATGGCGGCCACGGCCTCCGCCTCGGTGGCCGCGTTGACCGTCCCCACCTCGGTGACGTTCGGGGTGGCGTCCACGGACTCCTTCTCGAGGTCAGCCATGGATCGTCTCCTTCCAGAAGTGGCACGCGCTGCCGCGGCCGGCCAGCTCGGTGCCGTCCCGCTCGGTCACCGGAAGCAGTGCCGGGACGTCCGTACGGCAGATGTCCTGCGCCATGGTGCAGCGCGGGTTGAAGGCACAGCCCGAGGGGACGTGCAGCAGGTTGGGCGGCAGCCCCTTGATCGCGTAGAGCTCCTGCCCCTTCTGGTCCAGCCGCGGGATCGACTCCAGAAGACCCTTGGTGTACGGATGCGCGGGGCGCTTGTAGATCTCGTGGACCGGGGCGGTCTCGACGATCCGGCCCGCGTACATCACGGCGATCTTGTCGGCGACGTCGGCGACGACGCCGAGGTCGTGCGTGATCAGGATCAGGCCCATGTTGAAGTCGCGCTGGAGCTCCGCGAGCAGGTCCATGACCTGTGCCTGGACGGTCACGTCGAGCGCCGTGGTGGGCTCGTCCGCGATGATCAGGTCTGGTTCCAGGGCGAGCGCCATCGCGATCATGATGCGCTGGCGCATACCGCCGGAGAACTGGTGCGGGTAGTCGTTGACCCGCTCCTTCGCCGCCGGGATGCGCACCCGGTCCATCAGGCCGATGGCCTTGGCCTTGGCGTCCTTCTTGGACAGGCCCTGGTGCACACGGAACATCTCGCCGAGCTGGTAGCCCACGGAGAGGACCGGGTTGAGCGAGGAGAGCGCGTCCTGGAAGATCATCGCGATCTTCCGGCCGCGGATCTGCCGGCGTTCCTCGTTGGACATCTTGAGCATGTCCTGGCCGCGGAAGAGGATTTCACCCTTCGGGATGCGGCCCGGAGGCATGTCCAGGATGCCCATGATCGCCTGCGCGGTCACGGACTTGCCGGAGCCGGACTCGCCGAGCACGGCGAGGGTCTCGCCCGCGCTGACGTTGTAGTTGACCCCGTTGACGGCCTTGGCCACGCCGTCACGGGTGTGGAACTCCACGTGCAGATCGCGGACTTCGAGCAGCGGACCGCTCTCGTCCTCGGAACCACGCGGAGCAGGAACATCCGCCGTCTTGTCGATGATGGTCATGTACGCCTCCCTCAGCGCAGCTTGGGGTCGAGGGCGTTGCGTACCGCATCGCCGAGCATGATGAACGCCAGGACGGTGATCGACACCATGACCGACGGAATGATCAGTACGAAGGCCGCGTTACGCAGCTGCTCCTGGCCGGAGGAGATGTCGACACCCCACGAGACGGTCGGTTCGGCGAGACCGATGCCCAGGAAGGACAGGGTGGCCTCGGCCGAGATGTAGCCGCCGAGCGCGATGGTCGCCACGACGATCACGGGCGCGATCGCGTTGGGCAGGATGTGACGGAGCAGGATGCGGGTGGTCGAGGCGCCGAGCGCCTTGGCCGCCATCACGTAGTCGGCCTGCTTGATCGTCAGGACGGAACCGCGTGCGACGCGGGCGATCTGGGTCCAGCCGAGGAAGGCCAGGGCCAGGATGACGACCCAGACGTGCCGCTCCTCGAACGAGGTCAGGACGACCATGGCACCGAGGATGAACGGGACGCCGAAGAAGATGTCGGTGACCCGGGAGAGCAGCGTGTCGATCCAGCCGCCGAAGTAGCCGGCCAGCATGCCGACCACGGTGCCCAGGACGGTGACGAGCGCGGTGACGACGACGGCGACCATGATCGAGGCACGGGCGCCGTAGACGACACGCGCGTAGATCGAGCGGCCCTGGATGTCGTAGCCGAACCAGTCCTCCTGGAAGAAGTTCCCCCACTTGGGCTTCTGCAGGTAGTGGTGGGCCAGGTCCGCGTAGCGCGGGTTCGCGGACGTGAACAGGCCCGGGAACACCGCCATCACCAGCAGGAAGACGATCAGGATGGCCGATATGACGAACAGCGGGCTGCGCCGCAGGTCGTGCCAGGCGTCCGACCACAGGCTGCGGGGCTTGCCCGCGTCACCCGCCTTGGTCTCGGGGGCCTGTACGGCCGCGCCCTCGACGGTCGGGTCCGGAGTGGTTTCCTTGAGCACCTCAGGCATAACGGATCCTCGGGTCCAGGACCGCGTAGAGCAGGTCGACGAGCAGGCTGGTGACGAGATAGACGATGACGATCAGCGTCACGATGCCGACGACCGTGGCGCCCTCGCGGTGCTGGAGCGCGCCGAACACGGCCCGGCCGACACCCTGGACGTTGAAGATGCCTTCCGTCACGACCGCACCGCCGAGCAGCGCGCCGAGGTCGGTGCCGAGGAAGGTGACCACGGGGATCATCGAGTTGCGCATGAGGTGCACCCCGACGACGCGGCGTCGCGGCAGCCCCTTGGCCACAGCGGTCCGCATGTAGTCGGCGCGCAGGTTCTCCGCCACCGACGTACGGGTCAGCCGTGCGACGTAGGCGAGTGACAGCGACCCGAGGACGACAGCGGGAAGGAACAGCTCGCTCCAGTTCGCTTCCGCGCTCACGTTGGGATCGACCCAGCCGAGCTGGAAGGCGAAGAAGTACTGGCCGAGGAAGCCGAGTACGAACGAGGGCACCGAGATGAGCAGGAGCGTCAGGATGAGCAGACCGCGGTCGCGAAGGGTGTCGGCCTTCAGACCGGCGAAGACGCCCATGGAGATGCCGACGAGGACCGTGAAGAGGAAGGCAAACAGAGCCAGCCGGATCGTGATCGGGAACGCGTCCGCGATGGTGTCGGCCACCGGTCGTCCACTGGCGATCTCCGTACCGAAGTCACCCTGGAACAGGCCCGTGAGGTAGTTCCAGTACTGGTGCCAGAGCGGCAGGTCGAGACCGAGGTCCTTCTTCATGGCCGCGATCTGTACCGGGTCGACGGTTTGTTCGCCTGCGAGCGCGCGCACGGGATCGCCGGGCAGCGCGTACATCATGGCGAAGACCAGCAAGGTGGACCCGAGGAAGACCGGGATCATCTGGAGCAGTCGCCGCGCGACATAACGCCCCATGTTTGCCTCCGATAGGGATAATGCAGCCCAGGGACCGCCCTCCGGATAGGGAGAGCGGCCCCCGGGACCTACTGCCTGGTGTGGGCGGCTGATGGCCGAGTGGGGGCCCTCAGGCGTGTGTTACTTGACGGTGACGTCCGTCATGACGTAGTCGCCGCGGTAGTCGATGGCGACGTTGTCGACCGACTTCGAGTAGCCGCCGTTGATCTTGTAGTTCCAGAGCGGGATCGCCGGCATCTTCTGCAGGACGAGCTTCTCCGCCTCCTGGTACGCCTTGATCGACTCGTCGAGGGACGCCGCGTTGTCGCCCTTCTTGAACGCCGCGTCGACGTCCTTGTCGGAGAACCGGCCGTTGTTGGCCTCGGCGGTGGTGCCGTACAGCTCGCGCATGAAGTTGACGTTCAGCGGGTAGTCGGCCACCCAGCCACCGCGGTACATCGACTTGACCTGGTTGTTGTCACGCGCTTCCAGGTCGGTCTGGAAGTCCGGCTTGGCGTCCGGGATGCAGTCGACCCCGGTCGAGTTGCGGATGGACTCGCAGACAGCGGTCACCCACTCCTTGTGGCCGCCGTCGGCGTTGTACTGGATCCAGAGCTTGTTGTCCGGAACGCCGCCGCCTTCCTTGATGAGCTGCTTGGCCTTGGCCGGGTCGAACTTGAACACGTCGGTGTCCAGGTGCTGGTTGCCCGCGACGCCCGGGGGCGTGAAGCTGGTGGCGGGCTCACGGGTGCCGTTGAGCACGGTCTTGGTGATCGTCGCGCGGTCGATACCCATCGACAGACCCTGGAGGACCTTCGGGTCGATGCCCTTGAAGGTCTTCGAGTAGAACGTCGGGACGATCGACTGCACGGCCGCGTACGGCTGGTCGACCACGCGGTCACCGAGGTCCGTCTTGTACTTCGGCAGGTCCTTCGGGCCGATCTGACGGATCATGTCCAGGTTGCCGGACAGGAGGTCCTGGTACGCGGCCTCGACGGTCGCGTAGTTCTTGAACAGGAGGCCCTTGTTCTTGGCCTTGTTCGGGCCCTGGTAGTCAGGGTTGGCCTTGACCTGGATGAGCTTCTTGTGGTCCCACTTCTCGAAGACGTAGGGACCGTTGCCGACCGGCGCCTGGCCGAACGCCTTGGTGTCCTTGTAGAACACCTCCGGCAGCGGGGCGAAGGTGTAGTAACCGAGCTTGTACTCGAAGTACGGGACCGGCTTGTCGAGCTCGATCGTGAAGGTCGTGTCGTCGACCGCCTTCAGACCGGACATCTCCGTGGCCTTGGGGTCACCCTTCTCCGGGTGGACGTCCGCATAGCCCTTGATGTCCTCGAACCAGAAGGAGTTCTGCTGGGCGTTCTTGACGTTGGCGTACCAGTTCCACGCCTTGATGTAGGACGCGGCGGTGACCGGGGTGCCGTCGTGGAACTTCCAGCCGGGCTTGAGCTTGACCGTCCAGGTCTTGTTGTCCTCCGACTTCACGGACTCGGCGTTCGTGTAGACGATCTTGCCCTCGCCGTCGAACTCCAGGAGCTGGGTGAACAGCGCCTGGATGACGTAGCTGCCGAGCGACTCGTTGGTGTCGGCCGGGATCAGGGGCTTCTGCGGCTCGCCGACGTCGACGGAGACATAGCCCTCGGGCTTGCCCTTCTCCTTCGAAGCCGAGTCGCTGTCGTCACTGCCGCCGCCACAGGCGGTCGCGGCCAGGGCGATGATTGCCGCTCCCGCGACCCACTTGGCGCTCTTGGCACCGCGCATGGGTTTCCTCCTCATGAGTCCACTTTTGACTACAAGAGGGGCACTGCAGAGATCCACCGACACCCCTGACGGTGATCGTTTCCAGTGCCCCGAGTGTGCTCGTGAGTCCGCACTCCCCACAGTGCGTCGACCCATTGACCCGAGCTCAATGGAGCCAACTATTAAGGAACACCGGGCTGTAAACCACACTTAAAGGGTCTCGGTTTGACAACATCAGGAAGGCATGGTTGCCCGAAATCCGGACAAAGTGATCCCAGACAGACACCCCCGAAACGGACCGTTAACACATGTTCCGGAGAGCGACGCCCGATAACCGGACACCTCGGTCAGAAAAACTGTTTGACGAAAGGCCCGGGCCCCCACAGTGTCTGCGGGGGCCCGGGCCTCGTGTCAGCAGCAGGGCCTGACGGTTCGTCGGCCGGAGCCGGCGGTCCGGTCAGCCGTTCTTCGCGCGCGAAGCCGTGCGGCCACGCTGCTTGGCGTCCAGGACGACCTTGCGGATACGGACCGTCTCCGGGGTCACCTCGATGCACTCGTCCTCGCGGCAGAACTCCAGCGACTGCTCCAGGGAGAGCCTGCGGGCGGGCACCACGTTCTCGGTGGTGTCCGCGGAAGCCGCACGCATGTTGGTGAGCTTCTTCTCCTTGGTGATGTTCACGTCCATGTCGTCGGCGCGCGAGTTCTCGCCGATGATCATGCCCTCGTAGACCTCGGTGCCGGCCTCGGTGAAGATGACACCGCGCTCCTGGAGGTTGACCATCGCGAACGGCGTCACCGTGCCCGAACGGTCGGCGACCAGGGAGCCGTTGTGACGGGTGCGCAGCTCGCCGAACCACGGCTCGTGGCCCTCGAAGATGGAGTGCGCGATGCCCGTGCCGCGGGTCTGCGTCAGGAACTCCGTACGGAAGCCGATGAGGCCGCGGGAGGGGACGATCCACTCCATGCGGACCCAGCCCGAACCGTGGTTCGTCATCGTCTCCATGCGGCCCTTGCGGGTCGCCATCAGCTGGGTGATGGCACCGAGGTGCTCCTCGGGGGAGTCGATGGTCATGCGCTCGATCGGCTCGTGCGTCTTGCCGTCGATCTGCTTGGTGACGACCTCCGGCTTGCCGACCGTCAGCTCGAAGCCCTCACGGCGCATCTGCTCGACCAGGATCGCCAGCGCGAGCTCACCACGGCCCTGGACCTCCCAGGCGTCGGGGCGCTCGGTGTCCAGGACGCGGAGCGAGACGTTACCGATCAGCTCGCGGTCCAGACGGTCCTTCACCTGACGGGCAGTGACCTTGTGGCCCTTGCCGCCCTTGCCGACGAGCGGCGAGGTGTTCGTGCCGATGGTCATGGAGATGGCCGGCTCGTCGACCGTGATCAGCGGGAGCGCGATCGGGTTCTCCGGGTCGGCCAGGGTCTCGCCGATCATGATGTCCGGGAAACCGGCGACGGCGCAGATGTCACCGGGGCCCGCCTTCTCGGCCGGCTTGCGGGTGAGGGCCTCGGTCATGAGGAGCTCGGTGATGCGCACGTTGGAGATCGTGCCGTCACGCTTGATCCAGGCGACCGTCTGGCCCTTGCGCAGCTCGCCCTGCTCGACGCGGCACAGCGCGATGCGGCCGAGGAAGTTGTCGGCGTCGAGGTTGGTGACGTGGGCCTGGAGCGGAGCCTCTTCGTCGTACTCGGGAGCCGGGACCGTGGAGAGGATGGTCGTGAAGAACGGCTCCAGGCTGTCGCTGTCCGCCGGGACGGTGCCGTCCTCGGGCTTGGTCAGCGACGCGACGCCGTCACGGGCGCAGGCGTAGACGATCGGGAACTCGATCTGGTCCTCGTCGGCGTCCAGGTCCAGGAAGAGGTCGTAGGTCTCGTCGATGACCTCGGCGATCCGGGAGTCCGGGCGGTCCGTCTTGTTGATGCAGAGGATGACCGGCAGCTTGGCCGTCAGCGCCTTGCGGAGCACGAAGCGGGTCTGCGGGAGCGGGCCCTCGGAGGCGTCGACCAGCAGGACGACCGCGTCCACCATCGACAGACCGCGCTCGACCTCGCCGCCGAAGTCGGCGTGGCCGGGGGTGTCGATGATGTTGATCGTGATCGGGTCCCCGCCGTCCTTGGGGTGATACTTCACCGCCGTGTTCTTGGCGAGGATCGTGATGCCCTTCTCACGCTCCAGGTCGTTCGAGTCCATCATGCGTTCGTCGAGGTTCTCGGCCGCGTGCGCCGCGAAGGCGCCCGCCTGCTTGAGCATGGCGTCGACCAGCGTGGTCTTGCCGTGGTCGACGTGGGCGACGATGGCTACGTTACGGATGTCGTGGCGCGTGGGCATGGGTGGCTTGCGCTTCTCTCGCTCGGGGATCAGGCGTCTCAGTCGGTCTCGAGTCCTCGTACGCCCGCCGGGCGGACACGCCACGGCTAGTCCAATGGTACGGGCCCGGCGCGTCCGGAGCTTCCCGGCCCGGTGTGCGAGACCGGTCACCAGCCACTGTTCAGCCGGTATTCAGCTGGTATCCAGCCATCATCCGGCCGGTGGGGGCCGGCCGGGAAGGGGGGTGCGGGGGGTGAGCGGCCCGGGTCTGGGCGGACAACACCTTGCCCGCCGGGGACTCCGGCGGGCAAGGGAATTGAGCTGATTCTGAGGTTCGAATACGGCTTTGACCTGCTACTTCTTACGATTCGCGGCAGATCCTGCCCCTTGTCACTTCGTGAATCCGATGTCCTCGTAGCGAGGCGCGGCGAAGCCGAAAGCGCCGACGTTCGCCAGTTTCTTGTCGACGGCGACCAACTGTGGCCGCTGATACAGCGGAATCGATCCGGCTGCGGCCCAGATCCGTGCGTCCGCCTGCTTCAGCAGCTCCCTCGAGGCGTTCGCGTCCAGTTCGGAGACGGCACGGTCGAAGAGCTGGTCGATGTGGTCCGACCCCACCCGGGTGTAGTTCTGCTCGACGAGCAGCGAGCCGTCGGTGGCGGGCTCCGGCTTGGCGAAGATCGGGCGGCCGTCGGTCGCGGGGTAGGCGGTGGCCGGCCAGGAGTAGAGGGCCAGGTCGTAGTCGCCGGAGGCGATGTGGTCCGCGAAGTAGCTCTCGTCGGAGACCTTGGTGATCACCGTGCCGACACCGATGGTGTCCAGCATCTCGACGATCTTGGCACCGACACCGCGCAGCGACTGCGAGCCGGGTCCGGACGGGAGGACGAAGCGCAGGGTGAGTGGCTTTCCGTCCTTGCCGAGGCGGCCGTGGAGGGAGGCCGGGGCGGGAGCGGCGGTGCCGGCGGGGGCGTAGGCGCCCTGGGCGCCTCCGTGCCGGCTGTCACGGGCGGCGACCTTGACGGCGGTGCCGTCGGCGCCGGCCGGGGCGGGGCGGTCGCCCGGCTTCTCATCGCCGACGATGTACAGCCCCTCGTCGCGGGAGGCCTTGTCGTCCTTCTCCTCGGCGGCCTTCGCGCTGTCCTCGGCCTTCTCGTCCTCGGCCTTCTTCTCCGTCCCCTCGGTCTTCTTCCCGTCCTCTGTCTTCTTGTCCGTCTCCTTCTTCTTGTCGGCCTCGCTGCCCGCCTTGGTGTCCTTGGGCTTCTCCACGGCCCCGCCCGGGGTCCAGCCCGCGTCCGCCAGGAGCGCCTGTGCCTCCTTGGTGTCCTGGTCGCCCAGCGCACCACTGCCGTCCTTGTACGCCGGCTGCCCGGCCAGGGCCAGGTGGCTGCCGGGCGGCTTCGCGGGCAGACCCAGCGGCTTGAGCACCGTGTCGGCGAGTTCCTGGCGGTTCAGGGCCCGGGCGATCGCCCGGCGCACCCGGTCGTCGGAGAGGGGCCCGGTCTCGCCGTTCAGCGCCAACTGCGTGTACGCGGGCTCCAGGGACTTGCGTACGGCGAAACCGGCCAGGGACTTCTGCTCCGCGGCGTACACGGCGACGGCCTCACGGTTCGCCGCCCGGGCGGCCTGGGCGGTCTCGGCGGCCTCCTCGTCCGATCCGTGGGCCAGCGCCCAGGAACGCAGGGCGGCTGCCGGAGTGGTGTCCGAGCCCGGGCCGTGGGCGGGCGGCTGCCCGTTTCCGCCGCGGTAGCGGGCCGCGCGCGCGACGGTGTTCGCCGTGGCCGAGTCGATGTCGGCGATGTCCACCGTGCCCTCGGTCAGTACGTCGGCACGCTTCTTCGGATCGACGGCCCGGAAGACGAGCGAATCGAGTTTGGCCTCGTCGCCCCACCAGCGCGGGTTCCGGTCCAGCGTGACCGTTCCCTCGTCCTTGTTCACGTCGCGCAGGCGAAACGGTCCTGCGGTGTTCTTGAGGGCGGCCCTGGCGCCGTCGTTGAAGGTGCCGGGCGACCCCGTCACCTCCTTCGGGTACAGCGGTGAGAAGAGAGCGCGCCAGTCCCCGTACGGCTTGGAGAACGTCACCCTGACCTGGAGGTCGTCCTTGCCGCGCTCGATCTTCTCGATCCGCTCGTAACCCGCGTTGCGCGCGGTCCAGAAGGCCGTGTCCCTGCCGTTCAGCGCGCGCCACTGGGCGACGAAGTCCGGGGCCCCGACCTCCCGGCCGTCGCTCCACACGGCCTGCTGGTTGAGCTTGTAGAGGACGACCTGCTTCGGCTCCCGCTCGATGACCTTCGCCGACTCCAGGTAGTCGGGGTTGAGCCGGGGCTCGCCGCGTGCGTCCAGCGGGAAGAGGGAGGGCAGCAGGGCACCGGTGATCCGCGTGGTCGCACCGTCGGCGTCGGCCTGGAAGGCGTTGAGGGTGGCGGGCACCGCGTCGATCGCCCAGGTGGCCGTCGAGCCTGCGGCGACCTGCTCCCGGGGTGCCGGGGCGATGTCCTGCGGGACGGCGACGGCTACGGGTCCCTCGCCGGCCGAGGTGCAGCCCGCCAGTACCGGGATGGTGAGCACGCCCGTCGCCAGGAGCGCGACGGAGCGGCGCTTTCGGGCCTTCCCGCGTGGGACGCCGACGTGGGCCATGGCTGATACCTCCGGGGCCGGCCCGGCCCACCCGTACCGGAATGGACCGGATTATGCGTTTAGGTGGCATTTGCAGTTGATCACACTGGTTCGCTGATCCACTGAACGCACCTCCACGCGCGAGGGCACGCCGACGCGGCCGGTGGGGCCACGGACGTCACCCGTGCGGCCCACCGTCGCGCTCGTTCCACGGCCGGGCGGGGGATCCCGGCCTCCCTCAGCCCAGCAACTCGACGATGGCGTCCGTGGTCCCGGTCTCGCCGAGCCGCGGGAAGATCCTCTCGACGCTGTTGCGGTGGGCGTCGCCGTCCATGTCCGTGACCGCGTCGGTGGCGACGGTGACGTGGTAGCCGTGCTCATGGGCGGCGCGGGCCGTGGACTCGACGCCGATGCTGGTGGCGATGCCGCTCAGCACGACCTGGGTGATGCCCCGGCGCCGCAGCTGGAGGTCGAGCTCGGTGCCGTAGAAGGCGCCCCACTGCTGCTTGGTGATGACGATGTCGTCCTCGTGCGGGCCGAGCTCGGGCACGATGTCGGCCCAGTCGGCGGCGGGCCGGCCCGACGGGGCGGGACCCTCGTTGCGGCCGGGGGCGCCTCCCGTCACGCGTACCAGGAAGACCGGGAGTCCCTTGGCCCGGAAGGCCTCGGCGAGGGTGGCGGAGCGGGCGACGACATCGGAGGCCGGATGCACGGTCGGGAGGCCGACGATGCCCTTCTGCAGGTCGACGACGACGAGCGCGGACCTGGGGTCGAGTGTGGTGGCGGTCATGTGCGTACTCCTTGTGCGGGGGTGTGAGGGGGGCAAGAGGGCGGCGGCGCTCAGCTGTGCGCCCGCAGGGCCCGGTCGGTGACGGTCAGGACGAACAGCAGTACTCCGAGGGCGGCGGAGACCGCCGCCATGAGGTGCAGCCCGCTGTCGCTCGCCGCGTCCGCGTAGGCCAGGGCGATCAGGCTCGAGGCGGCGATGGCGCCGAGGTACTGGGCGGTGCGCTGGAGCCCCGCGGCGGACCCGATGCTCTCGGGTGGCGCGTAGGCCTGGACGGCCGCCTGGTTGCTCGTACCGATGAGTCCCTGCGGGATGCCGAAGCACGCTCCGGCGAGCAGCAGGACGGCGAGCGGGGTGTCTCCGGAGAGGAACACCAGGACTGCCGATCCTGCGGTGAGCAGCACACAGGCAAGGGTCAGCGGCGCCCGTAGGGTCCGTGTGCGGGCGCCGAGCAGCGAGCAGAGGAGCGCGGTGAGCGACATCGGCAGCATGAGCAGCCCCGTGTGGCCGGAGGAGTAGCCCCGGGCCTCCTCCAGCCACTGCGTGTAGCCGTACATCACGCAGTAGATCAGCAGGTAGCTCAGTCCGTGACGCAGGTAGGTGCGGAGCAGGGCGCCGTTCCCCGCGAGCATCCGCACGTCGATGAACGGCTGCGGGCTGCGCAGCTGCCACCGCAACAGGGCGGCGGTCAGCACGGCCAGGGGGGCCAGCAGCCACCACCGGGGGTGCGCGAGGCCGAGCAGGAAGAAGACGAGCACGGTCAGCGCGGCGGAGAACAGGCCGATGCCCAGCGGGTCCGGCGAGAGCTTCGGCGCGCGCCGGCCCGCGCCCGGCTCGCGGGGCGGGTCGGCGGGGATCCAGCGGAGGGTGACGGCGAACGCGAGGAGGGCGACGGGCACGTTGACGGCGAAGATGCCCCGCCAGCCGACGACCGTGACGAGCAGCCCGCCGAGCGCCGGCCCGACGGCGGCGCTGCCCAGCGCCGCGAAGGAGAGCCGCGCCAGTACAGGGCGGGGGGTGATCCGGCCGACGCGTCGCGACTCGTCGCGGAGCACGGCCATGGCTGCCGGATAGGCCGCCGACGTACCGATGCCGAGCAGCAGCCGGGAGACGATCAGCAGGCCGAAGCCGGGAGCGAGCGCGCCGACCAGCCCCGAGGCCGTCACGACCACGAGACCCGCCAGGAAGACCCGCCGGGGGCCGATGACGTCGGCCAGCTTGCCGAGGACGGGCTGGGCGACGGCGCTGGCGAGGTAGAGGACGGAGATGAGCCAGGCGGTGTCGGTGGCGCCGATGCCGAAGGCGTGCCCGATGGCCACCAGCGCCGTGGAGATCATGGTGGTGTTGAGCGGGTTGAGCAGGGAGCCCATCAGCAGGGGCGCGGTGAGGCGGGCGCCGAACCCGCGGACGTCCACCGGGTCCGCTCCGGTCGCGGCACCGGGCCGGGGCGGCGCGGGCAGGCGGCCGGAGTGTGGTCCCGGCCGTTCGTCCCCGCTTCCTGCCGGTGGCACCCGGCCGGCCGCCGACGGGTCCGCCTCCGGAGCTCCGCGGATCACGTCCGCGTCCCTGCGGGTCACGTGTCGACCAGCCTGCTGATGAGCGCGACGGCCTCCGCCACCGTCCGGCGCTCCTCGCCGTCCAGTTCCTCGGCGATCGCGACGGCCAGCCAGCCGCGCTTGGCGGCCCGCACCTCGGCCAGCGTGGTGCGCCCGGCGTCCGTGACGGAGACCACCGACTTCCGGCCGTCGAGGGGATCGGGTGCCCGGGCGACGAGCCCCTGGCTCTCCAGCGCACCGAGGGTCAGCCGCATCGACTGGGGCCGCACCAGTTCGGCGCGGGCCAGCACCGCGGTGGTGGCCGGCCCGCCGTCGTGCAGTCGTGCCAGCACGGAGCGCTGCGAGGGGGTGAGCAGGCTCTCCGCCGACGTGCTGCGCAACCGCCTCAGCAGCCGGCCCACCACGCCCGCGAGCTCCGTCGCCACGTGTTCGGCGGTCGGGTCGGCGGGGCTCCGCTCCTGGGCGCCGGGGGTGTCGCTGGACATGCTTCCACCGTAAAGATGTACAGGCCACCTTGCAAGGTGGCCTGTCTTTTCGCCGGAGAGACCCCACGCAGCACCATGAGCTCCCGGTGGGCGGGCAGCGCGTCGTGCCCACCGGCTCCCCGCCGCCCGTGCAGGGCGGAGTGAGCCGGCCGAAGGGGACGGGGGGCGCCGGGTCGCGGGCACCGGAGGGCGGACATACCCTCCCGAATGTGACACCGCCTGCGAGCCGTACCCCGATATCCCGGCTTTCGGCACCCGGGAGTCTCCTGGTCGCCACGCTGACAGCACTGTGCTGGATCTGCCTGCCGGCTGTCCCGGTCGCCCGCGCCGACGACCCCGTCGCCCTCTTCCGCGACGGGCAGGTCACCGGCAGGGTGGGTGCGCTCGGCGACCCCGCGCCGTCGCTCACTCCGGGGGCCGCGGACCCCCTGGCGGGCGACGACTCCGGCGGCGGCGCCGTGAACCTGATCGTGCCCGTGGCCGTGGTGGTCGCCGCCGGGTTGGTCGCCGCGTACGCCTTCACGCGCCGCAGGCGGCGGGCGAGGACCCGGACCACTCCGGCGGCGGGCCGCCGGGGCGGCACGGGAGCGGCCGGGCCGGTGACCCCGCTGCCGGAACTCGACGCCCGGGCCGGAGCCGATCTGGTCGACACGGACGACGCCGTGCGCACCAGCGAGGAGGAGCTCGGCTTCGCCACGGCGCAGCTCGGCGAGGAGGCCGCGGCACCGTTCGCCCAGGCCCTCGACCGTGCCAGGAGCGAGCTGACGGCGGCCTTCCGTCTGCGTCAGCAGCTCGACGACGCCTTCCCCGAGGACGACGCGACTCGGCGCCGCATGCTGGACGAGATCGTCCGCCGCTGCGCGGACGCCAACGGCCGCCTGGACGCGGTCACCGAGGACTTCGACCGGCTGCGCGCACTCGAGCAGAACGCGCCGCAGGCCGTGGCCACCGCGGAGACCGCACTCCGCGAGCTGACGGGGCGCGTGTCCACGGCGGAGGCGACTCTCGGCGGGATGCGGGAGCGGTACGCCGAATCGGCCGCAGCGCCCATGGCCGGCGATGCCGCACAGGCACGGGACCGGCTGAACTTCGCGACGAGCAGCCTCGGCCAGGCGCGCCAGGCCGTGGACGGCGGCGCCGCCGGCAAGGCCGCGGTGTACGTGCGCGCCGCCGAGGGGGCGATCGCGCAGGTGTCCACCCTCGTCGACGCGGTGGAGTGGAGGGCCGCGGAGCTGGCAGAGGCGGCCGGAAGGCTCCCGGCCTCCCTCACCGGGACGAAGACGGACCTGGCCGAGGCCCGAGGGCTGCTCGAAGGCACCGCCGAGGGGGTGCCGACCGCTGATCTGCACAGCATGATCGCCCGCGCCGAGTCGGTGCTGGCCGATGTGGACCGGGATCTGCGGGCGGGTCCGTACGACCCCGTCGACGCGTTGCGCAGGGTGGAGGAGGCGGACGCGGCACTGGACGGGGCCCTCGCCGGCGCCCGCGAGCGGGAGCACGGCACGATGCGGGCACCCTCCCTGCTCGATCGGTCGATGCTCACCGCCCGCTCGTCGATCCGCGCCGCCGCCGACCACATCGCCACCAACCGGGGAGCGGTCGGCAGTCGGGCGCGTACCCGGCTCGCGGAGGCGCGGCGGAGGTGGCAGCGGGCCGCGGAGCTGGCCGAGGCGGACGATCCGCAGGGCGCCCTGGCCGAGGCCCAGCGGGCGGACGCGCTGGCCGCGCAGGCGCGGGGCCTGGCCGAGCAGGACGTGCGGGCCTACCTCGACCAGCACGGCCCGGGTGGTTCGTACGGGGGCGGCGGCACCGGGGGTGCCGTGCTGGGCGGCATCCTCCTCGGCGGACTCCTCGGCGGCGGAGGTGGCGGGCCGGGCGGCGGGTTCGGTGGCGGCGGGTTCGGTGGCGGGCCGGGCAGCTTCGGCGGTGCGGGCACCCGTGGCCGAAGGGGAGGGGGAGGCCGCTTCTGACCGACGGCTCGTGACGGGACGTTCCGGACAAGGAGACAAGACGCCATGCCCAAGCAGACGATTCTCGGCCGTGTCGCCCAGCTGGCACGGGCCGACGTCAACGCCCTTCTCGACCAGGCGGAAGACCCCCGGAAGATGCTGGACCACCTGATTCGCGAGTACACCGGCAACATCGCGGAGGCGGAGGAGACGGTGGCCGCCACCGTCGGCAACCTCCGGCTGATGGAGGAGGACCACCGGGAGGACGTCGACTCGGCCCGCGAGTGGGGTCAGAAGGCCCTCGCGGCCAGCAGGAAGGCCGACGAGCTGCGCGCCGGCGGCGCCGGTCCCGGCGCCGACAGGTTCGACGCTCTCGCGAAGGTCGCGCTGGGACGGCAGCTGCAGGCGGAGCAGGAGGCGAGGACGGCCGAGCCGACCATCGCCTCGCAGACCGTGGTGGTGGACAGGCTTAAGGCGGGCCTGGACCGGATGAGGGTGAAACTGTCCCAGCTCACGTCCAAGCGCGACGAACTCGTCGCGCGTGCCGCGTCCACCCAGGCGCAGAACCGGATGATGGACGCCGTCAGGAACATCGGCGTCCTGGACCCGGCGAGCGAGCTCAGCCGGTTCGAGGACAAGGTGCGGCGCGAGGAGGCCAGGGTGGTGGGCAAGCAGGAACTCGCCGCGTCGTCCCTGGACGCCCAGTTCGAGGAGCTGGAGAGCCTCGGGGCCGGCGCGGAGATCGAGGCCCGCCTCGCGGCACTCAAGGCGGGTTGAGACGGGTGGCTTCCGACCGGGCCACCCACGCGACGGGCGGGCGCCGGCCCCTTGCCTGTCAGTACATGCTCAGCAACTGCTCGACCGAGGGTTCGGCGGCCGGTTCCCCGTCGGGCAGCGCGAGCTCGAACCACACCGTCTTGCCGCGCGGGGTGCGGCGCGATCCCCAGGCCGCGCTGAGCAGTCCGACCAGTTGCAGCCCGCGCCCGCCCTCGTCGGTGTCGCGTGCGCGGCGGCGCCGCGGCTGGACGAGCCCGGCGTCCCACACCTCGCAGACGAGCGTGCGGTCGCGCAGGAGCCGGAGCCGGATCTCGCCCTCGCCGTAGCGCAGGGCGTTGGTGACGAGCTCGCTGACGAGCAGCTCGGTGGTGTCCACCAGGTCGTCCAGGTCCCACGCGGTGAGCTGGGCGCGGGCGAGTTCGCGGGCCCGGCCCACGGAGCGCAGCTCGCGCGGAAGCCGCCAGTCACCCACCGCGTCCGCGGGGAGCCCTTGGATACGGGCCATCAGCAGGGCGATGTCGTCCTCGCCGTGACTGGTGTCGAGGGTGGTCAGCACGTGGTCGCAGACGTCCTCCAGCGGCTGCGACGGTTCCGCGAGCGCACGCCGGAAGGCCTCCAGGCCCTCGTCGAGCGGGTGGTCGCGGGACTCGACGAGTCCGTCGGTGTAGAGCGCGAGGAGGGAGCCCTCCTTGAGCTCCACCTCCACCTCCTCGAAGGGTTCGCCGCCGACGCCGAGCGGCATGCCCGGCGGTACGTCGAGGAGCAGGGCCGGCTCGCCGGGTTCGACCACCGCGGGCGGGAGGTGGCCCGCGTTGGCGAAGGTGCACCGGCGGGTGACGGGGTCGTACACCGCGTACACGCAGGTTGCCAGATAGACCTCGGAGAGGTCCGCCTCACGTGACTTGTGGGCGGCGCGCGAGGGCCACTGCGCGCCCCCGCCCCCGCCCCCGCCGAATCCGTCGCTGCGCTCTCCGCCTCCCGGGGTGCCGAGGCCGCGGGCGACCTCGTCGAGCGCGGACAGCACCTCGGCGGGTTCCAGGTCCAGGAGCGCCAGGGTGCGTACGGCGGTGCGGAGTTCGCCCATGGCGACGGCGGCCCTCAGCCCGCGGCCCATGACGTCACCGACGACCAGGGCCGTGCGGTGGCCGGGGAGCTCGATCACGTCGAACCAGTCACCGCCGACCTCGGTGGCCGTGTTGCCCGGCAGGTAGCGGCAGGCGATGTCGAGGCCTGCGGCCTCGGGGTCGCCCGGGGGGAGCAGGCTTCGCTGGAGTATGAGTGCCCGCTCGTGCTCGCGGCGGTAGAGGCGGGCGTTGTCGATGCAGACGGCGGCACGGGCCGCGAGCTCCGTGGCCAGCGCCCGGTCCCGTTCGCCGAAGGGCTCGCTGCCCTTGGTGCGGGAGAACTGGACGAGGCCGACGACGATGTCGTGCGCGACCATCGGCACGGCGAGCGTGGAGTGGACGAAGCCCCGGTCGTCCCCGGGTACGTCCGTGACGCGCCCGGTGCGCAGGGCGACGGCGCAGGGCGAGTGGAACGGGTAGTGGTGGACCGCGCCCAGTGCCGGGGGCCCCGTGTCCCCTCCGGATCCCGTGGAGGTGCCCGGCAGGACCTCCGGCAGCGCGTCGGACACGGCACTGGCCTGCGCCACCCGGCGCAGCTCGGCCGAGCCGCTGCCGGACTTTTGGTGGTAGCGGCCCCAGCTGCCCGGTGCGGACTCCTCGCCGGTCAGCAGCCCTTGGTAGAGGTCCACGGAGGCGAGGTCGCAGAAGCCGGGCACGGCCACGTCGAGCAGTTCCCGGGCGGTGGTCTCCAGGTCCAGGGAGTTACCGATGCGGGCGCTGGCCTCGTTGAGCAGGGCGAGGTTGCGGCGGGCGCTGGCCGCCTCACGGGCGGCGATGTGCCGTTGGGTGACGTCGGTGGCGAGTCCGGCGATGCCGATGGGCCGCCCGGAGCCGCTGTGCACCCGGTAGAGGTTCATGGACCAGTGGCGCCGGTCGGCGGAGCCGGGTGCCGTGCCGACGAGTTGGAGGTCGGTGACGGCGTCCCCCGTCTCCAGGACGCGCGCGAGGGTGGCGGAGAGCCGGTCGGCCTCCGGCCGCGCCAGGTAGTCCGCGACCGTGCGGCCGCGGTGGTCCTCGGCCGTTCCCCCGAAGACGGTGGCGAACCGCTGGTTGGCCCGCACAACGGCGAAATCGGTACCGAACAGGACAAACCCGAAGGGAGATTGGCCGAATATCGCCTGTGAGGCCGCCAGGTCCGTCTCGATGCGCCGCAGCGCCCTGACGTCCACGACGACACAGAGCGCGGCCCGTTCACCGGCCCCGGTCTCGCTCGGCATGACATAGATCTCGGCGAGGCCGTGGGCACCGTTCTCGCCCGGCATCCGGAACGGCACGAGGCCCGTCCACTCCTTGCCGTCGAGGATCTCCCCGACCCGCCGGCGGGCATCGGCCCGCAGCTCGGCGGGCATGAACGCCTCGACCGGATCTCTGCCCACGGCGTCGCGGGAGGCCATGCCGAAGAGACCGGCGGCCCGCCGGCTCCACTGCTCGATCAGCCCGTCGGGCCCGATCGAGAAGGAGGCGACCCTGATGTGGTCATAGATCGAGCCAGGCGGGCTGCTCTGCCACATGACGTCGCCCGCTGTCCCAGGTATCTCGCTCACGCGACCGTCCCCTCCAGCTCACACACCGGACCGGTCCTGCCCGCAGTATTCAGCACTACGGGCCCCATCGGCACGGCGTTCACGATCACAGCACGGTCTCAGTCCCTTTCAGCCAGGTCCTGCCCGACCTCCGGTGATCGCTGTGTGTCCCCCCACTCCTAACCAGGCAGAGGCAGCTCGAACCACACCGTCTTGCCGCTCTTTCCGAACCGGGTCCCCCACCGGCGCGCAGAACAAGCCACGAGCTGCAGTCCCCGCCCGGTCTCGTCCTCGGGCCCGGCAGTGCGTTCGGTGGGCGGATCCGGCAGCGGATCGGAGACTTCCACCAGCAGCCCCGGCCCGTCGGCGTCCGCGTCCGGGCCCGCGTCAGGGCCCGCTTCAGGGGGCGCACCGGTCCCGCGGCCGGGCCTGGGGCCGTCGGGATGC
Source organism: Streptomyces sp. B1I3 (assembly GCF_030816615.1). Lineage (NCBI taxonomy): Bacteria > Bacillati > Actinomycetota > Actinomycetes > Kitasatosporales > Streptomycetaceae > Streptomyces > Streptomyces sp. B1I3. Next base: position 2,955,412 of record NZ_JAUSYD010000001.1, read on the forward strand.
GGCCGCACCAGCCGGACCCCGATGGGGCCGGAGGCGTAGCGCAGGGAGTTGGTCACCAGCTCGCTGACCAGGAGGACGGCCACGTCCCCCACCGCGTCGTCGAGTCCCCAGTGGTGCAGTGCGTCGCGTACGGCGTGCCTGGCGCTGCGCACCGAGCCCGGCACCGCCGGAAAGCTCCACTCGGCGCGCTCGCCTTCGGTATCGGTCACGCCGATCACTTCCCAGGGCAGGCAGCGGGGACGCACCCCCATCCGTAGGGGTTATTCGGCACATACCCGATATTCCGGACAACCTATCGCGGGAGGCGGAGGGTGGGGGCGTACGGGCGTACGGCTCCCCCGGGCGGCGGCCCGGGCTTCAGGTGCGCGTGGCCGCCCGCAGGCGGCGTACCGCTTCGGCCACGGCGGGGCGGTCCTGGTCCAGCCAGTCGACGGTGTCCGCTTCGTCCGGCGCGAGCCACCGCAGGGCGTCGTGATCCTCCAGCGGGCGGGGTTCGCCCGAGATCAGGCGGACCGTCCACACGTGGAGCACGTAACCGGGCTTCAGCGGCCACTCGCCGTCGATGCGCTCCAGCGGTTCCGTCTCCACGCCGAGTTCTTCCCTGAGCTCACGGACGAGCGCCTGCTCGCCGCTCTCTCCCGGTTCCAGCTTCCCGCCCGGGAGTTCCCAGCGGCCGGCCAGCTCCGGCGGGGCGCTTCGGCGCGCGGCCAGGAGCCGCCCTTCGTCGTACACGGCCCCGGCCACCACCACGGAATCGTTCATGGGGCGGAGCGTAGCCGCCCGGGCGCCGGAGACTTCCACGCCCAGCGGCCACGCTCCGGCACCGGCGGGTGGGCCCGGGCGCCCGGAGCGCCGTACGCCTACGGGTGCGCGCTCTGCCCGACGCGTTCCACCCAGTACAGCTGCTTGTGTCCGTGCCGGTCCAGGTCGTCCGCGATCCTCTGCGCCTCGTCCTGTGTCGCATAACGGCCGACGCGGTACCGGTTGCCGTTGTCGTCCTGCCTGATCACCAGCCAGGGGAGCACGGCACCACTGTCGGTCATCGCGCTCCTCCCCAGCATGTCGCCCCTCTCCCTGCCGGCGTGCACGTCTCTAAGGATCCCCAGGAAACCGCAGTACGCATATGCCCGAGCGTACGCCTGACCTTCACTCAGCGGATGCGTGTTTACACAAAGAGATACGCATCCGGCCATACCTCAGGGGGCGCATCCGTCCGGATGCGCCCCCTCCTCGGTCGCCATCGGCATCGGTCGGCCGTCACCCGCACCAGGGGCACCGGCGTCACCGAGCGTGGCCCCGCGACCGTCGAGGACCACCCGCACCCGAGGGAAGGTGGCGCGTGGCGCAGGGAGCAGTCCTCCCGGCCCTCGCCGGCCGCCGGCTTCGCGCGACCGTGCCGGGGCACCCCCCTGGCCACCCCGGTTGCGGCGCCGCACCCTGAACCGGCGTCGCGACGTCCGCCATGGGTGACTTCCCGCTCACCGGTTCCATGTGCGGGCGGCGAACGAGACGCCTCGAACGGGCCGTGACGTGCCGTCACGGCCGAGGGTCACCGGCCGCCCGAGGTCACCGGCAGTGCGTCAACTCCGCACGGGGCGCGGCGGGCAGGCCATCGCCCATGACCGCCGACACAGGCGCCCCACCGGTCACCTGACGGGCAGATGGTAGGCGATTCGGTAGCGGTCGGCGGGCACGATCACATCAGCCGTCTCCACTGCTCGCCCCGACGCGTAGTACGTCCGGCCGATCACCATCACCACGTGGCCGGGTACCCCGCCGAGCGTCAGGAGCTCCTCCGCCAGCCCCGGGCGCGCGCCGACCTCCTCCGCGACGTTGTCCACGACGACGTCGATCGCCGCCATCCTCTCCACCACCCCGCAGCCACCCAGCGGACCCTCCTCCGGCAGCATCACCGGCGTACGCCCCGTGACGGCCAGCGGTTCCCAGGAGGTGGAGAGCATCACCGGCTCACCCGCCTCCCGGAAGACGTACCTCGTGCGCATCACCCGGTCCCCCGGCTCGATGCCCAGACGCCCGGCGATCTCCGGCCCGGCCTCCTCCTGCTCGCTGCGGGACTCCCAGGTGCCCCGCACACCCTGGTCCGTCTGCTCCTGGCGGAAGGGGCTGGCCCCGCCCTCCGGGCGGTAGCCGGACCGGGCGATCCGGCGCGGCACCGGGCGCTCGCGCACGTACGTGCCCGAGCCCGACCGCCCCTCCACCAGCCCCTCAGCCATCAGGACCTTGCGCGCCTCCAGGGCGACCGTGTCCGAGACCCCGTACTGCTGGCGGATGCGGGCCTGGGACGGCAGGCGGGTATGGGGCGGCAGCGCTCCGTTCACGATCTTCTCCCTGAGATCGCTCGCCACGCGCAGATAGGCGGGCTGCTCACCGAAAGGCACAGGCCACTCCCAACAGGTTGACAGACAGCAACAGCCTGGCAACGGTGGGTTGAGAATCGCAAGCACGGGCCATGGTTTCACTCGATGTGATGATTCGGCGCCGACCAGCGCATGTGGTCCGGCGCGTCAACGGACTATTGACCAGATTTGGTCCAGACCAATAACTTCCCAGTGCACAGCACGGCTCCCGCTGCCCCTCCCGCATCGGATTCACGCACAGGAACGAGCCCTCATGCGCCGAAGAAATCTGTCCGGACTGACCACCGCCGCCTGCGCCCTCATGCTGCTGGCCGGCCTCGCCCCCGCGTCCGCCGCCGACTCGGGGCGTGAAGCGAACCGCCACAGGAGCCACCACGAGCGCGCGTACAGGACCGTCGGCTACTTCACGCAATGGGGCGTCTACGGGCGCGACTTCCAGGTCAAGGACCTGGAGACGAGCGGCACGGCGGCCAAGCTGACCCACGTCAACTACGCCTTCGGCAACGTCAGCGCCGAAGGGAAGTGCTTCACCGGCAATGTGCCCGGCGAGGCGGACGCCTGGGCGGACTACGCCCGCCCGCTCGACGCCGCCGGCTCGGTGGACGGCGTGGCCGACACCGACAGCCAGCCCCTCGCGGGCAACTTCAACCAGCTGCGCGAGCTCAAGGCCGCGCACCCCGGTCTCAAGGTGATGATCTCGCTGGGCGGCTGGAGCTGGTCCACCCACTTCTCGGACGCGGCGCGCACCGCGGCCTCCCGCAAGGCGCTCGTCTCCTCCTGCATCGATCTGTACATCAAGGGCAACCTGCCCGTGGACGGCGCCCGCGGCGGCGAGGGGGCCGCCGCCGGCCTCTTCGACGGCATCGACATCGACTGGGAGTGGCCGGGATCCGCCGGGGACACCGACACGGTCCACCGCCCCGAGGACAAGCGCAATTTCACCGCCCTCGTACACGAGTTCCGTACCCAGCTCGACGCCTACGCGAAGAGCCGGCCAAAGGGCGGGACGAAGCCGCGGCACTACGAGCTGTCGGCGTTCGTCCCGACGGCTCCCACCAAGATCGACGCAGGGTTCGACGTGCGTCGCGTCATGCGGGACTTCGACTTCGTCAACCTCCAGGGCTACGACTTCCACGTCTCCGGCGAGGCGGCCACCGCCCAGCAGTCCGCGCTGTACGCCGAGGGTGATTTCAGCGTCGACGGGACGGTCCGTGACTGGGTCAGGCGCGGCGCTCCCGCCCGCAAGCTCGTCATGGGAATGCCGTTCTACGGTCAGGGCTGGACCGGGGTCACCGGCGGCGGCGACGGACTCGGGCAGCCGGCCGCGGCCCCCGCACCGGCCACCTACGCCGCCGGTTACGAGGACTACAAGGCACTCAGGAAGCTGGCCGGCTCCGGGCAGTACACGGTGCACCGGGACAACCGGAACGGTCACGCCTGGCTGTTCGACGGCACCACCCTGTGGACGTACGACGATCCGCAGGTGCTCCGCGCCAAGACCTCGTACATCCGCGACCGGGGGCTCGGCGGCGCGATGTTCTGGTCGCTGGACGGGGACACGGACGACGGAGAACTGATGACCGCCGTCGACCGCGGCCTCAGCGGGCACTGACCGGGCACGGCCCGGGCACGGCCCGGGCCGTCGCGGGGCCCGGGCCGTCGCGGGGCCCGGGCCGTCGCGGGGCCCGGGCCGTCGCGGGGCCCGGGCCGTCGTCACCGCACCGCCGGCGCGGCGGCGGCGACCGGTCCGCGTCAGGCCCGCCGTCAGGCCCGGCGACGGGACAAGCGCCCCGGGAACGGCCGGCCGGGGCCACGTACATTCGTCCCATGACCGGCACCCTGATCTCCACGGCGACCTACCTCTGCCCGCAGGACGGAACCCGGGCCGAGGTGACCACGGCGAACTGGTGCTGCCCGGTCTGCGCGGGCCCCTGGGACCTCGACGTCGGCGCCCGGCCACCGGTCCGCCTCGACTCCCTGCCCGGGCGCGTCAATTCACTGTGGCGCTACGAGGAGGCTCTTCCGCTCGCCGGCCCGGCGGTCTCCCTCGGCGAAGGACGGACCCCGCTGGTCCCCCTCACCGGCCACGTCTCGGCCAAGCTCGACTACCTGATGCCCACGCTCTCCTTCAAGGACCGCGGCGCCGTGATGCTGGCCGAACTGGCCCGCAGGCTCTCCCCCGAGCGGGTCGTCGCGGACAGCAGCGGCAACGCGGGCACGGCCGTCGCCGCGTACTGCGCCCGGGCCGGGCTGCCCTGCACGGTGTACGTGCCCGAGGGGACCTCTCCCAAGAAGACCGAGCAGATCAGGGCCCACGGCGCCCGGCTGGAGATCGTGCCGGGGGGCCGGGAAGCCACGGCGCTCGCCGCCCGGGCCGCCGCCGGAGCACCTGGGACCTTCTACGCCTCGCACGTCTTCAACCCCTATTTCCTGCACGGTACGAAGACCTACGTCTACGAACTGTGGGAGGACCTCGGCGGCACGCTGCCGGACGCGATCGCCGTGCCGGTCGGCAACGGCACCCTGCTTCTCGGCGCGGCTCTCGCCACCGCCGAGCTCCTCGCCCACGGATTGATCGCCCGCCGCCCGGCCCTGATCGCCGTGCAGGCGGAGGCGGTGTCCCCGCTGGCCGCCGCGTTCCGGGCGGGCGCGGACGATCTGCTCGGGACCGGGAGTGCGGGTGCCCCGACGCTCGCCGAGGGCATCGCCATTCCCCGGCCTCCGCGCGCACGGCAGATCCTGGCGGCCGTCAGGGAGTCGGGCGGCACCTTCCTGACGGTGACGGAGGACCGGATCCGTGCGGCGCAGCGCGACCTGGCCGCCCGTGGCTTCTTCGTCGAGACCACCGGGGTCGCCTGCTGGGCGGCGGTGGGCGACCGGACGGACGGGAGCGTCGTCGTACCCCTGTGCGGGGCGGGCCTCAAGACGGGGATGGCCCTCTGAGGGCGGTGCCCTCCGGGCCGTGCCGTCGAAGGCCGAGCCGCCGGGCGCCCCGGCCGGAAGGCCGGACCGTCAGTCGGTCCAGTACGTGTCGTGCTTGGCGAAGAACTCGGCGCGCTCCTTCTCCGGCCAGTCGGACACCTGCGACACCTTCTCGAAGTACTCCTCGCGCGGTGCCCCCGGCGTGAAGAGCAGCAGCATCGACGCGGGCTCGTCGGAGTCGTTGCGGAAGGCGTGCAGGCCTCCCTGCGGCACGTGGAGGAAGTCACCCGGCACGGTGTCGGTCCACTGCTCGCCGTTGTAGATCCGTACCGTCCCGCCGAGGATGAAGAACGACTCGGAGATCGAGCGGTGGAAGTGCGTGGCCGGACCGCCCGCCCGGGGGGCCATGTCGATGCGGTAGAGCCCGAACTCACCGCGTGTGGTCTCCGTCGTCGCCAGGTAGTGCGTGCTGCCACCGGTGCGCGTCAGCAGATCAGGAGCGGTGTCCGCGGGCCGGTACTGCGCACTGATCTCGCCCTCACCGGCGGTGTAGGTGGGTTCCGGGTACGACATGGCGTTCTCCCTGTCCGGTCGCGGTCCTGGTCGCGTCCTGTTCGCTGTGCCTTCCCGGCTCCGCGCGGTGGGCCCGGCGTCGCGTGACCGCACGGGCGCCGGACACGCGACGCCGGCCGGGAGGACCGGCCGGCTCCTCACCCCACGGTACGACGGGGCCTTCGTCCCCGGGACGCCGTGCCGTGAGAGGGCCTCGTCGGCGGTCGCGAGGTGCCCGCCGCGCAGACTCTCCTCCCGCATTGCGGCACCCTCGTCACCTCACCGGGCCGGGCCACCCCGGAGCCCGCCGTCCGAACGCGCTGTTACCTTCGGTCCATGGCCGCATCGGGTGATCCTGCTCAGGCGGATCGAGCGGTTCCTTCCGGACGACGGTCACCTGCCGTACGAGCTCATGTCCGAGGAGCCGGAACAATGACGCCCCCGCAGGACGACTGCCCGTGCGGCGCCGGACCGGACCACGGCGCACCGGCCGCCGGACGGAAGCGAGCCTTACGCTGACGGGTGCCTCGGCCCCAGCGGGTGTATGTTCCCTTCCTGAATGGTATTCCGTAATACTGAATGCGAGTAAAGGTCATGGTGCAGTCTGTTCAGCGTGCGGTGAGCATCCTCCGCGAACTGGCGTCAGCCGGCCCTCGCCTGGGTGTGACTGAGATCGCTGAACGGATCGGTGTGTCCAAACCGACCGTGCACGCACTGCTGCGCACGCTGGAGGCCGAGGGGTTCGTCCGCCAGGAGAAGGAGACCAGCAAGTACCTCCTGGGCTCTGCGCTGCTGCGTCTCGGCAACTCCTACCTGGAGACACAGGAGTTGCGGTCGCGCACGCTGCCCTGGGCCGACGGTCTCGCGGAGCGCACCGGGGAGGCGGTATGGGTCGCCGTACTCGACGGCCGGCACGTCCTCGTCGTGCACCACGCGTTCCGGCGCGGCAGCGGGGTCCAGATCCTCGAACTCGGCGCCACCATTCCCTGGAACACCTGCGCCCTGGGCAAGGCGATGGTCGCGTTCCTGCCGCAGAAGGAGCAGGAGGTGCTGCTCCAGGGGGAACTGGCCACACTGACCGGGCAGAGCGTGGTCGATTCCGGCGTCCTCGCGGGCCAGCTGGAAGAGATCAGGCGGCTCGGCTACGCGCAGGAGGACCAGGAGAGCGCGCTGGGCGAAGCCGGCATCGCCTCACCGGTCTTCGAGCGCCACGGGCACGTGGCGGGCGCCATCGGCGTCGTCGGCTCCACCGAACGGCTCCTCACCGAGGAGTGTAGGCAGCAGCACGCCGTCGCCGTACGCGAGGTCGCGACCCTGCTGTCGCGGGAGCTCGGGGCCGGGCGGGGCATCGCCTGGCAGGCATTCGGCTGATCGCCGGCGGTCCGCTCCGCCGCACGGCACGAAAGACGTCCTGCCCCGAGCGGCCGCGGCCGCTCGGGGCAGGACGACGGGTGACCGCACCCGCGCGGCCACCCGTCGTGGATCAGGCCTCGGCGCCGAGCAGTCGCGCGACGTCGATCAGCCGGTGGGAGAAGCCGGACTCGTTGTCGTACCAGCCGAAGACCTTCGCGTGGCGACCGTCGCCGGTGACCGTCGTCAGCTTGGAGTCGAAGATGCAGGACGCCGGGTCGCCGACGATGTCGGACGAGACGAGCGGGGCGTCCGTGTAGCGCAGGACACCGGCCAGCGGACCGGCCGCCGCCTCAGCGAAGAGCCCGTTGATCTCTTCGACGGTCGTCGGCCGCGACAGGTACACGGACAGGTCGGTCAGCGAGCCGACCGGCACGGGGACGCGCAGGGACAGGCCCGCGAGCCGGCCGTTCAGCTCGGGCAGGACGAGGCCGATGGCCTTGGCGGCACCGGTCGAGGTGGGCACGACGTTGATCGCGGCCGAGCGGGCGCGCCTGGGGTCCTTGTGCGGACCGTCCTGCAGGTTCTGGTCCTGCGTGTACGCGTGCACCGTGGTCATCAGACCGTGCTCCACGCCGAGCCCGTCGTGCAGCACCTTGGCGAGCGGCGCCAGGCAGTTCGTCGTGCACGACGCGTTCGAGACGACGTGGTGGTTCGCCGGGTCGTACTTCGCGTGGTTGATGCCGTACGCGAGCGTGATGTCCTCGTTCGACGCGGGCGCCGAGATGAGTACCTTCCGCGCACCCGCCTCGAGGTGCACGGCGGCCTTCTTGCCGTCGGTGAAGATACCGGTGGACTCCACCACGACGTCGATGCCGAGCTCACCCCAGGGGAGCTTGCCGGGCTCGCGCTCCGCGTAGACCGCGATCTTCCGGCCGTCGATCACGAGGGAGTCACCGTCGACCTCGACCTCGGCGTTCAGGCGGCCCATGGTGCTGTCGTAGGAAAGCAGGTGCGCGAGGGTCGCCGCGTCGGTGAGGTCGTTCACCGCGACAACTTCAAGATCGGTTCCATGGGTGAGTGCGGCGCGCAGGAACCCACGCCCGATGCGGCCGAATCCGTTGATGGCGACCTTGATACTCATGTCTCTTCTCTTCTCTGTCTGTACGTGTGCGTCGCGGAGCGGCATAGCGGGTGACGACCTTGTCTACCTGCGCGCCGCGAGCAGAACACCGACCCCTCCGAGGAGCAGGCCGATGATCGCGGAGTAACCGAGCGTCTGACCGATGACCAGCCAGGCAAGCAGGGCGGTGACGGCCGGAGTGAGGAAGAAGAGCGTGCCCACCCGGCTGGCGGCCTGCTTCTTGAGCATGAAGTTGAGCAGGAGGAACGTGCCCACCGAGTTGACCAGGACGATCCACGCCAGTGAACCCCCGAACGCGCCCCAGTCGGACACCTTCGGGTCCTCCAGGGTCAGGGTCAGGATGCCCATCACGGGTGCACTGGCGAGGAAGTGCACGGCCGTACTGCTGCGGACGTCCGCACCCTGGGTGAAGCGCTTCTGGTAGACCGTGCCCGCGCTCAGGCCGAGCAGTCCCACGAAGGACAGCACGATGGCGGCGGCGGAGAAGTGCAAGGCGCCCGCGACCGCGAGGGCCACACCCGCGCCGCCCACGGCGAAACCGAGCCACTGCCGCCTGGTGATCTCCTCACCCAGGAACAGCCCGGCCAGCAGGGCGATCAACACGGGGTTGAACCCCTGGATCAGCGCGACGACACCGCCGGGCAGGCCCGCACCGATGGCCGTGTAGAAGGCGCCGAACTGCACCGCCTGCATCAACAGACCGGTGACGATCACATGCAGGAGCAGACGGCCCTTGGGCCAGGGTGACCTGCTCACCACGGCGATCACGGCCAGCAGGACGCCGGCGACCGCGAAGCGGGAGAACGTCAGCAGCAGGGGAGGCGCCGCATCGGTACCGAGCACCGCCGCGATGAACGCGCTGCTCCACAGCACCACGAAGACGGCGGGGATCACCGCGTTGGCCCGAGCCGGCGGAGCAGTGGCCTGCGGCTCCTCGGCCGCTGCCTCGACCGTGGCGGGTTTCGGGTCGGCGCCTTGCATTGCAGTGGTGGCCTCTCACTGAGGAAGTAACCAGATCAGTAGGTTATTCAGGACACTACAGGGGCCTCGATGAACCAGTCAACGCGGTTACTCTTGAGGGATGAACTTCGCATTTGTCAGCGGCAGCGTGGCCCTTGACTTCGTCGGCACCGTGCAGAGCCGGCGTGATGCCCCGCTGGACCTGCTCACCACGACGGCCCAACTCTCCGAGTGGACCGCCTCATCCGGAATCCTCGACGCCGCCACGACAGCGACCCGGGGCGACCTGGCCTCGGCGGTCCGTCTGCGCGAGGCGATCTACCGCCTCATGCTCGCCGCGGCCGACCACTCGGCCTACCCCCCCGAGGACTGCGCCACGGTCAATCGCGCCGCGACCCCCAATCCGGTACGCACCGAGCTCCGGCCCGACGGCACGGTGCGGCATCACGGAACGGTCGGCGCCGTCCTGTCGACCGTGGCCCGGGACGCGATCCAGCTGATGACCGACACGCCCCAGCTGGTGAAGGAGTGCGCGGCACCGCGCTGCACCCGGCTCTACGTCGACCGGTCCCACCGCGGCTCGCGCCGCTGGTGCGACATGACCCGGTGCGGCAACCGCGCCAAGGCAGCCCTCTACCGCTCCCGCCACGCCTGACCACCGGCGCCCGGGAGGCGGGCCCGCCTCGCCTCCTCGGGCAGCTCGACCGCCGGGCGGCAGGACACCCGGCGCGTGTCCACGTGCCCGGTCGGACACATACGCGTGTCCACGTCCCCGGTCAGACACATGCACGGGCGGATGACACCACCTCGGCCAGGGAACGGAAGAGCAGTTCCGTTGAGACGGCCCCCGGGTCCAGATATCCGATGCTGCGATGGCCCAGGTAGGACGCCCGCCCTTTGCGCGCCAACAGCGGGATCGTGGACTCCGCTCCGGCGCTCGCCGCCGACGCGGCCGCGGAGGTCGCACGGCGCAGACAGCTGATCTCGACGCAGGAACCGCGGAAGGCCGCCAGGGCGGGCACGAAGGCATCCACCATGGTCTTGTCCCCCGGGGCGGCGGCCCCCAGCTTGACGATGACGGCGAGCCCGGCGTCGAGGGCGTCCGTGAACATGTGGGGATCGGCCTCGGTGGTCGCCAACTCGGCCCCCATCGCCTGGAAGGCACTGCCGTACAGCACCCCCGAAGCGCCACCGACCCGGGTCAGGAGCAGCGCTCCCACCTCGCTCAGCACTCCCCCCACGGAGTCCGGTACGTCACCCTCGTCCAGCCATCGGCAGACATACGAGAGCCCCCGGCAGAGGTTCACTCCGTGATCGCCGTCGCCGATCGCGGAGTCGAGGACGGTGAGGTGGCTCTTGTTGGCGTAGGTCGCTCTTGCAAAGGCTCGTAACCAGTCTCGAGCCAGCACGACATCCACTCGGTTTCCCTTCAGCCGTGACGATAGGGGGACGCCGTCCCTCGACCACACTGTCAAGCGACATCACAGGGTGCTCACACAGGAGCTGGAACCGCAGCAGAAACCCGATCGTAAGGCGTGGGGCAGGTGAGGACAACGAGCGACGGAGTAAAGAGAAGCCCAAGTAGGCCTTCTGTCCGAGGGGTGGACACCCTCATCCACTGTTCATACGAAGGCATTTGACGCTTCATCTACTCACGGTCGCAGGTGACACGCGCACGCACCCCCGCGCCGGCGCGACGTACCGCGCGAGGGCGTCGACGAGCCCGCCCACATACCGGCCCCCGAACCGGCGCACCGCCGGCCCGCGCCGGCCGGCCGGCACTCCGGACGGAGGGGTGGGCGAAGGCCCGGGGGCCCCGAGGGAGCGTCACCGGCGACTGTGGCGAGGCACACTTTTACGGAAACGCTGTTCAGCATTGCTGAATGACATTCTGCGAACTAGGCTCGGGCCCGGTCCAGACCGCACAGCTAAGTGAAGGACGCAGACATGTCTCTGGAGCGTGAACTCTTCGGCGCCGACCATGCCGCCGACGAAAGAGTACGAGTACTGGTGGCGGACCACGACCCGATATCGCGACACGTCCTCACGAGCGTCCTTCACAGATCGCCGCATCTGGAGGTGGTCGGCAGTGTGAACGAACAACAGCCGCTGCACCAGTGGCCGTTGGAGCGGATCGACGTGGTGGTCCTGGTGTCCGTCCCGCGCGAGAACGTGACGCAGCTGGTGCGTCAGCTGGAGTCGCGGAAGGTGCGCGTGCTGCTCGTGGGCACCACTTGGAGCAAGCGACGGCTCGACGCCGCCTTCGCGGCCGGCGCCACCGGGTGCCTGGTGAAGAACATCCAGGTCGCCGGGTTGTCGGCGGCCATCCGCGCGGTGGCCTCCGGACACACCGTGCTGTCACCGGAGTTGCGCGTCCTCTACGCGCAGCGGATGCCCGTGTCGTCGAGCGCGCACACGGCCGGGTCCGAGCAGCTGCTGCACACGCTGACCTCACGTGAGCGGGAGGTGCTGAAGAGCCTGGCGGAAGGTATGTCGACGGCTGAGACGGCGGCCCAGCTGCACGTGTCGCCGGCCACGGTCAAGAGTCACGTGTCGCACGCGCTGACCAAACTCGGTGCCCGCAACCGTCTTGAAGCCGTTCTGCTCTTCCAGCGTTCCTACGGCCTCGACACGGAGACGGTGCCGGGCGGACAACTGGCGGCCATGGTCGGGTGAGGCGTCTTCCCGGACCGCACCGTCCGGCTGCCGGGCGGTGGTTCCGCGTTCAGGCCGCGAGCCGGTTCAGCATGCTCAGCAGGCCGTTGACGGCTTGGTCGAACGATGCGGCGGAGCCGGACGCGCGGGCCAGTACGTAGCCGCCCTGGACGACGGCGAGGATGGCCGCGGCCGTGTCGGCGGGGTCGAGGGCGTCGCCTTCGTCCTTCCCCTCCTGGCCCTCGGACAGAACCGCGGTGAGACGCTGCTGCAGCCAGGCGAACGTCTCCTCCACGGGCTGCCGCATCCGGTCGTCGTCGACGATTTCCGGGTCCGCCGTCAGACGCCCGACGGGGCAGCCGCGCAGCACGTCCGACGCGCCGGCCGAGTAGGAGGCTATCCGGTCGAGTGATGTGCCGGAGCTCGACAGCCGCTGTTCCGCCTCCTCCTTCACCTCCTCGGCACTGCACCGGATCGCCGCCAGGGCAAGGTCCGCCTTCCCGGTGAAATGGTGGTACATGCTCCCCTGCCCCACCCCCGCCCGTTGCAGTATCGCCTTGGGGCTGGTGGCGGTGTAACCCCGGTCCCAGAGCAGTTCACGCGTGCTTTCGATCAGGCGTTCCGCGGTGTTCATGGACTTCATTGTGCAGCCACCCGCCGCACCCGGCACCGCACTTGTCCGGGAGCCGTCCCCTGGGGCGGACCCCGGTCCGCACCGAGGTGATGAGCCCTCGTCGGCCGGGAGTTGGAGAACCGGTGAGCCCGGCGGCGGGTGAGTATGACGGGGCAGTCCTCGGCGTCCAGCTCGGGCCGCAAGCTCCGTCGCCGGACGTCGAGCACGTCACCTCACCACCAGGTTGTCCAGGTAGCCGCGCACATTGCGGTGGGTCTCGGTGACGTGGTCGCCGCCGAACTTCTCGGCCACCGCGTCCGCGAGGACCAGGGCGACCATCGCCTCCGCGACGATTCCGGCGGCCGGCACCGCGCACACGTCGGAGCGCTGGTGATGGGCCCTGGTCGCCTCGCCGGTGCGGGTGTCGACGGTGGCGAGCGCCCTCGGCACCGTGGCGATCGGCTTCATGGCCGCGCGCACCCGCAGCGGCTCACCCGTCGACAGACCGCCCTCGGTACCCCCCGAGCGGCCGGACGCGCGGTACACACCGTCCGCGCCCGGCAGGATCTCGTCGTGCGCGCGCGAACCCACCACCCGGGCGAGCTCGAATCCGTCGCCCAGTTCCACGCCCTTGATGGCCTGTATGCCCATCAGCGCCGCCGCGAGCCGTGCGTCGAGCCGCCGGTCCCAGTGCACGTGCGAGCCGAGGCCCACCGGCACCCGGTAGGCGACCACCTCGACGACACCACCGAGGGTGTCACCGTCCTTGCGGGCCTGCTCTATCTCGACGACCATCCGTTTCGAGGCGTCCACGTCCAGGCAGCGCACCGGATCCGCGTCCAGGCGTGCCTCGTCGTCCGGCACCGGCAGCGACCCGGCGGGGGCCCTGGCCGCGCCCAGCTCCACCACGTGGGAGACCAGCTCGATGCCGCAGGTCCGCCGCAGGTAGGAGCGGGCCACGGCACCGATCGCAACGCGCGCCGCGGTCTCCCGGGCGCTGGCGCGCTCCAGGACCGGACGGGCTTCGTCCAGCGAGTACTTCTGCATGCCAGCCAGGTCCGCGTGGCCGGGCCGGGGACGGGTCAGGGGCGCGTTGCGGGCCAGCCCGGACAGCACCTCCTCGTCCACCGGGTCGGCGGACATGACCTGCTCCCACTTCGGCCACTCGGTGTTGCCCACCATGATCGCCACCGGGGAGCCCAGCGTCAGACCGTGCCGGACGCCTCCCAGGATGGTCACCTCGTCCTGCTCGAAGTTCATCCGGGCGCCGCGGCCGTGACCGAGCCGCCGCCGCGCCAGCGCCCCGGCCACCGTCCCCGTGGTGACCGGCACGCCCGCGGGCAGGCCCTCCAGCGTCGCGACGAGTGCGGGGCCGTGCGACTCCCCTGCTGTCAGCCAGCGCAGGCTACTCATGAGCGCCACGTCCTTTCGCGTCCCTCTGCCGGTGCCGCGCCGTGGCGGCGCCCGGTCATGCCACGTCCCGGAGCAGGCGGTGGTGCCCGGGGAAGACCCGCCGGAACTCGGCGTGGAAGCCGGGGAAGGTCTTGGCCACGCACGAGGGGTCGTCGAGCGTGATCCCCGGTACGCGGAGACCCAGCACCGAGAAGGCCATGGCGATCCGGTGGTCGCGCCGGCAGGAGATCCGCGCACCCTGGGGGCGGCCCGGGTGGATGGTGATCCGGTCGGGGCCGGTGTCGGCGGTGATGCCGATCTCCTCGAGGTTCTCCGCCACGGCGGCGATCCGGTCGGACTCCTTCAGCCGGGCGTGCCCGATGCCGCTGATGGTGATGGGGGCGTCCGCCAGGGGCGCGATCGCCGCGAGCGTCATGAACGTGTCCGAGATCTCGCCCATGTCGACGGTGAAGCCACCGCGCAGCGGCCCGGTTCCGGTGACCGTGGTGCTGTCCCGGCCGATCCGCACCCGGGCGCCGGTCCGGCGCAGGACCTCCGCGAAGCGCAGGTCGCCCTGGAGACTGCCTTCTCCGAGCCCGGGGACGGTGACGGAGGTACCCGTCACCGCTGCTGCCGCCAGGAAGTAGGAGGCGGTGGAGGCATCCGGCTCGATCACGAGGTCGGTGGCGGTGTACTCGCCGGGGTGGACCGTGTACACGCCGGCCTCGCCGGCGGCCTCGACGCCGAAGCGGCGCATCAGGGCCAGCGTCATGTCGACGTACGGCCGGCTCACCAGTCCTTCGGTGCGCACCGTCAGCGGCGTACGCATCAGCGGGCCGGCCAGGAGCAGGCCGGTCAGGTACTGACTGGACTGCCCGGCGGCCAGGTCGATCCCGCCGCCGTCGAGCCCGTTCGACGTCACCGTGAGCGGCAGTGAGCCGTCCGGGCCGGGTGCGACCTCGGCGCCCAGCCCGGCGAGGGCCGCCACGAGCGGTGCGAGTGGCCGGGCCCTCAGCTGGGAGGAGCCGTCGAAGGTGAAGCGCCCGGTGCCGGTCGCAGCGAAGGGCGTCAGGAAGCGGGCGGCCGTCCCGGCGTCGGCACACCAGATGTCCGCCTGTCCGGACGGCCCCCCGCCCAGACCGGTGACCTCCCAGTACTCGGTGGTCCCGGTCGGCGCACCGTCGGCGGCGCGCCCGGCGTGCTCCGTCACGCGCACCCCCAGCTCGGCCAGGGCCGCCCGGAAGGCGAGGGTGTCGTCGCTCCGGAGCGGCGCGTACAGACGGCTGGTCCCCCGGGCGGCGGCAGCCAGCAGCAGCGCCCGGTTGGTCATGCTCTTCGAGCCGGGGAAGCGGGCGCTCACGACTCCTCCTGCAGCGGTTCGCCGACGCCTGCCGGCGCCGGTATCGGGTGGGACGGGATCATGCGGGTCCTCGTGCGTGCGCGGGCCTCTGCGGCCGGCCTCGGCGCCGCGAGCCGATCGCTGTCCGAACGGGGGGACATTCCTGCTCTTCCTTTCTGGGTGCTGCGGGCACGGCCGCAGCCGGCGGGCGTCCGGCCGCAGGGAAGGCGCGCGGCCCTCCCGTACGGCGACGGGGACCGGCCAGGGGACGTCACTCGCCCCGGTACATCTCCGCCACGAGGAAGGCCAGGTCGAGCGACTGGCTCCGGTTCAGCCGCGGATCGCAGGCGGTCTCGTAGCGCTGGTGGAGGTGATCCACGCGCACCTCGTCGCCGCCTCCCACGCACTCGGTCACATCGCTTCCGGTCAGCTCCACGTGGATGCCGCCCGGATGGGTGCCGAGGCCCTGGTGCACCTCGAAGAAGCCCTTGACCTCGTCCAGCACCGCGTCGAAGCTACGGGTCTTGTGACCGCTGGACGCCTCGAAGGTGTTGCCGTGCATCGGGTCGCAGATCCAGGCGACCTGGGCGCCGCTCGCGGTGACCTTCTCCACCAGGCCGGGCAACAGGTCGCGGACCTTTCCCGCTCCCATCCGGGTGATGAAGCTCAGCCGGCCCGGCTCGCGGTCCGGGTCGAGCCTGTCGATCAGTGCCAGCGCCTCGTCCGCCGAGACGCCCGGGCCGAGCTTGACCCCGATCGGATTGCGGACCGTGGAGGCGAATTCGACGTGTGCCCCGTCCAATTGACGCGTCCGCTCGCCGATCCAGAGCATGTGCGCGGACGTGTCGTACAGTTCGCCCCCGCGTGAATCCTCCCGGGTCAGCGCGGCTTCGTAGTCCAGCACGAGTGCCTCGTGGCTGGAGTAGAACTCGACGTTCTCGAACTCGTCGGGGTACACCCCGCACGCCTTCATGAAGTCCAGCGCGCGGTCGATCTCCTGGGCGAGCTTCTCGTAGCGCTCACCGCTGGCGGACAGGGCGACGAAGTCCCGGTTCCAGGCGTGCACCTGTTCCAGTGCCGCGTATCCACCGGTGGTGAAGGAGCGCACCAGGTTGAGCGTGGCGGCGGACGCGTTGTACATGCGCCTCAGCCGCTCGGGGTCGGGGGTGCGGGACTCGGGGGTGAAGGCCAGGCCGTTGACGGAGTCACCGCGGTAGACCGGCAGCGTCACACCGCCTCGGGTCTCGGTGTCCTTGGATCGGGGCTTGGAGTACTGGCCGGCGATGCGGCCCACCTTGACCACCGGTACGGAGGCCGCGTAGGTCAGCACCGCGGCCATCTGCAGCAGCGTCTTGAGCGTGTTGCGGATCTGGTCGGCGGAGACGGCGTCGAAGGTCTCCGCGCAGTCACCGCCCTGGAGGAGGAAGGCCTCGCCCTTGGCGACGGAGGCCAGACGGCCCCGGAGCTGGTCGCACTCACCGGCGAAGACGAGAGGAACGGCGGTCGACAGGTCCGCGAGCACGGAGCTCAGAGCCTCGGGGTCCGGCCAGACGGGCTGCTGGGCGGCCGGCCTCGTCCGCCACGAAGGGAAATCGAGTTCATTTTTTGTCATGGTCGGAATGAGCGGTAGGTGACTACCGCCACTCCCTTCCGTTGAAGTGAGAATTCTGAAAGGTGAATTCAGACCCGCGGCAGGGCCGCCGGCAAAGTGCGAATACGGAACACGAGGTGAATGGTTCCGGCGGGACCTCGGCGCTCCTCGACAATTGAAGCAGCGCCTTTCCCTTCCCCGCATCGACCGGCGGCCGAGTTCTTCTGCACTTAAGGAGGAGCCGGCGTCCCCGACCGCGCGGAAGTCAGGAGGACGGGCCGGTCAGCGTCTCCCGGAAGCGGGCGTATTCCGCGCGCTCCTCGTCCACCAGGGAGTGGGGCTCGGCGTAGACGTGGTCGAAAATGGCGTCCGTGGACGGCGAGGGCAGCACCCGCACCTGTTCGCGTACGCCGACCGCCAGCTCCTCGGCTTCCTCGTCCACCATGTCGAAGTAGCCGCTGTCGGCCAGACCCTCCCGGGTCAGGTGGGCGGCCAGTCGCGCGAGGGGGTCCTTCCGGGCCCAGTGGGCGGTCTCCTCCTCGCTCCGGTAGCGCGTGGGGTCGTCGGAGGTGGCGTGGCCGTTCATCCGGTACGTGAGGGCCTCGATCAGGACGGGGCCGGCGCCGCTGCGGGCATGGGCCAGCGCGGCCCGCGTCACGGCGAGGACCGCCAGGACGTCGTTGCCGTCCACATAGACGCCGGGGAATCCGAACCCGGCCGCACGGCGGTGGATGGGGACCCGCGTCTGCGACGCCACCGGGGTGGAGATGGCCCACTGGTTGTTCTGGCAGAAGAACACCACGGGTGCCTGGTGCACCGAGGCGAAGGTGAAGGCCTCGGCCACATCACCTTGGCTGGATGCACCGTCCCCGAAGTAGGAGAGGACCGCGGTCTCCTCACCGTCCAGTGCGACCCCCATCGCATAGCCGGTCGCGTGCAGGGTGGGTGCGCCGATGACCAGCGAGTAGATGTTCATGCCGTGGACCGAGGTGGGCCAGCTGCCGTGGTCCACACCCCGGTAGAGCCGCAGCAGTGCCAGGGGGTCCACTCCGCGGTGCAGCGCGACGGCGTGTTCGCGGTAGGTGGGGAAGACGAAGTCGTCGCGGCGGGTGGCGTGGGCGGAGCCGACCTGGGCGGCCTCCTGCCCTCGCAGCGATGCCCACAGGGCCAGCTCCCCCTGGCGTTGCAGGGCGACCGCCTCGCTGTCGAAGCGCCGGGCGACCACCATGTCTCGGTACAGCTGCCGCAGTTCGTCGGGGCCGATGTCGAGCGGGTGGTCGGGGTGGTGGACGCGCTCGCCGTCGGGTGTCAGCAGCTGGACGGGCTCGGCCCCGGGCTCACCTGCGGGAAGGAAGGCGTTCTTCTTCGTGTCCAACTCCGGCTCCTCATGAAAGTTCCCGTGAACGCCCGGTGGCGCGTTCACGGGGTGCGTACCGTGCTGCCCGTCAGGGCCTCATGACAGGTTGTCAGCGCGGAGGGCCGTTGTCCCCCGCGGGGCTCCGCCGGCGTCCAGCACCGCCGCGAGGCGCTCGACCGTGGCTGTCAGGGTCTCGAGGGGCGCCGCGAAGGAAAGCCGGACATGCTGTTCCGCGGTGGGGCCGAAAGCACTTCCCGGCGTGACGACGACCCCGGCGTGCTCGATCAGCCACGCGGAGCATTCCTGCGCCGATCCGAATCCGAGCCCGGAGATGTCCGGGAGGACGTAGAACGCCCCTTCCGGATCGGCGCAGGAGATGCCGGGGATCTTGTTCAGCGCACCGACGAGGAACCGGCGCCGGGCGTCGTAGCTCGCCACCATCTCGTCGATACAGGCACGCGACTCCCCGGTCAGGGCCCCGAGCGCGCCGCGCTGGACGAACGAGGAGGCGCAGCCGACGGTGTGCTCCTGCACCTTCACGACTTCCCGCATCACGGCCGCCGGCCCTGTGACGTAGCCGAGCCGCCACCCGGTCATGGCGTAGCTCTTGGAGAACCCGTTGACGGTGAGCGTGCGGTCCCGGCAGCCCGGCCAGGCGGCCAGGCTGCGGTGCGACCGGCCGTCGTACCGGATGTACTCGTAGATCTCGTCCGCCAGCACGGTGAGGTCGTGCCGGTCGGCGACCCGCGCGATCGCGTCGGCCTCGGAGGCCGTGAGCATGCGGCCCGTCGGGTTGTTCGGTGTGTTCACCAGGATCGCCCGCGTGCGCGGGGTGACCGCTTCCGACAGCTGCTCGGCGGTGATCGTGAAGTTGTCCCGGGGATCGAGCGGGACGTCGACCGGGCGCCCTCCGAGCAGCGTGACCATCGGGGCGTAACTGACCCAGGCGGGCGAGGGCACCAGCACCTCGTCACCGGGCGCGATGACGCCGGCGAGGGCGATGAACATGGCGTGCTTGGCCGACGGGGTGACGATGACGTCGGTCCCGGGGTCCGCGACGATCCCGTTGTCGGCGTGCAGCTTGGCCGCGATCGCCTCGCGCAGCTCCGGGAGGCCCCGGCTCGGGGTGTAGTGCGTGAAGCCGGCCTGCAGCGCCTCGACCGCCGGACGGACCACGTGTTCGGGTGTCGCGAAGTCGGGCTCACCCCCGCTGAGGTTGAGTACGTCGACGCCGCGCGCCTTCTGCCGCTGGACCTCGTCGAGGAGGGCCACGGTGGGGGACCGCCCGATGGACGCGGCGACCGGAGCGGGACGGGTACTCATGCGGCGGCCCTCCTTGCCACCGGAAGTGCCTGGTCGACACTGGTGACCACGGCGGTGCGGGCGAGCATGTGCAGCGCTGCCTCCTGCAGCGTCTCGTCCCCGGTGGCCGTGGCGTCCTCGAGCACCTGGACGGAGAAGTCGCGGTCGTGCGCCTCACGGGCGGTCATGAGGACCACCAGGTCGGTGGCGACTCCCGTCAGCAGCAGCGTGTCGATCTTCCGGGCCCTGAGCAGGAACTCGAGGTTCGTGCCGTAGAACGGGCTGACCCGTTGTTTGACCACGACGTCCTCACCGGGCTCGGGCGTCAGCCGCTCGTGGACCTGCGTCCCCCAGCTGCCGAGGGTGAAGCGGTGCTCCGGGTCGGCCGGGCCGAACAGGGGCGACTCACCGGGCCAGTCCTCGTAGTGGCTGCTGTACCCGAGCACCACGTAGATGACGGGTGTGCCGTCGGCGCGGGCGCGGTCGATCGCGGCCGCGGTGCGTTCGATCACGCCGCGGCTGGCCACCTGCTCGCGGCACACGTGCGCGTAGTGCCCGTCGGGGTGGACCAGCTCGTTGACCATGTCGAGCACGAGCAAAGCTGACCGTGACATCTTCAGCCTCCGATCGTCAGGGGGTGGACGTTCAGTTCGGCGGAGCGCAGCATGTGTGACGCGACGTCGTCCGCGTCACGCATGAACTCGCTCCACCCGGTGGGCCCGGTCGCGACGACCTGGGTGAAGTAACGGGAGTACTCGGTGGGGATGCCGAGCACGTACAGGCCGCGTTCCGGACGGCCGTCGGCTCCGAGCGGATGGAACGGCGACCGGGTCACCGCGACCCCGCCGGTGCGGAACTCCCCGCCGTTGACGAACTCGGACCACAGCCCGCGGCGCAGCAGCATGCGGGTGAGCGGGGAGGTGTCCGCCCGGACGTCCGGCGCGGGTATCCGGGCGTCGATGATGGTGTCGACCGCCTCGGACGCTCCCGGTACCTGCGGCGAGAGGACGCCGAACCGTCCGGCCGCGGGGTCGGCCACGTACGTGGCCCGGGGCCCGATGACCCGCAGGATGCCCGCTTCGATCAGGGCCCGCGTCTCACGCAGCCGGACCAGGGGCGGCCCGGCGGCGAGGAAGGCGCTGCGCGGTGCGTACCAGTCGACGAGACCGTCCCGGTGCGAGGCCGGGGTCAGGCCGCCGAAGTCGGCGAGCTCCCGGATGATCCAGCGCAGACTGCGCAGGATGTCGAGACCGGCCTTGAGCGGCGAGTCCACGTTGCCGCGCTCCGACTCGCGCACGTCGGCGTCCAGCGCGGCGAGCAGTTCCTTGTCGAACGTGGCCCGGTCGGCGAACGTGCGGGCCGCGAACGGGAGGGCCAGGGTGTCGAAGTCGAGGCCGGGCAGGCCGGCCAGGCCGAAGTCCGCGGCGCACCGTGCCAGGTCGGCGACGCGGGCGCCGCCCCCGGCCCGCACCCGCGCGGCGAACTCGTCGGCGGTGGCCGCTCCGGAGCGTTCGCGCAGCACGGTGGTGAAGTGGACGAAGTCGACCTCCGCCGTCAGGCGGGGCAGCAGGTGCCGGTGGAAGTCGAGGCGTTCGTCGCCCGCAGCGGCGCGGACGAGTTCCTCGGTGAAGAAGACGGGCCGGTAGGCGAAGCCGGAGGGCTTCTGGTTACGGCCGCGTCCTGGTTGCGGGAAGCCGCTGCGCGATCCGGCGACGATGAACGGCTCGTCCCCGCTCGGTGTGTAGACGAGACCGTCGCCCGACTCGGTGAACGTCCCACCGCGGCCGACCGTCAGGGCGGCCACCACGTCGTAGAAGGTGAGCCCCATCCCGATCACACCGACCTTGGTGCGCGGGGCGATGTCGGACAGCGGCATGTCCGCGGCCGAACCTCCGGGAACGAACCGCAGGCCGGGGTGGCTCTGCGCGAACCGCTGCAGTTCGAGCAGGTGCCCCGAGAGACGGGGCCGCGCATGGCCCGTGACGATGGCGGCCTGGTCGGCGAGGATCTCCCGTCCGTCGTCGAGGGTCACGCGGTACCCCTCCCCCTCCTTGCACAGGTCGCCCACGGTGGCGACGACCCGGTGGAGGGTGACGGAGGACGGCAGTGCCCGCTCGATCGTGTCGAGCAGGAAGAGCAGGTACTGCCCGTACAGGCGGCGCGGGGCGTAGTCGTTGGCGTGCTCGCGCCCCGGGTCGGTCATGTCCCACCACTGGGCGAACGAGGGGCCGGCCCCCGGGCGGGCGGGGCCCGCGTCCGGCGGGCCGGAGAACGCGGTGATCTCGCCGGCGACCGTGTTCATCAGGTACCAGTCCGGCTGATCGGTGCGCCAGACCTGTCCGCAACCGACCTGCACGGTGTCGATGAGGTGGATGTCGACCGGTTCGAGGGACTCGGACGCACGGGCGGCGAGCCGTTCCAGGATGCTCATGGCCCGGGGCCCGCCCCCGACGACAGCGATCGTGGTCATCGTGCTCGCCTCGTGTTCCCACGGCACATCTCGAGTACCAGGCCCGCCAGTTGCGCGCCCCTGTCGCCGAGGCGGTCGGCATACCGTTGGACGATCCACTGCTCACGCTCGGAGGCGAGCCGATCGCCGCCCTCGCGCATCCGGGTCCGCTGGACCTGCAGGGAGAACGCCGTCCGCTGTTCCAGGAGCGAGATGATCCTCTCGTCGAGGACGTCGATCTCGGACCGCAGGTTCGCGATGGACTCCGTCGCTTCCACGCTCATATCGCCTTTTCCTTCCGGGGGACAAGTGGCACGGCGACTGCCGAGGCGACGCCCGCGAAGAGCCACACGACGCTCCAGGACGACCAGCCGAGCAGCAGCGGTATGAACAGCGGGCTCACGAAGCCCATGGCGAACACCATGGTGTTCTCCAGGCCGAGTGCGGTGCCCGATCGGCCGGCACCCGCCATCGAGGCGATCTCGGTGTACGCCACGCCGTGCCAGGCGTTGGCGAACACGCCGCCGATCACCAGCGTGACGACGGCGACGGGTGACGAAGCCTGGGCGAGCAGCGCGGAGACACCGAGCGCCACCGCGGACAGGACACCGATGATCCTGATCATCGGGCGCCGGTTGCCCCGCTTGTCGGTGTACCTGCCGCTCCAGATCCGGGCCGCACCGCCCCCGAACTGCACGATGCACATGGCGACCACGGCGGCGAGGACGCCGGCGTGCTCGACGTCGTGCAGGTAGATCGCGAGGAAGGTCACCACTCCGAACTGCGGCACGGTCAGCAGGGAGCTGGCCAGGGCCAGCCGCCAGACGTCCCCGCGCCGGAGCGGCGACCGGCTGTCGACCTGCACCGCCCCGGCGGGCGCCGTCGTCTCGGGCGGTTCGTGCAGCCAGCGCCAGGTGGCCGCGGCCGCCGCGAAGCACAGGCCCGCGAGGAGCAGGTAGACCGGCCGGAATCCTGAACTGCTGGCGAGGGCCGGGAGTACGGCGATGCCGATGGCTCCGCCCGCGGGCATCGCCGTCTGCCGGATACTCATGGCCAGGCCGCGCTGACCGTCCTGGAACCAGGTCATCACCGCCCGGCCGGACGAGCCGTTGATGCTGCCTCCGAAGAGGCCCACGAGGAGCATCGCCGCCACGAGCAGTGCGAGCGGTGGTACGGAACCGTGGGCGGGCACCAGGACGACCCCCATCAGTGCCAGGACGGCGCCGGTGGAGAGCAGACCGAGCAGCAGGACACGACGTTCACCGAAGCGGTCCGTCCACACCCCCCAGAGGATCTCGGACGCGGCGATGCCCAGGTAGATCACGCCGATCACGAGACCGAGCTGGAAGTTGCTCAGGCCGTACGCGGAGCGCAGCTGGGGACCGGCCACCGGGAGCCCGGAGATCGCCGCGGAGAAGCTGGCCTGCGCCGCGACACCGATACCGAGGATCACCCAGCGGTGATTGGCACCTACGACGGAAGGACGCTGTGCGGCCGTCGTCACGTCCCCGCTCATGTGCCGACCACCGCCAGGACGTCGGCCTCGATCAGGAGCCCTCCCGGCAGGTGCACCCATACCGTCGTGCGGGCCGGCCGCACGTCGCCGAACACCTCGTCGAAGATCTCGTTCATCACGGCGAAGTCCTCTTCGCGGGCCAGGTAGAGCCTGACCATCAGGACGTCGGAGACGTCGGCGCCGGCTGTCCCGAGCAGTTCCTGGAGATGCGTGAACACGGCTCGGGCCTGTTCACGGATGCCCGGGACCGGACCTTCGAGCTGACCGGGAAGGAACGGGACCTGGCCCGAGACCGCGAGCAGCGGGCCTCGGCGGACCACCGGTGAATACCGTGCCGCCGGGGCCGGAGCACCGGGCGCGGAGAACGTTTGGCTGAGCATGAATACCTTTTCCGAATGGAATGTGAGGGGTGGGCGCGCACGACGGCGGTACGCCGGTACCGCTGGGCGCGATCCCGGACGGGCGTCCAGGGTCTTTCGTCGGGTTCGGACCGGATGAGGGAGCCGGGTGCGCAGGCGCGGTGCCGGGGCACACGAGCACAGCGGCTCCGGGTGAGGGGCCCTGGCGCCCGGGTCAGGTCAGGTCGGGTCAGGGAGCGGGCGCCGGTGCCACGCCTCGTCCGGGGTGAGCGGCGCCCGCAAGGCACTGCGGCCGATCCGGCCGCATCCGCCGGTGCCGGCCTCGACGGTCACAGAGCGCGTGTCTTCGCCTCGTACTCCTCGATCTCGGGGAGGTGGGCCAGTGTCTCGGCGATCCGGTCACCCGGCTCGAGCAGCCGTCGCCGCAGCGGCTCGTCGATGCGGAAGGGGCTCGTCACGGCACCGCAGCTGAGCTGCAGCGTGGCCAGGTCGACCGTGACGGCCTGCCATGGGTCGGCCTCGATCTCCGCCCACAGCCGTTCGATCACGTCGTGGTCGACCTCGGCCGTCCACAGACCCCGGGTCGTGGCGTTGCCCCGGAAGATGTCGCCGAACCGGTGGGCGACGACCACCTGGAAGCCCGCGCTCTGCAGTGCCCAGACGGCCGACTCCCGCGATGATCCGGTTCCGAAGTCGCGGCCCGCGACGAGGACCGTCGCCCCCTGGTACTGGGGCTGGTTGAGGACGAACGCGGGATCGCTCCGCCAGTCCGCGAGCAGGATGTTCGTGAAGCCGTCCGGCCGGTAGTACGGGACGAACCGGGCCGGCGCGAGCTGGTCGGTGTCGACGTCGTCGCGCCGCAGCGGGACCGCGGTTCCGGTGCGGATGACGGGCTCGCTCACAGGTCCTCCGGTGTCGTGAAGCGGCCGGACACCGCGGTGGCGGCCGCGACCCGGGGCGAGACGAGGTGGGTCCTGGACTGTTTGCCCTGGCGCCCCTCGAAGTTGCGGTTGCTGGTGGACGCGGCGCGCTCACCCGGTGCCAGCCGGTCCTCGTTGAGCGCGCAGCACATCGAGCAGCCCGCTCCGGCGCGGAAGTCCGCACCGGCCGTGTCGAACACCTTGTCCAGGCCCTCGCTCACGGCCTGGCGCCGCACGGCCGCGGAGCCCGGCACGATCAGCATGCGTACGCCTTCGGCGACCCGGCGCCCCTCGAGGACGGACGCCGCCTCGCGCAGGTCCTCGATCCGGCCGTTGGTGCACGAGCCGAGGAAGACCGTGCTCACCTCGAGGTCCCGCACCGCCTGGCCCGGGCGCAGGCCCATGTAGTCCATGGACCGCTCGGCCGAGGCCCAGTCCTCGCCGGCGGCGAAGTCCGCCCGGGTCGGGACCCGTCCGTCGATGAGCAGGTTCTGTGCGGGATTGGTTCCCCAGGAGACCCTGGGACCGACGTGTGCGGCGTCGATGTGCACGACGTCGTCGAACCGGGCGTCGTCGTCGCTGCGCATCTCACGCCACCGCGCCTCGGTGGCGGAGAAGTCCTCGTCCCCGCCCAGGGCCGTGACCCGCGAACGCAGGTAGTCGATCGTCACGTCGTCGGCCGCCACCAGGCCGGCCCGGGAGCCGGCCTCGATGCTCATGTTGCAGAGCGTCATCCGGCCTTCCATGGACAGACGGCGGATGGCCTCGCCCCGGTACTCGATGACGCTGCCCTGGCCGCCCCCGGTGCCGATCTGGGCGATCAGCGCCAGTGCGAGGTCCTTGGCCGTGGCACCGTCCGGCAGCACGCCGGAGACCTCGACGGCGAGGTCCTTCGGCCGGTGCACGGGAAGGGTCTGGGTGGCGAGCACGTGCTCGACCTGGCCGGTCCCGATACCGAACGCGAGCACACCCAGGGCGCCGAGCGTCGAGGTGTGCGAGTCGCAGCAGACGATCGTCATGCCGGGCCGCGCGAGCCCCAGTTCGGGGACGATGACGTGCACGATCCCCTGGTCGGCGTCGCCCAGCCGGTGCAGCTGGATGTCGAACTCGGCGCAGTTGGCGCGGATCAGTTCACGCTGCCGCCGCCCGGCCAGGTCCTCGAGCGCACCGTCCCTGGTCGGAGTGTTGTGGTCCTCGACCGCGAGCGTGCGGTCGGGGCGCCGGACGGTCCTGCCCGACGCCCTCAGATCGTCGAAGGCCCGTGGGGTGTTGACCTCGTGCAGGACGTGCAGGTCCACGTAGAGCAGATCGGCGCCGTCGTCGAGGGGCCGCACGACATGGTTCGACCAGATCTTCTCGGCGAGAGTCCTTCCCATGTCAGGCCGCCACGGGGTCGGTGGCGTGGGCAAGGCTGAAGACGGACCAGAGCATGTCGATGGGCCGGGTCCCCGAGATGAAAGTCAGCCCGTACCGTTCGGCCGAGGGCTGGGTGGTGAGGGCCGCGTCCACCCGTCCCGAACGGGCCGCGAGCGCGGCCGCGCTGGTCGAATCCGCCAGCACCACCTCCTTGACGCTCAGCTCCTTCGGCAGCAGCTGCTCGATCAGGGGGGTCGGCGCCGGGTGGCTCGCGATCCGGACCGGTCCGGTCAGCGTGGTGCCGGTCGGCACCGCGATGCCGTACTGAGGGGTCTGGTAGTGGTACGCGCCGACCAGGCTGAGCGTCGTGTCCATGTAGAACTCGGAGACGTTGGCATAGGCGTTGGCGACCACCAGCAGGTCGGCCGTGCCCTGGATCACCGCTCTGGACGCCATCTCGTAGCTGTGGAACAGCTCGGGGGTCTCCTTGACGGCCACGCCGGGGAGCCGTTTGATGAGGTGCTGGGCCGCCAGCTCGCTGCTCGTGCCGGCCGGGCCCAGCGTGGCCACCTTCCACCCCTTGGCCGTGGTGGGCAGCGATATGTCCAGGAACCTCTGGTCTATTGATTGCTGCACTGCTTTTCCTTCCCCCTGTGCCTCTGCGGACCAGTCGTGCGGAGTCATGCGGAACGGACGGGCGTGAGCCACGAGGCGTAGGCGGGGCGCCGGCCCCGGACCACCTCGTCGTAGACGTCGCGGAGTCGGGAGGTCACGGCACCCGCCCGGCCCGTGCCGACCTCCCGGTGGTCGATCGATGTCACCGCACAGATCTCGACACCCGTGCCGGTGGTGAACACTTCCTGGGCCTGCGCCAGCTCCTCCACGGCCACCGGCCGTTCCTCCACCGTGATGCCGAATTCGCGCGCGAGCAGCTCGATGGCGCTCGCCCGGGTGATGCCGGGCAGGATGTCGGCGGTCACCGGTGGTGTCGCGACGCTTCCGTCCCGGCCGACGACGAAGACGTTGGACGTGCTCGCCTCGGTGAGGTTGCCGTCGAGGCCGAGCATCAGCGCGTCGTCGCACCCGTCGGCATGGGCCTCCTCGACGGCCAGGGCGTTGTTGACGTAGGTACCCGTGACCTTCGCCGCCGACGGGATGCTCACGGACGGCACCCGGCGCACCGTGCTCACCTTGCAGCGCAGGCCTTCGCTCGGGACGTAGGAGCCCATCTTCACCGTGGTCACGGTGAACTGCCCGGAGACCCCGCTCAGCTTGACCCCGAACGGTGTGCCGGGCTCCAGCGCGAGCTTGTAGGCGAGAGGGCGGATGTAGGTGTCGCCGCCGCTGCCGTTACGCCGCAGCAGGTCGAGCACGATCTCGGTCAGACCGTCCACGTCGCACGGAAGCTGGAGCCGCAGGGTCGCGGCGGACCGCTCCAGGCGCTCCAGGTGCTCCCGGAGCCGGAAGACCGCCGGGCCGGACGCGCCTTCCTGCGCGTAGGCGCGGATGCCCTCGAAGACGCCGGTGCCGTAGTGCAGGGCCTGCGTGCTCAGAGGCAGCCTGACGGCGCCGGCCTCGACGAAAGCGCCGTTGTGGTACGCGTACGGGGGCGCCGCCACCGCGGTCGTGGTCATCGCGCGTCACGTCCCGTGGCGATCGCCAGCGCGGCCAGGCGCTCGGGCTCGGGCTCGCTGCCCCGCCGGTCGTGGATGCGCGCGGCCTTCCAGCTCACCATGGCGCCCGTGCTGGTGATGGCGTCCATGGAGCCGAGCACGACCTCGCAGCGGACGCCGAAGGCGTCGGCGACGGCCCGCCGGATCAGCTCGCGGTCGAGGCGCAGCCCCGCCGCCGCGTCCGTCGGCTCGAGGTTGACCGTGACGAGGTCCTGCCCGTCCACCTCGTCGATGAGCAGGAAGTAGTCGATGACACCGCGGATGTGGGTGAACAGCGTCTGCTCCAGGTCGTAGGCGGTCACCCGCCGACCGCCCAGGTGCAGCGCGTCCCGAACCCTGCCGATCGGCTGCAGGACCTCGTGGACCGAATCGGCCTGCGCGGAGAGCCGGACCATGTCACCGGTGCGGTAGCGCACCAGCGGCTTGGCTCCCTGGTACAGGTGCGTGACGACGAGCTCGCCCTCCCGCACCCCGCTCACCGCCTCGACGGCCTGCCCCGTGTCGGGGTCGACCACCTCGAAGTAGTTGTTCAACGGCACCGTGTGCAGCCGGCCGTCCGCATGGCAGGCCGCCATGATCGACGCTTCCTGCGAGGCGTACATGCAGTTGTAGACGGAGGCCGACCACAGTGCGCCCAGGTTCTCGAGCATGGCCGGCGAGGTCAGCTCGCCGAGGGTGAGGATCAGCCGGACACCCAGGCGGGAGTGCAGGTCGATGCCGGCCTCACGCGCCGCCTTGGCCAGCGAGATGGCCATGCCGGGGGTGCAGACGAGTGCGGTCACCCCGAGCTTCTCGAGCAGGGCCAGCGCACGCGGGAACCCGACGACCGGCGAGTGCGGCCACATCTTGACCACGGTGTGGCCCAGGTTGCGCAGTACGTCGCCGAAGGTGTCACCGGTCGAGTGGAGTTCGGTCGGCCCCATCACCGCGACCACGTGGCGCTCGCCGTGCTGGGCGAAGATGTCCTCGTACGCGAGCGTGAGGGCGGTGTTGTTGACGATGGAGTCGTGCTCGTCGCGGGGGCACGGGGTGGCGCGGCCGGTCGTCCCGGTCGTCTCGTAGAAGACCCAGGCCTTGTCGAGCGGCTGCGACATGACGTCGAACAACTCCGCGCGCAGGTCGTCCTTGGTCGTGAACGGCACCGCGGCGAGTTCCTGCGGGCTGATCGGCCCGGACGGGGCGAGGGCGACATCGCGCAACCGGTCGCGGTAGAAGGCGGAGTTGGCGCGGACGTAACGGATGGTCTCCGCGGCCCGCTCCATCTGCAGCGCGTGCAGGTCGCCGGTCGACCAGCCTCCCTTGTGGAGCTGCTGGTGCTCCGTGAGCGCCGTGCGGGCGAAGGCCTCGAGTTCCGGCCTGAAGAGGGTGAACACCGCTGTCCTTTCGGTATGTCGTGGCTGGGGTCTGCGGGTGTCAGCGCATCAGCGGGAGGCTGCCGACGATCTTGTTGACCTGCTTCCGGGGCCCGAACATGGCCACCCCGGCGAAGTCGAGGTCCTGCGTCGCCGTGCCGGACATCCGGTCGGTGTACTCGTCGTACGTGCGGCAGGACTGCGCCAGTGAACTGAAGCCGGCCCGGACGACGTCGCCGTGCCCGGCCAGCTCCCAGATCTCCCGGAGCCGGTCGTTCGAGGCGGTGAGCACGGGCACCGGGATCAGGACGATCCCCGGATGCACCGTGCCGTCGGCGTCCTTGACGTCCGGCCCGATCAGGCCGGGCACCCGGTGTCCCAGGGTCATCGTGAGGACGGAGGCCGCGTTGGCCCGCAGCCCCGGAGGGAGCTCGTCGCTCACCACCACGGCGCACTTGCCGCCGGTGATCTCCGGGGTCATGAAGGCGTTGCTCACCGGGCCGGCTCACCGAGCAGGGCGTCCTCGGTGTCGTCGAGGTCGACCACCACCCACGTGCTCAGCTCTTTCCAGGCCCGGACTCCCCGCTGGTGGTCGGGGTGGGTCTGGTACCGCTCGAGCGCGTCCCGGTCCGCGAACCGGCCGATCACGGCGAAGTCATGGGCGACCTCACGGACCGTGGTGTTGCGCCCGGCCGTCCAGGACTCGATGTCGGGGATGTGCTGCGGATGCGCGCGTGAGATGCTCTCGGCCTCGACGGCCCGGGGGTCCGCCCAGGTGATGCCCGGCAGGAACCGGAAGCAGACGATGTGGCTGATCACGTCGTGTTCCCCCGGTCAGCTCGGCACGGGAGCGAGATCGGCCGCCAGTCGCTCCCGCAGGACGGAGATGTCCTCGCAGTCGCTCTCGACCCGCTCGGCGATGTACTCGCGGTAGATCTCGTTCAGCTTGGAGTCGTCGATCTGCAGGCCCATCTCGCCGAGCAGGTGGCGCAGCACGGCCCGTCCGGAGTGCCTGCTGATCAGGAGCGTGCGCTCCCTGCCGAAGCGGGCCGGCTCGACGTACTCGTAGGTCGCCGGGTTGCGGAGCATGCCCGCCTGGTGGATGCCGGCCGCCGTACCGAACGCGTACTGGCCGAAGATGGCCTTGTTGCGCGGCTCTTCGAGACGGATGATCTCGCGGAGGCGGTTGTACACGGCGTAGATGCCGGCGAGGTCGACCTCGGCGTACAGGCCCAGCTGCTCACCCTTGTAGGCGAGCAGGGCGCAGACCTCCTCCATGGCGGTGTTGCCGGCCCGCTCACCGATGCCGCCGACCGTGACCTGGACATCGTCCGCGCCGGCCTGGAGCCCGGCGATCGCGTTGGCGGTCGCGAGACCGAAGTCGTTGTGGCAGTGCACACCGATGCGCACCGGAGCCGGCGCCCATTCCCGGATCTTCGCGATGAGGTCGCCGAACTCCTCGGGGGACGCGCACCCGGAGGTGTCGGCGATCGGGATGTAGCGGGCCCCGGCCTCCACCGCCCGCTCGGTGAGCTGCTGCAGATAGCCGAAGTCGCCGCGGGTGGCGTCCTCGATCCCCACCGCCACGGTCTCCACCCCGAGGGACGCGGCGAACTTCGCGGCGTCGACCGCGTCGTCGATCGCCTGCTGCCGGGTGATGCCGAGTTTGTGCTCGAGGTGGATGTCGCTGCCGGTGCCCATGATCTGCAGCACGTGGTTGCGGCTGCCGGCGGCCTGGACGGCCGTCTCGATGTCGTCCCTGCGCGCCCTGGACAGGGTCGCCACCTGGGCCCGGCTGAGCGCCGCGGAGACCGCCTGGGTGGCGTCGAAGTCGTTGGACGACGACGCCGGGAAGCCGGCCTCGATGACGTCCACGTCCAGCGCTTCGAGCCGTAGGGCCAGATCGAGCTTGTCCTGGGCGGACATGGCGTTCCCGGGAGCCTGCTCCCCGTCGCGCAGCGTCGTGTCGAATATCCCTATGCGTCGTGCAGCTTGCTTGTTCGTCATCAGATTCCTTGGATGAGGGAGGGCTGTGCCGCTTCTTCCACAAAGCCCTGCGTTCGTGGACGCGGCTACTGCGTGCGTAGGTCCCGCACGGCCCTCAACGCTTCGAACCGGTCACTGAGCCGGGCGTACCGGCTGCTCCCACACCACGAGTCCGACAGCGCCCTTCGGGCTGCGCGGCGTGTGCACGCTGTCGGGAGGCATCACCAGGAGGCTGCCTGCGGGATACACCCCGTCGTCGGTCTCGAGCTCGCCTTCGACGATCCAGATGATTTCGTACCCGGGGTGCCGGTGCGGCTGTGCGTTTCCACTCGGCAGGTAGCGGACGATGGCCGCCGCAGGGCCGTTCTCCCCGGTTTCCGCCGTCGAGTAGAGGGAATGGATCTCCGCACCGATTCGGCCGTCCCGCATCAACGGCTCGAATTTGTAGTTCACCGGCCCGAACGACTTGCCGGGAACGCCGCCGTACAGCTGCGGAAGTGCGCTGGTGCCATCCTGATCAGACATGAGTTTTCCTTTTGCTCGGCTTGTGGGGAACGGGGAGATCAGTCGCCGACCTTGCCCGGCACCCCGTCGATCCAGGCATCGCTGTGCGCGTCGGCCGCGGCCTGGTCCGCGAAGGCGTAGGTCTTGAGCAGCCAGCGGCCGAGCGCACGCCGGGCGTCGCTGATCTCGATCTGCTCCCGGTTGTGCAGGCCGTGCTGGTTGGCGAACGTGAGCACGTCACCCTCCTGCATGCGGTGCCGCTCCTTGGGCACCCGGGTCAGCGCGTTCTTCAGCGCCAGCAGGGCGTCCTTGGCCTCGACCGGCGCGTCCGGCGCGGTCGCCGTGTGCGTGTCGAGGTAGCGCAGCGAGGAGACCCCGCTCAGGATCGCGTGCGTCGGCGTGGCGCCGAGCTCGGTGTTCGCGTCCCGGGAGACGACGTCGAACGGGGTGATGAAGTAGGGCTGCCGCAGCACCTGCTGGATCTCCGGCGACAGTTCGGCGATGAGCCGGCGCCCGGAGACGAAGCCGGTGTAGACCAGGTCCTCGGTCGGGCAGCGCATCCCCAGCAGGGTGATGTAGTCGGCCCGGACTGGGTGAGCGGTCCGGTCGTTGTGGAACACCACCTCGCCGCCGTTGTAGCCGGTCTGCTTCCCCAGGTACTTGTTGATGGCGATGACGTCGATGAAGAAGTCGCCACCGAAGCGATTCGCGTAGGACAGCAGCGGCGTCCTGGTGATCTGGGCCAGCAGCTCCAGGAATCCCTCACCGATGAACGTGCTCTTCAGGCTCTTCTTCTCGGCGGAGGGGTCCTCGTTCCCGATCTCCGGCAAATCCTCGTCCACCGGGCAGTTACGCAGGACGTGCGCCTCCGCGAGTCCCTGGGAACGCTCGATGCGAATCTGCTCGGCCGCCTCCAGCAGCCGAGCGGGAACTCCACCGTCGGCCACTATCTTGGAAATGAGTGCACTGAATGCCGGATAGTCCTTGTAAGGACTGGCATCGACGCTCTCGAGCCTCTCCACAAGCTGAGACCGTTCACTGTCCGTCAGAACCAGCGTCGCTTCCAAATCTTGACCCCCACATTCTTTTGATTCGGCTCGACTATTCAATCAATGCACCCTCGATCGGTGCATCGGCTGACGGTTGAGATCCGACTCAACCTAAGGAGGAGAACGCGTCGGAGAAGGGAGGCCGAGGCGGCCCATGCCGGTGACCACCCGTCAGCTGGGCTCGGAGGGATTGGAAGCGCGAGGACCTCGTCGCGCCGGCTCGGTGCCTGCCGGGTGGCTCGGGCGGGCATGGCGGGCGTGGCGGGCGTGGAGCGGCATGGCTACGCAGGCCGCGGCGGAGGCGACGAGGCAGCGGCGGACTTCACCGGCCACCAAGGACTCCGCCGCACGCGGCGCACCACTGCCCGGACCGGCCGTCGCAGGTTGTCAGTGGGGGCTGCTTCCATGGCGTCATGAGCACCGTGCACGAGATCGCCGCCCTCCTCCCTGGTCCCGCCGAACTCCGCTCCCACCTGCGAGGGTTGGCTGTACTGGAGGCCACGATCGGCGACGATCCGCAGTTCTGCTGCCACACCTTCGACTCCGCCTGGGGCCCCGGTGAGGAGGCGGCCTTGATGGACAACGGATCGGGGGACGACTTCTCCGTCGTCTTCACCCCGGCCGGCGTGCTCATACGCGGCTTCGACCACGAGTCGGAGATGAGCCCGTACGCGACGGACGACGAGCAGGTCTGGCCGGGCGTCATCGACGACGTGCCCGCCGCGCTGAGTCCGCTCCTCGACGCACCCGCCTTCCGTGACGAGGGAATCGACGCGCTTCGCATCACCGTCTGCCTGTGGCGGGAGACCGGTGACACCGCCTGGCGCACCGGCTCGGGCATCGACTTCCCGCCCGGCAGCGAGGACCCGGACGGCTCCGGCTTCCTCTTCCACCTACTCGCCGACCGCTCCCCCGAAGCCGTCCAGGCCCACTTCGAGGACTACTACGAGCGCCCCGTCCCCCTCGACGCCGTCCGCCACGTCCTGGCGGGGCATCCCCTCACTCCCGCGATCACCGCGGCCCTCAACCCGGCCGCCCTCTCGGAGGAGGCGCTGCTCCGCAGGATCGCCGCGCATCCCGGGGCCGCTTCCTACCTGGCCGGCGACGGAGAGTTCGACCTCGCCCGCACCGACCCGATAGAGCGGATCGCCCTGCCGAACGGCCTCGCGGTGGAGCCCGTCGCCGGATGCAGCGCGGGCGGTACCCACTACCTCTGCGGCCCGGCCGTCCCCGGGGGCCCTCGGCCCGTCCTCTACACCGACTCCGAGGGCCGGGCCTCCCTGATCGCCGAGTCCCTCGCCGAGGCCCTGACCCTCGCCGTCGTCCTCCCGTCGTGGCACGACGCCCTGGCCGGCTTCCGCCCACCGGCCCTCGGCTCCGACCACCTCGACGACCACCCGGACCACCCAGCGGTCCGCGATCGTCTCCTCGCCGGCCTTCTGCTGCCCCCGGTCACCGAGCGGGAAGTCCTGGACCGTCTCCTCGCCACCGCCGCCCGCACCGTGCCCGACGGATTCCTTCCGTACGCCCCCGGCGAGGAGGACTCCTCCTTCGAGCCGATGCTCCAGCTGCCTGCCGAGGAGGCTGGAGGGGCGCACGTGTCGCCGTGATGGCGGCCCGTCGCGAGCGCGTGTCGCTCGCCCCGCGCGCCCACGGGCGGGGATGTCACGCCGTCGGGGGGGGAGGTCGGTGAACGCCGTGGCAGGGGGAATCCTGGGCTGGACGGCGCTATCGGATGGGGCGGCGACCGGAGCGCCGGGACCATCGCACCGCGATGAAGGCCACAGCGGCCACGAGAACCGCGATGCCGATGATCAGCAGGTAGCCCAGCCCCTCCACCGTCACACCGACGATTCCCAGCACGACGGCGACCAGGACGAGAAACAGGAAGAGAGCCATGGCACGAACACCTCCTTCGGGATGAGCGCGGGGCGGTCAGCGGCGCGCGAGCTGCCTCTCGCCACCCGCGCCCGGCCGGTAGGTCAGGTCGTAGTGCTGGAAGATCGCTTCTTCTGCCTCGGCGGGCAGGATGTCGTCCATGCCGACCGTGGGCGCCTTCTTCACCAGCGATTTGTCGTAGAAGACCTTGACGTAGTCCGGTCCCAGGATCGCCTCGTCGAGGGGCACGAAAGCCAGTTGGTGGCGGGTGGGAAGTCCGATACGGACCGTGGCCATGGCAGGTTCGTCGGTGGCCGTGTCCACGTAGACGGCTTCGAGCACGCCGATCTTGCGGCCCTTGGGGTCGACGACCCTGAGGTTGCGCCACTCACGGATATCGGCTGAATGGATCATGGTGTGTCCGTCTCACTCCGCTTTGTCGTCCGGTTCGGTCAGCACAGCCTCGTCACCCCGGTCCTCGCCGGCACGGGCAGGCTTCAGCCCTGACAGCTCCCCACCGGACGGGCGGCTCACAGGACTCGGTCATGCCGGATCCGTGGCAGTCACCGGGCGTCCGGTGAATCGGTGCCACCAGCGGCGGCGCCGGGGATGCACTGCACGGCCCAACCAGAGGCCGAGCAGCAAGTAGCCCAGAAGAGCACCTGTGGTGTTGAGCAGAACGTCATCGATGTCGAAGGTACGCCCGATGATGAGGGCGCCTTGAACGAGTTCCACGAGGAGCATCACGAAAGCGGTGACCACCGCCACCCGGACCAGTCCTCGCGTTCGGGGCACCAGCACCGGCAGCAGCACACCGAACGGCACACCCATCACGATGTTGCCGCCGAGCTGCTTGACCGTGTCGAGGGACGCGGGCTGGGCGAGGTAGGCACGGATGGAGTCACCCGGGCGCAGATTACTGTGCGTCAACGGCACCGACGTCACCGACGGTTGCAGCGTCAGCCGGGCCAGCACCACCGCGAACCCCACCATCGCCGCGAAGGCCAACAGCATGGCCAGTACCCGGCCGAGCACAGACATGGGAGGTCTTCCGGAAACCTGGTCTCCGGGTTCCGTCGCGGTCTTGTCACGCAGCATCATCCGTGCCATTGCAAGCTCCTAGCCACATTGGTCTGCTTGGACGTTCCGATATCCGCGACGTGAAGCGGCAGGCGCTATGCGGGGGCCCGTCCCGGTCCGAAGATCTCGGCGTGCACGCAGGCAGAGCACGCGGCGTAGCAGCGCGTCATGAGGCTCAGGTCGTCGCTTTGCCTGTGGGGTGCCTGGGCGTGGGGGAATGGAGTAACCGACCAATCGGGACGAAGGCTGCGCAGCTTACGCCCTGTTGGTCACCGACGGCGGAGTTTGGCCAGTTCGGCGTTGAACTGGGCGCCGGTGAGGAGGGCCAGGTTGGACAGCCACAGCCACACCAGGAAGACGATGATGCCGGCGAGCGACCCGTACAGCCGGTTGTAGGTGCCGACGTGCGAGACGTAGAGGGCGAAGCTCGCGGAGGCGACGAGCCACAGGGCCACGGCCAGAGCGTCTCCCACAAGCCTCTGCCGCACCCCGTGTGTCCCGGCCGGACCCGAGCGGAACAGCACCAGCACCAAGATGGCGACCAGGCACAGCAGGAGCGGCCATTTCAACGCGTTCCAGACGCTACCGGCCATGCTGCCCATGCCGACGAGCCGGCCGACGGTGTGGGCCGCTTCGCCGGTCAGGATGAGCACCAGGGCACTGGAAACCAGAAGCGTCAACAGCACGAAGGCGGTAATCACCAGCCGTGGTGCCGTCCTCCACGCCGGGCGCAGGTCCTCGACGCCGTGCATGACGTGCAGGGCTCGGCGGAAGACCCCCAGATAGCTGGAAGCGGACCACAGGGCGCCGATCATGCCGAAGACAGCCAGCGTCCAAGCAGCCGTGTGCTGCTCCGCCATGCCCTGCAACGTGCTCTGCATGACGGCGCGGGACTCGGTCGGCACGACAGCGATGACGTTACTGATCAGGTTGTCCGTGGTCGAGGCGCCGACGATTCCCAGCAGCGAGACCGTGACAAGGAGGGTCGGGAAGAGCGCGAGCACCGCGTAGTAGGTGAGGGCGGCAGCGAAGTCGGTCACGTTGTCGTTCCACACCGAGGCGAGGGTTCGGCGCAGCGCGGTGCCGATGTGCCGCCAGCCCGGCAGGTCGCGCGCGTACGTCGGGGGCGGCGAGGTCGGTGTGGTCGCCTGGCGTGTCGGCAAGTGGTGTGCAGGCGAATCCGCTTCGGACAGCGGTGCGCGGTCGGCACCGCCCGGCTCGAGCGCAGGCGTTGGCGAGCTGCTCATCAGGCGGGCGCCTCCCCCTCGTGCCATGGGCCGTCATCCGGCCCCTGTCGGCAGACTTCCCCGGCGAACCGTTCGTACGTCACCCCGGCTGTACGCCCCTCAACGATGCGCGATCTGCTTGGAGATACCGGCGTACCCGCATCGGTTCGCGCCACAGAACGTATCCGCTGTTCCGCAGGACAGCCAACTCCTCCCCTCTCAGCGCTTCGCGATCGACAGCTGGCGGTTCACAAGGCATACGACATTCCCTCGCCTGCGGAAATGATTACGGGGCAAGCCCATCGGCGTCCGGATCGCCCGTAGTAGCCCGCAACGTCGTCGAATCAGGCGAACACCTCGGCCGACCCAGGCGGCCATCCGGCGAACCATGTCCTGGTTGACCGGCTGCATGCCCCTCCGCGATTACCTGGCCTTCCCCGGTCGCGCCGCAACCTTCTGCTGCTACAAGCGCTTCCGTAAGCCCGCAGAACACCGCTTTGACAGTGTTCCGTCATGGCTCATCGTCGAAGACGGATCCAAGGTGCGATGCACGGCCAAAATTTGCTTGTTCAGTCTGTTTAAGGACATTTGATCGTCCCTCAGAGTGCACGGTACGTCGCACTTCGTTACGTTGAGGCTGTCAGGCGGAGAATCTCTCCGCCTGCACAAACCGAAGGAAGTACCTCATGCGCTCCATGCGCACCACGGCCACTGCCCGGACCTTCCTGATCGCCACGATTGCCGTAGCCGGCCTCACCGTCGCTCCTACCCTCGCCTCCGCCCAGCCCGGTACGGACAGCGCCCGGACGGCCGGGGCTCCCGGCAGCAACGGCGCCAACGGCGTCGGGACCCTCAGCGGTATCGGAGGCCTCGGCGGCACCGGTGGCGCTGCGGGCGCCAACGGCAACGGAGGTAACGGAGGTACCGGCGGCAACGCCACCGGCGGCGGAAGCGTCGGCGGGGCCGGGGGCACGGGTGGCGCCGGCGGCGCCAAGGGCAACGGCGGCAGCGGCGGCCTCGGCGGTGCCGCCACGTCCGGCGGCACCGGCGGCAAGGGCGGCGTGGGCGGCGTCGGTAATGCCGGTGCCGGTATCAACGGCGGCAAGGGCGGCAACGGCGGCGCCTCCGAGGCCGGAGGCGGCCACACGGGCGGTACGGGCGGTGCCGGCGGCGCGGCCAGTCCGGTGTGCCCGGGTAAGCCCGGCGGCAACGGCACCGCCGCCACGATGTCGGCGGACGGCACCACCGGCACCACCGGCGCCGCCGGCAAGTCCACTCTCCCTTGTTGAACACCTCCGCCGAGCGGGTCACCGCGGCAGGAGAGGGAGCACCGGTCGGGGACATCGCCCCGTGACCATTGACCGCTGACGGGTGCTCCGTGTTGTGCGGGCCCCGGACAGGCGCCCGGCTGAGATGCCTCAGCCGGGCGCTTTCCGTCGTACCCGAACTACCCGCACACCGGCCCGTGCGGCCAGGGGCGTTGGACCCAGCCCGGCCTCCTCCAGGTGGCACCACTCGCAGGCTCGCGCTGCCGCGGCGGCCATTGAGCCTTTTCCAACCTCACTTCGCTGCGTGGTGAAGGGCGAGAACGGCTTTCACGAAGTCGGGGCGACGCAAAGTCAGCGCATCCAGCAGCTATCCACCACGGAAAAGAAATAAGGGTCGACCCCACAGGTCGGGCCCTTATTGACCTGCATGTTTGCCAGGTCGGCGGCGTGGACGTCTACGCGAGATCAGGACGGAAACTGATCCGGTAGATGGACAGCCGAGTCCAGGAGCGTCTGACAGTGGCCCGAGCCGCCCTCGGCGTGGCACAGGGGATCACCATGGCACACGTCCCTGAACGTGAGCCGGCCCTCCAGCGCCACCCTGCGACTGCTTGACGACGACGATGGGGAATCAGTCAGGTGGGGCGCCGACGGGGTTCTCGCTCGTCGACGGCAACAGTGAGGCACGCGGCGATCAGCACCACGTTCTTGATGATGTACTGACCCTCCAGGGTGGGGGTGGGTACGGTGCCGTTCCACATCTCAGCCGGCAACAAGAACAGGGCCGAGAACACTCCTGTCATGTGAGCGAAGAACGCCGTCAGTGCTACGCGCAGCAGCCTGCCGGTGATCAGGCCGACGCCGATTGCAGTCTCCAGAAGCGCCAAGAGCAGGCATGACACTGTCGCCGGTAAGAGACCGAAGGTCAGAACATCCATGGTTCTGATTGCGATGCTTTCGGCGGGGCTGGCCCCGGGAAAGAATTTCATCAGGCCGAACCAGACGAAGACCAGGCCTACGGACACCCGGAGGATGGTCGTACTGTGCGGGCGATAGCGGTCCCGCGCGATGACCAGTGCCACTCGGGCTCGACGGCGCGGTTCGCCACCGCGGCTCACCGGCGACGTGCTTCGCCGTCTTTCGTGGGTTCTCACGTTCCTCCTCATGGCTTCGCCGCGAAGGGCCGGGTGTGGAAAGCGCTGGGCCGAGTGGTGCCACCAGGTCGCCCTGGGACCTTTCCGCGCCAAACCGGCAGCAGCTTTCGGGAGCGCTCCCGATCCAGAACGGACACCTTGCCGGCGTACCCGCAGTCCCGTTCAACAGCCGAGCCGAGTGCCGTCCAACGCGATGTCGTCCATCCGCGCGTCATAGGAGGACGGACTCGGACTGCCCTGGTACAACTGCCAGCCAATCTTCAACGTGTCGAACCGCGGGAAGACGAAGTCGGTGTCGAGGCCGCCGTGATGATGAGTGGAGACAGCGAGTTCCGGCTTGGCCTCACCGTCGATCCAGAGGGAAATCTTGTTGTCGGAGGCGTCCATCCGCCACTCCACGCACTGCCATGTGCCCGCGCGGGCCGGGGCCGACTCGTGCCAGGCCGTCCAGTCACCGGTCGGACCACCGTCGGAGCCGGCGCCCCACAGGTTCTCTCCGACTCCCGGTACGTACTGCCCGCCGAGGGGCCGTACGTACCCCGGTCCCTCACCGGTGGCCTCGACGATCGTCCAGTGCGCCCAGTCGGGGGCGGTCGGGAAAGCGTCGACGCGCAGACGGACCCGGCCCCAGAAGCTATTGCCGGGCGGCGTGAGGTTGCGGATCTCCAAGAACGCCCGGCCGTTGCCCTCGGTGCGGATCCGCAGATGCTTGCTGTGGTGGGTGGCGTCCCGCTCGATGGTCAGCGTGCCGTTCGCGGCGTCGGTGGTCCAGCCACGGCCGTGAGCTTCTCCCGGCCGCAGGCCGGCGAAGTCCTCGCAAAACATCAGAGCGCGGGCGACACAGGTACGCGCTTCGGACTCACCGGCACGGTCGCCCGGACCGGAACCGGAACCGGAACCGGAACCCCAAGATGCGGGCGCAACCGCAGTCGTCGCCGACAGCATGGCCACGAGAGCGGCGAACAGGACGGTTTTCTTCATGTGTGCGGCCTCCAGTTCCGGTGCCGATGGGTAGGCGGCGCGAGGGCAGGGTTAGTCGAAACGGCTGAGGCGCATCAGCCCGCCACAGTCCTGCCGGAAAGATGGGAGCGCTCCCACTCCTTGTCCCGAGGAGGACTGTAGGGACGCTTCGAGGCAGAGGCAAGACGTGCGACGGAACAACTCCCTTGATCCGGAAGCGAGTCGGCGCCACCTGCGGAACATAGGAACTCGGGCGCCCAGCGCCGCTCCGCCACGGCGCGAGAATCAGCAAAGCAATTTCGAGTCACGGCGGATGGAAACAGCCTCGCACCCCCGCCGTCTGAGGCGTTCACAGTTGACGCGGCTCGGGTGGCGCGTCGCCGACGGCGATGGCTCGGCGCCTGCGGCGCCGTTCACGCCGCGGGCCAGGGCCTTCGGGCGTGGAGGCGCACTTACGGGAGGATGATGTTGCGGCCGGGCCCGCCTTCGAGGGCGTCCTTTCCGGCGCCACCGCAGACGAGGTCGTCGCCGCCTTCGCCGTCCAGTGTGTCGTTGCCGGGGCCGCCGAGGAGGATGTCGCGGCCGTCCCCGCCCATGGCGCGGTCGTCGCCGGGGCCGGCGTGCACGGTGTCGTCACCGCCGTATCCCTCGATCATGTCGTCGCCCCGGCCGCCCCACATCTGCTGGTTGCTGCTGTCACCCATCAGGTGGTCCATGCCGTCGCCGCCGTGCAGGGCGGCGGGTCCCATAACCATGTCGTTCCCCGCGCCGCCCAGCACCGTGCGTGCGGTGTGGGCGTGCAGTTCGTCGTCGCCGGGGCCGCCGCTGACGGTGCCGATCCCGGGGGCGAAGGCGGCGATCGTGTCGTTGCCGTCACCGAGGAAGACGTCGATCCTGTCGAGCCGGGGGCTGTCGGCGGGCAGTTCGCAGACGAGGGAGGTGGTGTCCTCGGCTCTGGAGTACGCACAGTGGTCGCCCGGTTCGAGCGGGACCACGTCGCTGAAGCCGATCCGCCGGATCCCGTCGCTGGTGTACATGGGGAATATGTTGAGGTTGTCGGTCTGCCCTGCGGCGGCGGTGAAGACGATCGACTGAGTTGCCCAATCGGCTCCGACGTGGGCCTTCGCCTCGGTGGCGGCGGCTGCCGGGCCGACGGGGAGGCCGACGGTGAACAGGGTCACGGCGATTGCGCTGACGGCGGCTCGGCTTCGGTTCATGAAACCTCATCTCGGTGGAGTGATGGTGGACCGGCCTGCTTGGAGTTGTGCTACCGGGGAGCGCGCGGATCCGCTCGTGAAGGCAGGCAGTCTCCCCTGCTGGTCGGGATCTACAAGACCGCGAATTGACGCGGCGACATGGTAAGCAATTGTCCCTCCGGATGCGATGGTTGCGCTTCTTCTTCC
This sequence comes from Streptomyces sp. B1I3, assembly GCF_030816615.1. Lineage (NCBI taxonomy): Bacteria > Bacillati > Actinomycetota > Actinomycetes > Kitasatosporales > Streptomycetaceae > Streptomyces > Streptomyces sp. B1I3. Next base: position 2,997,100 of record NZ_JAUSYD010000001.1, read on the forward strand.
TCGTTTTCCGGTCTCGGGAACGGTTCTGACTCCCGGCTCAGGGCAGATTCCCTGCTCACCGCCCACCCCTGTGATCAACTCCGTTCGCTTCATTGACATTTCACTCAGAAGACCTACCGTTGGGAGCGCTCCCATAAAAGCCTCGCAATTGGAAGGAGCTCCCCCCTATGCGTACACAGAGTCCGTTAACCGGGCGTTCGCGGTGGTCCCTCCGCCGACCTCTCCAGGCGCTCGTCATGCTGTTCGCCGTAATTGCCGGCGCACTGACCTGGTCGGCCCCCGCCCAGGCTCACGGCACCGTCGTCGACCCCGCCACCCGCGCGTACCAGTGCTGGAAGACGTGGGGCAGCAACCACACAAACCCGGCCATGCAGACCCAAGACCCCATGTGTTGGCAGGCCTGGCAGGCCAACCCCGACACCATGTGGAACTGGATGAGCGCGCTCCGCGAAGGCCTCGGTGGCCAGTTCCAGGCGCGGACCCCCGACGGGACGCTCTGCAGCAACAACCTTTCGAGGAACGCCAGCCTGAACAAGCCCGGGGCGTGGAAGACCACCAGTGTGGGCAACAACTTCTCGGTCCACCTGTACGACCAGGCGTCCCACGGTGCCGACTACTTCAAGGTCTACGTGAGCAAGCAGGGCTTCGACCCCAAGACCCAGACCCTGGGCTGGGGCAACCTCGACTTCATCACGCAGACCGGACGCTTCGCCCCGGCGCAGGACATCACGTTCCCCGTCCAGACCTCCGGCTACACCGGACACCACATCATGTATGTGATCTGGCAGGCCTCGCACCTCGACCAGACCTACATGTGGTGCAGCGACGTGAGCTTCGGCTGAGCCGGGTAGCGCCGCACACGGCACCGGCTTCGGCCGGGCACCGGTAATCCGCCACCCGGCCGACCGAGCTCCGTCGGGGCAGGGGACCCATTCGGTCACCCTGCCCCGACGGGGCTTCCTGCGCTCCTACTGACTTCGGCTTGTCAGGGTGCGGATGGTGTGTCGAGGGTCAGGCTGGTGCCGGCTATGAAGCCGGCAAGGGTGTGGGGCCGGTATTGCAGGCGGTTGCGGACGTGAGGTGCCCCCGTGTGAGGTGCCCCCGGAGGCATGGACACTCCGGTAATGGATCTTGCAGATCCCAGGACCGGTGTCCTGGTGGGACGGAAGTCTCTGTATCCGGTGGGCTTCAGGGATGATGCCGTTCGTTGTACCGCGCGGCGGGCGGGAAGCGTACGTGTGCGGCAGACGGAGGTCGGGGTGACCGGCGAGACGCTGCGCAACTGGGCGCACCGGGCTGACGAGTGCGCGGCCGGTGGACACGACCGCGGTCATGGCCGGAGAGAGCGGGGATGCGGGACTGGCCCGGCTGCGGGCGGAGAGCGGCCGGCTGCGCAAGGCGGAGAAGGAGTGGGAGCTCGAACGGGAGATCCTGCGCCGGGCGGCCGCCCGTTTCGCGAAGGAGACGAAGTGAGGACCCACCGCCGGGACGTCCTCTCCGCCCACGCCGAGGCCTTCGGCGTCCAGCGGGCGTGCCGGGACCTTCGGGTCTCGCGGGCGGGCTTCCATAGGTGGATCGCGGCCTGGACTCGGCGGACGCCGTAAGCACCCTTGTGCTCGGCATGGACCTCGCGGATCTCCGTGACCACAGTGTCCTCGGCCGCCTGCCGCCCGGCGCGAGCGCTCACGCCGGGACTGGTCGGCCCCCGGGCCCGCAATCTCGGCTCCCTGCACGCCGACATCTGGCGCGGCTCGGCGACCGAACTCGCCTGCGGCACGCTCCTCGTCCACCCCGTCGGAGGCTGGTGGAAGGCGAACAGGCGCAACGACCGCATCGGCCTGCCCGTCAGCTACGCCCTCCTGATCTCCCTGTGCACACCAGAGGTCTCCACCGATCGGCATACGCCCATCGCCAACCAGCTCGGCGTGTCGATCAGCCCGTCGAGGAAGCCCCGGGTGCTCTCGCGTGCGCCGGCGACGGACGTCGCGGAGTGGAGGGGGGAGACGTTGACGCTCATCGTGTCCATCAAATCCCCCTGGTCTCCGGATCGTCAATGCCCGGTCCGGTGCGTCCGGGGCTTGTGCCCCGGCTGCGGCCCGTCAGCCCGGCCACCCCCAGCCTCCATCACTGTTCGAGGTCGATTACCTCGCCGTCGAACATGGAGAAATCTATGTCAGCTGGAGTAGACATTGGCCAGTGTCGTGGTTATGGTTTCTCTCGTAACCGAGATCAACACGGCTCGGCAGGGACGAACTGCCGGGCAGTAGGACCGCAGTTGTAGTTCGCAGGACGGTTCGGTGGTGGAGTTCCGAAGCCAGGGTTGTTGCAGGACGGCGACGGGACTGACGACCGGACCGGATGGCCCGCAGTGATCAGGGGCCGTCGTGAGCAGTACCGCAGTTCGGTAGGTGCAGTTCGCAGTACCCAGCAGTGAAGTCAGTGAGCAGCACCTCGGTGAAGGCGTCGGCTGCGGGCGCGCGCACCGGGAGGTTCGGCAGTGGGGTTCCAAGCCAGAGCAGACGCAGGACGGGCGACGGGGCTGGCTGCCGAAGAGTGGCGCTGTCGCAGGCCACAGAGCAGTTCGCATCACCAGCAGTAGTAAGTGGTTGATCCCAGAGGGAAGAACGGAGGAGCCAGGCGCCATCAGGATCGCCCGGGCGGAAGTGTTGAGCCCGGGTACCGCAGGACATCGATAGTGAGGTGGTCTCCGGTCGAGCAACCGCGATCCCCGCAACTCCGACAGCATCTTCTTGGTCGGGTCTGCGGAAACAGAAGGCCGGCGCAGTATCAGGGCCGGCAGATGGTGTAGCAGTTCCTTCGGGGCCCTGGTGCCATTGGCGCCAGGGCCCCTCCGACGTGTTCCACCTAGAGGTGCGATGACAGCAGGCGACTCGTTCGGCCGCCTGACGACGAATGCCCCGCCTACACCATGGGCCGGGCCGCCGATCGGTGGTGCTCCTCTGGGCTCAGCCCCAGGCTTTCACCAGCGCGCGCAACGGGTGGCGCCTGTCCGCGGTGGAGAGTCGATGCGGCGGACCAGGGAACGGCGGGTCCTGTCCGCCCCTGCCGTCCGGGGAATGGGTTCACCGCGCACCTCGCATGAACAGGCGACCGGTTGACGGAGGACGCCCTTCGCCCCCTCACGGCGATGAAGTGGCCCCGGCGCGGTCGCTGTTTCACCCTGCCGAGGCGCGCGGGCCGTGCCATTCGCAGAACAGGACGGTGCCGTCGTCCTCCAGTCGTCCCTGGTGGTAGTCCATGACGGCGTGCATGAGGCGGCGCAGGGTCTCGTCGAGGGGGAGGCCGTCGGCTTGGTGGCGGATGATGAAGTCGGTGAAGCGTTCTACGCCGAACTCCCGGCCGTCGGTGTCGCGGGCTTCGGTGATGCCGTCGGTGAACAGCAGCAGCCGGTCACCGGGCTCCAGCTGTTCGGTGCTCTGCTGGATCGGCAGGTTGAAGCCGCTGCCCATCGGCCCGGCGGGCGGGCAGTGCAGCGTGCTGGCCCACCGCCCGCCGCGGATCAGAACCGGCAGCGGGTGACCGCGGTTGACCCAGCTGAATTTTCCGGTGTCCAGCTCGAGGTCGGCGAGGATGCCGGTGGCGTAGCGGCTGTGTCCGAACTGCTCGATGAGGGTGTCCTCGATGGCCGCGCTGGCGTCGGGGATGGTGGCGCCGGCGCGGCGGTGGCTGCGGCAGGTGGCCATGGCGAGGGCGGCGGTCAGGCCGGCGGAGGTGTCGTGGCCCATGGCGTCGAAGACCGCCAGGTGCAGGACATCCTCGGCCACCGCGTACTCGTAGGCGTCCCCGGCCACCTCGTAGGCGGGTTCCATGAAGGCGCTGACGGTGACCCGCCGGTCGGAGAACGTCCGCGGCGGCATCATGCTCCACTGCAGTTCCGCCGGTATCCCCATCGGCCGGACGCGGGTCAGCCGGGCGTGGGAGTCGCTGTTGGCCCGCTTGGAGGTCAGCAGCAGCCCGGCCATCGACGCCAGCGCCCCCATGACCTCCTCATCGGGCCGACCCCCGTCCCCCTCGGCGGGCTCGACGTGCAGGACCCCCAAGCGTTCAGCACCGTCCCGTACCGGCACCCAGCACGCCCCGCCACGGGCCGGCGCCGTGATCTCAGCCGTCTGGTAGGTGCGACCGGGCAGCGTGCCCTCGATCGGGTACTCCTCGCCGCCCTTCCCGGCGCTCAGGCCGAGGCCGGTGACCTCACGCAGGACCTCCTCCTGAAGATCGGCCACGAACAGCCGCGCCCCGCCCGCACCGGCCTCCCTCGCAGCGTTGTCGAGCAGGCGGGGCAACTGCTCGAACGGCGCCCTGTGACTGGCGGCCAGCAAGCTGGTCAGCGCTCGCGCCAAGCCCTGCGCCGTCACGCCCGTCCTCGCAGCCCAGGCCCCGGCCCGCCGCCGACATATCCCTCTTCTGTCATGATCCATCCCTGCCAGCGCACGACCACACAGGCCCGCGAATCAACACACGCATGCGCCACCGGGAACCACAGGACCCAAGCCCGAAGAAACAACACCGGCACGCCCGCCCCGGGCCCCTCGGCGAGGGGCCCGCCAGGACAGCGATCCCCGCAAGTCTGCCACCCCGCGGGCAGGGGACGCGTACGAAGTGCCGGGCCGACTGCCCGCATCGACACCGGCCTCGGCCCGCAACGGGTGGCGCCCTCCCCGGCCAGGGCTTCGGCACCATCCTGCGCACTGCCTCCGCCGGGCTTGTCCTGGGCACTGTCCTGGCGCCGGCGGCTCCACGCCGGCAGAACCTCGAGTAATCAAACCGTTGGCGAATACAAGGCCGCTCGCTGCTGGAAGTTCCCGTCTGATCCGAGCGGAGTTCGAACCGCCCCAGCGCATGGCCCGCACATCTCTGAATGCATGAGACGGCCGAGGCAGGGTGGTCAGGAACTCATCATTCTCGAGTTCGGGGCCGCCATCAAGGGTTGAGGGGACAGCTGATGGGGCCGGAACAAACTTGTCCCGGCCCCAAAAGTCACTTGCGCTTTCGCACTGAACTCACTCACGTCGGCGAGGTGGTGGAATTCATAGACTGAAGCGGAATCCGTAGCGCAGAGCTCCCACCTGCGGAAAAGCGGGTTTATAGGGGGCCATCCCAGCACCATGGAGGACAGGCGCCCTCGTACACCTACGCAGCTCGGGCGCTGCCGCTCGAGCTCGCCTCCTCTGCCTGCTGGGACGTCGCGTCTGGGGATTCAGGCCGCATGGCGCGCTGCGCCAGCATCAGCGTTCCAGGACAGGGAGGTGATCGATCTTCGAGTCACTGTGCGTCCTTCGCGGCGCAGGTCCAGGCGGCGTCACGTAGCAGACGCAGCCCGTTGAGGCCGGCGGTTCACCTTGCCGACGACCGACATCCCCCTGTGGTTTCAGTCTTGCCGCGAAAGTGTCCGGAGCGGGAGGGTCAGTGGTAGGTGTGGACGACGGCGTGGCCTTTGCCGCGGCCGATCATCCATTTGTTCACCGGGGTCGTCAGGAGGAAGGCGATGACGAAGCCGCCCAGCAGGGACGTCCAGAACAGGGCCTCGCCCAGGTGGGCGTCCATCGCGCCGGGGACCAGGGCGATGATCCCGTTGTCGACGAGTTCCATCACGATGATGGAGACGGTGTCGGCGGCCAGCGCCACCTTGAGGGCGATCTTGAAGCCCAGGCCCGCCTTGCGGATCGCGAACAGGGTCAGCGAGTAGCCGAAGACGAAGGCCAGCGCGATCGCCAGGATCATGGTCGCCGCGTTGCCCCACAGCAGGGCCGTACCGATCGCCATGCCGAGGATCTCACCGATGGCGCAGCCGGTCAGGCAGTGGAGCGTCGCCTTCGCAGCAGACACCCACGTCACGCCGCCCTCATGGTGTCCGCCGTGGCCTTCACGGGTCTGCTGCGCGGTGTTGTCGTGCCCATCGCCGGCGTGGTGTGCGCTGTGGTTCATGGCTGTCATCCCCTCGATCGTCCGGTGTGGTCCGTCTCCAACGAACGCCATACCCCCGGGGGGTGTTCCGACGGTGGTGTGACAGGGCCGTGCACGCCGGGCGGGCGGGCACGGCCCCGTGGTGTCGGGCGGGTCAGTTCTTGCCGAGCAGGCTGTTCATCCGGGAGATCTCTGCGGTCTGGGAGGTGATGATGGCGTCCGCCATCTTCGTGGCGTCGGGGAAGGAGCCGTCGGCCTTCTCCGTCCTCGCCATCTCCACCGCACCCTCGTGATGCTTAATCATCACCTCCATGAAGGCGGTGTCGAACGCCGGGCCGGACGCCTTCGTGAGGCTGTCCATGTCCTCGGCCGTCATCATGCCGCCCATGTCGTGCATGGAGTGGTCCATGGCTCCCTCGGCGGGAACCGTCTCACCCCAGGAGGTCAGCCACCCCGACAGGGTTTTGATCTCCGGGTACTGGGCCTTCTTGATCTCGCCGGCGAGCTCCTTGACCTCGGCGGACTCAGCCCTGGAGGGTGTCAGGTCAGCCATCTCGACGGCCTGCCGGTGGTGAGGGATCATCCCCTTGGCGAACGCGACGTCGGCGGCATTGTGCTGCCCCTGCGACACCGAGGCGGACGCGGAGGCCGGTGACGACGAGCTGTGCCCGTCGTGCCCGGCGGAAGCGCCGTCGCTCGACCCGCACGCGGCGAGCAGGAGCGAGGCGGCGCCCGCGGCGGCGACCAGGGCCGTGCGGCGGATGAGGTTTTTGTTCATGGTGGTGCGACTCCTTGATGCGCAGCCCTGCTGCGGGCATGCGCCGAGGCGGAAAGAGAACACATCCGGAGCACGGCACCGCTTTCCACCCGGGCGGTGCCGGGCCTCAAGCGTGCCGTGCGGGCGGTCCTATATCCGCAGGAGTTGCAGCTCGGCCAAGTCGGGCGGCGCGCGCCCACCTTCCGGAGAACCGGCCGCACCGCTGGACAGCACCCGTACCGCCGGCGGGACGCCGGGTGCGGAAGCCAGCGGGGGCGGAGCATAGGGGGCGCCTACACCGGCCGCCGCGCAGGTCGCGTCCACATGCTGCGCATGCCCCGATCCGCCCCCGGCGTGCACACAGTCCGCGGCCGCCTCGACGTCCTTCTCGTGGACCATCGCCACACCGTGCCCGCTGCCCACCGTCGCAGTCTTCGCCGGCACCGCGCCAGGGGCCAGCCCGTGCATCGCCAGCACCCCGGCCAGCACCGCCAGCACCAGCAACACGACACTGCGCCCGGCGGGGCGGCGGCTCGGCGACTGGACAGTGCAGGACATGGCGCCATCCTACGATCCGGCTCCGACCCCGGCCATGGCTCCCTCGCCGGCCGGAGCGGCAGTACCGCCGCCGGACTGATGACGCCGGCCGCCGAGCTTTCACCGGCCCGCTCACCACGACGCCGACGGCATGGGCACCACGTTCGCGGCCGTCCTCACCGCCGGCGGGCGGCCTTCACGGGTGAGACTCATTCAGCACGCCGGCGGCGGAGCCGCTGCCCGAGGGGCCTTCGGCGTGCCGACCACATAGCGTCACGGCAACGGTCCCACGCCTCGGGTGCTGTGCGTTCAAGGCCGGTAGACCATCTCGATGAGTCCGGCCGCGATGAGGGCCCAGGCGGCAAGCCCGAGGAGCCATATCGATTCGATGAGGACTCCAGCTGTGCCCAGGACGACCATGACGAGGAGTAGGGCGTGCTCGGCCCGCCGCATGCCGCAGCCCGGGGCGTGAGACGGGATCAACGCGCCTGCTTTCTATCCCCGTCGTCCGGCTTCCGCCGCCCCCACCAGGGGGAGCGGGTCATCCACCGACGTGGATTCCGGGGCGCTGGTCGGGGTCGGGTTCGTTGCTGCGGATGATTTCGCGGGTGACGGGGGCGGTGTCGCCGCGGCCGAGGAGGAAGTAGCGGAGCATGTGGCGCAGGGGACTGCCTTCGGCCCAGGCGAAGTAGCAGTGGGGACGGACTCCGGTGGCGTCGCGCAGGGCGAGGAGGATCGCGGCGATGGCGTTGGGGGCGGCAGGGGCCTTGGCGCGCAGGACGCGGTAGCCGTCGACCTCGGTGCCGTGGACCGTGAGGGTCTCGCTGAAGTCGGAGGGGTCGACGACGTCGATCTCCAGGAAGATGACGTCTGCGGGGCCCGGGACGGGGTTGGTGCCGCGCTGCTCGCGTTCCTTGGCGGCGTACTCGGCAGCGTCGCCCGCCTCGCGGCGGTTGGCGATGATGTTGATGGACCGGTCGTGGGCCAGGGTGTCGGCGACGAAGCGGCGGGCGGTGTCGTCGAAGACGATGCGGTCGGCGCGCAGTTCGGTGGTACGTGAGACGCGTGAGATCAGGGACACGACGATGATGCCGATGATGAACAGTCCGGAGATGGCGATGCCGTTCGGCTTGTCGACGACGTTGGCGATCAGCGCGTAGAGCAGGACCGCGGTGAGCAGGGCGAAACCGGCGGTGGCCACCCGTCGGCGGCGGCGGGCGACGGAGACGGTGACGGCGAGGGCACCGGAGACCATCATGGCGAGGATTCCGGTGGCGTACGCGCCGGCCTGGGCGTCGACGTCGGCGCCGAAGGCGATCGTGATGACGATGCACAGGGCGGTGTAGACCAGGACCACGGGGCGGACCGCGCGCCCCCATTCCGGGGCCATGCCGTAGTCGGGCAGGTAGCGGGGAACGATGTTGATCAGCCCGGCCATGGCGGAGGCGCCGGCGAACCAGAGGATGAGGATGGTGCTGATGTCGTAGACGGTGCCGAAGACCTCGCCGACGTGCTGGTGCGCCAGGTAGGCCAGGGCGCGGCCGTTGGCTGCCCCGCCGGCTTCGAACTCCTCGTGCGGGATGAGGGCGGTGGTGACGAAGCTGGAGGCCAGCAGGTAGACGCTCATGGTCACCGCGGCGGTGGTCAGAAGCCGGCGGGCGTTGCGGATGCGGTCGCGCAGCCGCTCCTGTGCGTCGGAGCCCCTGGCGGCGATCATCGGCATCATGCTCACGCCGGTCTCGAACCCGGACAGGCCGAGGACCAGCAGGGGGAAGGCGAGCAGGGCCGGTCCTGCGAGGTCGCCGAAGCTTCCTCCGCCGTCGCCGAGCGCGTCGGTCCAGGAGGAGAACACACCCGCGGTGGTGAAGACGTCCACCATGCCGACGGCGATGACGACCGCGTTGAGGATCAGGAAGACGGCGACCAGCGGGATGGCGACCTTGACCGCCTCGTTGAACCCGATCAGGAACACGCCCCCCAGGACCAGCAGCAGTACCACCGTCATGGCAACTTCGTGGCCGTGGAGCACGGCGGGGAAGAACGGGTTCTCCACCACGTGCACCGAGGCGTCCGCCGTGGACAGGGTGATGGTGATGATCCATGAGGTGGCGACGAACCCGAGCAGCACGAGGACGAAGAGCTTGCCCCACCAGAACGGCAGCAGGTCCTCCAGCATGGCGACCGAACCCGCCCCGTCGGGACTCTCCTTGGCGACCCGCCGGTACATCGGGAGCATCCCCACCAGGGTCAGTGCCACGATCAGCAGCGTGGCCAGCGGCGAGACCGCCCCGGCGGCGAGCGCGGCGATCGCCGGGACGTAAGCCAGGCTTGAGAAGTAGTCGACGCCCGTCAGGCACATCACCTTCCACCAGGGCTGTGTCTCGGCGTGGTCGTCGCCGGCCGCCGGCCCCACCGGGTGCACCTGATGCCGCAGCAGCCAGCGCGCCACCCCGCCCGTCGGCTGATCCCTCCGCGCGGGGCTGTCCACCGTCTCGGGCATCGTCAACCCACCGGCCTGAGGTATCACCGGCTGGCCGGCCTTCTTCATCGCGCCCATAACCCTTCGCACTCACCCATCGCAACGGTCAGGGCGTCACCGCGCCCAGCGCGCTGCACCGATCACCGCAGTTGCGGTTGCCCGGCATCACGGCAGAACACGCGGGAAGATGGCGAGCTTTTGCCCAATCAGTACCCGAAGCGTGAGGCACGGTGACCTCACCCGGCGTGTCCATGGCCACCGCCAGCACCGCGGCCTATGGCCTACCGGGCGTACGGAGCCGGGAGCAACCGGCCGTGGCGCAACCGGAGCAGGTAATCGCCCCGCCTGCGGAGAAGCCACTGAGGCGGCCGGATCACTGACATGGTGACGGGCGGTGAGGGGTGTCCGGTGCGAAGAACCCGTTGGCCCGCGACGTCTGACACACATCGCGCCCGTCGGCATCGGTAAGGCCCACGTCCAGCACCACCGCATCGACCGTGTCACCGGCCAGCCGCAGCGCTCCGGCGCCGTCCTGCGCGGTCAGCGTCGTGAAGCCCTCTTCCCCTACCCCTCTGAGCAGGACGCCGCCGCAGGGCAAGATCGTCCTCGACCACCAGAACCCACTGCTCCCCCGCAGTCAGGAGGCACCCGACGGCTGCGGATGTTGGTGCGACGTACGGCAGCGCATCGCGGGCCCGTAGCGCGCCAGCAGTCCGGCGCACAGGCACAGCCAGAAAGTGCTGAACAGCCAGCCGCCGAAGACGTCGGTGAACCAGTGCACGCCCAGATGGACCCGGCTGATCCCGACCAGGGCGCCCCAGCTCCCGATCAGCAGCACCAGCGCGGTACCGCACCGGAAGCCGCGTACCAGCACCGCCCCGATCCACTGCCCCACCGGGGGACGCGGCCGGGCGGCCAGATCCATGACCTCGTACCGCACCGCCTGACCGCCGACGAGGCACCCGAGAGCGATCGCCGCAGCGGCGACCCGCTGACGCACCGTGGCACGCCGTCGGGCGAACACGCCCGCCGCAGCCGCGAGTGCGTAGGGAATGACTCCGGTGCCCGTGTACGTCACGGCCCTGGCGACGGCTACGGCGGGAGCGGGCCGGTGACCCACCGACCACTCGTGGAGCTGCTGGTCGGCGAGGACCGGAGCACCCCGCCCATGCGCCCGCGAGCACGGCCAGCACCGCGAAGGCCACCGCACACCCTGCCGCGACCGACAGCGCCGGCCGGGCCGCACGCCAGCGGTTCACGAGGAGACCAGGAGCGGCCTCAGCGGTGTCCCGGTCAGCCGTCGCGCGAGCGCCTCGGAGCGCGAACGCAGGGCCGGCGAGAGGAGCAGGGCGACCAGCGCGCCGACGAACAGGCCCGCAGCGACGTCGTGCGGGTAGTGGGCGCCGACCCACACCCGGGAGGCCGCCATCGCGAGCGCGGCCACGACGGCGAGCGCGCCGAGGACCTGCATGGTTGCCAGATCAGTGACGTGGTGACAAGTCACCCGCTACACGTTGAAGCGGAACTCCACCACGTCGCCGTCCTGCATCACGTAGTCCTTGCCCTCCATGCGCGCCTTGCCCTTGGCGCGGGCCTCGGCGACGGAGCCCGTTTCGATCAGGTCCTCGTAGGAGATGATCTCGGCCTTGATGAAGCCCTTCTGGAAGTCGGTGTGGATCACACCGGCCGCCTCCGGGGCCGTGGCGCCCTTCTTGATCGTCCAGGCGCGGGTCTCCTTCGGGCCTGCCGTCAGGTAGGTCTGGAGGCCCAGGGTGTCGAAGCCGACGCGGCCGAGGGTGGCGAGGCCCGGCTCTTCCTGGCCCATCGACTGGAGGAGCTCGAGAGCCTCGTCGTCGTCGAGTTCGATGAGCTCCGACTCGATCTTGGCGTTGAGGAAGATGGCCTCGGCCGGGGCGACCAGCGCGCGCTGCTCGTTCTTGAAGTCCTCGTCGACCAGCTCGTCCTCGTCGACGTTGAACACGTAGAGGAAGGGCTTCGTCGTGAGCAGGTGCAGCTCGTGGAGGAGCCGGCCCTTCTCCGTACCGGCGGTGATGCCCTTGGAGAAGAGGGTGTCGCCCGCCTCGAGGATCTTCTGGGCCTCCTCGACCGCGGCGAGGACCGCGACCTTGTCCTTCTGGAGGCGGGACTCCTTCGTCAGGCGCGGGACGGCCTTCTCGACGGACTGGAGGTCGGCCAGGATCAGCTCGGTGTTGATCGTCTCGATGTCGTCCTTGGGCGAGACCTTGCCGTCGACGTGGACGACGTTCTCGTCCTTGAAGGCGCGGATGACCTGGCAGATCGCGTCGGACTCGCGGATGTTCGCGAGGAACTTGTTGCCCAGGCCCTCGCCCTCGCTGGCGCCGCGCACGATGCCCGCGATGTCGACGAAGTCGACGGTGGCGGGGAGCAGCTTCTGGGAGCCGAAGATCTCGGCGAGCTTGTTCAGGCGCGGGTCGGGGACGCCCACGACGCCGACGTTCGGCTCGATGGTGGCGAACGGGTAGTTGGCCGCCAGCACGTCGTTCTTGGTCAGGGCGTTGAACAGGGTCGACTTGCCGACATTCGGCAGGCCGACGATTCCGATCGTGAGCGACACGTTGGCGACTTCCTGAAGTGAGGAGCGGGGGCTGTGCGGGCGGGCCGGGAGTGGACCGATTCTCCAGTTTACGGGCGGGGCGGAGCCGCCCGTCACGGGTGCGGAGGCGGAGACCGGTCCGGGGCGGAACGGCACCGTTTCGGCCGTGTGGCATCGAACGCAGGACCAAGGTCGGCCAAAGCGCGTGTCCAACGCCCGAAAGAGCCCGCTGCGCCACCTAGGTTGTCCAGGTGGACCAGCACAGGACACGTAGCCCGCAGCGCAGGCAGCCCCACCAGGCCCCGCTGTCCCCGCCGGGTGGCCCGGGCGAGGGCGAGGCCGCCCTTCCGGTGACGGTGACGGTTGCCCCTGTCGCTTCGGCCGCGCCCGGGGCGGATCCGGCCGTGGGGCCGGGGCGGACGTCGGCGCGAAGGCCCCGGGGCGGCGCGGTCGCGCCCGTGGTCCTCGCCTTGCGCCGCTTCCCCAATCCCCGGCTGACCGGTATCGGCGCGGGGCTCTTCGCGGCCCTGACCATGTTCCTGCTGGCCTGCCTGGACCGGTTGCTCCTGGGCAGCTCCGAAATCGTGTTCGGGCTGCTGTTCCTGCCGGTCAGCGCGCTGACCGCCCTCTGGGTCCGCCCCGCCGACCTGGTCACCGCACCGATCGGCGTGCCCATCGCCTTCGCCGTCGGGGTGATCCCCGTCGCCGGGGGCACGGGCGGCCTCGGTGGTCAGATGATGGCCGTCGTCACCGCGCTGGCCGTCCACGCGGGCTGGCTGTACGGCGGCACGCTCGTCGCGGGGATCATCGCCACCGTGCGCAAGATCCGGCAGATGCGGGAGCGGCAGCGGCACCTGGTGAGGACTGCCGCCCAGGCCGCCCGCCGCCCCCGCCCCTGAATCCCGGCTCCTAGCCTTTCCCCGGTCCGCTCGCGCTCACTTGGCCGCCGCCGCCATGGCGGCGCCCACGATGCCCGCGTTGTTCTGCAGCTGGGCCGGGACCATCTCGGCCCGTACGTTCTCGATCAGCGGCAGGAACTTATCGGCCTTGCGGCTCACGCCCCCGCCGATGATGAAGAGCGCGGGCGAGAACAGCATCTCGACGTGGACCAGGTACTTCTGCACCCGGTGCGCCCAGTGCTGCCAGCTCAGGTCCTCGTCCTCCTTGGCCTTCGTGGAGGCCCGCTTCTCCGCGTCGTGCCCGTGCAGTTCCAGGTGCCCCAGCTCGGTGTTGGGGACGAGCTGCCCGTCGGTGAAGACGGCACTGCCGATCCCCGTGCCCAGCGTCAGCACGATCACGGTGCCCTTGCGGTCCCGGCCCGCGCCGAAGGTCATCTCGGCCACCCCGGCAGCGTCGGCGTCGTTGAGGATCGTGACGGGCTGCCCGATACGGCCGCTGAGCAGCTTCCGGGCGTCCAGGTCGATCCAGCCCTTGTCCACGTTGGCCGCGGTACGGGTGATGCCGCCGGTGACGACACCGGGGAACGTGATGCCGATCGGGCCCTGCCAGCCGAAATGGCCGACGACCTCGGCCACACCGTCGGCCACGCCCTCGGGCGTGGCCGGATGTGGTGTCAGTACCTTGTGGCGCTCCTGCGCCAGCTCTCCGCGGTCCAGGTCCACGGGCGCACCCTTGATCCCTGAACCGCCGATGTCCACACCGAAGATCTCCATGGAACCACGGTACGGGGAGGTGGCGCGGATCACTCCCCGGGGAGCGATTCGCGTGTCCCGTGGGCCCGTTGCCCGCGTGTGCGGCGTACGCGGCCCGACCGGTCCCCGCTCTTACCGCGTCACTCGGCCGAGAGCGCCGCAGCCTCGGCACGCAGGTCGCGGCGGAGCTCCTTCGGCAGCGAGAACGTGATCGACTCGTCCGCCGTCTTCACCGTTTCCACGTCCCCGTAACCCCGCTCGGCCAGCCATTCCAGGACACCGTCGACCAGGACGTCGGGAACCGACGCGCCCGAGGTGAGGCCGACCGTGGTGACGCCCTCGAGCCAGGCCTCGTCGATCTCGTCGGCGAAGTCCACCAGGTGCGCGGCGGGTGCGCCCGCGTCCAGGGCGACCTCGACCATGCGGATGGAGTTGGACGAGTTCTTCGAGCCGACGACGATGACCAGCTCGGCGTCCTGCGCGAGCTTCTTCACCGCGACCTGGCGGTTCTGCGTGGCGTAGCAGATGTCGTCGCTCGGCGGGGAGAGCAGCTGCGGGAACTTCTCCTTGAGCGCGTCCACCGTCTCCATCGTCTCGTCGACGGAGAGTGTGGTCTGGGAGAGCCAGACGACCTTCGACTCGTCGCGCACGGAGACGTTGGCGACGTCCTCGGGGCCGTCCACCAGCGTGATGTGGTCGGGGGCCTCGCCGCTCGTCCCGATGACTTCCTCGTGGCCCTCGTGGCCGATCAGGAGGATGTCGTAATCCTCCTTGGCGAAGCGGACGGCTTCCTTGTGGACCTTGGTGACCAGCGGGCAGGTCGCGTCGATCGTGGCCAGCTTGCGCTCGGCGGCCTCGGCGTGGACCGTCGGCGCGACGCCGTGCGCGGAGAACATCACGATGGAGCCCTCAGGGACCTCCGCGGTGACGTCGACGAAGATCGCGCCCTTCTTCTCCAGGGTCTGCACGACGTATTTGTTGTGCACGATCTCGTGGCGGACGTAGATCGGGGCCCCGTACTGCTCCAGGGCCTTCTCGACGGCGATCACGGCACGGTCCACGCCGGCACAGTAGCCACGGGGTGCGGCGAGCAGGACTCGGCGGGCAGGCGAAGCAGTCATGCGTCCCATCGTAAGGCCGTACCGAACAGGCGCCGGATCGGCGGGGTCGGGAGACTGAAGCCCTGTGTGGCGGGGCAGGCGAGCGACGGAGGGTTCATGGCCGGCAGCAGCGCGGACCAGCAGGGACTACGGCGCACACTCGGGTTCAGGGACCTGGTGGTCTACGGGCTGCTGTTCATCGCCCCGATGGCCCCGGTCGGCGTCTTCGGCACCCTGGACGCGAAGTCGGGCGGCGCCGTCGCACTCGTGTACCTCGTGGCGACCGCCGTGATGGCGTTCACCGCCTTCAGCTACGCCCAGATGGTCCACGTCGCCCCGTTGGCCGGCTCCGTCTTCGCCTACGCCCGCAAGGGCCTCGGCGAGGGGCCCGGGTTCATCGCCGGATGGATGGCGATGCTGGACTATCTGCTCATCCCCGCCGTCGCCTATCTCTTCTCGGGGATCGCGATGAACGCGCTGGTGCCGGACGTGTCGCGGTGGGTGTGGACGGCGATCGCTGTGGTCTTGACGACGCTGCTCAACCTGTGGGGCGTCCGGGCGGCGGCCCGGGTGGGCTTCGCGGTGCTCGCCATGGAGATCGCGGTGCTGCTGGTCTTCGTGGTGTCGGCCGTGGTGGTGCTCGTACGGGACGGGGCGCAGCGCGGCTGGCTGACCCCGCTCACCGGTGACTCCGGGTTCTCGATGACGGCGGTCCTGGGGGCGGTGTCCGTCGCGGTGCTGTCGTATCTGGGTTTCGACGCGATCGCCTCGTTCGCGGAGGAGGTCACGGGGGGCTCGGCGAAGGTGGCACGTGCGGTGCTGTTCTGCCTGGTGCTGGCCGGGGTGCTGTTCGTCGTCCAGTCGTACCTGGCGGCGTTGCTGGAGCCGGTGTCCTCGGCGGAGCTGGCGGCCGCGCCGGTGAAGCAGGGATCGGCCTTCTACGACGCGGTCGACGCCTCGGTCGGGACCTGGCTGCACGACCTGGTGGCCGTCAGCAAGGCGGTCGGCGCCGCCTTCGCCGCGCTGGCCGGGCAGGCGGCGGCGGGGCGGCTGGTGTTCGCGATGGCGCGCGAACGGCGGCTCCCCTCGTTCCTCTCCCGGATCGACGGCACGTCCGGGGTACCGCGCGTGGCGATCACGTGCGCGGCGGTCGTGACGCTGGTGGCCGCTGTGTGGGCGGCCCGGCGCGACGACGGACTGGACCATCTCGTGTCGGTCGTGGACATCGGGGCGCTCACGGCGTTCGTGCTGCTGCACGCGTCGGTGGTGGGCTGGTTCGCCGTGCGCCGGATGGAGGGCCCGCCGAGTTGGTGGCGCCATGTCCTGATGCCGGTGGTGGGTGCCGGGGTGCTGGTCGCGGTGATCTGGGAGGCGACGACGAGCGCCCAGCTGGTCGGGTTGTGCTGGCTGGGGGTCGGGTTGGTGGTGCTCGCCGTGCAGTGGGGGCGGCGGGAGGCCTGAATGCGCGGGTACGGGGACGGGGCCGCCTGAGTGCGCGGGCACGGAAGGGGCCGCCTGCGCGCGAGGCGTGCGGGGCGGTCCGGGCCCGGGGTGGGCCGGGCCGGCCGGGCGCGAGGGCGGCGTGAGCGGGCGCGCTCGGCACGGGCGGCCCGGGCCGCGGATGCGCGCGCGGGCGGCCTCGGATGTCGGCACCGGCCGATACGCTCGCCCGTATGGCTCTCACTACGTCCCCGGAAGCCCCACTGCCCGTCGGCGACGTGTCGCGGCTGATCGGGGGGTGGATCGACCGGCTCGGTGCGGTCTGGGTCGAGGGGCAGATCACCCAGCTGTCGCGGCGGCCGGGCGCGGGTGTGGTCTTCCTGACGCTGCGCGACCCGTCCCACGACATCTCGGTGAGCGTGACCTGCTTCCGGCAGGTCTTCGACCGGATCGCCGACGTCGTCACGGAGGGCGCGCGCGTCGTCGTCCTCGCCAAGCCCGAGTGGTACGCGCCGCGTGGGCAACTGTCCCTGCGGGCGACGGAGATACGCCCGGTGGGCATCGGGGAGCTGCTGGTCCGGCTGGAGCAGCTGAAGAAGGCGCTGGCCGCCGAGGGACTCTTCGCCCTGGATCGCAAGAAGCCGCTGCCGTTCCTGCCGCAGTTGATCGGCCTGGTCTCGGGCCGCGCATCGGCGGCCGAACGCGACGTCCTGGAGAACGCCCGGCGGCGCTGGCCCGCGGTGCGCTTCGAGGTGCGGAACACCGCCGTGCAGGGCGTGCACGCGGTCAGCCAGGTGGTCCAGGCGGTGCGGGAGCTCGACGAACTGCCCGAGGTCGACGTGATCGTCGTCGCGCGGGGCGGCGGCAGCGTGGAGGACCTCCTGCCGTTCTCCGACGAGCAGCTGATCCGTGCGGTGGCCGCGTGCCGTACGCCGGTGGTGTCGGCGATCGGCCACGAGCCGGACTCCCCGTTGCTGGACCTGGTCGCCGATCTGCGGGCGTCGACACCGACGGACGCGGCGAAGAAGGTCGTACCCGACGTGGGCGAGGAGCTCGACCGCGTCCAACAGCTCCGGGACCGGTCGCTGCGGACCCTGCGGGGGCTCATCGACCGGGAGGAGCGGGGGCTGGCGCATGCGCTGGGCAGGCCGTCGATGGAGCGGCCCCAGCGGATGGTGGACGAGCGGGAGGCGGAGGTCGACGCCCTGACCGGGCGGAGCCGGCGGGTGCTGGGGCACCTGCTGGACCGCGCCGACAGCGAGCTCGCGCACACCCGGGCCCGGGTGGTCGCCCTCTCGCCCGCGGCCACGCTGGAACGGGGGTACGCGGTGCTGCAACGGCCGGACGGGCACGTCGTGCGCTCTCCCGAGGACGCCGGTCCCCCAGGCGGAGAACTGCGGGCCCGCGTCTCCGAGGGCGAGTTCAGGGTACGGGTGGACGGGTGACCGGCCGACCCGGACGGGTGACCGGCCGATCCGGATCCCGCGGGACGGGTGGCCGGCGGATCCGGGTGACACGGACGAGTGACCGGCGGATCCCGGTGCCGGCGATCCGGTGACCGGCGGATTCCCGGTGACTGCTACCCGGTGACGGGCGGCCCGGGTTGTCATACCTCACGCATAAGGTGGATCACATGACGGACGACGGGACGACGGCGGCTGCCGCGACGGGCACGCTCGGGTACGAGCAGGCGCGGGACGAGCTGATCGAGGTCGTACGCCGCCTGGAGGCGGGCGGCACGACGCTGGAGGAGTCGCTGGCCCTGTGGGAGCGCGGCGAGGAGCTGGCGAAGGTGTGCCGGCGCTGGCTCGAGGGTGCGCGCGCCCGGCTGGACGCCGCGCTGGCCCGTCCGAAAGAGCCCTCGGAGGGCAGCGGCACCGGCTGACCGGGCGCCGGCGCCCGGTTCACCGGGTGCTTGCGGTTGTTCACCGGGCGCTGTGCGGTGGATCACCCCGGCGCTGATTTAGTTGAAAGTTAACCTATTTCTCGGCTACGGTGATCGCATCGCTCACCCCGTACCGCCGGAAGGTAGTTCCCCAGATGTCCCTCGTTCTTGACCCCGCCGCCCAGGACCTCCTCTTCCGCGAGGCCCGCACCGCCAACACGTTCACCGACGAGCCGGTGACCGACGAGCAGGTCCAGGCGATCTACGACCTGGTCAAGTACGGCCCCACCGCCTTCAACCAGTCGCCGCTGCGTGTCGTCCTGGTCCGCTCCGCCGAGGGCCGCGAGCGTCTCGTCAAGCACATGGCCGAGGGCAACCGGCCGAAGACCGCCGCCGCGCCGCTGGTCGCGCTCCTCGTCGCGGACCACGAGTTCCACGAGGAGCTTCCGGCCCTCATGCCGCACTTCCCGCAGGCCAAGGACGCGTTCTTCTCCGAGCGCCCGGTCCGCGAGCAGTCCGCCCTCCTCAACGCCGCGCTGCAGGCCGCCTACTTCATCATCGGCGTCCGCGCCGCCGGCCTGGCCGCCGGCCCGATGACCGGCTTCGACGCCGCGGGCATCGAGAAGGAGTTCCTGGACGGCGACCACAAGCTGCTGATGGCCGTCAACATCGGCAAGCCGGGCGAGGACGCCTGGTTCCCGCGTCTGCCGCGCCTGTCGTACGACGAGGTCGTCACGACCGTCTGACCGGCACACCCGGTCCAGTGGAAAGGCCCCCGGCGCCGAGCGCCGCGGGGCCTTTCCACGTACAGCGACGCCGCGTACAGCGACGCCACGTACAGGGACTCCGCATACAGGGACTCCGCATACAAGGACGCGCACAGGGGCGCCCCGCACACAAGCTTCGCGTACGACGGAGCAGTGGGTGTCGGGGACGAAAGCGGGTCAGGCACCCGTCTCGAGCGCCGCGGCCATCTCCGTCAGCCGCTCCATCGGGGCCGAGCCCGTGACGACCGTGGTCGCCCCCTTGCCGTGCAGCACGAGGGCGTCGTACTTCGAGCCCTCCCAGCGCTGCCACGCCTGGCCGGCCACCTGCTGCGTGCGCCCGGTGTTCTCCGCGTGCTGGCTGACCTGGGGCACGTACTTGTCCGCCGGGGTCGTGGACTGCTCCACCGCGACGTAACCGCCGTCCGGGTCCAGGAAACCGAGGTGCCAGCCCGCGCCGTTGCGCCCCTCGTAGGAGACGGAGGTCGGCTTCCACCCCTTCGGCAGCCCGTCCGGGGCGGCCACCGGGTACGGTGCGGCACGCCTCGCCGTGGCGAGCTCGACGCGGTAGTCGACGGCCTTGAGGGGGTCGGCCTTGTCGTCGTGCGGGATGAAGATGTAGACGCCGCCCGCCACTGCGGTGATCACGAGCATCGACAGGAACATGTCCCGGACCGTCTGCTTGCCTCGCTTGCTTGCCACGGAGTCAATGGTGGCATGGGGCCGTAGGGAACCAGCCAGCGGGGCGCCGCTCATACGTGACCCGCACTGCTCATTTTATCGACCTACCGATAGAGTCACAGCACCCTCTTTCCGGTCGTCGTCGTACAGAAAGGTGCGCTCCGATGTCCGAGCATCATCTGCCGTCCCAGCTCGAGGTCTCCCCGGAGGCCCCCGACCGCAACCTGGCCCTGGAGTTGGTCCGGGTCACCGAGGCCGCCGCGATGGCCGCCGGGCGCTGGGTCGGGCGCGGCGACAAGATCGGCGCCGACGGCGCCGCTGTGAAAGCCATGCGCACCCTCGTCTCCACCGTCTCGATGAACGGCATCGTCGTCATCGGTGAGGGCGAGAAGGACGAGGCGCCCATGCTCTTCAACGGCGAACGGGTCGGCGACGGCACCGGCGCCGAGGTCGACATCGCCGTCGACCCGATCGACGGCACCACGCTCAACGCCAAGGGCATGCCGAACGCGATCGCCGTGCTGGCCGCCGCGGACCACGGTGCCATGTTCGACCCGTCCGCCGTCTTCTACATGGACAAGCTGGTCACGGGCCCCGAGGCCGCCGACTTCGTCGACATCAACGCCCCGGTGTCGGTGAACATCCGGCGCGTGGCCAAGGCCAAGAGCTCCACCCCCGAGGACGTCACCGTCGTCATCCTCGACCGCCCCCGGCACGAGGGCATCGTCAGGGAGATCCGGGAGACGGGCGCCCGGATCAAGTTCATCTCCGACGGCGATGTCGCCGGATCGATCATGGCGGCCCGCGAAGGGACCGGCGTCGATCTGCTCATGGGCATCGGCGGCACGCCCGAGGGCATCATCTCGGCCTGCGCCATAAAGTGCCTGGGCGGTGTCATCCAGGGCAAGCTCTGGCCCAAGGACGAGGCCGAGCGGCAGCGCGCGCTGGACGCCGGGCACGACCTGGACCGGGTCCTGTCGACGGACGACCTCGTCAGCGGGGACAACGTGTTCTTCGTCGCCACCGGCATCACCGACGGTGAGCTGCTGCGCGGTGTGCGGTACCGCGCGGAGACGGCGACCACGGAGTCCCTGGTGATGCGCTCCAAGTCGGGCACGATCCGGAAGATCGACTCCACGCACCGGCTCTCCAAGCTGCGTGCCTACAGCGCGATCGACTTCGACCGCGGCAAGTAGAACCGGTCGGCAGGACCACGGGGGCTGTTCGTGCGGGCAGCCCCCGCGGTCCGCCGGTCCGCGCGAGGAACATCAGGGCCGCCGCCCGGTGCGTCCGGGCCGGCGCGCGGGAGCTGCGCGTACGCCGGATCAGGTCCGACGCACGGATCAGGTCCGAGGCACAGGGATCAGGTCCGACGCACAGGGGTCAGCTCCACGCGCCGGAACATCCGAACCTGCGCACCGGGACGTCAGGCCCGTGCGCCGGGACGTCGGACCCCGCACCGGAACGTCAAGGCACCGCGCACCGGGACGTCAGGCCCCTGCGCCGGGACGTCAGCCCGCAGCGGCTATGCGCTCCGCCGGGGCCGCCGCCTTGAGTTCGATGTCGCGCCTGCGCCGCCGGGCGAGCACCACCCGGCGCTCCGCGGCGGTGAGGCCGCCCCACACCCCGTACGGCTCAGGCTGTACGAGCGCGTGTTCCCTGCACTCCACCATGACCGGGCAGCGGCCACAGACCTGCTTGGCCGCTTCCTCGCGGGACAGTCGGGCAGCAGTCGGCTCCTTCGACGGGGCGAAGAACAGCCCGGCTTCGTCCCGGCGGCACACCGCCTCCGCATGCCAGGGCCCCGTCTGGTCCTCCCGCGCGGGATTGCGCTGGGACGGCACGGCGGCGACCTGCAGGGGCTGATGCGGCAGTTGCAGCACGGTCCACTCCTGACGACGACTTGGGCTTCGTGAGCGAGAGGCGATGCAGCACTCCCTACCCGCTGTACGCACGCCTATGCACTGAGTGGTCCCCACTTCGACCGCCGACAAGACCGCGCGGCCGTGTTCTGGCCGGAATGCGGCGGGACGGGAATCGGCCAGGCGTCCTCAGCGGCCGAGGTGTTTGCGCAGCTGGGCGTGGAGGTTGGCGACGAGCCTGCCCCGCTTGGGCTTTGCCTCGACGTTCCCGAAGACGGAATAGCCGTTCACGACGACCACGGGGGCTTCCGGGTCGGTGGATTCCAGTGTGTCGACCTCGAAATTGCCGAAGATACCGGTGCCGCTGCCACGCAGGGAAATGTTCTCCGGCACCTTGATTTCGACACTGCCGAAGATGGACGTCGCATTGATGACAGTCAGACGCTGGCCGAAAAGGGCTTCCGTCAAATCGATCTCGACGCTGCCGAAGAGCGCGAAGGAGTTCGTCCGGCCGCCCACCCGCCAGCGGCCCCTGCGGGTGGAACTGCTGAAGACCGCGACGAGGTTCTCGGCGGGTCCCGCCGGCGTGTCGGGGCCGTAGCCGTGGGGAGAGGCGGTCCGGGGGGCGGCGCCCCTGCTCGCCGGCAGGTCACTCACCAAGGGCTCGAGCTCGCCGACGGTCTTGGCCCGGTAGGCCAGGTCGACCCGCTCGGCGTGCTCCTCGGCGGTCAGCCGGCCTTCCGCCATGGCCTCTCGCAGGATGTCCGCGATCCGGTCGCGGTCCGCGTCGGACGCACGGATGCCGGCGGGCGCGGGACCGGCCGGAGCGACGGGCTGCTGGGGCTGCTTCTCGAGGTCCACCGGCCCAGCGTACCCAGACGCGATAGATCGCGACCAGTACCTCTACGGTCTTGTGCGGAATCCGGCGTGCCGGAGCAGGCGCTCCGGGGTGAGCCCTACCTCACAGACTCGGCGCGCCGACGGCGTTCTACCCTGGTGGATGCGCTGCCCAAGGGAGGTCAGCCGCTGTCGCCGAGTGAGGAATGGCCGTAATGCCAGAGTTTGCGTACTCCGATCTGCTCCCTCTGGGAGAGGACACCACGCCGTACCGGCTGGTGACCGCCGAGGGCGTCTCGACCTTCGAGGCCGACGGCCGTACGTTCCTCAAGGTGGCTCCGGAGGCTCTGCGCACGCTCGCGGCCGAGGCCATGCACGACATCTCGCACTATCTGCGCCCGGCCCACCTGGCGCAGCTGCGACGCATCGTGGACGACCCCGAGGCCTCGTCCAACGACAAGTTCGTCGCGCTGGACCTCCTGAAGAACGCGAACATCGCCGCCGCGGGTGTCCTGCCCATGTGCCAGGACACGGGTACGGCGATCGTCATGGGCAAGCGCGGGCAGAACGTGCTCACCGAGGGCGGTGACGAGGAGGCCCTGTCCCACGGCATCTTCGACGCGTACACGAAGCTCAACCTGCGTTATTCGCAGATGGCCCCGCTGACCATGTGGGACGAGAAGAACACCGGCTCGAACCTTCCGGCGCAGATCGAGCTGTACGCCACCGACGGCGGCGCGTACAAGTTCCTCTTCATGGCGAAGGGCGGCGGTTCGGCCAACAAGTCGTTCCTCTTCCAGGAGACCAAGGCGGTCCTCAACGAGGACTCCATGATGAAGTTCCTGGAGCAGAAGATCCGTTCGCTCGGTACGGCGGCCTGCCCGCCCTACCACCTGGCCATCGTCGTCGGCGGTACGTCGGCCGAATTCGCGCTGAAGACCGCCAAGTACGCCTCCGCGCACTATCTGGACGAGCTGCCCGCCGAGGGCTCCCCGACCGGTCACGGCTTCCGGGACAAGGAGCTGGAGCAGAAGGTCTTCGAGCTGACCCAGAAGATCGGCATCGGGGCTCAGTTCGGCGGCAAGTACTTCTGCCACGACGTGCGCGTCGTCCGCCTCCCCCGCCACGGTGCGTCGCTGCCCGTCGCCATCGCCGTGTCCTGCTCGGCGGATCGCCAGGCGACCGCGAAGATCACCGCCGAGGGTGTGTTCCTGGAGCAGCTGGAGAAGGACCCGGCGCGCTTCCTGCCGGACACCACCGACGAGCACCTGGACGAGTCCGGGAGCGTGGTGAAGATCGACCTGAACCGTCCGATGGACGAGATCCTGGCCGAGCTGACGAAGTACCCGGTCAAGACCCGGCTCTCGCTGACCGGCCCGCTGGTCGTGGCGCGCGACATCGCGCACGCCAAGATCAAGGAGCGGCTCGACGCGGGCGAGGAGATGCCGCAGTACCTCAAGGACCACCCGGTGTACTACGCGGGCCCGGCGAAGACGCCCGAGGGTTACGCCTCCGGATCCTTCGGCCCGACCACGGCCGGCCGGATGGACAGCTACGTCGCACAGTTCCAGGCGGCGGGCGGCTCCAAGGTGATGCTCGCCAAGGGCAACCGGTCCCAGCAGGTGACCGACGCCTGTGACGCGCACGGCGGCTTCTACCTCGGCTCCATCGGCGGCCCGGCGGCGCGGCTCGCGCAGGACTGCATCAAGAAGGTCGAGGTCGTCGAGTACGAGGAGCTCGGCATGGAGGCGGTCTGGCGGATCGAGGTCGAGGACTTCCCGGCCTTCGTCGTGGTCGACGACAAGGGCAACGACTTCTTCACCGAGCCCGCCCCTGCCCCCACCTTCACCAGCATCCCGGTCCGCGGTCCCGGCCTGGGCTGACCGACCGAGGACCGAAGGGGCGCTCCGGCCACGGGCCGGGGCGCCCCTTCGGCATGCGGGCCCGGACGCCGGCGGGCGACGGGTCCCCGGCGTCCGGTTCCGTGACGACCATCACTTTCTTTTGTCGTACTCCGTGTCGACCGGAAGCCCCGCGCCAGGCGTATGCCTGGTGAAGCGAGAGATCCGGGAGTGGTCGTTGACCGTCGAGGAGTTCGAAGAGTTCTACGCCCAGCGGGCCGCGCGTCTCACGGGGCAGTTGTACGTGATGCTCGGCGACCTGCACGAGGCGCAGGACGTCGTGCAGGAGGCGTTCGTCAAGGGGTGGAACCGGCGGCGGCAGCTGGACCGCGACGGGCAGCCCGAGGCGTGGATCCGCACGGTGGCATGGCGTCTGGCGGTGAGCCGATGGCGCCTGCGGCGGCGTACGGCGGACGCGTGGACGCGCACCGGCGCGCCGCCGGACATCGACGGTCCGGGGCCGGAGCGCGTGGCGCTGGTGGAGGCGCTGCGAGGGCTGCCGCCCCGGCAGCGCCGCACGCTGACCCTGCATTACCTGTGCGACCTCACGGTCGAGCAGATCGCCGATGAGACCGGCCTGTCCGCCAGCACCGTCAAGACGCACCTGGTCCGCGGCCGCGCCGCGCTCGCTCACCGCCTGCAGGACCCGCGCATGGAGGAGGTCACCGGTGCCTGAGCCCCACGACCCGCTGCGATCGTTGTTCGAACAAGCCGCTGCGGCCGGGCGGTCCCGCGCCGTCCCCGCCCCGATGGCCCGCATCGCCGAACGCGGCCGCCGGGCCCACCGGCGGCGGCTCGCCGCACTCGCGGCGGGCTGCCTGGTCCTCGTGGGCGGGACCGTCGCCACGTCGACGTCCCTGAGGAGCGCCCCGGCCCCCGCGGCGCCGGCGACCGGTGCGACGCACAGCACGCCCCCGCCCGCTCCCGCCCCCACCACCGGCCTGCCGCCGTCGAGCGGCGGCCCGAGCCCGTCGAAGACCCCCACCTGGCCGCCCGGCACGCGCATGCCGGGCGGTACTCCGACCGAATCGAGCCCGCCCCCACCCCCGCCCGAGGGGGCAGCGACCACCACTTCCGCGCCCTGACCCACCCGGCCCCGGGCCCGGCGCCGCCGGGCGGTCCCGCACGCCTCCCCTTCCGAGAGAGCAACGTATGTCCGCCACGTCGTCCAGGCCGCGTGAGAGCGCGCCCGTGTCCGTACACCGTTCCGCGACGCGGGAACGGCTTCAGGCACCCCCGCCGGCAGAGGGCGAGGCCGGCCCCCGCCTCTCGCCTCGGGGCCTCCTCGGCTCCCTGCCCTTCCGCCTGGACACGGCCGACCGTCAGGTCCTGTGGCTGTACCTGCTGACGCGCGCGGCCGTCTGGACCACCGCCTACTCCGCCCGTCACCTGTTCCCGGCGGACCGCGGTGCCCATCAGGCCGGCTCGGTCGCGTCGTCCTTCGAGCAGTGGGACTGGGGGCATTACCTGCACATAGCCAGAGACGGCTACTTCCCCGGGCAGGCGGGCCCCTGGACGGCCGGGTGGGACCACCGTGAGGCGTTCTTCCCCGGCTTCCCCCTCGTCCTGCGGGCCGTCCACACCGTCGTCCCGCACTGGACCGCGGCCGGCCTGCTGATCTCCTTCGTCTCCGGCGCCGTCGCCGTCCTGGCGCTGGCCCGGATCGCGCGGCTGCACCTGCCCCGGAAGGAAGCGGGCCGACGTGCCGTCCTGATGCTCCTGTGCTCGCCCTGCGCGGTGTTCCTGGCCGCGGGTTACACCGAGTCCCTCTTCCTCGCGCTGGCCCTCCCCGCCTGGCTCGCCGCCCGCCGCCACCACTGGCCTCTCGCGGCCACGCTGACCGCACTGGCGACCACGGTCCGCGTGAGCGGCCTCTTCCTCGCCGCCGCCCTCGTCCTCCACTTCCTGCTGTCGGCACCCGCACACCGGCGCGCGCGCCACCTGCCGTGGCTGGCCCTGCCCGCCCTGCCCGCAGCCGCCTACACGTACTACCTGCACACGCGCACCGGCGACTGGATGGCCTGGAAGCACGCCCAGGAACAGGGCTGGTACCGCACCTTCCACGCCCCCTGGGAGGCATGGGGCAACACCTGGAACGCCGCCTTCGGCCACGCCCAGACCACCGGGTACGCCTTCATGTCCCAGGCCGAACTCGCCGCCATGGTGGTCGGGCTCCTCCTGTGCGGCCTGCTGGTCCGCCGGCGACGGCCGGCCGAGGCCCTGTACATCGCCCTCAGCCTGTGGGCCCTGGGCACCTCCTACTGGTACACGTCCGTCCCCCGTGCCACTCTCCTGTGGTGGCCGCTGTGGATCACGCTGGCCCTGTGGAGCCTGCGCAGACCGCGGTTCCTGGCCGCGTACCTGTGCGTGGCCGCGCCCCTGACGACCGTTTTCGCCCTCGCCTTCCTCTCGGGACGGTGGGCCGGCTGACCACCCGGCTGCGGCAGGGCCATCAGCCCGGACCAGGCCGGATCAGGCAGAGGCCGCGCACCCCGCGATCCGTGGCGCGCGGTCCGCATGCCCCGTGAGGCACCGGGGCTGGAGTACAAGGGAGCGGGAATACGACGGGCCAGGCCCGCGCTCGCTCCAGCAGGAGGTTTACCAACCATGGACGGATCGGCCGACAGCACCCGGTACCGCATCGAGCACGACTCGATGGGTGAGGTGGAAGTACCCGCGCACGCCAAGTGGCGGGCCCAGACGCAGAGAGCCGTGGAGAACTTCCCCATCTCCGGCCGGCGGCTGGAGCGCGCGCACATCGAGGCCCTCGGCCGGATCAAGGCCGCTGCCGCCAAGGTCAACGCCGAACTCGAGGTGCTCGACCCGGAGATCGCCGACGCGATCCAGGAGGCGGCGGCGGAGGTCGTGGCCGGGCGGTGGGACGAGCACTTCCCCATCGACGTGTTCCAGACGGGCTCCGGCACCTCGTCCAACATGAACACCAACGAGGTCGTCGCCACGCTCGCCACCGAGCGCCTGGGCCGTGAGGTCCACCCCAACGACCACGTCAACGCGTCCCAGTCGTCCAACGACGTCTTCCCGTCCTCCATCCACATCGCCGCGACCGCCGCCGTCACCGCCGATCTGATCCCGGCACTGGAACACCTGGCCGCCGTCCTGGAGCGGAAATCGGCCGAGTTCGCGGAGGTCGTGAAGTCCGGCCGTACCCACCTGATGGACGCCACACCCGTCACGCTGGGCCAGGAGTTCGGCGGCTACGCCGCGCAGGTCCGCTACGGCGTCGAGCGGTTGCACGCCTCGCTCCCCCGCCTCGCCGAACTGCCACTCGGTGGTACGGCGGTGGGTACCGGGATCAACACGCCGCCCGGGTTCTCCGCCGCCGTGATCGCCGAGGTCGCGCGTACGACCGGGCTGCCGCTCACCGAGGCCCGCAACCACTTCGAGGCGCAGGGCGCCCGGGACGGTCTCGTCGAGACGTCCGGGCAGCTGCGCACCGTCGCCGTCTCGCTCACGAAGATCTGCAACGACCTGCGCTGGATGGCCTCCGGTCCGCGCACCGGACTGGCCGAGATCAACCTGCCCGACCTCCAGCCCGGCTCGTCGATCATGCCCGGGAAGGTGAATCCGGTCATCCCGGAAGCCGTCCTGATGGTCGCGGCCCAGGTGACGGGTAACGACGCCACGGTGGCCGCGGCGGGAGCGGCCGGCAACTTCGAGCTCAACGTGATGCTTCCGGTCATCGCGAGGAATCTGCTGGAGTCGGTGCGGCTGCTCACCAACGCCGCGCGGCTGCTCGCCGACCGGACGGTCGAGGGCATCACCGCCAACGTGGAGCGGGCCCGGACGTACGCGGAGTCCTCGCCCTCGGTCGTGACCCCGCTGAACAAGTACATCGGCTACGAGGAGGCGGCGAAGGTCGCCAAGAAGTCGCTGGCCGAAGGCACCACGATCCGCGAGACGGTGCTGTCCGGCGGATACGTCGAGCGCGGCGACCTGACGGTGGAGCAGCTCGACGAGGCCCTGGACGTGTTGCGCATGACACGGCCGTGACCCCGTACCGCGGCGGGCGACGCCGGGCGCGCGAGCCCGGTCCCATCCGGACGAGAGGCCCTAAGATCTTTTCATGACAGCCACGGAAGCAGGGGCTACAGAAGCGGGTGGCGGCGCGCGCTGGGTGCCGGGGGACCAGATCCTCTGGCGCTACCGGGGCAACGGCGGTGACGACGCCGTGCACATCTGCCGGCCGGTCACCGTCGTGCAGGACACCGACGAACTGCTCGCCGTGTGGATGGCATCGGGCACCGAGTGCGTGAGGCCGGTGCTCGCCGACGGCACCCAGGTGCACGCCGAGCCGCTCGCCACCCGCTACACCCGGCCGCGCACCACGGTGCGTTCGCGCTGGTTCGGCTCGGGTGTGCTCAAGCTCGCCCGGCCGGGCGATCCCTGGTCGGTGTGGCTCTTCTGGGACCGAGGCTGGCTCTTCCGCAACTGGTACGTCAACCTCGAGGAGCCCCGCTCACGCTGGGCCGGAGGAGTGGACTCCCGGGACCACTTCCTCGACATCTCCGTGCATCCCGATCGCAGTTGGGAGTGGCTGGACGAGGACGAGTTCGCCCAGGCGCAGCGGGTCGGGCTGATGGACCGGGCCACCGCGCACCGGGTCCGGGCGGCCGGGCACGCCGCGCTCGAGGTGATCCGCGCCTGGGGCTCCCCGTTCGCCGACGGCTGGGAGCACTGGCGGCCCGATCCCCGGTGGGAGGTTCCGCGCCTGCCGGATGACTGGGACCGCCCCCCTGTCCACAGCCTGTCGTGAGACCCTTGGTGCATCCCAGGGGGCAAACGTAGGATCACCCCCCGTGTGCCGCTCCTCCGGACCGCTCACCGCAACCGGCGGGCGCCACAGGGGATCTGACCACAAGTCACCGTACACATCGCATGTGTCGCACGGCCCACGGAGCCGGGTGACCCGTGCGGGCGAACGAGCCACTACGAGGGGGTGGAGACGTGCGCGCTGCCTGCTGCCCCGTCGCCGGACAGACCGATATCGGCCCACCGCGGGGCCGTCCGGTTTCGGCCCCGCTCACCGGGGCATCCGGTGACAGGCGTTGTTCTCACCGCGCTCGCCGGGGCACAGTGGCGCGACCCCCCGAGGTGACTGTGACCGCCTCGTACAACCGGCCCGGACGGACGGAATCCCACGCGTGACGGAGCATCCCACCTCCCACGAAGGCCGGCAGCCCCTCGCCGCCAGGCCGCAGGAACGCGCCCGGCCGCGGCAGCAGGAGGACGCCCCCGGTGCCCCGGCCCCGGGCGCCGCTGCCACCGCTTCCATCCCCGGCCCCTCCGCGGCTCCGAATCCGGGTCCGCCCTCGGGCCCGGAGATCGCTGCTCCCGGTGCGGACCACCAGGCGACCGCCCGTCGCGAGGGTGACCGGCTGCGCTTCGTGGGTGCGGCGACCCGCCGGATCGCCCGGGGCATAGACCTGGACGAGATCGTGCTGGGCCTCTGCCGGGCCAGTGTGCCCACGTTCTCCGACGCCATACTCGTCTACCTCCGCGACCCGCTCCCGGTGGGTGACGAGCGTCCGGTCAGTCCCTTCGTGTTGCGGCTGCGCCGCACGGACAGGCTGCGGCTGGCCGAGGAGGACGCCGACGGCGGCCCGGAGGGCGAGCGGCTGAGGCTGCCCGTCATCGGCCCGCACACCGGGCCGATGCCCGCCGCCGACCTCTGCGAGGTGCTGGCGGGGGGCGCGCTGGCCGAGGTCCTGCGGGGCGTGCGGCCGGTGTTCGGGGATTCCGCGGCCGCCCGCGTCGCACTGCCCGAACTGCTGGGCGCGGGCCGGAGCGTGCCCACGGGCCACCGGGCGATCCTGGCACCGCTGCGCGGGCGGCGCCGGGTGATCGGCGCCGCCGTGTTCCTGCGGGGCACGGACCGGCCGCCCTTCGAGGCCAACGACCTGCTGGTCGCCGCCCAGCTGGCGACGCACACCGCGCTCGGCATCGACAAGGCGGTGCTGTACGGGCGTGAGGCGTACATCGCCGACGAGCTGCAGCGCACGATGCTGCCCGACTCGCTCCCCCAGCCCACCGGCGTGCGCCTGGCCTCGCGCTACCTCCCGGCCGCCGAGACGGCCCGGGTCGGCGGAGACTGGTACGACGCGATCCCGCTGCCCGGCAGCCGGGTAGCGCTGGTCGTCGGCGACGTGATGGGCCACTCGATGACGTCGGCGGCGATCATGGGCCAGCTGCGCACGACCGCGCAGACGCTGGCCGGTCTGGATCTGCCGCCGCAGGAGATCCTGCACCACCTGGACGAACAGGCGCAGCGGCTCGGCAGCGACCGCATGGCGACCTGCCTGTACGCGGTGTACGACCCCGTCGCCCACCGGATCACCATCGCCAACGCCGGCCATCCGCCGCCCGTGCTCCTCCACCTGGGCGGCCGGGCCGAGGTCCTGCGGGTGCCGCCCGGGGCGCCCATCGGCGTCGGCGGGGTCGACTTCGAGGCCGTCGAGCTGGACGCCCCGGCCGGGGCCACGCTGCTGCTGTACACGGACGGTCTGGTCGAGTCCCGGATACGCGACGTCTGGACCGGGATCGAGATGTTGCGCGAGCGCCTCGCGGCCACGGCCCAGCTGACCGGGCCGGACCACTCGCCGCCGCTGGAAGCGCTCTGCGACGACGTGCTCGACATGCTCGGCCCGGGCGACCGTGACGACGACATCGCGCTGCTGGCCGCCCGTTTCGACGGCATCGCCCCGAGCGATGTCGCCTACTGGTTCCTGGAGCCGGAGGACGCCGCCCCGGGCCGGGCCCGCAGGCTCGCCCGCCGGGCCCTCAGCCGGTGGGGGCTGGACGACCTCTCGGACGAGGTGGAGCTGCTCGTCAGCGAGGTGGTGACCAACGCCGTGCGGTACGCGGAGCGCCCGGTGACCCTGCGGCTGCTGCGCACGGACATGCTGCGCTGCGAGGTGGGCGACGACTCCCCGCAGCTGCCCAGGCAGCGCCGGGCCCGCGAGACGGACGAGGGCGGGCGCGGTCTGTTCCTGGTCAACCGGCTGGCGAAGCGATGGGGGGCGACCCGGCTCTCGACGGGCAAGGTGGTCTGGTTCGAGATGTCCACGTCCGTCTCGTAGGCCCGGAGGCGGACATGCGGGAGGGACGGTGCCGGACGGCACCGCCCCTCCCGCGCGCTCACTGCCCCAGCAGGCCGGTGTCGCTGCCCGGGCGCTCGCCCGGCGGCCGGTCCTCGTCGGGTCCCTCGGAACTGGGCGATTCGCTCGGTGTCCCGGAGGGCGACTCGCTGGGCGTCTCCTCGGCCGGCGGCGACTCCTCACCCGGGGTCTCACTCGGAGTCTGCGAGGGCGTCGTCTCCGGCTCCTTCGACGGGGTCGCCTCCGGTGACTCGGTCTCCGGAGGCGTGGTGGAAGGGCTCTCGGTCACCGTCGTCTCACCGCGTTCCACGCCCTCCAGGTCGAAGGTCGCGTCGGAGCCGCCGCCGAGTGCTCCCAGGGTGTAGTCCGCCCAGATCCTGGCCGGGAAGCCGCCTCCGTTGGCCCGGCCGGAGTTGGCCGTGCCGGTGAGGCTGACCTGCGTACCGCCCTTGGGGGACTCGCCGTACAGGGCGACGACCGTCGTGAGCTCGGGGGTATAGCCGGCGAACCACGCCGCCTTGTTCTCCTCCGCCGTTCCGGTCTTGCCGGCGGCGTCGTAGGCCGGGGTGTTCGCCTCGTGACCGGATCCCATGTCCACGACCTCGGTCAGCGCGTCGGTCACGGTGTCGGCGGAGGCCCGGCTGATCACCTGGCTGCCGGTACCGTCCACGGGCTCCATGACGCGGTCACGGTGCACCGCGGACTTGACGATGGTCGGGGTGACCTTCCTGCCGTGGTTGTCCAGCGTGGCGTACACCCCGGCCATGTCCCACGTCGAGGCGTTCATGGTGCCGAGGGTCAGCGAGGGCGTCTCGGGGAAGTTCCTGTCCGGTACGCCCATGGCCAGCGCGGTCTTCTTCACGGCGGAGGGGGTGACGTCCACGACCATCTGCGCGAAGACGGAGTTGATGGACTTGTCCATCGCCGTCCGGACGGTCGGGCTGTCGTAGCTGATGTCGTCCTCGTTCTGCGGGGCGTACGGGACGTCGCTGCCGACCACGGGGCGCCTGCTGGTGCCGTCGTAGACCGTGTCGAGGCCGATCAGGTCGCCGTCCTGGGTGGTCGAGCCGTTCTCCAGTGCCGAGGCGAGCACGAGCGGCTTGAAGGTGGAGGCGGGCTGGTAGTCCCGGCGGGTGGCGTTGGATATGTAGTGCTCGGTGGCGCCCACGCCGCCGTAGAGCGCGAGCACCTTGCCCGTCTTCGGGTCCACGGACGTGGCGCCCGCCTGGACGGTCGCGTCGACCTGGTTGCTCTTGCGGTCCAGCTGGTTCTCCAGCTCGCGGTCGACCGACTTCTCGAGCTGCTTCTGCTTCTTCTTGTCGATGTTGAGGGTGACCGTCCAGCCGCCGGCCTCGCGCATCTCCTCGGTGATGCCCTGGCGCGCCATCTCCTGGTTGGCCGCCTCGACGAGGTAACCGGTCTGGCCCTCCATGCCGGGGGCGGCCTTCGGGGGCTGCGGGACGGGGAACGTCAGCTTCGCGCGCTCCGCCTTGTCCAGCCATCCCTCGTCGACCATGTTGTCCAGCGTGTAGGCCCAGCGTTCCTTGACCAGCTTCTTGCCGGTCGGCGAGGCGACCGCCCAGTCGTACTGGCTGGGCGCCTGGAGCAGCGCCGCGAGGTAGGCGCCCCGGGAGACGTCGAGGTCCTTGGCGTCGACCCCGTAGTAGGCCTGCGCCGCCGCCTGGATGCCGCTCGCGCCGCGTCCGTAGTACACGGTGTTGAGGTAGCCGGCGAGGATGTCGTCCTTCTTCGTGCGCTGGTCGACCTTGAGCGAGATCACCAGCTCCTTGAGCTTGCGGGTGACCGTCTGGTCCTGCGTGAGGTAGTAGTTCTTCACGTACTGCTGCGTGATCGTGGAGCCGCCCTGCTTGCCCTTGCCGGTCAGCGTGTTGAGCAGTCCGCGCGTCGTGCCCTTGAGGTCGACGCCCTGGTCCCGGTAGAAGGACTTGTTCTCGGCGGCGACGAAGGCGTGCTGGACCTTCTTGGGTACGACGTCCAGGTCGACTATCTCCCGGTTGACCCCGGAACCGGTACGGGCGAGGAGCGTGCCGTCGCTGTACTCGTAGACGTTGCTCTGCTTCTCGGCCTGGGCGTTGGCCGCCGGCACGTCCACGTACAGGTAGAGCGCCCCGAAGGCGCCCACCACGAGCAGGCAGAGCCCGAAGAAGGTGCCCAGCATCCTCCGCCAGGTGAAGAGCCGGCGTATGCCGCCGCTCCTGGCAGCTCGTCGCGCATCCGCTCGACCCATCGCTGTGGTGCTCCTGTTCCTCTGCTCGAACCGCTTCGCTCGGACCTGCCAGCTAACACCGAAGGCGTGGACAAAAGGCAGGCGATCCGGTCTTTTCCGGACGTGACAATCAGCACCCACCCCTATGGAACCGACTCACCAGGGGTGCGCAAGGTTGTGAGAACAGATAATGTGTTATCACATTGCTAGCGCGGTGATGCACCGCACGAAACGGGGGACCCCATGTCCGCACCTCACGACCGACCCGGCACCACCGACCCCGGCGCCGACCTGACGCCGGACGCCCCCGAGATGCCCGCTCCGCAGGTCAGGGAGACGACGGCCCACTCCATCCCCGGCGGCCTCGGGCTGCTGCTGACCGTCCTCGGGGTGTTCCTGGGCGTAGGACTGGCCGTCGTGGGCGGCGTGATCGGCTCCAACGGCCACAACGGCATCGGCATCCCGGTCTTCGTCCTCGGCCTGCTGCTCTTCATCGCCTCGCTCTTCTGCATGAGCGGTGTGAAGATGGTCGCTCCCGGCGAGGCCCGGGTCATCCAGCTCTTCGGCAGGTACGTCGGCACCATTCGCGCGGACGGCCTGCGCTGGATCAACCCGCTGACCTCCAGCCGCAAGATCTCCACCCGGGTCCGCAACCACGAGACGGCCGTCCTGAAGGTCAACGACGCCTACGGGAACCCCATCGAGCTCGCCGCGATCGTCGTCTGGAAGGTCGAGGACACCGCGCAGGCGCTCTTCGAGGTCGACGACTTCCTGGAGTTCGTCGCCACCCAGACCGAGGCGGCCGTCCGGCACATCGCGATCGAGTACCCGTACGACGCCCACGAGGAGGGCGGCCTCTCGCTGCGCGGGAACGCGGAGGAGATCACCGAGAAGCTGGCGGTCGAGCTCACCGCACGGGTGCAGGCGGCCGGCGTCCTGATCATCGAGTCGCGTTTCAGCCACCTCGCGTACGCCCCCGAGATCGCCTCGGCGATGCTCCAGCGCCAGCAGGCCGGGGCGGTCGTCGCGGCCCGCCAGCAGATCGTCGAGGGCGCGGTCGGCATGGTCGAGATGGCGCTGACCCGGATCGCGGAGCAGGACATCGTCGAGCTCGACTCCGAGCGCAAGGCGGCGATGGTCAGCAACCTGATGGTGGTGCTGTGCGGGGACCGCGCCGCCCAGCCGGTCCTGAACACGGGCACGCTCTACCAGTGACGGACGACACCGCCCCTGCCACCGGCGGGCCCCGGCGCGGGCCGCAGCAGCGCAAGCAGATGCTGTTGCGGCTCGATCCCGCGGTGCACGACGCGCTGGCCCGGTGGGCCTCGGACGAGCTGCGCAGCGCGAACGCCCAGATCGAGTTCCTGCTGAGGCGGGCACTGGCGGAGGCGGGGCGGCTGCCGGGGGGCGCCGCGCCCATCCCGCGCCGCGGGCGCCCGCCGAAGGCGCCACCCCTAGAGCCCGGAACCGACGCATAGCCCTGGTCCGGGACTCCGGACCAGGGGCCGCCGAGTTCGATGGCGGTCCGTATACATGCGAGGTAGGTCTGCGCGCGGAGTGACAGGGGGCGCGGTCCGGGCCCTGAGCCCGGACCGCGCTCATCCGCCCTCCGCCACCCGCACCGGCAGCGACCCCATGGCGCCGCGCAGCGCGGCCGCGAACAGTTCGAACTCCTCGTGCCGTGCCGTTCCCGTGCGTACGGCCAGCGCCACCCGTCGCGAGGGGGCCGGATCCGTGAAGTACCCGGTGGACAGCGCGTCGTTGCGCCCGGTCTCCACCGTCACCGCCGTACGCGGCAGCAGGGTCACCCCGAGGCCGCCCGCGACCAGCTGCACCAGGGTGGACAGTCCCGCGGCGGTCGTCGTCACCGGCGCCCCCTGGGTGCGCCCCGCCTCCCGGCAGATGTCCAGCGCCTGGTCGCGCAGGCAGTGGCCCTCGTCGAGCAGCAGCAACGGCAGGTCCCGCAGTGTCTCGCGCGGGACGTCCTCGCGCCCGCCCAGCGGGTGCCCCTGCTCCATCACCAGGACGAAGTCTTCGTCGAACAGGGGAAGTTCGGTGACCCCCGGCACCCCGAGCGGCACGGCGAGCAGCAGCAGGTCCAGCCGGCCGGCCGCCAGCCCGTCCAGCAGTGAGGACGTCTGTTCCTCGTGGACCTGGAGGTCGAGCTCCGGATAGCGCTCGTGGACCAGCCTGAGCACGGTCGGCAGGAGGTAGGGCGCGACGGTCGGGATCACCCCGAGCCTGAGCACGCCGGTGAAGGGCGCGCGCACGGCCTCGGCCTCCTCCATGAACTCGCCGACGGCCTCCAGTACCGCATGGGCCCGCAGCGCCAGCCGCTCCCCCGCGGGTGAGAGCAGTACCTTGCGCGTCGTACGCTCGATGAGCTGGACACCCAGTGCCACCTCCAGCGCGGACACGGCTCCGGAGAGTGCCGGCTGACTCATCCCGATTGCTGCCGCCGCGTCCCGGAAGTGCAGATGGTCCGCCACGGCGGCGAAGGCGCGCAGCTGGGAGAGGCTGGGCTGCTTGGGCCTATTCGGCTGATTTACATACGTCACTGATAGGTACCTCCGATCACCACGCCCAAGTGTAGCTATTTCCGTGATCAATGCACTCTGTGCCAAGGTAGACGCAGTCCAACCCCCCAGGAAGCCCCCCAAAAAGGGACGTCCTATGCAGCAAGGAGTGCGCGTGCTCACTGTCGGTGACAAGTTCCCCGAGTTCGACCTGACCGCTTGTGTGTCGCTGGAGAGCGGCAAGGAGTTCGAGCAGATCAACCACAAGACCTACGAGGGTCAGTGGAAGGTCGTCTTCGCGTGGCCGAAGGACTTCACCTTCGTGTGCCCCACCGAGATCGCCGCCTTCGGCAAGCTGAACGACGAGTTCGCCGACCGTGACGCCCAGATCCTCGGCTTCTCCGGCGACTCCGAGTTCGTGCACCACGCCTGGCGCAAGGACCACCCGGACCTGACCGACCTGCCGTTCCCGATGATGGCCGACTCGAAGCACGAGCTCATGCGTGAGCTCGGCATCGAGGGCGAGGACGGCTTCGCCCAGCGCGCCGTCTTCGTCGTCGACCCGAACAACGAGATCCAGTTCACGATGGTGACCGCCGGTTCCGTGGGCCGTAACCCCAAGGAGGTCCTGCGGGTCCTCGACGCCCTGCAGACCGACGAGCTGTGCCCGTGCAACTGGACCAAGGGCGAGAACACCCTCGACCCGGTCGCGCTCCTCTCGGGCGAGTGAGCTGATACGGACATGGCTCTCGACGAACTGAAGTCCGCCGTACCGGACTTCGCCAAGGACCTGAAGCTGAACCTCGGTTCGGTCATCGGCAACAGCGAGCTCCCCCAGCAGCAGCTCTGGGGCACCGTCCTGGCCTGCGCGATCGCCTCGCGCTCGCCGCAGGTGCTGCGCGAGCTGGAGCCGGAGGCCAAGGCCAACCTCTCCGCCGAGGCGTACACCGCGGCGAAGTCGGCGGCCGCCATCATGGCGATGAACAACGTCTTCTACCGCACCCGGCACCTGCTGTCGGACCCCGAGTACGGGAACCTCCGTGCGGGTCTGCGGATGAACGTCATCGGCAAGCCGGGCGTGGAGAAGGTCGACTTCGAGCTGTGGTCGCTCGCCGTCTCCGCGATCAACGGCTGCGGCCAGTGCCTGGACTCCCACGAGCAGGTGCTGCGCAAGGCCGGCGTCGACCGTGAGACCATTCAGGAAGCCGTCAAGATCGCTTCGGTGATCCAGGCGGTCGGCGTGACCCTCGAGGCCGAGGCCGTCATCGCCGAGCAGTAACCCCTGCACGAGAAGGGCCCCGTGGACGACCGACCGTCCCCGGGGCCCTTCTTACGTCCGCTCCCGCCTCACTTCGCGGGCGGCTCGTCCCGTGGGCCGGGATCCTCCGCGGTGTCCTCCGGCTCGTCGGCCGGCCCGGGGGCGGGCCGGTCGGCAGGCGGAGCCGTCGGCGCCACCGAGATCGCCGTGGCGCCGTGCGGGCCGGGGCCGTGGCGCAGGGCCGGCTCCTGGCTGTAGGACCGCAGATAGCCCACCACCGTGTTGGTCACGGCGACCAGGGGCACCGCGACGACCGCACCGCCGATGCCCGCGATCATCCCGCCCGCGGCGACCGAGAGGACGACGGCCAGCGGGTGGACGCGTACGGCCCGGCCGAGGATGAACGGCTGCAGGATGTGGCCCTCGATCTGCTGCACCGCCAGCACCACGATCAGCACCATCAGGGCGGTGAACACGCCCTGGGTGACGAGCGCGACGACCACGGCGAGCGCCCCGGAGACCACGGCGCCGACCAGGGGCACGAAGGCGAAGAGGAAGATGAAGACGGCGAGCGGCACCGCCATCGGCACGTCGAGGAAGTAGATGCCGAGCCCGATGAAGATCGCGTCGATCAGGGCGACGATCACCGTGCCCCGCACGTAGGCGGTCAGCGTCCGCCAGGCACGCGGCCCGGCGCCCGCCACTCCCGGGCGGGCCTGCGAGGGCACGAGCTTGAGCACCCACTGCCAGATGCGCTTGCCGTCGTACAGGAGGAAGAGCGTCGAGAACATCGCCAGCAGAAGACCCGTGAGGAACTCCACCATCACGGTGACGCCCTGGAGGCCGGCGGAGGTGATCTCCTCCGTATTGGTTCCGATGGTGTCGCTGAGGTTCTTGGCGATGTCGTTGATCTGCGACTCGGTGACGTGGAAGGGGCTGTCCAGCAGCCAGCGCTTCAGCTCGTCGATGCCGTCGCGGACCCGGTCGGAGAGCGTGTCCAGGTTGTCCATCACCTGCCACACGACGAACCAGCCGACGAGGCCGATGACGACGAACCCGAGCACCGCTGTGAACGACGTGGCGAGGCCCCGCGGCAGCCCCAGCCGCATCAGCCGCACGACGGTCGGCTGGAGCATCGCCGTGACGAGCAGTGCGGCGACGAAGGCCAGGACGACCAGCTGCACGGCGCTGATGACCCGCATCAGCACCCAGAGCGTGCCCGCGAGGACGAGCAGCCGCCAGCCCGCCTCGGCCGCGACGCGCATCCCCCAGGGGATGGCGGCGACCGGATCGGGCCTGGCCGCGACGGCGGGCGCGTACGCGGGCGGGCGCGGCACCTGTTCGGCTGCGACCGTGGCCAGCGTGGAGGAGGAGACGTGATCCTCCTCCGCACGGCGGTCGTCCTCGGCGCGCCGCTCTTCCAGGCGCGCCCCGATCTCGGTGAGTTCGGCACCCAGCCGACCGAGCCACCCCGGAAGTCTTGACATGCTGTTCCCTTTCCCCCGCCTGCTCCCCCCACGCCCCCGGAGCTGTCCGGATCGACCGTACACGCGAAGCCCCGCACCGTAGGACGGTGCGGGGCTTCGGGGAGGCTGAGAGCCGGCGGGGCTCCTAGTACCAGTGGTTGGCCTGCCAGAAGGACCAGGCGCCGCACGGGCTGCCGTAGCGGCCGTCCATGTAGCTGAGGCCCCACTTGATCTGGGTGGCCGGGTTGGTCTGCCAGTCGGCGCCGGCGGACGACATCTTGGAGCCGGGCAGCGCCTGCACG
This sequence comes from Streptomyces sp. B1I3, assembly GCF_030816615.1. NCBI lineage: Bacteria > Bacillati > Actinomycetota > Actinomycetes > Kitasatosporales > Streptomycetaceae > Streptomyces > Streptomyces sp. B1I3. The sequence goes on from NZ_JAUSYD010000001.1 coordinate 3,036,379, forward strand.
AGGCCGTACGCGCCGGAGGAGGCGTTGGACGCCTGGTAGTTCCAGCTCGACTCGTGGTTCACGATGTTGCTGAAGCACTGGAACTGGTCGCCGGGGATCATCTGGCGGGCCATCGCCTGGACATCCGACACGCTGTAGGAGCCCTGTGCCGAGAACGCCGAGGCGTCGCGGATGGCGGACCGGCTCGCGCGCTCGGCGTCCGCCTTCTCCTGGGCCTCGCGCTCGGCCTGGAGCTTCTCCTCGGCCGCCTTCTTCTTGGACTTGGCGTCCTTGGCGGCCTGGATGCGGGCCGTCTCCTCGGCCGACCTCTTCGCCTCCGCGTCTGCCGCGGACGCCTGGGCGTCCGCCTGCTGCGTGAGCGAGGCTGTCTGTACCTGGGCCTGCTGGCCCGCGGGGATGTCTGCGAGCAGCGTGGTGTCGGCTGCGGCCGCCTCGAAGTTGTTGTCGTCGACAGCGGGAGTGCTGCCCGACGCAACGCCTACGACGGCGCCTACGGTGGTGACCGCGGTGGCAGATGCCACGGCGAACCCCCGGACCGAAATCCGGCTCACACGGTGTCCTTCCAGCATCGCCCGCTTAGGTGACCTCGCGGGCGCAATCGTGCCCCTGACACTGGCCTCCCTACTGCTTGGGTCACGGGAGGCACGGGCCCGGTGGGCAACTCCCTTGCGGAAGTGCCGCGTGGTACTCGCGGGCGGCATACGGGCGGCGGTTGTTGAGTTGTGTGGTGCGTGGCACCTCTGGAGGTGCCCAAGTGCCGTATGCGGGGCCTGACGGAAGCAAGACTCTGCCGGACGGACACGGCTTGTTGCAATTCTGTGTTGCGTGTTAAAGCTCACACCCCGTTTGGAGCACCTCTTTTTCGGAAATGACGGCGCAACACGATGCCGCCCGGCTAAGCTCCTTGGCTCGCCGGGCGGCATCAATGGGACCTTTCCTGTCAGATGTGGCCTTCCTCCAGCATTTCGGTCACGAGTGCGGCGATCGGCGAACGCTCGGAGCGCGTCAGCGTGACGTGGGCGAAGAGCGGATGGCCCTTCAGCTTCTCGACCACCGCCACGACTCCGTCGTACCGGCCGACGCGGAGGTTGTCCCGCTGGGCCACGTCGTGGGTGAGCACCACGCGCGAGTTCGACCCGATCCGGGACAACACGGTCAGCAGGACGTTGCGTTCCAGCGACTGCGCCTCGTCCACGATCACGAAGGCGTCGTGCAGGGAGCGTCCCCTGATGTGGGTGAGCGGCAGGATCTCCAGCATCCCGCGCCCCAGCACCTCTTCGATGACCTCGCGTCCGGCGACCGCCGAGAGCGTGTCGAAGACGGCCTGCGCCCAGGGGCTCATCTTCTCGGCCTCGCTGCCGGGAAGGTATCCGAGCTCCTGTCCGCCGACCGCGTACAGCGGCCGGAAGACCATCACCTTCTGGTGCTGCCTGCGTTCGAGCACGGCCTCCAGGCCCGCGCAGAGGGCGAGGGCCGACTTGCCGGTGCCCGCCCGGCCTCCCATGGACACGATGCCGACGTCCGGATCGAGGAGCAGGTCCAGGGCGATGCGCTGCTCGGCGCTGCGGCCGTGGATCCCGAAGGCCTCCCGGTCACCGCGCACGAGACGGACGTTGCCCTCGGCCGTGACCCTGCCCAGCGCCTTGCCGCGCTCGGACTGGAGGACCAGCCCGGTGTGGACGGGGTACTCGGCGGCCTCGGGGACGTACAGCGTCTCCTCGCCGAACAGCAGGTCGACCTGTTCCGCGGCGAGGGTCAGCTCGGCCATCCCGGTCCAGCCGGAGTCGGTGATGGCGAGCTCGGCGCGGTACTCCTCGGCGAGCAGGCCGACCGAGGACGCCTTGATCCTCAGCGGCAGGTCCTTGGAGACGACCGTGACGTCGTACCCCTCGGCCTGCAGGTTGCGCGCGACCGCGAGGATCCGTGAGTCGTTGTCCCCCAACCGGTAGCCGGCGGGCAGGACGCCGGGGTCTGAATGGTTGAGCTCGACGCGGAGCGTCCCGCCCAGATCCCCGAGCGGGATCGGGGCGTCCAGCCGGCCGTACCTGACACGGAAGTCGTCCAGCAGGCGCAGTGCCTGCCGGGCGAAGTATCCGAGCTCGGGATGGTGCCGTTTGGCCTCCAGCTCCGTGACCACGACGATCGGGAGCACCACTTCGTGCTCGTCGAACCGGGCCATGGCGTTGGGGTCGGCCAGCAGGACGCTGGTGTCGAGAACGTATGTGCGCCTGTCGGGCATGCGGCGCTTGCTGCTGGTCACCACGGAAGGACGTACCCCCTCGGACGAGGTCGGGGAGTGCGACGGGCGTCGCGGAGCTTCCCGAAGGGAGAGGACGGACCGGGTTCGGGCCCCGTGCGCGGGCCGAACACCGGCCCTCCGCGTCGGCCGCACGGTGTGCGGGCCTTCGTGTGCAAAGGGCCTCCCGGGCGAGCGGGCTGGGTGCCGCTCACTTGGCTGCGACGTCCGCCTGGTTGGTGACCGGACGTCGACCTGACAGGGATATGCCCTTTCACACGCGAAGCCATGCCGCTGCCTGCGACAAGGTGTGTACGCGTCCTGGTGAACGGACCGTGGCCGCCGGGTGGCCGGCCGGCCCCGGCGGCCGGCCGGGAGCGGCCCGCGGGACCGTGGGAGAAGGGGGAACTCAGGCGCCGTAACGGCGGTGGCGGGCCGCGTAGTCGCGCAGGGCGCGCAGGAAGTCGACCTTGCGGAAGGCCGGCCAGAAGACCTCGCAGAAGTAGTACTCCGAATGGGCGCTCTGCCAGAGCATGAAGCCCGACAGCCGCTGCTCCCCGCTGGTGCGGATCACCAGGTCCGGGTCGGGCTGTCCGCGGGTGTAGAGGTGCTCGGAGATCAGGTCCGTGGAGACGACCTCGGCGAGCTCCTCGAAGGTGGTGCCCTTGGAGGAGTGCTCCAGCAGCAGGGATCGCACCGCGTCCGCGATCTCCTGGCGTCCGCCGTAGCCGACGGCGACGTTGACGATTATCCCCTCGATGCCGGCCGTGGCTTCCTCGGCCTCCTTGAGCACCGTCTGGGTCCGCGAGGGCAGCAGGTCGAGCGTGCCTACGTGGTGGACCCTCCACCGCCCGTCGGCCGCCAGGTTGCGCACGGTGTTCTCGATGATGCCGAGCAGCGGAATGAGCTCCGCCTCAGGCCGGTCGAAGTTGTCCGTGGAGAGCAGCCAGAGCGTGACGACCTCCACGTCGGTCTCGCTGCACCAGCCGAGGAGCTCGGAGATCTTGTCGGCCCCGGCCTGGTGCCCCTGCACGGCGGAACCGCCGGAGGCCTTCGCCCACCGCCGGTTGCCGTCGAGGATGACTCCGATGTGCTTGGGCACCTGGGCGTGGTCCAGGCGGCCTTCCACCCGGCGTGCGTAGAGCCCGTACACCAGGTCGCGCAAGTTCACTGAGTTCACCCTCTCGGTTCCGTACGGGCCCGAGGCCCGTCCTCCCCGTCGCCGGGGGTCGGGGGTCGTCCCCCGGGGGAGCGCCGCGCGGTCCGCACACCGCGCTCGCGCGCCGCGGATCGGCAAGTCCCGAAGCCGCCACATTACTGCGGGCGGGGCGCAGGGGCCCAACCCGGTCTGTCACAAGTCCGTGATAAGGAGTGAAACGTGACTGATTCCCTCTCCTACCGCGCCGACGCGTCGCGCTACGACTCCATGGAGTACCGGCGCACCGGCCGCAGCGGCCTCAAGCTCCCCGCCGTCTCGCTCGGCCTGTGGCACAACTTCGGCGACGACCGCAGTCTGGGCTCCCAGCGGGCGATCCTGCGCCGCGCCTTCGATCTCGGCGTGACCCACTTCGACCTGGCGAACAACTACGGCCCGCCGCCCGGCTCCGCCGAGCTCAATTTCGGCAAGCTCTTCCGGCAGGACTTCGCCCCGTACCGTGACGAGCTCGTCATCTCCACCAAGGCCGGTTACGAGATGCACCCCGGCCCGTACGGTGAGTGGGGGTCCCGCAAGTACCTGCTGTCCTCGCTCGACGCCTCGCTGCGGCGGATGGGCCTCGACCACGTCGACATCTTCTACTCCCACCGCTTCGACCCGCACACCCCGCTCGAGGAGACCATGGGGGCGCTCGCCTCCGCCGTCCGCCGGGGCAAGGCCCTGTACGCGGGCGTGTCCTCGTACAACGCCGAGCAGACCGCCGAGGCGGCCCGGATCCTGCGCGGGATGGGCGTTCCCGCCCTGATCCACCAGCCGTCCTATTCGATGGTCAACCGCTGGGTGGAGGCCGACGGGCTCCTCGACACCCTGGAGGCGGCCGGCATGGGCTGCATCTCCTTCGCACCGCTCGCCCAGGGCCTCCTCACGGGCAAGTACCTCACGGGCATCCCGGAGGGCTCGCGCGCGAGCCAGGGCAAGTCCCTCGACCCGGGCCTGCTGTCCGACGAGATGGTGCGCCGCCTGCGGGGGCTGAACGACATCGCACAGGGCCGCGGCCAGTCGCTCGCCCAGCTGGCCCTCAAGTGGGTGCTGCGCGACAGCCGCATGACGTCGGCCCTCATCGGCGCGTCGAGCGTGAAGCAGCTGGAGGAGAACGTGGCGGCGCTCGGCGCTCCGGAGCTGACCGCGGACGAACTGAAGGAGATCGACACCTTCGCCGTGGACACCGCGCGCACCAACATCTGGGCGAACCGGGGCTGAGACCCCTCGCCCGGCACGGAGCCGGCACCGTGTCCGCACACGCTCCGCACACCCGTCGTCGACGGTGCCGGGCGGGGGCACAAAAAAACGGGCCGGTCCGTGGGGGGGGATACGGACCGGCCCGAGGGGGGGTTTCCACCATAACCCTTCGTAAGTGATGGTGGGTGCCACGCCACTCCACAATCACTCTCCGGATTCGCCGGAATGCGCTGCGGGCACGGATCCCGGCTCTTCCGGGGCCCGGCCGGCCGGCCGTACAGGACCGTTTCTGTCCTGTCGCCGCTCTGCGTTCGGCCCATGACGACGCGCACCCGCACCGTGAGCGTGACCTGGGCCGAGGTGAACGCGCGGCTCTTCCCCGGCGCCGCGTACGAGCGCGCCCTGGCGGGCGGGCAGGCGGGCGACGACCCGGTGCTGGCGGTGGCCGGCACGGTCGCCGGGGTCTGGCGCCGACGGCCGGCGGGGAAGCGGATCGCGGTGACGGTCGAGCCGCTGACCGACCTGCGCACCGGACGGCTCGGGGAGCTGGAGGAGCAGGTGGCACGCATGCGAGGTGCCGGCGGGTGCGGCGCGGCTGACGGTGGGAAAGGTGACGGTGGGAGCGCACGCGTAGGCCTTCGGGCGCGTCAGCGGCGGACGAACCGGATGTCCACCGTGTCCCCGCCGCTGACCACGAAGTCGCCGTTCTCGCACCGGATCACGGCTTCGCGCACCTCGCCGTGCCCGTCGCGGGTCTCATGGGTCCCGACGACCGTCCACGCCCCGCCGTAGGGCGGCGGCGGAAGCCGGCTCAGCTCCTCCAGCTGCCACTGGCCCGCGGGGACGCACCAGTCGGGGAGAGCGGGCCAGGCTCCGGAGGTGATGCGCAGTGACCGGTCGGAAGCACAGGTCAGGAGGACCGACTGGCCGTCCGCGAGCACGAATTCCACGGCTTCCGGCTCGCCCGTGCAGCCTTCCGGCCGGTAGAACAGGCCCTGGACGGCGGTGATGCGCGCGCCGGTGAGCCAGTCGGCGTTGCCGTGGCGCGGACGGCCGGGCTGCCGCTCCTCCCGGCCCCGGCTCATCTCGTCGCCGGACGTTTCCCTTCCCACCGTCATGACCTGCTCCTTCGTTGTGCGCTCAACCACAAGGGTCGCACTACCCGTGAGTAGGACGGTGGGGCAGGTGGTGCAGTTGCGTCCGCAAGAGGTGAATGCCCCTCAGGCGTACTCCGGTCAACCGTCCTTCGGCTTGCGCGCCTCGATCAGGAAGCGGGTGGAGTGCGCGACGAACGGCCCCTCGGTCTCGATCAGGCGGTGCAAGGAGCGGAGTCGGGGCAGGTACGCCGCGACGGTGAACCCCGGGACCATCCAGATGACCTTGCGGAGGAAGTGGACGACGGCCCCGATGTCGTGGAATTCGATGCGCAGCCGCTCCGCCCGCAGGTCGACGACGTCCAGACCGGCCGCCTCGGCGCCGGTCCGGGCGCGCTGGGGATCGCGGGCCGTGCGCGCCTCGGGCGGCTGCGGGCCGAGGAAGTACTCGACGAGCTCGAACACGCTGGCGGGGCCGACCTGCTGGGAGAAGTAGGTGCCACCGGGCGTCAGCACCCGGGCGATCTCCTCCCACCAGGTCGTCACCGGGTGCCTGCTGACCACCAGGTCGAAGGCGTGGTCGCCGAAGGGCAGCGGCGGCTCGTCCGCGTCCGCGACGACGACGGCGCCGCGCGGGTGCAGCAGGGCCGTGGCGCGCGCGATGTTCGGGGGCCAGGACTCGGTGGCCGCCGTCAGCGGTGGCAGCACGGCCGCCGAGGCGAGGACCTCACCGCCGCCCGTCTGGATGTCGAGCGCGGCCCGGGCACGGGTCATGCGGTCCGCCATGGCACGGGCGTACCCCCAGGACGGCCGCTGCTCGGTGGCCCGCCCGTCGAACCACGAGAAGTCCCAGCCGTCCACGGACACGGCGGCGGCCTCGGCGACCAGGCCTTCGAAGCGTGCGTCGGAGTCGGCGGCGGAGGCGGGCCCGGCGGGGGACGGTTCGCTCATTCCGGAATCGTGTCAGCCCGCACAGGCGCGCGCGACCCTATATCCCGGGTGGGCCGGTGCGCCGCACAGGCGCATCCACGGGCCCGCACACCTGGCCGCACGGTGAGGATCATGCGGCGAGTCCACCGAACAGGAGGCCGAGCAGCGCTCCCGCGATCATGAACGGGCCGAACGGGATGCCGGTCCTGCGCCCGGCCCGCCGCAGCACCATGAGGCCGACGCCGTACAGGGCACCGAGCAGGAACCCGGCGAACCCGCCCGCGCACAGCACCGTCCAGCCGTACCAGCCGAGCGCCACGCCCAGTCCGAGGGCGAGCTTCACATCACCGAAGCCCATGCCGTTCGGGTTGATCAGGAAGAGCAGGAGGTAGAAGCCGCCGAGCGCGGCTCCGCCGGACAGGGCCGAGGTCCAGGATCCGGCGTGGCCGGGCAGCAGGGCCGCGCCTCCCAGCAGCAGGGCGGCGGCCCCGGCCAGTGGAAGCGTCAGCCGGTCCGGCAGCCGGTGGACCCGGCGGTCGACGACGGCGAGGAGCACGGCGACGGGCGTCAGCAGCAGCCAGACGGCCAGTTCGGGCCGGGCTCCGGTGGCGGCGGCCAGGACGGTGCAGGCGAGCACGGTGGCGGCGGGGGCGAGCGCCGCGGGCGCGTAGCGTGCGGCCGGTACGCCCACTTCGGGAGCGATGCTCCCGGACGCCGAGGGGACGGCCACGGCGCAGGCCTGGCACCGGGCCGCGCCGAGCCAGCCACTGCCGGGCCCGGTGAGCGTGTGCCCGGCCGGACAGGCGTCCCGCCAGGGCTCCTCGGGCTCGACGGAGAAGCGGTACGCGGCACGCGGCAGCAGCAGTCCGGTGGCGGCGCCCCAGAGCGCGGCGACCGCAGTCAGTGTGGCGTCCACGGTCCCGACCCTAATCCGGTCGCGCGGCGGGGTCTTGGGCCCACGGGCCCACCGCGCACGGTTCCGGACCCATGGTGCGGCTCCGGCGGCTACGGTCGGTGCCCATGGGGACATGGCGCAACGGCAGCGGCATATTGACGGTCGGCACGGGAGCGGGGACCCAGGAGGTGCCGCTGCGGATCGCGGCCTCGTACGGGGCGCGGGCGCGGGGACTGCTCGGCACGGACGGGGTCGACGGGGCGTTGCTGATCACACCGTGCGGGAGCGTGCACACGTTCCGCATGCGGTTCGCCATCGACGTGGCCTACCTGGACCGGGAGTTCGGCGTCCTGGCCGTCCGGACCATGAAGCCGGGCCGCCTCGGCCTTCCCCGGCTGCGCGCCCGCCACGTGGTGGAGGCGGAAGCGGGGGCGATGGCGGAGTGGGGGCTGCGGCCGGGTGCCCGGGTGCGCGTCTCGGCGACCGGCGGCGACGGGCCGGACGGCCCCTCGGTGGACGGCGGGCCGGGGCGCGGCTGAGCGCGGGCCTCCCGCGCCCAGGTCGCCCGGCGGCCCCACTCAGGGCGGTCCCGCCCCCAGCAGCGTCCAGGCACCGTACGCGGCCGAGCCGAGGGCGAGCACCCCGAGGGTCACCACCGCGCGGGCCGTCGTACGCGGCCCCGCCAGGGCGACGGCCGGTGGGAGGAGCAGCGGGAAGGCGGGCATCATCAGGCGCGGCCGGGAGCCGAAGTAGCCGGAGCCGATCAGCGAGACGACGACGATCGCGATGCCGTACACCAGCACGGGCAGCGGCTGCCGCTGCCGTACGCACAGGAACACCAGCCACCCCAGCAGCCCCAGGGCGGCACAGAGTCCGAACGCGGCGGGGAGCGGCAGCCCGGCGATGAACGCGGCCAGCGCCCGGCCGCCGTCGATGCTGTTGCCCCACTGCGCCTGGACCTCGAAGTACGCGAACGGGCTGCTCTCGCGCAGGGCGACGAACACCACGTAGGCCAGCCACCCCAGCGGGGCGAGGCAAACACCGAGCAGCATGCGCGCGTTGCGGCGCAGCAGGCCGTGCCCACCGGCCGTCCGGTACTCCCGTACGAGCACGGCGGCCGCGGCCACGCCCAGCGCGGCGATGAGCGCCACCGCGGAGGGGCGGGTCAGCCCTGCCGGTACGCACAGGGCGCCGGCCACGATCCAGCGGTCCCTGAGCACGGCGTACAGCGCCCAGGCGGCGAGCCCGGTGAACAGGGTCTCGGTGTACGCCATCGACTGTACGAAGGCCGTCGGGTGAACCCCCCACAGCGCGGCCAGCAGCACCCCTGCCCGCCGGCCGTGGAGCCTCGCGCCCACGGCGTAGATGCCCCAGGCGGCGAGCAGCCCGGCCGTCCAGGCCACGAGGAGCCCCGCCCCCTGGACGGTGAGAGGGGTCAGCTCGGCGACGGAGCGTTCCAGGGCGGGCAGCAGCGGGAAGAAGGCCAGGTCGGGATGGAGGCTGCCATCGGGCAGGGTGGCGGTGTAGCCGTAACCGTGCTCGGCGATCCGCTGGTACCAGACGGAGTCCCACCGCCCGCCGAGCAGGTGCGGGGCGTCCTTCCCCGCGGCCGAGGCCGATGCCCAGAAGACGAGGAGCCCGACGGCCCGGACGACCGCGTAGGCACCCAGAGCGGGTGCGGCGGCGGTGAGCGCGGCTGTGACGCGGTGGCGGCGGTCGGTGCGGGGCGCCGCCGACCGGGAGCGCGCCTGTAGTTCGGGCATGTGGCCGATTATGACCGCATCCGTCCACGGCTCCGCCCGGCCCGGCACCGTGGGGGGTGTGCCGGGACGGGCATTGCTCCGTGACGGAAGTGACGCTAGCGACAGAAGAAGCTCACGTCGTGGGCCCGGGGGCCCAACCCGCCCCGATGTCCACCCGACGGCCCATCGCCCCTCCGGCCACGGACCACCGGCCGCCTCGGACGGACGGAGCCACGGACCACCGGGCCGCCTCGGACGGACGGCACTGCCGGAGCCGGCTCCCCGGCAGCACGGACGCGGGAGACGGGGCCGCCTCATCGGCGCCTGGGAGTTGGGCCCGCCTTTGGTGCCGTGGGCCCAGGTCAGGCGCCCGTTCCGGCCGTACGCTCACGCCGACAGGCAGCACGGCGAGTGGCGGAGAGAGGTCGGACCGTGAGCGGTGACGAGGGCTGGGGCGGCAGAAGCGCGGGCCACATACCCCCGGGCGGCGGGGGTCGTGGCTGGTTCTTCCCCCTGACCCGGGCGTGGGCGGCGGGCGCGCTCGTGTACGTCGCCTCCGGCTTCGTGGTCACACGTGCCCTGGTCGAGACGCTCGCGACCGACGAGCGGCTGGACGCGTTCGGGTGGCGGCTGGCCCTGCTGCACCTGCCGGGCGTCGTCGTCACCGTGCTGACGGTGCTGGCCGCCGCCCGGGCGCTGCCCGAAGAGCGGCGTGACTCGCGTGTGCTGTATCCGCTCGGCGCGCTGGCCGTCCCGCCGGCCGGACTCGCCTACGGCTACGTCGTGTCGTGGGACGTCGTGGGCACCGAGGGCATCCTGATGCCGGTCGTCGCGATGGTCACCGGCGCGGCCGTCGGGCTGGCACTCGACCGGCTGGTGGAGGAGCGCGGCACGGGGTCCCCGGCCCCGGCGCCGTACAGCCGCTCGTACGACTGGCGTGACAACGGTGCCACCGCCACGGAGTACCTGGGCGTCATCGTCCTGGTCGTCGCGCTGATCGGCGCGCTCGCCATGGCCGGTCTCGGCGGCCGGATCGGCGAGGGCATCCGGTGCGCGATCAGTTCGCTGACCGGTGACGGCGCCGGGTGCACCGCGGGCGGGAACGGTACGGCGAAGCCGAAGACGGACGCCGACTACGAGCCGGCCCTCTGCCAGGTGTCGAGCATCTCCGACACCGCGGGCGGGAAGGTCAAGATCGGGTGGTTCGAATGGGGTGAGGAGTACGGCTTCCAGCAGAAGGTCGCCCAGGCCAACACCGATGTGAACGAGGACGGAAAGGTCGACGAGAACGACAAGCTCGTCTACATGACGTTCACCGACGCCGCGTCGGCCGGCCTCAACGCCAGCACGCCCGGCGTCAAACTCGGCAAGCTCGGCAAGGCGGACATCGACATCGGCGGCGGGATCAAGATCACCAACGGTGACACATGGGTGTTCGAGAGCGAGACGGACGCCCAGAAGATGAGGGACGACATCGAGGAGATGAAGATGTGGGAGACCTCGATGAAGCACAGCGGCGGCTACGGCGGCAACTGGTACTCGGGCATGAAGTGGGCGGAGAAGAAGGAGGCGATCGAGAAGAAGATCGGCGACAAGAAGATCTCCTACTCGACGCTCGGCATCAACGTGTACGCCGACGGCGGCCTCTCCATCAAGCCGGGTGACGACACGAAGCTCGGCGCCAAGCTGGGCGGGAAGGCCAAGTTCTCCCCGGACGTGACGATCACCAAGGACGACGTGAAGGGCAACGAGTCCTACACGTACACCGCCAAGCTGGAGATCGAGGGCAAGGTCGGCGGCAACGCGGGCCCGCTCGGCGGCACGGCCGGCGCGAAGGACACCCGCACGGGAGCCCTCACCGTCACCCGCGACCAGAAGACCGGGAAGATCGTCCGGATCGACATGACGCAGACGGTGGAGAAGACCTCGACGTCCGACAAGGGTGAGGCCGGTGGCGACAACGGCCAGAAGGACAAGGACAAGCGCGGTGGCAAGGGCGGCGTGACCGACTCCTCCGGCGACACGGGCATCGAGGTCAGGACGGACTCGATCGTCTTCGGCAAGGAGACGGACAAGGACACGGAGGCCAAGAGGGACATCGCCGAGCAGTGGCTGGACGGCTCCGGCAACAACACCGCCCCGTTCGAGTACATGTTCGGCGACAACTCCCCTCAGCAGAAGCCTGCCGGTACCGATCCCTTCGAGCAGATGATGTTCCAGGACGGCCTGTCCAGCACCATGCGGTACCACGGTGAGACGGACGCCCAGGAGTTCGGTTTCGAGGTCTCGCTCGGCATGAGTCTGGGATTCTCGATCTCCGACGAGCACAAGAAGGAGACACTGACCGACGCGCGGTTCCTCGGAGCTCCGCAGGGCGACAAGCGCTCGTACCTTCCGTACAGCTACTGCGCACGGTGAAGACGCACGACGAAGAGAGGCGATGACGTTGACGAAGTCCAAGGCGCTCGGCCCGGTTCTCGCCGCCGCCCTCGGTCTGACGCTGCTCACCGGCTGCGGCGGCGGCGACACCGCCGCGGTCCCGGAAGGGTGGGGCACGCTCGACACGAAGAGCGTGTCCGTGGGCTACCCCAGGGACCAGGGGTACGCCCCGCAGCCGGCCGCCGAGCGCAGCGAGTCCAACGCCGCCGTCGCGCTCAAGGAGGAGAGAGGGCTGCGCACCGGCATGGTCTCGGTCCAGTTGGACTTCGCCACCGGCGTCAGCGACGCCGGTGAGGCCGCCGCCGCGGCAGGTGCCGGGATCGGTCTCGGGGCGACCCGGAAGGACACCCGGGACGTGCGGCTGGCAGGTGAAACGAGCGCCCGCGAAGCCCGCAGGATCGACTACGAGTTCACGTCCGGCGGCGAGGACCGGACCCCGGTGAAGGGCACCCGGATGACCGGGGTCGTCGTGGCCGGTGTCGACTCGCGGGACGTACCGTTCGCGATCCGGGTCAACGCGGTGAAGGGTGCGCTGAGCCCCGCCGATCTCGACGCGTTCGTCGAGTCCATCACGGTCAAGTAACCCGCTGGGGAGCCTCTTCCATGGACGTACTGCCCGGTGGCACGGCCACCTTCCTGCTGTTGTTCGGCCTGTTCCTCGGCGCGTTCGCCGTCCGCTCCGCCCTCCGGCTGGGCCGGGTCCTGCGCCTGGTGCGGCACGGCGAGCACGTCGAGGGCCGCTGCTCGGACCGTCGCGTGGTCGACCGGGGCGCCGGGATGGAGCGGAGATACGCCACGGAGTACGTCTTCGCCTTCCGCACCCCGGACGGCCTGGACGTGGAGTTCACCGATCACGCTCCCGGCCCGTTCGGCTTCGAGGTCGGTGCGCCGATACGGATCTCCTACGACCCGGCGGACCCTGTACGGCGGGCCACCGTGGCCGGGCCGGGCGCGTGGGGGCCGGTGCTGATGCCGGCGGTGTTCGCCACGGTGCTCGGGCTGTTCTCGCTGGGGCTGCTGCTCGGCTTCGCGGCGATGCGGGGCTGGGGCTGAGGGCCGGGCGTGTCATCCGGCGGACGCCGTCGCCAGGGCCACGGCGAAGAGGACGACCGGTTCCTCCCGGTCCATCCGGCCGGTACCGACCCCTACCGTGCGCCCGCCGCCCGCGTCCCAGACGTGCAGGTCACCGAAGTAGCCGAGCTCGAAGAGCGCCGCGTGGAACGGGGGGACGGGCGCGCCCTCCGCCTCGCGTTCGGCGTACGCGTCCGTGGCCAGTACACGGTGCGGCCCCCAGCGCTCGTCCAGCGCGAGGACGACACCCCAGCGCTCGGTCTCGAACGCCTCGTGCGCGGCTTCCGCGCTCTCGCCGTCGTCATCGGCGCCGTAGAAGTCCTGACTGACCCGGAGCGCGACGATCGCGAAGTCCTCGCCACCGGCGGAGCGGGTGGTGTCGGCACAGCCGGCCCACGGCGGGGTGAAGGGGCCGGTCCGCAGCGCCTCGACCGCCGAGACGTCCTCGCTCACCCTGGCTCCGAATTCCCGTGCCCCGCTCACCACACGGGCCGTGGCGCCGACGCGGGCAGGGGCTCCAGCGCCCCCGCGGCGGCCAGTGTCCGCTGCGCGGCGACGACCGCTTCGCCGGAGTGGCCCGTCTCCAGGACCAGCCCTCCGCCGGCCGTGGCCCGGCGCGGACCGCCGAAGTCCTCGGGGACGAGGGCTGCCCTGTTCGCGGAGAGGTAGGTCGCCCACCCGCAGCGCGGCTGCGAGTTGCGGAGGCCGAAGGCGGCCTTGACCGTGCCGAAGAGTTCGCGGTCGTACGTCAGCCCGGTGTCGGCGTCCCAGGACTCGGCGAGAGCGGTGAGCACCTCGGGCAGCCGGCCGGTGAGCGGCGCCTGCGCGGCGGTCGCCGCACCGGGTGCCGGGAACAGCTGGAGGGTCGCCGTGAACGGCGTGTACTCGTCACTGCCGCCCCCCTTGGCCCGTAGATAGGCGTAGCCGCCGTCCGGCCACCTGCCGACGACGGCAGCCGACCAGCCGATGACGTCGGCGTCCTCCTCCGGTCCTCCGGCCTCGACCACGGCGGCGACGTCCTCGGCCTTGTCCGGGACGGCCTCACCCGTGGCGGTGCCGTCCACGTCCCAGCGCCAGTCGACCGCCGCCCCGGCCGACAGCTCCGTCAGCCGGCCGAGCGTCACCAGCCAGCGTCCCGCCAGTTCCAGGGGCGACTCGGGCCGGGGCCCCCAGGACACCTTCACTACCACTTCGCCGGACATGCGCGCCTCTCCGCCCTCGTGCTCCGCTGCCGCTAATTCTCCACCGCAGTGTGCTTCACGATCACATCCACGTCCGCGTCGTCGAACGCTTTCTGCGCCGCGTCGGCGACCTTCTTGTTGGAGAAGTTCCACTCGACCGGTTTGCCCCCGGCCGCACGCACCTGGCGCTGCGCCTGCTCCACGAACTTCGCCGCCTGCGCCGGCTCCAGGGTGCCGTCCGCCCGGACCTTCTTGCCGTATCCGAACTTCGCCTCCTTGTACGTCCCGGACGCGGAGTCCCATCCGTCGAAGTCGACGTCACGGCCGGTCCGCGGGTCCTTCACCGCGTACTCCTTGCCGCGCTTCACCCCGGAGACCTGTTCCTGGTAGCGCATCCAGCGCTCCATGCCCGGCCAGTAGGCCACCGACTTCTTGGCCTTCCAGGTGCCGTCGCCGAGGTCCTTGGACCCCTTGCGGGGGTTCTTCAGGTCGCCGTACCAGGAGGGCTTCTTCCATGCGGCCACCTTCTTGCGGCTCGCCTCCTTCGCCGCCTCCTTGGCCGCGTCCGCGTCCTTCTGCGCCTGCTCGGCCGCGTCGATCTCGTCCTGGTCGACGCCCTCGCACTTCTTCTCCGCGAAGAGGAGGACGGGCGCCCCCTGCACGCGGTAGGCCACTGCCGCGCGTCCCGCCGCGTTCACGCCGCCGGCGTACGAGGGCTGCCGCCGCCCGGGGTCGAGCGGCACGGTGTCCAGCGGCCCGGCGCCGATCAGGCATCCCTTGCCCGCGAGTTCGTCGGCGGCGTCGTCGGCGTGCCGCTGGGCCTCGTCCGCGGCCTTCTTCGCCCCGTCGACGTCGCCCTTGCCGGCCGCCTTGCGTGCCCGCTCCGCAGCCTTGCCGGCCTTCTGGGCGGCCTTGCCGAGCTTGCCCAGTTTCCCGAGCTTGCCGATCTTGCCGAGTTTCTGGGCGACCTTCGCCTCCCCGTACCCGGGGATGAAGAGCGATCCGATGTTCCAGACGACGTTGGTGCCGGCCCGGGTCTTCTGGCCGTTGTTCCACTGGTCCTTGACGTCGTCACCGATGAACATGTCGTCGAGCACGGTCAGCCCGGTGTCGACCGAGGAGCCGCCCCAGTCGGTCAGGGCGTCCCAGTAGTCGCCCTTGCGCCACTTGTCACCGGCGTCCTTGGTGCCTTCGGACCACGCGTCGCCCAGCGAACTGCCGTAGTCCTTGAGGCCGTCCCAGGTGCCGGGGAGGTCCGTGACCGTGTCCCAGATGCCGGTGACGTCACCCCAGACGCCGTCGACGAACAGACCGCCGCCGACCTGGCCGACCTTGTCGCCCGCGCAGGAGAAGAAGGCGCCGAAGCCCGAGAAACAGCCCTCGTCGTCGTCGCCGCCCCCGTCGGCCTCCTCCTCGTCGTCCTCCCAGCCCGGCTCGTCGTCGGCGGCGTCGGTCTTCTCCTCGTCCGGCTCGTCCCACCCCGCAGGCACGGGTGTGGTCGCATCCCACCCGCCGGCGCCGTCCGTGCCGCCGGTGCCGCCGGTGCCACCGGTGCCACCGGTGCCTCCTGAGCCCTCCGAGCCCCCGGTGCCTCCTGAGCCCTCCGAGCCGCCGGTGCCACCACTCGTGCCATCTGCACCGCCGGTGCCGCCCGTCCCGCCGGTGGATCCGGTGGTTCCGCCGGTGGATCCGGTGGTTCCGCCGGTGCCGCCGGTGGACCCGCCCGTAGTTCCCGTGGTTCCGCCGCCGGTGCTCCCGCCGGGCTCCTGAGCTCCGGTCTCCCCGTCGGCCTCGACCGACTCGCTGCCGTCTCCCGAGGCGGGGCAGGCGGTCCCGGTCAGTGAGCAGATCGCGGACTGGAGGCCGTTGGATATCTGGCCGCCCACCCCGCCGAGGACGAGGGCCAGGATGATCATGGCCACGAGCGCGATCAGCCCGGCGTACTCGACGGTCGACTGCCCTCGGTCGCGCCGCCAGGTGATCATCCTGGGCAGGGAGAACGACCGCGCGTCGTCCCCCTCGCGTTGCGACGCGGACAGACCGAACCAGGCCCTGCTGGACGCACGGCTGAGGAAGACGAGGATCAGCAGCGGCAGGAACATCTGCGTCAGGCCACGGAACGAACCGTCCCGGAGACTGGACAGCCCCCCGAGCAGCAGCCACACCTGGACGGCGAGCAGCCCACGCCACACCCACACACCACCCGTGCGGACCCTGCGTACCAGCGCCCAGCCGGTGACGCCGGGCGCGGCCCCGTACGCGACGAGCGCGAGCATGGTGGCGTCCAGCGCGTCGGCGGCGGATGCCGCCAGCAGCAGGCCCACCCCGCCGAAGACCGTGACGGCGAACAGCACGTGGACGAGGACGCGCGCCACGCTCAGCAGTTGCGGCATCTCATGGCGCCGGTCAGCAGGTGACTGCCAGGCGCCGCCGAAAGCGGGAGTTCCCCCCAAGGTGGACATGATCGACCTCAACTCGCCTCAGCACGCGGCAGATTGAGCTCCGACGGTACGGCGTCCCACCCCGTGGGCGCTTGGGCCCACGGGCCCAAACAAGGACCCACGGCCGGCCGGCGCGGGCATCACCTGCGCAGCCGGGGCCCCGGCAGTCACACCCCTGTCAGTCCTTCACTCCCAGACCCGCGTAGATGTTGATGTCGGCGTCCGTGACGTCGCTGATGTCCTTGTACCGGACCTTCTCGATGTCGCGGAGACTCGCCAGGTACGACACGTCGGGGCGCTCGGGGGCAGGGGCCGAGTGGTCCGGTCGCCAGTGGTGCACCGGGACGACGCCCGGTTCGGCGAGCTTCAGCCCGCTCTCCGTGAAGAAGCGCTCGACGTCGGCGAGGGAGCGCAGCACGAAGGTGAAGCCGCGCTCGGTGTACGTCCGCTGGACGGCGCGGACCTTCTCCGGGTTGAGGTCCTCGGTGAGGTGGCTGAGGACCACCCGGCTGCCGGAGGGCAGCGCGGCGATCAGCTCGCGCACGATCGGATACGCCTCCTCGTCCCCCACGAAGTGCAGGACGGCGACGAGGCAGAGGGCGATGGGCCGGTCGAAGTCGAGGGTCCGCACGGCGTGGTCGAGTATGCGTGCCGGATCCGCCAGATCGGCGTCGATGTAGTCCGTACGGCCTTCGGGGCCACTGGTGAGAAGTGCGCGGGCGTGCGCGAGGACGACCGGGTCGTTGTCCACATAGACCACGCGCGACTCGGGGGCGATGCGCTGGGCGATCTGGTGGACGTTCTGCGAGGTCGGCAGCCCGGTGCCGATGTCGAGGAACTGCCGTATGCCGTACTCCCGCGTCAGCGTGGTCACGGCACGGCGCAGGAAGTCCCGGTTGTGCCGTACGTCGAGGTAGCCGCGGGGGTTGGCGGCGAGCGCGGCTGCCGCCGCTTCCCGGTCGGCCGCGTAGTGGTCCTTACCGCCGAGGAAGACGTCGTAGACGCGCGCAGGATGAGCCTTGCCGCTGTCGATCCGCGTTCGCAGGTCGTGCGGATTCTGCCTGGTTGCGTCACCGGTCATCAGGGTCTCCTTGGAGAGCGGTTCGAAAGCGGACGGGCGGGCCCACCGACACGACAACTGCCGCAGGGACTTGATGGTGCCCGGCCGTACGTCACGGCGCTACTCATCGGGGCAGTGTCACCCAGGACTTGACACCCGGCTGCCCGGGGCGGGCGTCACGGATGCCCCACTCGCCTCCCCAGTCGTCCACCACGACGGCCAGCAGCCACAGAGCGCGACGGCGGAGTGCGTCGCACCCGAAGTGCCCGGAGTGCCCGGAGTGCAGCAGGTGCTGGTCCCAGACGAGGAGTCGCAGCGCGTCGTCGCGGTGACGGAGGAAGAGGTAGAGGTCCCGGCCCGGCGTGAGCCTGGCCGCCACGGCGGCCATTTCGGCAGTGACGGCGACGGCGGGCCAGAGGTAGGCGGTCAGCCCGTGCGCCCGGAGCGTTGCGGTGGTCACGGCCCGCGCAACGGCGGCACTCCGGGGATCACCGGGCAGGGTGACACCGACTGCGGGCCCGGGTGCGGCGCGTTCGCCTGCAGCGGGGCAGGAGACGGTGGGCGGGTACCGGTACGGGCCTGACGGCATGGTGACTCCCCTGGTGAGGATGATGAGTTGGCGGTTCACCGCCGCTGCGGGTGAGCTGTGGCCTGTCTCCCTGACGCGGACCTGCCCCTCCCAGGGCAGGAGGTGGCGGGCAGGGCCGCGCGATGCACTTCGACTGTTCGCGCAGAGTGAGCGGTGTGCGACTTAAAGTAGAGGACTGGGGGCAAAATTGCCCCGCTTATCGGAGCAGTGCACCCTTTCGTGGCTGCGTCGCACGCGTAGGCGGCAAACTGCCAGTGACCGCACGCGAGAGGAACGGCATGGCAGCGAGGACGTCTCCCACTGAACGTCAGAAACGTCTTGGCGTGGAGCTGCGGAAAATGCGCACGTCAGCTGATGTATCAGCCGAGTTCGCGGCAGGCCTCCTGGGCGTCGACCGTGGCAAGATCTCCAACATCGAGTCAGGTGCGCGACCCATCAGCCCGGATCGGCTGCGTACCTTGGCCTTCAACTGCGACTGCACTGACCAGCAATATGTCGATGCGCTCGTCGAGATGACGCAGCCGCGCAGCCGAGGCTGGTGGGAGAAGTACCGAGGGGCGCTGCCTCAAGGCCTGTTGGACATCGCCGAGCTGGAGGCCCACGCACTACGCATGCGGGCGGGTTACGCGATGCACATGCCTGGTCTGCTCCAGACGTCCGACCACGCCCTGACCTTGTTCCGGGTCGTCGTTCCACAGCTCCCCGAACGCGAGATCGCGTTACGCCTGGCCCATCGCATGGAACGGCAGGAGGTTCTCGAAGGCGACTCGCCGCCGCCGTACACCGCCATCGTCCATGAGGCAGCCCTACGGATGCAGTTCGGCGGGCGCGGCGTGGCACGTGCTCAGCTGGACCACCTGCTGAACAGGTCCGAACAGCCCAATGTGAGGCTGCTGGTCATTCCCTTCGCCGCCGGGGCGTTTCCCGGTGCCGGTCAAACGGTGCTGTACGCCGACGGCGCGGTGCGGCAACTCGACACCGTGCAGATCGACAACTCGCACGGCCCTGTCTTCGCCTGCTCCGAAACCCAGCTGGCCAAGTACCGGGCCCACCTGGACTGGATGGAGGGGATGGCTCTGCCGCCCCGCAAATCACGGGATTTCATCCGCACGATCGCACACCAGCTGTGAAGGGAACACCCATGTCGGACGTCCAATGGGAAGAGCCGTTCTGTGGTGAGGGAAACTCCTGCTTCCGGATAGGCACCGACGCCGAGGGCAACGGCTACATAGCCGTCCTCGGGGAGGAGCAGAGCTACCTCACCGACAGCCGCGAGGCCCTGCGGCAGATGATTCGTGACATCAAGGCCGGCAAGGCGGATCACCTGCTCTGAAGGGGCCCGGCCGAACGGCGGCGGGCCGCGTAGTTCCAGGCTCCTAGGGCCGCCACCAGCGTCGTGCCGGTTCCGATGCCCGCGAGACCCAGCATCCGCATCCGGGAGTCGACCCCCGCTCCGTGGGACGGGTCGCCGAGGCCGAAACCCGCCGCCTCCGGGTCGCCGTCGTACGGCGGGCCCGACTGCGCCGTTCCCCTGAGGTCGACGTCCAGCGTCAGGGGAACGGTGTCCCGGGCCCGGTCGGTGAGCGTCACCTGGACGTAGTACCACCCCTGGAAACGCATGGCGCTCGCCGCGTCGGTGTCGTCCTCGAACCGGTTGGCGTACGCCGCCGGAGCGGTGCCGAACTCCGCCTCGGCGGGCTTGCCCGTGTAGCCGACGGCCTTGTCGGCGACCCGGCCGCGAGCCGTGTTGTAGAGCTCGAGGCGCAGGCCGTCGGCCGCGAAGAACGAGCTGCCCGTTCCGGAGTCGGCCAGCTGTGCCCGCAGGAACACCTGCTGTCCCCAGGCGACGGGCACTCGGTAGAAGAGGCTCTCACCGGGCCGGATGGCGTCGCGCCACACGCCTTCCCGAACGGGCGCAGCGTCGTTGAAGCCCGTGCCCCCAGCGGTCTTCTTCCGGCTGGTGGTACTCGGCGAGGGCGGCGCCTCGGAGCTCCAGCCGGTCGGCACCTGCGGTGCGCCGGCGCCTGGTTCGAGACCGGGCTCGGCCATGTACGTCAGCTCGATGGGCCAGGGCTGGGCGGCCTCGTCCGAGGTCGCGGGACCGGCCCACTCCACGGTGTAGAGGTACTCGCCTGCCTGCCGGCAGTTCCGGTCCCGCTCGATACGCCGGGACGCGAACCCTGCGACGGGCCGGGTGGACTCCCCGCCGAACGTCAGAGTCAGGTCGGTACCGCACTTCGTGCCGTCGGTCGAGGCCAGTGAGAGCCGGACGCCGTCGGCGAAGCCGATCTCGGTACCGGGGGGTGGTGCGACGACCGTGGAGACGAAGGCGTTCGACGAGTCGTCGAGCCGCACCCGGTAGTACCTCTTCTCACCGGGGCCGACGGTGTCCGTGTATAGGGCCGACTTCTCCAGGGCAGGAGCGTCGATGCTCGACACCGTCCCCCTCACGGACTGTGCGCCGGAGGCCGGCTGGTAGGCGGGCGGATCTTCGGCGGTTGCTGCTGCCGCCGGGAGCAGGGCAACGCAGAGCGCCGCCGCTCCGATCATGGCACCGCCTCGGGACCACGCCATCTTTTCGCTCCCAGCTCCCCGCAACCGGATCACTCCCACCGCCCGCGCACGCAGGAGAACGGGGCCCGGCGTCCTGGCCGTCCGGCGGGCCAGGGCGCTGAACCCCGTTCGGATGCGTCAGCTCTGCGATCCGCTGGTACGCGGGAAGGAGACCTCCACGCGGCGATTCTTCTTGCGGCCCTCTTCGGTGTCGTTGCTGGCGATCGGGTACTGCTCGCCGTAGCCGCGGATCTCGAAGGTGACACTCGGGAGCTTGCCGGCGAGCACTCCCTGTACGGCGTTCGCGCGCTCCTTGGACAGGACGTCACCGTGTGCGGAGGAGCCGAGGTTGTCCGTGAAGCCGAAGACACGCACCTTCGGGGCGTTCTGGGTCTGGATCTCCGCGGCGATCGCGTTGATGCGGGCCGTGGCCACACCGCTCAGCTTGGCGCTGTCCTTGCCGAAGAGGACTTCGGCCTGCAGGGCGAAGGTGATGTCGGCGTTGGTGTCCTCACGGCGTTCCTCCCCGCCCATGTCCTCGACGATCGACTTGATGTCGAGCACGCGCACGTCACCGAGCGTCGCCCCGTCACCGAGCATGAGCCCGGGTGAGTTGGCGTCGACCTCGACCGGGGGCGAGGCACTCGGGACGGCGGTGGGGTTGTCGTCCGCCGAGACCGAGGTGGCACCCCAGAGAGTCGAGGTACCGAGGACGACCGCCGCGGCGGCGCAGAGGCCGATACGGCAGCGGAGTGCGCTTCGCGGTGCGGCTGGTGTGGGGGTGGGTGGCTGCATGGCGGTCGTCACCCCGAGATCTTGATCGTGGCGGTGGGCATGGTGGGGAGCTGGAAGTCGACGTCCGTGGTGCCCGCCGGCGGAGCGGGGAACTGGACGAAGAAGGGAGCGGTCCCTCCGGGCGCGATGCCTGTGGTGAACTTCGTGCAGAGACACCTGCCGTCCGTGTCCCGAAGAGCCAGGTAACGCTTCTTCCCTG
Source organism: Streptomyces sp. B1I3 (assembly GCF_030816615.1). NCBI lineage: Bacteria > Bacillati > Actinomycetota > Actinomycetes > Kitasatosporales > Streptomycetaceae > Streptomyces > Streptomyces sp. B1I3. Next base: position 3,057,999 of record NZ_JAUSYD010000001.1, read on the forward strand.
CCTGATCCACCAAGGAAGCACCGGCAACGGAAGCTCCGTTGCCAACCATCTCCTGTTCGTTGCCCTGCCATCCCTGGGCAGCGAACTGTTGCTTGGAGCCGTTCGTCACGCTGCCCTTCACCGTGACGAAACCACCGGAATCCCTCTGGGCCGAGTTGATGACCAGCTCGATACCGTCGGGCCCCTTCACGCTGGCCAGAACGACTGACGCGTCGGCGCTCTCCTCGGCATCCGGGGTTTTCTGCCCTTCCGACGCGGAGGATTTCGGCTGCTTCTGCTCGCTCTCAGGCTTGTCCGATCCTGCATCGCCGCCACAGGCCGTCAGCATGACAGCCATGGCGACGGAGGCGGCAGCGACGGCGGCCCCCTTGAAGCGAATCCGGGTCATGGCTGCACGCATCGGCGTGTTCCTCTCGGTGACGTTCACTTACTTGTCGGCCAGGTGGACGGAGAAAAGGTCTGCCAGGTCGGGCAGCAGGTCGAGATTCTTCGGGTCGATACTGAAGTCTTCGTCATCGCAGACGACTTTGTACGACTTCTGCTCCTCGACCTCGCCCGTGTCGCCGTCGTCGTCCCCCTTCGGAGGGCTCGGTGTGGGACTCAGGTCCTCTTCGATGCGACAGCGTGGCTCGATCACCGCCGTGGCGGTTGCCCTGGCCTTCTTCGACTCGGTGCTGGCGATCACCGAGCTTCCTACGGTCTCGTTGGTCTCCACCGTCACCGTGTAGGACGCCTCGGGCGCGTAATCCGGACCGCAGGAGATGGGATGGGCATCGTTCTCCGCCGCAAGCCGGTCGGCTGCGGAGCACGATCCCGAGCCGATGTCCCGGCCGCTCAGCAGGTCGTCCCACTTCTCGAGATCGAAGACCCCTGGCCAGCTCCACTCGTCCCGAGCATCCTGAGCAGCCGCCAACGCTGCGGCGTCGGCGGCTGTCTGGGCCTCGTTCTTCTTCATCGACGCCTGGCCCACGGCAAAGTAAGCGAACGCAAGGAAGAGCAGGCCCGCCACCACCGCGATGTAGATGGGGAAGGCCTGCCCTGCGTCGTTGCCGAACCCTCTGCGGGTCAGCCGCCCGTGATCTTGCCGATCTGCGTGGTGATCGCACCGGCGATGGCGTTGCCGAAGTTCGTCGTCATGAGCACCCCGATGATCGCCACGACCACCACGATGATGCCCAAGTACTCCACCGCGCCCTGCCCCCGGTCCGCCCGGGCCTTCATGCGCTCGACGGACGTGTTCGCCCAGACCTTGGCGTTGATGGAAGCCTTCAGCATCAGCTTGCTCATGGTGTTCCCCTCCGGGTCCGGCCGGCCGTATGCAGGCCGACGCGTACGTCTCTGTGGTGCCGCCTCCGATACCGGCTTCCTCCTGGCCGGTGCCGTTGGCGACATGAGAAACGTACGGCCGGACACCGCGTGCGGCGCAGGGCCCCAGGGCCCAAAGCCGGGCCCAAAGCGCGCGTTGGGCCCGCCCTGATGTCCTCCCCCGTTCAGCCATGGCGGCCTGTCCCCCTCGTCCCAGGTCCCGGGCCCGGCGCCGTGCCGAGCCAGCGGGCGATCGCTTCGCTGCGGCTGCCGCTGTGCAGCTTGGTGAAGATCCTGTTGATGTGGTTCTTGACTGTCTTCTCGCTGATGAAGCAGGTGGCGGCGATCTGCTGGTTGCTCATCCCGGACGCGATGAGTTCCATGACCTCCGCCTCCCTCGAACTCAGGTCGTACTGACGCCTGTTGGGCGCCGGCAGCCGGTTGCGGCTTCCCTCAGTGGAAGACTGTGCCACAACGGGTTGCAGTTGCGAAAGACTTTCCGGCGGGCCCGCAGCTCGCGTGCCGGAGGGCCCAGGGGGCTGCGCACCGTGCGGGTCGTTCCCCGCCGGCCGGCCCGGGTGGCCGGGTCCCCCCTGGGGGGCACCGGTCGTCAGCGCCGTTCCCAATCCGTCCGGAAGGTGCCTGGCAACCTGGCCGGGGCCTTGGCGCATATGGGCGAGGAGGGCGTTGGCCGCCGTGGCGGTGAAGTGCGCCCGGCCGCTCTTCGTGTCGCGTACGGCCTGCACCAGCTGGTCCGCCGTGAACTCGCCGTGCACCAGGTAGCCACCCGCGCCCAGCCGCAGCGCCTCGTGGACGATGTCGCTCTCGCGGCTGTACGTCAGCATCATCACAGGTGCAACCTGCACCAGGTGCGGCAAGGCGGAGATGCCGTCCACCCCGGGCATCCGGACGTCGAGCAGGACGACGTCGGGCCGGTGACGGACGGCCGCCTCGTAGGCCTGGCGGCCGTCCGCGGCCTCGGCGACGACCTCGATGTCGACGCGGCCGCTGAGCAGGACTCCGAGACCGGCCCGGACGACCGGGTTGTCGTCGGCGACCACGACCCGCAGGGGCCCTGGGGCCGGCGTGTCCGGGCCGCTGGGGAAGGGTGGCAGCGCTTCGGGTGCCGGGGAGTGCTGGGTGGCCGGGAATCCGGGGGAACTGTGCTCCGCGCCGGGGGGATATGAGTGCGGGGATGTGTGCTGGGAGACGTGGTTGTGTGCGGACCGGTTCTGGCCCGAAGCACGGGAGACGTCGTCCGGCATTCTGCGACCTCCTCTCGGGTGTGGTGGGGACGGGTACAGGAGCGGTCATGCGAGTTCGGCTACCCGGTGGGAACCCGGGCGGGGCCCCGTGCCAGGGCCTCAGGGGCCCGGCCCCGGGCGGAACTCCGGGCCGGGACCCTGGGGGCCGGGGCCGGGTGTGAGCGCCGCGGTGGGGAGTTCCAGGCGGACCTCCGTGCCCTTGGCCGCCCTGCCCTTGCCGATGCGGATGCGGGCGCCGATCGAGGCCGCGCGCTCGACCATGCCGACGAGGCCGAAGTGACCGGCCCGCCTGAGGTCGTCGAGGGTGGTGCCGGCGGGCAGGCCCTGGCCGTCGTCGTACACGCTGACGCGCAGGACGTCGCCCTTGATGCCGGCCAGGACGACGAGGTAGGTGGGGTGGGCGTGCCGGTGGGCGTTCTCCATGGCTTCGGAGGCGACGGTGAGCAGCTGGCGGGCGACGACCTGCGGGACCGGCGGGACCGGGGTGTCGCCGAGTGTGCGGAACACCGTCCTCGTCCCGTGGCGGCGGGAGAAGTCGTCGGCTCGTGCGCGGAGTTCGCCGACGAGGTCGATCCCGCCGTCCAGGCCGGATTCGCGGCGCAGGTCGGAGAGGAGTTCGCGGGACTCCGCGGCGGCCCGGCGGGCCGAGCGGGCCACCAGTTCCGCCTGGTGTTTGACCGTGAGAGGGTCCATGCGGTCGGCGGAGTGGGCCAGGCCGTCGGCGGCCAGAGCCAGGCCGTGGAGGGTCTTGGCGACGGAGTCGTGCATCTCGCGTGCCAGCCGGGCCCGTTCGTCCTCGACGGCCACGCTGACGGCGAGTCGCGCCCGGGTCTCGGTCAGCGCCTGGCTTGCGGAGCCCACGCGGAGCATCAGGTTGCGCAGTGCGACCCCGACCGCCCCGGCGAGGACGCAGAAGCCCGGGAGCAGCAGCACCGAGGCCAGGGCGCCGGCCTGGAGCTTGTCCTCGGCTCCGTAGGCCGCGGCCAGGATCAGGCTCTGTACGACGGCGAAGACGCCCGCCGCCCGCCAGCCGTAGAGCAGTCCGGCCAGGAGCGGGGTGCAGACGACGGCGTATCCGAGGGTGGACTCGGGTGTGGCGGTGAACAGGAGCAGGGCGCCGAAGACGGTGTCGGCCCCGAGCAGGAGCGGGGAGCGTACGAGGAGCGGCCCGAAGCGTTCCCAGTCGCGGTAGAGGGCGTACGAGCCGACGACCGTCACCAGGACGGCCGAGGCGACCAGCCAGCTCGCGAGGCCGGGGGCGGTGTTGTCGAGCGCCTGCGGGGTGCCGATGGCGATCATGGCCAGCCGGAAGAGGAACACCTGGCGGGCGAGCGCCGACAGGGCGTTGACCTGGATGGACACGGTGGGCGCCGGGCCGGCGGGGGTGGACAGGGCCGCGTGCCGCGATTCCTCGGCGTCCGGGTGCAGGGAGATCGTCATCGGCGGCCGCTCACTCCCCCGTGAGGGATCCGAGGTCGGTGTCGGATCCGAGCAGCATGGCGGCACCCATGAGGATCATGGTGGCGGGGATCATGAAGGTCGTGACCATCAGTGTCGCCTTGGGGACCGCCTTGGCCGCCTTGCGCCGGGCGTTCTGCGCGTCGGTGCGGCGCATGTCGTTCGCGATGGCGATGAGGGTGTCCACGATCGGCGCACCGAGTTCCTCACCCTGCTGGAGCGCGGTGACGAACATGGCGACCTGTTCGGAGTCGTTGCGCCTGCGCAGCTCGTCGAAGGCCTGGCGGCGGCTCACCCCCATGTCCATCTGGCGCAGGGTGATGCGCAGTTCGTCCGACCAGGGGCCCTGGTACTTCTCGGCGACCCGGTCGAGGGCCTGGCGGAAGCCGAGGCCCGCGGAGACGACGACGGCGAGGACGTCCAGGAAGTCGGGGAGCGTGCGGTCGATGTCGTCCCTGCGCTTGCGGACGGCCGCCCAGATGCCCACCTCGCCCCAGAACAGGCCGAAGGCGATCATGAACAGGGCCATGAAGATCTTGCCGCTGGTGAGCATCGCGAAGGCGGCGAAACCGCCGAGCGCGCTGTAGACGGCACGGCGGGCGGCGTAGCGATCGATGGTGAGACCGCCGGGGTTGCCCGCCATGTCGATCTTGCGGCGCTTCTCGTTGACCTTCTTGGGGCCCATCAGGCGCAGGACCAGGGGCGCCCAGCGCATTCCGAGCCGGTCGATGCCCGAGCCCACCGCGGTGGTGCGGGTCGAACCCACTTCGAGCGCGAGTGCGAGGTCCCCGGGGAGGGTGGCCTCGGCGCGGTACATCCGTACGCCCTTGAAGGCACCGAACACGCTGAGGCCGACGACGAGAGCGAGCAACAGTTCCATATCGGTCCCCTCCTCAGATATCGATCTTGGAAATGCGGCGGATGGCGACGAAGCCGAGGGCGTACAGGCCGAGCGAGATGATGACGGCGATCTGGCCGGCGACGGATCCCGTCATCCGGTCGAGCGCTCCGGGGAGGATCGAGTTGACGAGGAGCATCGCGCCGACGCCGATCGCCGGGACGGCGTAAGCGGTGGTGTTGACCTGCGAGAGCTGGGTGCGGACCTCGCGCCGGGTCTCCTTGCGTTCCTCCAGGGTGACGGTGAGGTTGCGCAGCGAGGAGACGACCTGGCCGCCGGCCCGGTTGGAGAGGATCAGCGTGGAGACGAGGACGACGAGCTCACGTGAGGGCAGGCGTTCGGCGAGTTCGTCGAGGGCGTCGTCGAGGGTGCGGCCCACGGCGAGCTGGTCGGCGACGACACGGAGTTCGTCCCCGGCGGGCGCATCGAGCTCGTCGGCGGCCATGGCGATGGACGTACGCAGCGAGAGTCCGGCCTGGGTCGCGTTGGCCAGGACCCTGGAGATCTCCGGCAGCTGACTGATGAAGGCCTCGGTGCGCTTGGTGCGGTGCCAGTTGAGGAAGGTGTTCGCGCTCCAGACGCCGATGATCCCGGCCAGCGGGCCGAAGAACGAGGCGAGGACGGACGCGGCGATCAGCCAGAGGGCCGCCACGGAGCACACGACGTAGAAGAAGTACTCGCCCGGAGTGATGTCGAGGCCGGTGGCCGCGAGCTTCAGCTCGATCCTCTTGCCCAGCTTCGTGCGGCGCAGCCGGCGGTCGAGCCCCCGGAAGCGGCGCTGCGGGCCCATGTCGATCTGCCCGGTCGAGGAGAGCCGGTCGACGAGGGCTTCGCGCTGGGCCTTGCCCGAGGTGTAGGCGTGCAGGCCCATGACGCCGAGTACGCAGCACAGCAGCGTGACGCCGATGGTGAGCGGTGCGAGGTTGTCCATGTCGGGGTACCTATCTGGCCTCTCGGGTGGCGAGGTATTCGTCCGACGGGGCTACCCCGAAGGCCTGGGGGATCGGCTGTCCGGCCATGTAGAGCCGGTCGGCGATGCGACGCGGGAGCGGGAGGGCCTGGAACTCGCCGTGGACCACCCCGTCGGGGGCCATCGGCCGGGCGTTGAACCGGGCCACGGTGACGATCCTGTAGGGGTCACGTCCGTGCGAGTCCAGCACGGCGATCTCGGTGACCTTCCTGGTGCCGTCGGCGTGCCGGGTCAGCTGGACGATCACGTCCACCGCGCTGTTGATCTGGTCGTGCAGCGCCTCGAAGGGGATCTTGATCTCCGACATCGACGCGAGGGTCTGGAGGCGCATCAGGGCGTCCTCCGCGCTGTTGGCGTGGACCGTGGCCAGCGAGCCGTCGTGGCCGGTCGACATCGCCTGGAGCATGTCCAGCGATTCGCCGCCTCGGACCTCACCGACGACGATGCGGTCGGGGCGCATACGCAGGGAGTTGCGCACCAGGTCGCGGATGGTGACCTGCCCCTTGCCCTCCACGTTCGCCGGGCGGGTCTCGAGCCGGATCACGTGGCTCTGCTGGAGCTGGAGCTCGGCGGAGTCCTCGATGGTCACGATGCGCTCCCCCTCGGGGATGAGCCCGGAGAGCGCGTTGAGGAGCGTGGTCTTGCCCGTGCCGGTGGCCCCGGAGACGATCACGTTGAACTTCGCCTGGACGAGGCCGGCGAGGAGCAGCAGCATCTGCTGGTCCAGCGAGCCGAAGCCGATCATCTCCTGGAGCGAGAAGGACCGGGGGAAGCGCCGGATGGTGAGCGTCGCCCCCGTCAGCGAGAGCGGCGGGATGATGACGTTGACGCGCTCGCCGCTCGGCAGGCGGGCGTCGACCATCGGATTGGCCTCGTCCACCCGCCGGTTGACCGTGGAGACGATGCGCTCGATCGTCTGCATGAGCTGTTCGTGACTGGCGAAGCGCATGGGGAGCTGCTCGACCCTGCCCGCCCGCTCGACGAAGATCTGGTCGGGGCCGTTGACCATGATCTCCGTGATGGAGGCGTCCTCCAGGAGCGGTTCCAGGACGCCGAGGCCGAGCGCCTCGTCGACCACCCGGCGGATGAGCTGGGAGCGTTCGACGGTGGAGAGGACGGGGCCCTCACGGCTGATGATGTGGCCCAGTACGCGTTCCAGCCGTGCCCGGCGGTCGGCGGCGGCCAGCGAGGACATCTCCGCGAGGTCGATCTCCTCGAGGAGTTTCGCGCGGTACGTGGCGACCATGTGGCCGTCCTCCCGTCCCCCTCCGCGCTCCTCGGGGGCGGTGATGCGTGCCCGCAGGCTCATGGGTGGTACTCCTCGGATGCGATGGGTGTGCTCAGTCGCGGGGCGTGGCGGAGTCGCGGGGCATGGTGGCGGACTTCGCGACGGTCCGGTCACCGAGCAGACCGAGCAGGACGTCCGGGATGTCGACGGTGACCGTCACCGTCACCGTGTCGCCTCCGGCCGGCGGGGCGATCCGCGCCCGCTCGGCCACCCAGCCGGTCATCGACGCCTTCCCGACCCGCTCGTACGACCCGTACAGGTCGTCCTGCGAGGCGGTGCGGGCGGCGGCCCTCGCTGCGGTGCCCGCCTGCTGCGCGGTGAAGGCGACCAGCCCGAGCTGGAGGCCCGCCAGGCCGATGAGGATGAGCACGGGGAGGAAGCCGAGGTACTCGATCGCGGTGGAGCCGCGGTCCCGGTTCCGGCCGGGGACCGGCCCTTCCGCGCGGGGAACTCGTACGGGTGCCATGACGCGTCACTTCCCTTCCGCGGCCGCGCCGGCCGTCGCCTCGACGGGGATGGGGAGGTCGGCGAAGCCCGGGAAGAGGGCCGGGGCCTTGAGGGTGACCTTGACCGTGACCACGTCGTCCGTATCGGATTCGGGGCACCTGATGTCCGCGGAGCCCTCCCAGGCGCCGGGCAGCCGCTCGTGCACGGCGTCCTGGCACTGTGCCGTCCGGCCCCAGGCCCCCGCGGCGACGGCCTTGCGCACCCCCTCGTCCGCGGCGCCGCTCGCCAGCGTGAACGTGTAACCCACCAGCACCGCCTGCCAGAGCAGTACCAGCGTCACCAGGATGATGGGCAGCATCCCGGTGAACTCGACGATCAACTGTCCTCGGTCGCTTCCCAGCCGGGCCCGTATCCGCCCCGGTGCTCCCGTGGTTCGCATCGCTGTCAGCCTCCCCCGCCGGTCGTGCCGCCCTTGCGCCGGCGGCCCCCGATCGAGCCCTTGTCGCCGCGCAGTATGCCGCCGCGCGACTCCGCTCCCGGAGAAGGCTTCACGAGTCCGAGCTCTCCCGCCAGGGCCCACAGGGCCTGTTTCACGGCGGAGCGTGGGTCCAGCTCGTGCATCCGCCCGGCATCGACCGCGCCCTGGAGCTCCTTGAAGTTCGCCGGGACCGCCGTTCCGGCCATCCGGGTCCCGGTGATGCGCTGGATCAGCGGGGGCTGGATCTCCGTGTTGCGGTTGAAGCGGTTGACGAGGGTGACCGTCTCCTCCGCCTTGCGGATCTGGAGCCGGTCCCACATGCGGACGATGCGCTTCGCTCCCCGCACGGCGACCACGTCCGGTGTCGTGACCAGCACCGCCGTGTCGGCCATTTCGATCGCGGCGGCGTTGGCCCCGTTCATCTGGCTTCCGCAGTCGATGACGACGATGTCGTACCGCGAGCGCAGGGCGCTGACGATCTGGCGGGCGGAGCGGTCGCTGACCTCTTCCCCGCGTTCGCCCTCCCCGGGCGCCAGTAGCAGCGCGAGGCCCGTGTCGTGCGAGAAGACGGCGTCGGACAGAACTCTCGGTGATATGTCGGTGATGACCGCCAGGTCGACGACGGAACGCCGGAACTGCACGTCGAGATAGGCCGCGACGTCGCCGGTCTGCAGGTCCAGGTCGACGAGCGCGGTCGGGTGCCCGGACGCCTGCGCGGCCAGCGCCAGCTGCACGGCGGTGACGGTCGTCCCCACCCCGCCCTTGGCCCCGGTGACGGTGACGACGGTGCCCCCGGGCCCGGTGAACACGTCGCCGCCCGTGCCGAGGTGGCGCCGTACTCCCGTGGACCACTGGGCCGCGGCCTGCACGCGGTTGGTGAGCTCCTCGTACCCCAGGGGGAGGGTGACCAGGCCACGCGCTCCCGCGTCCATGGCCGCGGCGAAGAGTCCTGGGCTGGCGTCCGCGGTGATCAGCACGACCCCAACGGCGGGGAAGCGCAGGGAGACCTCCCGGATCAGTTCCAGGGCGGGCACCGGGCCGATCCGTTCGTGCACCAGCACGACCTCGGGCAGTTCCTCGATGGACTCGCCCGCCAGCCGGGCGAGGGTGTCGATGAGTTGCGTCGAGTCGCCGACCGGTGCCGCCGGCTCCGCCTCGGGGAGCTGGCTGAGCAGGGTGGTGACGGACCTGGCCGCGTCGGCGTCACCGACGGCCGGGAGGATTCTGGTGGTCATCCAATCCTCACTTGTCCTTGTCGAGCGTGTAGGTGCGGTCGCCCGGGCGGATGGTGCCGTCGCTGCCCGGCGCGATGAGTGCGAGACGTACGTGCTGGGCGAAGGACTCCGCGTAGGCCACGCGCTGGGTGTCGAGGGTGTTGAGCGCGAAGGTGATCGGCACGGCCTCGGACGCCTGGTTCCTGTCGTTCTTACGCGGCTCCAGGGCGGTCAGTTCACCCACGTCGAGCACCTTGGCGTTGGAGACGATGACCTTGGACTGGGGCGCCTCGCCGTCCCGCTCGCCCTCGAAGGTGGCGTAGATGTTCACCTTGTCGTTCGGCCGGATCTTGCCCGCCACGCCCGTCGCCGCGTCGATCATGATGGCGATCTCCTGCTCACCCGGCCTCAGCTCCGGGCTCTTGACCATCATGTCGGACTGCATCAGGGAGCCCGCCTGCAGTTCCGTCACCGCGATCTTGCCGTCGATCTCGTCCAGGTCCGTGACGGCGTTGTCCGACAGCCAGCGTTTGGGCATCGACACCTTCTCGAACTGTGCCGGGGTCAGGTCCGAGTACGGCGACACGTCCTGCTTGAGCCGGTAGGCGGCGACCTCGGGCCCGACCTTCGAGTTGACGTCACTGATCACCGAGAGCACCCCGGCGAAGGCGCCGAAGGCGCACAGGACCGACAGGAGCAGGAGTATCACGCCGCGGCGCTGGCGGGAGTTCATGGCCGGACAACCTCGTTCGAATCGGATGCGTGGGGCAGCGGACAGGGGGTGCGCGGTGCCGGGGAACGGCCCCGGGGCGCTAGGAGCCCGGTGGCGCGGCCGCTCCATGGGTCAGGACACTCGCGGAGCGCATTCGGTTCTCGGGCGGAGCCAGAGGGGAGGAGCAGAACCCGCAGCGATCACCGATGAGTTCCATTCCGCACCAGTGGCAGCTCTCCCGCCGCACGGAGGAAACGAGCTGGTAGATCACCGAGATGTCCGGCAGATACGAGGCGAATTCCACCAGCTTCCCGGTTCCCCACCACCGTGGCGAACCGGAAGGCAGCGCGCATTCGTGAATGGCCTGAACCTTCCAGGCGGGAGCCAGGGTCTGCTGTACCCATTCGGACGTCAACTGGCCCTTGGCGACCAGCAGGTGGGTGCCGAACTCCGGACCGCCCGGCGGCTCGACGGCCGGTCCGATCTTCACGAGTTGTGGGCTGGGGCCGGCGAGTACGGCGAACTGGGAGCCCGGCACCCACGACGTGGCGTGCGTCTTCAGGCTGACGGGCACCAGGTCGAGTCTGGCGACCGAGTTCAGCAGGGCGCCCGCGTGGATGTAGTGGGTGAGCAGGCGGGCCGCCGACGCCACCACGCCGGGGCTGAAGTCGCAGATGGAGAGCTGGCGCAGCTGACGCACCAGCACGGCCACGCCGAGCGGGGGCAGATCCACCTTGAGCAGGGCGATGCGGTCGCTCTCCATGACGGAGCGGATGGCGTGCAGGCGGCGTTCGTGCGCCTGGGTGATCCCCGACGGGTAGACGACGACGACATGGCCGTGCTGCTCCAGGAGCAGGTTCATGTCACCGATCGCGAGATCCAGGGTCTGGGCGTCGGGAGCCTGCAACAGGGCCGCCGTCGGGGTCTGCTGATCGGTCGGCGGCAGCACCAGATCAGCACTCGTCACTGCTATTGCGGTCGGCACGCTCTTCCCCGTTCGGCTCCGGCCGCAGTCGTGGTGACTCCGGCCGCAATCGCTCCCTGCTCCGTGCTTCTTCCTCAGCACTTTAGCCACGTCCTACCAGGCAGAGAACAGATAGCGGAGTCCAGTACCGCAACGTCCGGCGCGGGCGTTCGTAACGCCTCCGTGCGAAATGGGACGAAAAGCGAGCTGGTTAACTCCTGTACCACTGCGCAGGGTTACCTCAAGGGGTGAGGTTTAACGGTCGCCGCTATTCATTCGCGCATGTCAGGGCGGCTCGTCGTCGGCCTTCCCGCCCTGAGTGCGATATCCGCTTCCCGCTCACTCCGTAACGATCCGGATATTCGCGCGGACGCCACGGCAACTCACTCGCGCGAGTGCATGCCCGAGGGGCTGAACCGGCACCCGCCGCACCTCCGGCGGGCCGGCGACCGGCCTCCCCGGACGCATCCGCCCCGCCAGAGGTCTTGACAACTCTATTGGTCTGGACCAGTTTATCGCCCAACGGTGGCCACCGTTCCCCGCCAGCACCCCCAACTCCCCCACCGGAGGCAGCAAGTGGAACGCTCCGCAGGCAGCAGACACAGAAGTCGCCGCACCCGGCCCCTCCTCGGCGGAGCCGTCGCCGTGGTCGCGGCCGGAGCCCTGTCCGTCACCGGGCTCGTCAGCACCGCGGAAGCGGCCGACGTCAACGTCGCCAAGAACGCCGGATTCGAGTCCGGCCTCGCCAACTGGACCTGTTCCGGCGGCAGCGGAGCCACCGTCTCCTCCCCCGTGCACGCCGGCTCCTCCGCGCTCCGGGCCACCCCGGCCGGACAGGACAACGCCAAGTGCACGCAGACCGTGGCGGTGAAGCCGGGCTCCACGTACACACTCAGCTCCTGGGTGCAGGGCGGTTACGCCTACCTCGGCGCGAGCGGCACCGGAACGACGGACGTCTCCACCTGGACCCCCGGCTCCAGCGGCTGGACGCAGCTGAGGACCAGCTTCACCACCGGCGCCTCCACCACATCGGTGACCGTCTACACCCACGGCTGGTACGGCCAGGCGGCCTACCTCGTGGACGACGTCTCGGTCACCGGCCCTGACGGCGGCGGCGGCACGGAGGAGCCCGGCCCCGCCGTTCCCGGCGCCCCCGGCGGCCTGGCCGTCGGCACCACGACGTCCTCCTCCGTGGCCCTCTCCTGGAACGCCGTCTCCGGCGCCACCGGCTACACCGTCTACCGGAACGGCGTGAAGGCGACCACCTCGACCGGCACGTCCGCCACGGTGACCGGTCTGGCCGCCGACACGGCGTACCAGTTCACGGTCAGCGCCACCAACGCCGCCGGCGAGTCGGTCAAGTCCGCCGCGGTCAGCGGGCGCACGGCCAAGTCGGACACCCCCGGCCCCGGCCCGGTGACCTCCGTGCCCAAGCACGCGGTGACCGGTTACTGGCAGAACTTCAACAACGGCGCGACAGTCCAGAAGCTCAGCGACGTACCCGCGAACTACGACATCATCGCCGTGTCCTTCGCGGACGCCACGACCACACCGGGTGCGGTCAGCTTCACCCTGGACTCGGCGGGCCTGAACGGCTACACCGTCACGCAGTTCAAGGCCGACATCAAGGCCAAGCAGGCAGCCGGCAAGAACGTCATCATCTCCATCGGCGGTGAGAAGGGGACCATCTCCGTCAACAGCGACGCGTCGGCCGCCGCCTTCGCCGACTCGGTCCACGCGCTCATCCAGGAGTACGGCTTCAACGGGGTCGACATCGACCTCGAGAACGGCCTCAACTCCACGTACATGACGAAGGCGCTGCGCTCGCTGTCGTCGAAGGTGGGCTCCGGCCTGGTCATCACGATGGCCCCGCAGACCATCGACATGCAGTCCACGTCCGGTGAGTACTTCAAGACGGCGCTCAACATCAAGGACATCCTGGCCGTCGTCAACATGCAGTACTACAACAGCGGCTCGATGCTCGGCTGCGACGGCAAGGTCTACTCGCAGGGGTCGGTGGACTTCCTCACCGCGCTCGCCTGCATCCAGCTGGAGGGCGGCCTCGCCCCGTCCCAGGTCGGTCTCGGTGTCCCGGCCTCCACCCGCGGCGCGGGCAGCGGTTACGTCGCCCCGTCCGTCGTGAACGCGGCCCTGGACTGCCTGGCCAAGGGCACCGGCTGCGGTTCGTTCAAGCCCTCCAGGACGTACCCGGACCTGCGCGGTGCGATGACCTGGTCCACGAACTGGGACGCCACGGCGGGCAACGCCTGGTCGAACGCCGTCGGCCCGCACGTCCACGGCCTTCCGTAACCGCGGGCCCTCGGTGTCACTGAGGACCTGAAGCCCGACAGCGCCGCCGCTCCCCCGGCGGCGCTGCCGGCGTTCCCGGCCCCGCTCCGGGACACCGGGGCAGGGCAGGGGCCGGTCGCAGGTCACCGGGACGGGACCGGCCCCCGCACGCGGGTCACCAGGGCAGCTCGCGCACCTGCTGGACGCAGAGCACGACGAACAACAGGCCCGCCGCGCCGAGCATCCCGTTGCTGAGCCATCCGTTACGCCACTGCTGGGGCGTGCGGGAGGAGTTGAGCAGCCGCAGCAGGGTCAGGGACAGGAACGGCATGAAGAACGCGCCGAGGACTCCGTAGCCGATGACCAGGCCGAACGGCTCGTCGAGCCAGAGCAGCGTCATCGGCGGGAAGGTCAGCCACAGCAGGTACGCCCGGAAGGGCACCGACCGCTCCTGACGGCCGACCGCCGCGCTTCCCGCCTGCCCCGTGTCCTCGGAGCGGCGGGCCGCGCGCATCCGCTCGACGAAGTCGGCGAACATCAGGCTCACGCCGTGCCACACGCCGATGAGTGACGAGAAGGACGTGGCGAAGAAGCCGACGAGGAAGAGTTTCGCGGTGGCGGCGCCGAAGCGGTCCTCCAGGATCTGCCCGAGGTCGATCAGTCCCCGGTCCCCCTTGGTCAGGGCGAGGTGGGAGGCGTGCAGCAGCTCGGCGCCGACGACGAGCATCGCGACGACGAAGATGCCGGTGGTGATGTAGGCGACCCGGTTGTCGAGCCGCATGACCTTCATCCAGGACGAGTCGGACCAGCCCTTGGCGTTCACCCAGTACCCGTACGCCGCCATGGTGATCGTGCCGCCGACCCCGCCGATCAGGCCGAGCGTGTAGATGAGGGAACCGTCCGGGAGCACGGGGAGCAGCCCCGCGAACGAGGCGCCGACGTCCGGCACCACGCGGGCGGCGACGTAGACCACGACGACGAACATCACGCCGACCAGGACCGTCATGACCTTCTCGAAGACGGCGTACTGGTTGAACCACACGAAGACGAGGCCGACCAGCCCCGTGACGATCGCCCAGGTCTTCAGCCCCGGGCCGTCGGGGAAGAGCGCCACGATGGGCAGGGCGCTGGAGGACATGGCCGTCGCGCCGTAGACGAATCCCCAGATGACGACGTACACCGCGAAGTAGACCGTGGTCCATCCGCCGAGACTGCGCCAGCCGTCGAACAGGGTGCGGCCGGTGGCGAGGTGCCAGCGGCCGACCGCCTCGGCGAGGGAGATCTTGACCAGGCAGCCGATCACGGCCGCCCACATGAGGGTGTAGCCGAACTTGCTGCCCGCGATGAGCGTCGCGACCAGGTCGCCGGCACCGACGCCGGTCGCGGCGACGACGATGCCGGGGCCGATGTAGGACCAGCTGGGCTTGCGTGGCGGGGCGGCGCCGGCCTCGGCCGCCCCCGCTCCCGCCCCTGCCCCGGCCGTCGCCTTCGGCCCGGGTTCCACTCCGTCTCCTGGCCCGGTTGCCGGCCCGGTTCCTGACCCTGTGGTTCCGCTTGTCTCCGCCATGCCGATCAACGAAGCGCAAAGTGAGGCGGCGCACAAGAGGGCGCGGCGCAAGGACCCGCGTGTCCCGGACGCCCGCGAGCGGTCCGGGACGAGCGCGGCCTAGATCACCAGGCTCAGCGCGGCGGCGACCACGAAGCCGGCCACCGAGAGGACCGTCTCCAGGACCGTCCAGGTCTTGAGGGTGTCCCGCTCGGAGATCCCGAAGTACTTCGAGACCATCCAGAACCCGCCGTCGTTGACGTGCGACGCGAAGATGGAGCCCGCCGAGATCGCCATGATGATCAGCGCGAGGTGGGCCTGCGACATGCCCTGGCCCTCGACGAGCGGGACGACGATGCCGGCGGTGGTCACGATCGCGACCGTCGCCGAGCCCTGTGCGACCCGCAGGACGACGGAGATCAGCCAGGCGAGCAGGATGACCGGCAGGCCGACGTCGTTGAACGTGTCGGCGAGCGCGTCGGCGATGCCGCTTCCCTTGAGCACGGCTCCGAAGATCCCGCCCGCGCCGACGACCAGCAGGATGTTGCCGACGGGCTTCAGCGAGGCCGTGGAGACCGACTCGAGGGACTTGCGGGACCAGCCGCGCCGGATGCCCAGCAGGTAGTAGGCGAGCAGCAGGGCGATGGTCAGCGCGACGAAGGGGTTGCCGAAGAACTCGATGACGGAGCGCAGGGTGGAGGGGTCCAGCGCGATGGACGAGAACGTCGCGGCGAGGATGAGGATCAGCGGTGTACCGATGATCGCGAGTACGGTGCCGAGCGCGACGGGCTGCTCGTGCGGGGTGACACCGGCGGCGCGCTGCTCGGCGACGACCGCGGCCTTGGACTCCTCGGCCGCCTCGACCATGTCCTGCGGGACGTCGACGAAGATGCGCTTGCCGACCCAGGCGGCGTAGGCCCAGGCGGCGAGGACGGACGGGATGCCGACGACGGCGCCCATCAGGATGACCCAGCCGAGCGAGACGTTGAAGAGGCCTGCGGCGGCGACCGGTCCGGGGTGCGGTGGCAGGAACGCGTGCGTCATCGAGAGGCCGGCCAGCAGCGGCATCGCGTACAGGACGATCGACTTGCCGGAGCGCTTGGCGGCCGCGTACACGATCGGCGCGAGGACGAAGATGCCGACGTCGAAGAAGACCGGGATGCCGAAGATGAGGCCGGTGAGGCCCATGGCGAGCGGGGCTCGCTTCTCGCCGAAGAGATTCAGCAGGCGGGCGCTCAGTACCTCGGCGCCGCCGGAGACCTCCAGGATCGCGCCGAGCATCGTGCCGAGGCCGATGATGATCGCGACGTGCCCGAGGATGCCGCCCATGCCGGACTCGATGACGGAGACGGCGGCGGACTTCTGGACCGTGCCGAAGAGTTCGGTGACGGAGAGTCCGGCACCCAGGCCGACGGCTATGGACACGGCGAGCAGCGCGACGAACGGCTGCAGCCTGACCTTGATGATCAGGAGGAGCAGGAGTGCGATCCCCAGGGCGGCGACGGTCAGCAGACCGGGGGTACCGCCGATCAGGAGGAGCAGTCCACCGGTGTGGGGTGGCGCCTCGGGGGCGGGGGCGGGGGCGGCGGCGAGCAGCATGAGCGGTCACTCCGGTGGTGGCAGGGGGTCCTTCGGGGCAGGGGGGAGCGCGGCACGGCGCCCCCGTGCGAGTGGGGTGGGGCGCCGTGCCGTGGGACGAGCGGTGGGGGGAGCCGGCCGTCCCAGCCGCCGGAGGGGCTCTGGGATCACCGGCTCAGGGGATCAGGTGGTCAGCCGAGGACCGCGAGGGCGTCGATCTCGATGAGCAGTCCCTGGGGCAGGCCGACGTACACCGTCGTACGGGCCGAGGCGGGGGCCGTGAGGCCCTGCTCCTCGAAGTACTCGTTGTAGATGGCGTTCATCTCGGCGAAGTGGTCGACGTCCGTGAGGTAGACGCGCATCATCATCACGTCGTCCCAGCTCGCGCCGCCCTCCTCCAGGATCGCCTTGACGTTGGCGAAGGTCTGCAGGGTCTGCTCGCGCAGCGTCGGGCCGGCCGGGGTGGGGGCCTGGCCCTCCACGGCGGGCAGGAAGCCGACCTGACCGGCGACCTGGAGGATGTTGCCCTTCTTCACGCCGTGCGAGAACTTCGCGGGCGGGGCGGTGTGGGTGCTGGGGGTGAGGGCGGTCTTCTCGGTCATGGTGGTTCAGGCTTTCTTGGTGGGGGTGCCGGAGTACTCCCGGCTGATGGTGTCCGCTGTGCGGCGCACCAGCGGGAGCAGGGTGAGGAGTTCCTCGGCCGTGACGACCACGTTCGGTGCGGACACCGACATGGCGGCGACGACCCGCCCGTCCGCGCCCCGGATGGGGGCGCCGACGCAGTTGATGGACTCCTCGTGGCCGCCGAGGTCGGTGGCCCAGCCCTGTTCGCGTACGGCGGCGAGCTCCCTGAGGAACGCGCCGGCGTTCGGGACCGAACGGGACGTGTACATGGGGTAGTCGAGCTTGTCGGCGATCGCGCGCCGCTCCGGCTCGGTCAGGTCGGCCAGGAGCAGCTTGGCGACCGCGGCGACGGTGATCGCGACGGGCTTGCCGATCCGCGAGTACATCCTCACGGGATAGCGGCTCTCGACCTTGTCGATGTAGAGGACCTCGTTCTCCTCGTACACCGCGAGGTGGACGGTGTGCCCGCACTGCTCGTTGAGCTCGACGAGGTGGGTGTGGGCGATCTCGCGCACGTCGAGGTTCTCGACGGCCTCCTGCGCGAGCGCGAAGAGCCGGGCGCCGAGGCGGTAGCGCTGGTCCTGCTGGCGGTAGACGAGTCCGTGCTCGTGGAGCGTACGGAGCAGGCGCAGCGCCGTGGACTTGTGGACGCCGAGCCGCTCGGCGACCTGGCCGAGATCGGCCGGTCCCTGGGCGAGCAGCGGCAGGATGCTCAGCGCGCGGTCGACGGTCTGGCTCATGTGACTCGTACCTCCTCGGGTGCCTGTCCGGCCGCTGTCCAGCCGGGGCCGAGACGAAGTGTCTCCCAGGCGGTGTCGTCCAGTGCCGCGAGGCGGTCGGCGTGGGCGCGGGCCGGGGGCGCGGTGAGGTCGCCGGGGACGGTGAGGACGGCGGCTGCCATGAGGTGGCCGTGCCGGGCCCGGTCCCGCACGGGCAGGCCGCGCAGGGTGGCGGAGAGGAACCCGGCGGCGAAGGCGTCACCCGCGCCGACGGCGGCGACGACGTCGACGTGGAGGGAGGGGACGGTCGTGACGGTGTCGGCCTGGCTGCCGGCGGTCCGGGAGAAGACCGTCGCCCCGTCCGCGCCCCGCTTCACGACGAGGACCTCGGGTTCCGGCAGGGCGGTACGGATCGCCTCGGTGCCGTGCACGCCCCAGGCCTCCTCCGCCTCGTCCTCACCGACGAAGACGAGGTCGCTCCGGCGGGCCAGGTCGAGCAGCACCTCGGGGCCCGCGTCGCCGGCCTGCCACAGGCCGGGGCGGTGGTTCACGTCGAAGGAGATCAGCGGGCGGCCCTCGCGGGGGGCGGTCAGGTCGTGGAGCAGGGCCAGGCAGTCCGCGGAGAGCGCGGCCGTGATGCCGGACAGGTGCAGGACACGGCCGGTGAGCAGGTCCTCGTACGGGGCGTTGTGCGGGGACATCGCGGAGGCGGCGGATCCCGCCCGGTAGTAGGCGACCTCGTGGGTGTCGGTGGCGCGGTCCGTGGCGGTGCGGAAGTAGATGCCGGTGGGGCGGTGCGGATCTCGGCGTACGGCGGAGGTGTCGACCCCGTATCCGGCGATCGCGTCGACGAGGTGGTCCCCGAAGCCGTCCGCGCCGACCCGGCCGACCCATTTCGCCCGGTGGCCGGAGGCGGCCAGGGCGCAGGCGACGTTGGACTCGGCACCGCCGATCCCGCGGGAGAAGGCCGGGACGTCGGCGAGGCGGCCGGGCCGCGAGGGCAGGAACGTCACCATGGACTCACCGAGGCAGACGACGTCCGCGGTGGTTGTCCTGGCTGCGGATCCGGGCACTCTGGGCTCCTCGTGGTCGGCCGTGGGCGCCGGTGCTCACCATTGACCCGGCATCGGCTCGGATGTTAGACAGCGTTAAGCGATATGCGCAATGGTCGTTGCAGAGAATGCAACGAGCTCATCCCCGAGGAGGATCCCTTGGCCGCCCAGCAGCCCGCCGAACAGCCCGTGACGGCACTCGCCGGTGACGTGGTCGACCACCGTTTCAAGGCGTTGCCGCCCGACGCGGAGGGGCTGACCGTAGGCGCCCTGGCGGCCGAGCGCCGCAACCTCTTCACCGGCGGCTTCACCACCCCCGTGCTCGCCCTCTCGGCCGAGTCGGTCGAGGCCAACCTCGCCCTGCTGGAGACGTACGCGGAGCGACACGGCCTGGTCTTCGCCCCGCACGGCAAGACGTCGATGTCCCCGCAGCTCTTCGCCCGCCAACTGGAGTACGGCGCCTGGGGCATCACCGCCGCCGTCCCTCACCAGGCCCGGGTGTACCGCGCCCACGGCATCCGGCGGATCTTCCTGGCCAACGAGGTCGTCGACGCGGCGGCACTGCGCTGGCTGGCCGGCGAGCTGGACGCCGACCCGGACTTCACGTTCGCCTGCTACGTGGACTCCGTACGCGGTGTCGAGCTGATGGACGAGGCCCTGCGCGCGGCGGGCGCCGTACGCCGCGTCGACGTCGTGGTGGAGCTGGGGGCCGGCCGGGGCGCCCGCACCGGTGCCCGCACCGAGGCCGACTGCGCGGCGGTCGCCGACGCGGTGGCCGATGTCTCCACCCTGCGCCTGGTGGGCGTCGCCGGATACGAGGGTGAGGTCCCGGACGCCTCCCCCGAGCGGGTACGGGAGTGGCTGCGCCGGCTCGTCGCGCTGGCCGCGGACTTCGACGCGGCCGGCCGCTTCGCCGCGCTGGGCGACGGCGAGGAGATCCTGGTCAGCGCCGGTGGCAGCGCGTGGTTCGACGCGGTCGCCGATGTCTTCGCCGAGATCCCCGTGCTGAGCCGGCCCGTGTGCAAGCTGCTGCGCTCCGGCGCGTACGTCAGCCACGACGACGGCCACTACCGCCACCTCACGCCTTTCAACCGCGTCCCCGAGGAAGGTGCGCTGCAGCCCGCCTTCCGCCTCTGGGCCCAGGTCGTCTCGCGGCCCACCCCCGGACAGGCCTTCGTCAACGCGGGCAAGCGCGACGCCGCGTACGACCTCGACCTCCCCGAGGCGCAGGTCGTCCGCTCCGCACGCGACGGCTCGGTGCGGCCGGCCACCGGCATCACCGTCAGCGCACTGTCCGACCAGCACGGCTGGGTGCGCACGGAGGAGGGTGCGGAGCTGGAGGTCGGTGACTGGATCGGCATGGGCCTCTCGCACCCCTGCACCTCCTTCGACAAGTGGCAGCTGATCCCGCTGGTGGAGGCGGACGGCACCGTGAGCGACTACATCCGCACCTTCTTCTGACCCCGGCGGAGCCGCTCCCCCACCCCGAAAGGTGACATCCCATGGACCTGGTCATCCGCGACGCCCGTGTCGTCGACGGCACCGGCACCCCCTCCTACCGTGCTGACGTGGGCATCACGGACGGCCGGATCACCGAGATCCGCGGGGAGGGCGACGGCCCTCGCCCGACCGCCGCCCGCACCCTGGACGCGGACGGCCTCGCACTGTCCCCCGGCTTCGTCGACATGCACGCACACAGCGACCTCGCCCTGCTGCGCGACCCCGACCACAGCGCGAAGGCCGCCCAGGGCGTGACCCTGGAAGTTCTCGGCCAGGACGGCCTGTCGTACGCCCCCGCCGACGACCGCACCCTCGCCGAGGTACGCCGCTCCATCGCCGGGTGGAACGGCGACGGTTCGGACATCGACTTCGACTGGCGCACCGTCGGCGGCTACCTGGACCGCCTCGACCGCAACTTCGGCGGCCAGGGCATCGCCGTCAACGCCGCCTACCTCATCCCCCAGGGCACGGTGCGGATGCTCGCCGTGGGCTGGGAGGACCGGCCCGCCACCCGCGCCGAGCTGACGCGGATGAAGGAACTCGTGGCGCAGGGCATGGCCGAGGGCGCGGTCGGCATGTCCTCCGGTCTGACGTACACCCCCGGGATGTACGCGAAGGACGCCGAACTCACGGAGCTCTGCCGGGTGGTGGCGGCTCACGACGGCTACTACTGTCCCCACCACCGCTCGTACGGCGCCGGAGCGCTCGCCGCGTACGAGGAGATGGTGCAGCTCACCCGCGACGCCGGCTGCGCCCTCCATCTCGCCCACGCCACCATGAACTTCGGGGTGAACAAGGGCAGGGCCCCCGAGCTCCTCTCCCTCCTGGACGACGCCCTCGCGGCAGGCGCGGACATCTCCCTCGACACCTATCCGTACACCCCCGGCTGCACGACCCTCGTGGCGATGCTGCCCAGCTGGTCGGGCGAGGGCGGCCCCGGGGCGGTCCTGACCCGGCTCGCGGACGGGGCGACGACGGAGCGGATCCGCCACCACATGGAGGTCCTGGGCTCCGACGGCTGCCACGGCGTCCCGATCGAGTGGGACACGATCGAGATCTCCGGCGTCGGCTCACCCGAACTGGCCGGCTACGTCGGCCGTACGGTCGCCGAGTCCGCCCGGCTGCGTGGTGAGGAGCCGTGGGTGACCGCCCGCCGCCTGCTCGTCGAGGACCGGCTCGGCACGACGATCCTCCAGCATGTGGGCCACGAGGAGAACGTCCGGCAGATCATGCGCCACCGCGTGCACACCGGAGGCAGCGACGGCATCCTCCAGGGCGACAAACCGCACCCGCGCGCCTACGGCACCTTCCCCCACTACCTCGGTCACTACGCGCGTGAGCTGGGCATCCTGAGCCTGGAGGAGTGTGTCGCCCACCTCACCTCCCGCCCCGCCGCCCGCCTGCGCCTGCCCGACCGCGGGTACGTCCGCGAGGGCTACCGCGCGGACCTGGTCCTCTTCGACCCGGACACGGTGGCGGCGGGCTCGACGTTCGACGAGCCGCGCACCCTGCCGGTGGGCATCCCGCACGTCCTGATCGACGGCCGCTTCGTCATCCAGGACGGCGCACGGACCTCGGAGCTGGCCGGCCGCGCGGTCCGGGGGACGGGCCGGACGGCGGCGTGACGGCCGGGCCCCGCACCCGGGGGCCCGCCGCCGCCCGGGCGAGGCCTTCCCCGCCGGGGTGTCGTCCTGAGTGAGCCGGAGGCCGCCGGGCCGCCGGCTCACTCACCCGGCCGCTCGCGGCTCTACGGCTTGGGCAGGGCGCAGCCCGTCCGGTTCAGGTCGATCCGGTTGCCGGGGCCGATGCACGGCACGATGCCGTACGTCTGCTGCGCGTAGTTGATGCCCTGGCGGACCGTCACCACACCGTTCTCGTCGACCTCGCACGGGTTGTTGTCCGTGCACCGCTGCCCGTCCTCGTTGCCGGTGTTGTTGACGGCGACCACCTTGCCGGTCGCGCCGTCGATCACCGGGGACCCGGACGTACCACCGATGGTCTGGCACGCCGAGGTGTAGCGGACCGAGTCCTTCCAGGTCCAGGCCCCCTCCTTGAGGCGGTAGGCGAACCCGTCGACGCCGCAGCTGTACGTGCGCTTCCAGTACCCCGAGACCACCGTGATCGCCGTCCCCTGCACCGGGCGGGCGGCGTTGAGTTCCAGGGCCTTGATGCCGTACGTGCTCTCGATCTGGGCGTAGGTACGGGTCAGCTGGTAGAGCGAGACGTCGGTGTCCGTCATCGTCCCGTACGCGATCTTGCTTGCGCGCAGGGTGCCGACACCCGTGCCCGCCGCGTTCAGCAGCGTGAAGCTGCGGGTCGACGCCCTGTTGAGCACGACCTCGCCGGGATCCGGGAAACCGGTCTCCAGGCAGTGGCCGTTGGACAGGACGAGAGCCGGGTCGCCGGGGAGCGCCGAGGCGGTGCGGACGACCGAGCCGGAGCAGTTGCTGAGCGCGACCGTGCCGGCGAAGCCGACCGCCTTCGCCCGGACTTCGGCCGCCGTCGTACCGGCCTCGGCCTTCTTCGCGTGGACATCGGCTGCCTTCGGACGGATTCCGGCGGCGTCCGGGCTTGTGGCCGCGGCCGCCGGGGCGGCCCCCGCCCCGAGGAGCAGGGCGGAAAGAAGCGCGCCGACGAGAGGCTTGTTCATGTGGGGGTCCCCTCCAGATGCGTCTGTGACCGGAGTTCTTCCGGTTTGACATGCGCATGCTGGCGTACGGAAAAGGGGAGCCACAAGGGGTGCAATCAAGCCGCGGCCCTGCCCTCCGCCCGCCCGGAGGCCGTCCGCCCCCTCACTCCAGGCCGGCCGCCTCCCTGGAGTACGTCACCGCGGACAGAAGGCTCAGCCCGGGTTCGGCCTTGCGGAGGATCCTGACGGCCTCCACCGCATCCGCCGGCCCGTCGTACCCGGCGGCCGAAAGCCGCTGCCGTACCCAGCGGGCGCGCAGTTCGGCGTCCGGGACCGCGGCGGCCCGTTCGACGAGGGCGAGGGCGCGTTCGAGGCCGGGCCGCTCGCCGGCGGGAGCGGTGCTCAACGCGTCCCGCAGGACCGCGCCGAGCTCCTCCGACTCACGGAGCACGATCGCGATCTTCTCCGGCCTGGTCCTGCTCATACCGATCATGCGGCCAGCGTCCCCCGTACCCGCCGCCACCTCCCGGCATTTGAGAAACATCTGAGGTGTCTGCGTACTGTCGGAACATGACTTTCGACCTCGACGCCTACTTCGCCCGCATCGGCTGGTCCGGTGAGCGCCGTCCCACCCCGGAGGTACTGCGGTCCGTCCACCGCGCCCACATGCTGGGCATCCCCTTCGAGAACCTGGACCCGGTCCTCGGCCACGCTCCCTCCCTCGCCCTCGCGGATCTGGAGGCCAAGCTCGTCCGCAGCGAGCGCGGCGGGTACTGCTACGAACACAACACCCTGCTCGCGGCCGCCCTGACGCACCTCGGTTTCCGGGTGACGCTGCTGGCCGCACGCGTGGTGGTGGGCGCCGCCCCCGGTGACATCAGGCCGCGCACCCACATGCTGATGAAGGTGGACGCGGAGGGCGCTGCCACCTCGTTCCTGGCCGACACGGGTTTCGGGTCGAGCGGGGCGCTGCTGGAGCCGATCCCCCTGGTGGTGGACACGGAGCTGCTCGACACCCCCCGTCACCACCGGCTGGTCCACGCCCCGCACGACGGTCCGCTGGAACTGTGGGAGCTGCAGTCGGAGAAGAGCGGCACCTGGGAGCCGCAGTACGAGTTCACGCTCGAGCCGTTCGAGGAGCCCGACTTCGAGGTCATCAACTGGCACATCGCGACGAACCCGCGCTCACCGTTCCGGCAGGCGGTGTACGCCCAGCGCACCCTGCCCGGTCTGCACCGCGCGCTGTCCGGCCGGACCCTGGTGGAGACGGCCGACGACGGGACGGTCACGGAACGCGAGCTGAGCGGCTCGGCGGAGGTGCTGCGCGTACTGGCCGACGACTTCGGCGTACGACTCCCGGCGGGAACCACCCTGCCCGGGTGAACTGCCGGGCAGGGCTCGCGGCATCCGCCCGGGCAGGGCCGGCGGCACGGCTCGGGGCATCCGCCCCGGGCACGCGTGGCGCATCTCACCCGCCCGGCCCGGCACGCCCGCTTTCCAAGCCCGGGCGCCGCCCCGACCGGCCGTTCTCACGGTACGCGGCCGGGGCGGCATGCCGATGGAAGACCGGACGCCGCCGCGTACGGCCCCGGAGGGAGCAACGCGCACGCGAGCGGGGCGCAGCGCGCGAAACACGGCCGTAAGCTCGCAGACATGCAGGTCATCCAGTCCACCAAGCTCTCCGGCGTCTGTTACGAGATCCGCGGCCCCGTGCTCGAGGAGGCCATGCGGCTGGAAGCCGCTGGTCACCGCATCCTCAAGCTGAACACGGGCAATCCCGCCGCGTTCGGCTTCGAGTGCCCGCCCGAGATCCTCGAGGACATACTGCGCAACCTGTCGGGGGCGCACGGTTACGGGGACGCGAAGGGCCTGCTGTCCGCCCGCCGGGCGGTGATGCAGCACTACCAGACCAAGGGCATCGACCTCGGCGTCGAGGACGTCTATCTGGGCAACGGCGTCTCCGAGCTGATCCAGATGTCGATGCAGGCGCTGCTCGACGACGGCGACGAGGTGCTCGTCCCCGCTCCGGACTATCCGCTGTGGACGGCCTCGGTCTCCCTGGCCGGCGGCACGGCCGTGCACTACCGGTGTGACGAGCAGGCCGACTGGATGCCCGACCTCGCCGACATCGAGCGGAAGATCACCGACCGCACCAAGGCGCTCGTGATCATCAACCCGAACAATCCGACGGGCGCGGTCTACGACGACGAGATGCTGCGCGGGCTGACGGAGATCGCCCGGCGCCACAACCTGGTCGTCTGCTCCGACGAGATCTACGACCGGATCCTGTACGACGGTGCCACCCACACGCCGACCGCGGCCGTCGCACCCGACCTGATGGTGCTCACCTTCAACGGGCTCTCCAAGAACTACCGGATCGCGGGATACCGCTCGGGGTGGATGGCGGTCTGCGGCCCGAAGGCGCACGCCTCCTCGTACATCGAGGGCCTGACGGTCCTGGCCAACATGCGGTTGTGCGCGAACATGCCGGCGCAGCACGCGGTGGCCACCGCGCTCGGCGGGCGGCAGTCGATCAACGACCTGGTGCTGCCGGGCGGGCGCATCCTGGAGCAGCGGGACGTGGCGTACGACCTGCTGACGCAGATCCCCGGGGTGACCTGTGTGAAGCCGAAGGGGGCGTTGTACCTCTTCCCCCGGCTCGACCCCAAGGTCTTCAAGATCAAGGACGACCGGCAGATGGTCCTCGACCTCCTGCGGGCGGAGAAGATCATGGTCGTGCAGGGCACGGGCTTCAACTGGCCGGAACCCGATCACTTCCGGGTGGTGACGCTGCCGCCGGCCAAGGATCTGACGGACGCCGTGACCCGCATCGGAAACTTCCTGGACGGCTACAGCCAGCCATAACCACCCCAACTCCGGATCGCGCATAACTTTAGACTGAATCCAAGCTAGGATGGACCTACTGCACCACCAGGAGGCCATCCATGTACGAGCCGATCCGTGCGAAATCGGTCCACACACCGGCCGACGACGCCGACTTCCCGCACCGCAGCCGTGAGGAGGAGCTGGACATCCAGCTCGCGGGGCACCTCGCCGCGCTCCTCGCGGTCACCGACGAGCTGGGTCTCGCCACCACGGGCGACCGCATCGCCGAACAGGTGGCCCGCCTCCGCGGCGCACCGCCCGCCCGGCACGCGGGACGGACCGCCGCGTCCCCGGCCGCCCTCCACCGCCGCGCCCACGCCCTGGCGGGCCGGGCCCTCGTCGTGGCGGCGTCCCGCGCCGACACGGCCGCCGCGATCCTCGCGGCCCAGGCCATGGACGCCCACACCGCGGCCCTCGCCGCCGCACCCGCGCCCTCCCTCCTGGGCGCCCGCTGACGGCCCCGGTCCCCGGGCCGTGAAGGCGCGTGGACCGGGTGCCCCCACGTGGTCCGCCCGAAAGGGCGGCCCCCGGAACCACAAGGGGTTCCGGGGGCCTTACCGCGGCGGGCCGTCGACCCCCACAGGTCAGGGCGGATGTCTTTCGGGCCCGGCCGCGGAGTCCGTGAGGGACGGGGTCAGCCCAGGCGCTGGACCAGCGCGCGGTACTCGTCCCACAGCTCCTTCGGCGTGTGGTCGCCGAAGGTGTTGAGGTGCTCGGGGATCAGGGCGGCCTCCTCGCGCCAGACCTCCTTGTCGACGTTCAGCAGGAAGTCGAGGTCGGACTCGGAGAGGTCCAGGCCGTCCGTGTCCAGGGAACCCTTGGCCGGCAGGATGCCGATCGGCGTCTCGACGCCTTCGGCCTTGCCCTCCAGGCGCTCGACGATCCACTTCAGGACGCGGCTGTTCTCGCCGAAGCCGGGCCACACGAACGTGCCCGCCTCGTTCTTGCGGAACCAGTTCACGTAGTAGATCTTCGGGAGCTTCGACTGGTCCGCCTTGTCGGCGCCGACCTCGATCCAGTGCTTCATGTAGTCGCCCATGTTGTACCCGCAGAACGGCAGCATGGCGAACGGGTCGCGGCGCAGCTCGCCGACCTTGCCCTCGGCGGCGGCGGTCTTCTCGGAGGCGACGTTCGCGCCGAGGAAGACGCCGTGCTGCCAGGTGAAGGACTCCGTGACCAGCGGGACGGCGGAGGCGCGGCGGCCGCCGAAGAGGATGGCCGAGATCGGCACGCCCTTCGGGTCCTCCCACTCCGGCGCGATGATCGGGCACTGCCCCGCCGGCACGGTGAAACGGGCGTTGGGGTGGGCGGCGGGCGTACCGGACTCGGGGGTCCAGTCGTTGCCCTTCCAGTCCGTGAGGTGTGCGGGGAGCTCCTCGGTCATGCCTTCCCACCACACGTCGCCGTCGTCGGTGAGCGCGACGTTGGTGAAGACGGAGTTGCCCCACATGGTCTTCATGGCGTTGGCGTTGGTGTGTTCGCCGGTGCCGGGCGCGACGCCGAAGAAGCCGGCCTCCGGGTTGATCGCGTACAGCTGGCCGTCCTCACCGAACCGCATCCACGCGATGTCGTCGCCGATGGTCTCCACCGTCCAGCCGGAGATCGTGGGCTCCAGCATGGCGAGGTTGGTCTTCCCGCAGGCGCTCGGGAAGGCGGCGGCGACGTACTTGCTCTCCCCGCGCGGCGGCGTGAGCTTGAGGATCAGCATGTGCTCGGCGAGCCAGCCCTCGTCACGGGCCATGACGGAGGCGATGCGCAGGGCGTAGCACTTCTTGCCCAGCAGGGCGTTGCCGCCGTAGCCGGATCCGTACGACCAGATCTCGCGGTCCTCGGGGAAGTGCGAGATGTACTTGGTGGAGTTGCACGGCCACGGAACGTCCTCCTCGCCCTCGGCCAGGGGAGCGCCGAGGGTGTGGACCGCCTTCACGAAGAAGCCGTCGGTGCCGAGCTCGTCGAGGACCTCCTGCCCCATGCGCGTCATGGTGCGCATCGAGACGGCGACGTAGGCGGAGTCGGTGATCTCGACGCCGATCGCGGAGAGCGGCGAGCCGACGGGGCCCATGCAGAACGGGACGACGTACATCGTGCGACCGCGCATGGAGCCGCGGAAGACACCGTTCTCGCCGGTGAAGACGTCCCGCATCTCCGCGGGGGCCTTCCAGTGGTTGGTCGGGCCCGCGTCCTCCTCCTTCTCGGAGCAGATGAAGGTGCGGTCCTCGACGCGGGCGACATCGCTCGGGTCGGAAGCGGCGTAGTACGAGTTCGGCCGTTTGACCGGGTCGAGCTTGGTGAAGGTGCCCCTGGCGACGAGCTCCTCGCACAGGCGCTCGTACTCGGCCTCGGAACCGTCGCACCAGACCACGCGGTCCGGCTCGGTGAGGGCTGCGATCTCGGCCACCCAGGAGACGAGCTCCGGGTGGTCGGTGGGGACAGTGAGGGGAGCCGCGATGTCTCGCGCCACGATCGCTCCTTGGAGTGGGTGTCTGTGGAAGAGGCCCCGTGGGGGCTGCGACCCGGATGCTTCGATTCCACACTCGCGCTCATCCGGTGCCGACCGCACTCATTTGATGTTGCGCTGCTCGCGCCCATATGTCCAGAGGACCGCCCAGGTGAGCACAGTGACCATCGCCACTCGAATTCACTACCTACGGACGCGTAGGTAGCATGCGGACATGACTTCTGCCGACTCCGCGTCGACCGGGCCCGTCGAGCTCACCGACCCCGTCCCGGTCAAGCCGCGGATGCGCGGATGGCTGCACGCCGCCATGTTCCCCGCGGTGGTGATCGCCGGAATCACGCTGATCGCCCTGGCCGACGGCACGCGGGCGCGGGTGGCCTGCGCGGTCTACATACTCAGCGCGTGCATGCTCTTCGGCGTGAGCGCGGTCTACCACCGCGGGACCTGGGGCCCGCGCGGCGAGGCCGTGCTGCGCAGGCTCGACCACGCCAACATCTTCCTGATCATCGCGGGCACCTACACCCCGCTGACCCTGCTCCTGCTGCCCCAGTCCACCAGCCGGCCGCTCATGTGGGGCATCTGGGGAGCCGCGGCCGCCGGTATCGCCTTCCGGGTGTTCTGGGTCGGCGCTCCGCGCTGGCTGTACACCCCGTGCTACATCGCCATGGGCTGGGCGGCGGTCTTCTTCCTGCCCGACTTCATGCACGCCGGGGGCGTCGCGGTGCTCGTCCTGGTCGTCGTGGGCGGCCTGCTCTACAGCGCGGGCGGTGTCATCTACGGCATCAAGCGCCCGAACCCGTCACCGCACTGGTTCGGCTTCCACGAGGTCTTCCACTCGCTGACGCTGGCGGCGTTCATCGTGCACTACGTCGGCATCTTCCTGGTGGCCCACCAGCAGTGAGACATCCCGGCACGACGGGCCCGGCCGTGCGGCCGGGCCCGTCGTGCCGGGGACCCCACGGCCGGGCCCCCGCCGGTCAGCCCCCGAGCTTCGCGGCCAGCTCCGCCGCGTCCGTCGTCGGCGCGTCGCACACGAAGTGCCGGCAGACGTACGCGGTCGGCTCGCCGCCCATCAGCGGCCGCTCCGCCAGCAGCGGGAACTCGGTG
Source organism: Streptomyces sp. B1I3 (assembly GCF_030816615.1). NCBI lineage: Bacteria > Bacillati > Actinomycetota > Actinomycetes > Kitasatosporales > Streptomycetaceae > Streptomyces > Streptomyces sp. B1I3. The sequence continues at coordinate 3,087,386 of NZ_JAUSYD010000001.1, forward strand.
CCCGCGTCCGGCCCCTCGCCCGCCGCGACGACCGCGCCGGGCGCCCGCCCCAGGAGCGCCGCCCGGTGCAGCTCCCCGCCGACGGGCCCGGCCACCGCCACCTCGCGCGGCCCGTCCAGCAGTGCCTCCGCGACGGCCAGCCCCCAGCCGATGAAGCGGGGCGCCTTCGGCCCGAGCGCGCCCACGATCCCGAGCGCCCCCTCGGCCGCCGTGCGGTGCGCCTCGGAGCCGGTGTGCGCGGCGTACGAGAGCAGGGCGCCCGCGGCGGCGGTCCAGCCGGCCGGGGTGGCGCTGTCCGTGGGGTCCTGGGGGCGCCGGATCAGCTGCTCCGCGTCATCGGCGGTGTCGTACAGCTGACCGCTCTCGCCGGTGAAGCGCTCCAGCACGATGTCCAGCAGGAAACCGGCGAACTCGAGCCAGACGCCCTCACCGGTGACCGAGGCGAGCGCGAGGAAGCCCTCGGCGACGTCTCCGTAGTCCTCCAGCACACCGGAGTTGTCCCCGGCGCGGCCGTCCCTGGACGTGCGGCAGAGCCGCGCTACGTCGCCCATGTGCACGCGCACCAGCAGGTCGGCGGCCTCGGTGGCCCGCTCGACGAGGTCCGGACGGTCGAAGTACGCCCCGGTCTCCGCGAGGGCGGCGATCGCCAGCCCGTTCCAGGCGGCGACGATCTTGTCGTCACGCTCGGGGCGCGCCCGCAGTTCACGCGCCGCGAGCAGCCGGGCCCGCACATCGGCGACCCGCGCCCCGTCGTCCGCCTCCGCGGTCCGGCTGAGCCGCAGGACGGAGGAGCCCTCCTCGAAGGTGCCCTCATCGGTGACCCCGAAGTGCTCGGCGGCGAAGACGGCGTCCTCCTCGCCCAGCACCTCGCGCAGCTGCGCCGGTGTCCAGACGTAGAACGCGCCCTCCACGTGCCGCCCCTGCGCGTCCTCGCTGTCCGCGTCCAGCGCGGAGGCGAAGCCGCCCTCGGCGGTCCGCAGCTCGCGCACCATGAAGTCCGCGGTCTCCAGGGCCACCCGGCGGGCCAGGTCCGAGCCGGTGGCCCGCCACAGATGGGCGTACACGCGGCAGAGCAGCGCGTTGTCGTAGAGCATCTTCTCGAAGTGCGGGACGACCCACTCCCGGTCGACGGAGTAGCGGGCGAACCCGCCGCCGAGCTGGTCGTAGATCCCGCCGTGCGCCATGGCCGCGCAGGTGTCGGCGGCCATCTCCAGGGCGCCCTCGGCCCCCGTGCGGGCGTGGTGGCGCAGCAGGAACTCGATGACCATGGACGGCGGGAACTTGGGCGCGCCGCCGAAACCGCCGTGCTTCTCGTCGTACTCCCGGGTCAGCCGCAACAGCGCCTGCGCCAGTTCGGGCTCGCCGGGCAGATCCGTCCCGCCGTGGGTGAGGGAGCGGCCCGCGAGATCGCGGACGATGCGCCCGGCGACCTCCGCCACCTCCTCCCGCCGGTCCGTCCAGGCGGCCACGATCCCTTCGAGGACCTGGTGGAAGGAGGGCATGCCGTGGCGGGGCTCGGGAGGGAAGTAGGTGCCGAAGTAGAAGGGTTCGGCGTCGGCCGTCAGGAAGACCGTCATCGGCCAGCCGCCCTGGCCGGTCGCGGCCTGCACGGCCTCCATGTACACGGCGTCGACGTCGGGCCGCTCCTCGCGGTCGACCTTCACGGGCACGAAGTGCGCGTTGAGATAGCCGGCGACGGACTCGTCCTCGAACGACTCGTGGGCCATCACATGGCACCAGTGGCACGACGCGTAGCCGACCGACAGCAGAACGGGTACACCACGCCGCCGCGCTTCCTCGAAGGCGTCCTGCCCCCAAGGCCACCAGTCCACGGGATTGTCAGCATGCTGAAGCAGATAAGGCGAGGTCACACCAGCCAGCCGGTTCATACGATCCAGCCTCTCACAATGCCCGTCCCCGTCAGGGAGGCCCGCACGCGCTCTGCCCCGCCCGGCCGAACCGCACCTGCGCCCCGTCCCGCGCCGGACGGCCGCCTCCCCACTCGCCACAACTCACCCAGGACAGGCATGCATTGGGGGGCCCGCCCGGGTGGGCTCCGACGAGCCCGGCAGGGGCCCACCGGTCCCGGCGTTCTCCCGATCGTCCGCGCACACGTCGTCGACCTCGCGACCCGTGCCTGTGAGGACGGCGGGATGTCCACCGGCGCGGACGTGTGTGGCGACCGATGGGAACCTCCACATGTACGGCGACCGGCGTGCCCCACGCCGCGCGGCACCGGAACACCTCGCCGGCGTGGATCCTCGGACACCTCGGGCGACCACGGCCACCCGTCGACGGGGTCGTCCGCGTGCCGGAGGAGCTACGGGGCGGTGGTCCGGGCGAGACGGTCGGCCGTACCCCGGTCCCCGCGCACGCGGCTCCCCGGCCGGTTGATCGCCACGCTCTCTCGCAATGACGCGCCGTACGCAGGACACTGGGTGGCCATGGCGGTCGGCCGGATCGGCATCGCACGAACCTGGGGGGACGCATGCGGGACAGCCATCGGGCGGAAGCCGAACGGCTGTTGGTGCGCGCCGTGGAGGAAGAGGCGCGGCGCACCGGCGGGAGGACCGACTCCGGCGCGCTGCTGGCGCGTGCGCGGGGCGCGCTGGACACCATGGCGGCGGGCGCGGCGGAGGAGTACGCCGCGTACGTCCAGGCGCTCGACGCGGCGGACGCCGGGCAGCAGCCGCTGTCCGGGCGGTTCAGCAGGGCGGCCTTGGCAACGCCTCTGCTGGTGACCGCGGTTGCCTCTGCCGCCGCCTTCGGCGCGGACCTCGCGCTCGGCACCACGGCCGGCCCCGCCCTCGGGGCCGGGGCCGCCGTCGCCGTGGCGGGGGCGACCATGACCGTGGCCCGGGTGACCGCCTCGCACTGGCCCGCGGCCCATCGCAGGGCGGGCGCGCTGAGCCAGCCCGGCGGCCCCGAGCAGCTGAGGCTGGCGTGGCTGACGGCACTGGAGGTACGGGGCATCCGCCCGTTCATCGACCAGCAGCGCGTGCTGACCGCCGCGTCGCGGCCCGCGAAGAAGGCCACCGCCTCCCTGGTGCCGCAACTGCGCGGCGGGGACCGCAGCGCTGCCGCCCGCACCCGCGCGCTCCTCGAACAGTCCTTCGGGCATCTGCCCGTCGCCGACGGTCCGTTCGTGGGGCGGAAGGCCGAACTGTCGCAGATCGCCCAGTGGGTGCACGCCGCCCGCGCGGCCACGGAGACCAGACCTACCGTCGTCGTGCTGCACGGTGCGCCGGGCGCCGGGCGCACCACCCTGGCCGTGCGCGCCGCGCACGCGCTCAAGGACCAGTTCCGCGGAGCGTGCGTCGTCGATCTGCGCGGCGACGTGGCCGGGGAGGCGCCCCTGCCGACCCGGGACGCCCTCCTGCACCTGCTCAACCGGCTGGGCGCACCCCGCGAACAGCTGCTCTTCCGCGAGGGGCCCTCCGCCGACCGGGCGGAGACGAGATCTCGGGGAAGGTCCTCCGCCGACCAGCAGGTGCGGCGCCTGAGCGAGCTGTACCACCAGCACCTGACGGGCACGCCCGTCACGATCGTCCTCGACGACGCCACCGACGCCGCCCAGGTCCGCACGCTCGTCCCGGAGCGCTCGGACAGCCTGGTCCTCGTCACCGCACGCGAGCCCCTCGCCCTGCCCGACGACATCCCGGCCCGGGTGTACCACCTGCCGGTCGGCGGCCTGGACGCGGCGGACGCCGAGGCGCTGCTGCGCGAGTCGGCGCAGGAGGAGGAGGACGGGCCGTACGACTACCCGTCCACCGACACGGTCGTCGAGCTGTGCGGCGGGCTGCCGTTCGCCCTGCGCGTCGCAGGGTCCTCCCTCGGCGGGCGCACCCGCGCCGAGCTCGCGGCCGGCCTCGGCGCGTACGGTCCGGTCGCGCCCGCCGAGCGGGCCCTGTGGCTGCGCTACACCGACCAGTCCGAGCAGGCGCGGCGACTGTTGCGGCGCCTCGCGCTGGCGGGACGCGCCAGCCTCGGGGCCGCCGCCGCCGCGTCGCTGCTGTCGACCGACGAGGAGCAGGCCGGACGGCTCCTGGACGCCCTCTCCCGGGCGGGGCTCCTCACCCATGTACGGGGCGCGCGCTACCGGCTGCACGACCTCGTACGGGGCTTCGCCCTGGCCAGGCTGCTCGACGAGGAGGAGGCGGCGGACCGCACCGCCGCCCAGGAGCGCCTCGTCCAGAACTACGCGGAGCTCGCCGACGCCGTGATCCGCATGGTCGACGGAAAGATGTCCACCCGGGCCGGCCAGTTCGGCTCGCACGGCTTCAGCTCCCTGGACGCCGCGCTGCGCTGGCTGGACGACGAGTCCAGCTTCATCACCTCGGCGCTGCGGCACGCCGAAGGCGTCGACCAGAGGGCGGTGCTCCACCTGCTGGGCGCCCTGTGCGACTACTGCCTGCTGCGGGGCGACCTCTACCGGCTGGGTGAGATCAGCGAGCTCACGCAGGCCGTCGACAAGGGCCTCCTGGACCGGTCGGTCCAGTGGCGTACGGGCATCGCGGCCCGCCAGCTCGGCGAGCTGGACAAGGCCCGCACCACGCTGTCCTCCGTGGTCGGCCTGTACCGCGAGGCGCAGAACGACGCGGGCGCCGCGCTGGCCCTGTGCTCGCTCGGCATCACGCTGCACCACCAGGGCAATCTGACCGAGGCCTCGGCGCGTCTGCGCGAGGCCCTCGCCCTGCAGTCATCCGACGAGCAGGCGGAGGACCGGGCCTGGTCCCTGCACGCCCTGGCCGCCGTGGAGCGCGACCGGGCGAACCTCGCCGAGGCCCTGACCCTGCTCGACACCGCGCTGGCCCTGCACCGTGAGGGCGAGTCCCTCCACGGCGAGGCCTGGTCACACTTCCAGCTCGGGCAGGTCTGCCTGCGGATGGGCGAGGTGGCACGGGCGGAGGAGGAGCTGACCACCGCCCTGGACCTGTACGGCCGCACCCACGACGAGCGCGGCGAGGCCTGGGCCCTGACCCAGCTGGCCCGCGCCCGGCTGATGGACGGGGACGGCGGTACGGCGCCCGCGGTGGAGCAGCTGCGCGGCGCCCTGGCCCGGCACCGGGCCAACGAGGACGCGCGGGGCGAGGCGTGGACCCTCTACTACCTGGGGCAGGCGCTGGAGGAGGACGGCGACACCGCCCAGGCCGTACGGGAGCTGGAGCGGGCCCGCACGATGTTCTCCCGGATGCGGGACGTGTACGGCCTGGCGTGCGCACGCCACCACTCGGGCCGCGTCACCCGCGACCAGCGGGCCGCGCAGACGGGCAACCTCCGCAACTCCGGCTTCGCCCGGCAGCTCCTGGTCGACGCCCGGGCCGACTTCCGGCGGATCGGGGTGGCCCACGGCGAGGCCTGGACCTGTCTGGAGCTGGCTTTGATCGACGGCGGCAACAACCGCACGGCGCAGGCCCTGGAGCTGTGCGACGAGGCGATCCGCCTGTTCGCCTCGTACGGGGACGTCCGGGGCGGGGACTGGGCGGCGTTCCTGCGGTGCACGCTGCTGCCGTACGCGTCGCCCGGCGGCAGCGAGGTGGGCGCGGCGGTGGCCCAGCAGGAGCTCGCCGACCTGCTGTCGGCCGCGCACCCGCTGCGGGACGGCAAGCTGGAGGACTGCGCCGAGGCCTTCCGGGTGGTACTCAACCGCGGTGTGGACCTGGACGGCGGCTGGCAGGCATGGCGCCTCGGGCTGACCCCGTCCCGGCACGCCCGCGAGGTGATGGGCGTGCCGGTGGGAGCGCGGCCGTAGGCCGTGTCCGGGAAGTCCCGGACGTCAGCCCTTGCGGGCGGCGTCCGCCCTCGCGCCGGAGGCGGCCTTCACCCCGGTTCCGGCCTCGGCCGAGGCGCCGGCAGGCTCCGCGGCCGGGTCGGGGGCCTCCTCGAAGTCGACCTTGCCCATGTGGCGGTTCATCGACTTCATCAGGAGCCACGTCCCGACGGCGAGGGCCGCGAAGACGAGGAAGCCGAGAACGCCGGGAGTCACCTTGTTCTTGTCGAGCTCATCGGCGGCGAGCGGAACGAGCTGCGTCAGTGCCTGGGTCGCGTACATATCAGGCATTGTCGCGGATGCCCGCGAAGAGGTCGCTCTCGGGGAGGGAGGTATCGACCAGGGACTTGGCGAGCTCGTACTCCTCCGTCGGCCACACCTCCCGCTGGATGTCCATCGGAACCCGGAACCAGCCGCCGTCCGGATCGATCTGCGTGGCGTGCGCGATGAGCGCCTTGTCACGGATCTCGAAGAACTCGTCGCACGGGACGTGCGTGGTCAGCGTGCGTTCGGCGCGCTCGAACTCCTTCCAGCGCTCCAGCCACTCGCCGTACGGGGACTCCAGTCCGCGGGCGAGCAGCGCCTCGTGCAGGGCCACCGTGCGCGGCTTGTTGAAGCCCTGGTTGTAGTACAGCTTCTGCGGCTGCCAGGCCGGCCCGAACTCCGCCTCGGGGAACCTCTCGGTGTCCGCGGCCCCCTCGAACGCGATCATCGAGATGGTGTGGGTCTTGATGTGGTCGGGGTGCGGGTACCCGCCGTTCTCGTCGTACGTGGTGACCACCTGCGGCCGGAACGCGCGGATCTGCGCGACGAGGCGTCCTGCCGCCGTCTCGTCGTCCTCCAGCGCGAAGCAGCCCTCGGGCAGCGGCGGCAGCGGGTCACCCTCCGGCAGGCCCGAGTCGACGAAGCCGAGCCATTCCTGCTTGACGCCCAGGATCTCCCGGGCCTCGTCCATCTCCTTCTTGCGCACCTCGTGGATGTGCTCCTCGATGTACGCGTCACCCTGGAGTTTCGGGTTGAGGATGGATCCGCGCTCGCCCCCTGTGCAGGTGACGACCAGGACGTCCACCCCCTCGGACACGTACTTGGCCATGGTGGCCGCGCCCTTGCTCGACTCGTCGTCGGGATGGGCGTGGACGGCCATCAGTCTCAGCTGCTCGGTCAAGACTCGGTCCTCAGTGATTGGTCGCAATGGTCGGCTTCTATAGTGACTGAACCGGGGGGTGGAAAATTCCTCGGTCCCCGGTACGGGAGGAACGATCATGACGGCGGTACGCGAGGCGCTGCCCGACGGGCGCTACGGCCGGTCCGGGGACGAGCGCGCGGACCGCAGACTGAAAACGGTCGGTTCCGTGCTGGGTGTGCTCTTCCTCGCCGTGATCGGCTGGTTCGGTTACGACTACGTGGCCGGCCAGGACATCAGCGCCGAGCTGATCAAGTCCGACGTCGTCTCCGACGACCGGGCCGAGGCGCATCTCGAGGTCCGCAAGGAGCGGGACGCCGACGGCTACTGCACGGTCCGCGCGCTGAGCGAGGACGGCGGCGAGGTGGCCCGCAAGGACTTCCGGTTCGACGGGCGCTCGGAGCGCATCGACCGGGTCGTCACGCTCCGCACGACGTCCAGAGCGACCGCGGTGGAGCTGATGGCGTGCACCGCGGACGGCTGAGCGCACCGCAGGGCGCGCGCCGCGCCTGAACGCACGCTCCCGCACTGACCAGCGGGGACGCGCGTGCGCCCCTTTACCTTCTCCCCCTTTTCGCGGGGAATTGTTAGGCTCGTTGTTTCGCCCACCCGTGGCAGCGCATGCTTGGGGTAGGGCGTTGCTTTGTATTCCCAGTACCGACGAGGAGCACCCTGTGACCCAGACCAGCGATAACGTCACCTGGCTCACGCCGGAGGCGTACAACCAGCTGAAGGCGGAGCTGGAGTACCTGTCTGGTCCCGCGCGCACGGAGATCTCCGTCAAGATCGCGGCGGCCCGCGAGGAGGGTGACCTCCGCGAGAACGGCGGGTACCACGCGGCCAAGGAGGAGCAGGGCAAGATGGAGCTCCGGGTGCGTCAGCTCACCCAGCTCCTGGAGCACGCGAAGGTCGGCGAGGCACCCGCCGACGACGGCGTGGTCGAGCCCGGCATGATCGTGACGATCGCCTTCGACGGCGACCCGGACGACACGATCACCTTCCTGCTCGCCTCCCGCGAGTACGCCAGCTCGGACATCGAGACGTACTCGCCCCAGTCCCCGCTCGGCGTGGGCGTGAACGGCAAGAGGATGGGTGAGGACGCGGAGTACGAGCTGCCGAACGGCAAGAAGGCCTCGGTGAAGATCATTTCGGCGAAGCCCTACACGGGCTGACCCGCCCACCGCACGAGGGAGCCCCGGCCGCGCGCATGCGGCCGGGGCTCCCTGCTCCGCGGAACGGGCGTGACGGGGCGCGGGGCTCAGGCGGTGGCCGAGCGGTACCTGCGGACCGCCAGGGTCCGGAAGACCACCAGGATGACCACCGACCACAGCACCGACGCCGTGATCGGGTGCCGCATGGGCCAGGCGTCCGGGGTCACGAAGCCGGGAGGCAGGTTCCCGAACAGGACACGGCAGGCCTGCACCGTGGCGCTGAACGGGTTCCACTCCGCGATGTGGCGCAGGAACGTCGGCATCTGGTTGGCGTCCACGAAGGCGTTCGAGATGAACGTCAGCGGAAAGAGCCAGATCAGCCCGCCGGACGTGGCCGCCTCGGGCGTCCGTACGACGAGGCCGATCAGTGCGCCGATCCAGGAGAAGGCGTAACCGAGCAGGAGCAGCAGCAGGAAGCCGAGCAGGACCTTGCCGATGTTCTCGTGGGTCCGCCAGCCGATGATCAGCGCGACGCCGGCGAGCACCACGAGGGTGAGCGCGGTCTGGACGAGATCGGCGAGGGTGCGTCCGGTGAGGACCGCACCGCGGGCCATCGGCAGCGACCTGAAGCGGTCGATCAGCCCCTTGTGCATGTCGTCCGCGATACCCGCTCCGGCACCGGCCGTGGCGAAGGTGACGGTCTGCGCGAAGATCCCGGCCATCAGGAACTCCCGGTAGTCCGCGGACGAGATGGTGCCGCCGACCTTGATGGAACCGCCGAAGACGTAGGTGAACAGCACCACGAACATGATGGGCTGCACGAGGCCGAAGATCACCATCTCGGGGATCCTGGCCATGCGGATCAGGTTCCGGCGGGCGACCACGAGCGAGTCGGCGACGGACTGGCCGATCGCGCCGCGCCGGGCGCGCGGGGTGAACTCCGGAGCATCCGTGGTGACGGTCACCTGCCGTCCTCCTTCCGGCCCTCGGCGGCCTCGTTCGATCCGTTCTCCGCGTTCTTCCCCAGCTCGGCGGCGTGGCCGGTCAGCGAGATGAACACGTCGTCCAGGGTGGGGCGGCGAAGGCCGATGTCGTCGATCTCCACGCCCCGGGCGTCGAGGTCCCGGATGACCTCGGCGAGCAGCTTGGCCCCGCCGGTGACAGGGACGGTCAGTTTGCGGGTGTGCTCGGCGACGGCGATCTCCCCCTTGCCGTACGCGGCGAGCACCGAGCGGGCGGGTTCGACCTGGTCGGGGTGGTGGACGACGACCTCGACGCGCTCCCCGCCGGTACGGGCCTTGAGCTGGTCGGAGGTACCGCGGGCGATGACCTTGCCGTGGTCGATGACGCAGATGTCGTGGGCGAGGTGGTCGGCCTCCTCGAGGTACTGCGTGGTCAGCAGCAGTGTCGTACCGCCCGCGACGAGCTCCTGGATGACCTCCCACAGCTGCTGCCGGTTGCGCGGGTCGAGTCCGGTGGTGGGCTCGTCCATGAACATGACCGGCGGTGAGACGACGAGCGCCGCCGCCAGGTCGAGGCGGCGGCGCATGCCTCCGGAGTACGTCTTCGCCGTTCGGTCGGCCGCGTCGGCGAGGTTGAACCTCTCCAGGAGCTGTCCGGCCCGCTCCTTCGCGTCGCGTTTGCTCATCTGGTAGAGCTGGCCGACCATCTGCAGGTTCTCGCGGCCGGTGAGGTACTCGTCGACGGCCGCGAACTGGCCGGAGAGGCCGATCGAGCGGCGTACCTCGTTGGGGTGCTTCAGCACGTCGATGCCCGCCACGACCGCCCGCCCGCTGTCCGGCTGGAGAAGGGTGGTCAGGACACGTACGGCGGTGGTCTTGCCGGCACCGTTGGGACCCAGCAGTCCCAGGACGGTGCCCTCGGGCACGTCGAGGTCGACGCCGTCCAGTGCTCGTACATCGCCGAAGGTCTTCACCAGACCTTCGGCGTAAATGGCGCCTGGCATCGTGGGACTCCCCCAGTTGCTCTCGGGTGGTTTCCTGAGCAGATCCTAGATACGCCGGTGCTCCCGTGCGCGGAGCTCCACAGCCTCCGGCGCGCACGCTATGGGGATACCGCGTGGCCCACAACCGGTTTCGTCAGTCCCGCACGAGGTAGCCGGCGGCCCGCAGCGCGGAGGAGACCTCCAGGCAGTGCTCCGGCCCCTTGGTCTCCAGGTGCAGTTCCACCTCCGCCTCGGTGAGCCCCAGCCGCGGATCGGTCCGGACATGGCTCACGTCCAGGACGTTGGCGTCGGCCACGGACAGCGTGGCGAGCAGGGCGGCCAGCGCTCCCGGGCGGTCGGTGAGCCGCAGCCGCAGGCTCAGGTAGCGGCCCGCCGCAGCCATGCCGTGCGTCAGGATGCGCTGCATCAGCAGGGGGTCCACGTTGCCGCCCGACAGCACGGCAACGACCGGACCGCGGAACGCCCCCGGGTCGCTGAGCAGCGCGGCGACCGGGCTGGCGCCGGCCGGTTCGACGACCATCTTCGCCCGCTCCAGGCAGAGCAGCAGCGCACTGGACAGCTCGTCCTCGGAGACCGTCCGCACCTCGTCGACCAGCTCCTGCACCAGCTGGAAGGGGATGTCACCGGGGCGTCCGACCTTGATGCCGTCGGCCATCGTCTGCACCGAGTCGAGGGCGACCGGGTGCCCGGCGGCCAGCGAGGGCGGGTAGCCGGCCGCGCCCGCCGCCTGTACGCCGACGATCCTGACGTCGGGGCGCAGCGCCTTCACCGCGACGGCGATCCCGGCGGCGAGACCGCCGCCGCCGATGCCGACGACGATCGTGCGGACCTCCGGGCACTGTTCGAGGATCTCCAGGCCCACCGTGCCCTGGCCCGCGATGACGTCCGGGTGGTCGAAGGGGTGGATGAAGACGGCGCCGGTCTCCTCGGCGTACTCCTGGGCCGCGGCGAGCGTCTCGTCGACGACCGTGCCGTGCAGCCGCACCTCGGCCCCGTACTCGCGGGTCGCGGCCACCTTCGGCAGGGGCGCGCCGACCGGCATGAAGACCGTCGACCGTACGCCGAGCAGCGAGGAGGCCAGTGCGACACCCTGCGCATGGTTTCCGGCGCTCGCGGCCACGACGCCGGCCGCCCGCTCCACCGGGCTGAGGCCGGAGATCCGCACGTACGCGCCGCGCAGTTTGAACGAACCGGTGCGCTGGAGGTTCTCGCACTTGAAGTGGACCGGGGCGCCCACCAGTGCGCTCAGATGGCGGCTGCCCTCCATGCCGGTCGTTCTGGCCACCCCGGACAGCATCTTCTGCGCCCCTCGGATGTCGTCGAGGATCAGCGGAGGGAAGGGGCCCGAGGCACGGAAGCTCATGACAGCAAGTCTTGCAGCTCGCAGGCGTCCAGGCCGTCGCATCTCATGCCGGGCTGCGGTGGTGTCCACAGGTTTGTGCAGCCCTGGTACGCGTTGCCCCGGGGCCGCGTACTCTGTCCCCCACCCATCCGACACCGCACGAAGAGAGCCCCCGGCCATGCCCCCTCAGGACATGACGACTGCCGCGTCTCCTTCCGGGGGCGCCACCCCCGGACACCCGGGATCCGGCCACATCCTGGACGCGCTCCAGCACCAGGTGGCCGTCTTCGCCCGCCGTGCCGAGCAGACCCGCCTCGGCGGTGTCGGCCAGGTCCGCAACTCGATGGACCGGGCGGCCTATCTGCTGCTCAACCGGCTCGACCTGGAAGGGCCCATGGGCGTCAAGGCACTGGCCGCGGGCATGGGGATCGACTCCTCGACCGTGACCCGCCAGGTCGCGCCGCTCGTCGACACCGGTCTGGTCAAGCGCACCTCGCACCCGGAGGACGGGCGGGCCGTCGTGCTGCAACTGTCGCCGCGCGGCCAGTCCCGTCTGGAGGAGGTCCGCGCCTCGCGGCGCGAACTGATGTCCCAGGTGACCGGCGACTGGAGCGAGGAGGAGCGGGACACGTTCTGCGCCCTGCTGACCCGGTTCAACGCGTCACTGGCGGCCCGCCAGGCCGCGCACCAGCCGGCGCAGGAGAGCTGACGGGCACCGGCGGGCGGTACAGGACCTTTCGTCCGGATCTATCCTGGAGGAGTCGGTACGGCACCCGAGCCGAGGAGGCCGTCATGACACGGAAGATCGCCGACTGCCGCAAGTATCCGAGCGTCTCCGACTGTTCGCTCACCATCTCGGGCGAGGAGGACGAAGTCGTCCGGGCCGCCACCGAGCACGCCGTCTCCGTCCATGAGCACACGGACAGCCCGGAGCTGCGCGAGCAGGTCCGGGCCTCGCTGGAGGACGAGAAGGCCACGGTCTGAGGGCGGACCGCGGGCGTCCGGCGGCCGGGACGCTTCCACGGCCGCCGGACCGACGTGTCAGCTCAGCCGAGTGCCTGCGTCAGGTCGGCCAACAGGTCGTCGGCGTTCTCGATGCCGACGGACAGCCGTACCAGGTCGGCCGGCACCTCCAGCAGGGAACCGGCGGTGGACGCGTGGGTCATCCGGCCCGGGTGCTCGATCAGCGACTCGACACCGCCGAGCGACTCGCCCAGCGTGAACAGCTTCGCGCGGTTGCAGACCTCGACCGCCGCCTCCTCGCCCCCTGCGACCCGGAACGACACCATCCCGCCGAACGCCTTCATCTGCTTGGCGGCGACCTCGTGCCCCGGGTGCTCCGACAGCCCCGGGTAGAGGACCTGCGTCACCTTGGGGTGCCGGGTCAGCAGGTCGGCGACCTTCGTCGCGTTCTCGTCGTGGCGGTCCATGCGCACCGCGAGGGTCTTGATGCCGCGAAGCACCAGCCACGCGTCGAACGGTCCGGCCACGGCCCCCATCGCGTTCTGGTGGTACGCGAGTTCCTCGGCCAGCTCGGGGTCGCTGACGACGAGCGCGCCGCCGACGACGTCCGAGTGGCCGCCCATGTACTTGGTGGTGGAGTGCACCACGACGTCCGCGCCGAGTGAGAGCGGCTGCTGGAGGTAGGGGCTGGCGAACGTGTTGTCGACGACCAGCCGCACGCCTGCCTGCCGGGCGACGCCCGCGACGGCCGCGATGTCGGTGATCCCGAGCAGCGGGTTGGACGGGGTCTCGACCCAGATGGCCTTGGTACGGGGGGTGATCGCCGCTCGTACCGCGCTCACGTCGGAGGTGTCGGCGACCGAGAACTCCACGCCCCAGCGCGAGGCGACCTTCGCGAACAGCCGGAAGGTGCCGCCGTAGGCGTCGTTCGGGATGACCACGTGGTCGCCGGGCGTGAGCAGCGTCCGCAGGAGGCAGTCCTCGGCGGCCAGGCCGGAGGCGAAGGCGAGCCCGCGGCGGCCGCCCTCCAGCGCCGCCAGGTTCTCCTCGAGGGCGGTGCGGGTCGGGTTGGCGCTGCGGCTGTACTCGTAGCCGCCGCGCAGGCCCCCGACGCCGTCCTGCTTGTAGGTGGACACCTGGTAGATCGGCGGGACCACGGCGCCGGTGAGGGGATCCGCCGTGTTGCCGGCGTGGATCGCAAGGGTCTCGAAGCTGTGCTGGTCGCTCATGAGGTCCGAGCGTAGTTCGTCGGGAGGGCGCTCATGGGCCACTGCGCCGACGGCGTACCCGTCCGGGGACAATGGACCGCATGGAGATTCTGTGGTTCCTGCTCGCGCTGTGCATGCTCGCCGTGGTCGCCGGCCCGATCATGCTCCGCCGGCGTGGCGGTATCCGCCAGGTCGCGCCCGGTTCGCCCGACGCGGCCGACCCGGACACCTACGGCTTCGTGCGCGAGGAAGAGCTGGACGTGCGGCTGCCGGGACCCGACCAGGACCTCCTCGACGTCCTGGACGTCGTGCAGGGCACCCAGAGCTGGCGGGCCGCCTCCCAGCTGCTCGCAGGCACACCGAAGGAGAGCGAGACGCGCTGGCAGCGCGTGCAGGCGTTCGCCGGCGCCGCCTCCCTGGAACTGGCGCAGCGGCCCGGCGTGGGCGGGGCGTGGCTGCGCAACTGGCGGGCCGAGGCCCCGAAGGACGCGGGCGCGGCGGCGGTGCACGCGGAGTTCCTGGTGCAGCAGGCGTGGCGCACGGGCACCGTGGGCACGGACGACTTCCGGATCATCCTCGAGGAGGCCCGCACGGTCTGCGGCGAGGCCGCCCTCCTGGCTCCCGGCGACCCGGTCCCGTACATCGTGGAGCTGGCCGTTGCCCGTGGACTGGGTTACTCCCCCGAGCAGTTCGACCAGCTGTGGCTGAAGATCATCGACCGGGCACCCGCCCACATGGGCGCGCACATCGCGGCCCTGCACTTCTGGTGCGAGAAGTGGCACGGCTCCCGCGAGGAGGCCGACCGCTTCGCGACCACGGCCGCCGCCCGCGCCCCACAGGGTTCGCTGCTCGCCGCGCTGCCGCTGTTCGCGCTGTACGAGCATCTGCCCGAGGTCAATCTGGTGCAGGGCTTCTACCGGGGCGCCGTCGTGACGAAGGCGGTCGAGGGCGCGATGTTCGCGGTGCACGCGGCCCGGGGGGACGACCCGGTGCTCGCCCATGTGCGCCATCTGCTGGTGCTCTTCCTCGTCCGCATGGAGCGCTGGTCGGAGGCCGTGCACCAGCTCGTCCACATCGACGGGCACGTGGGCGCCCTGCCCTGGACCCAGAGCTCCGACCCGGCCGCCGAGTACACGGTGTACCGGGCGCTCGCCGTCGCCGGATACGAGGCGAACGGCGGCAGCCCGGCGAGCCTGCCGCACTGACCTGCTCACTCCTCCCGGATGGGAACGGACACCGATGACACGACTGATCCCGCTCGTCCTGATGGCCCTCGCGCTCTGGTTCTGGCTGCGTGCCAGGAAGAAGACGGCCGCGTACATGGCCGGCCGTGAAGCGCCCGAGGCCCCCCGGGACCACCGGGACCCTCCGGCCCCGGCTCCCTGAGGCGGCGGAATCCTGACCGCCCCCTCCGTGTTGTACGCACTGGACACCGACCCCCGGAGGAGCCCCCGCATGTTCCTGAACCACCGCACCCCGCAGCTCCCCACCCCCGAGGAGGCCCTGCGCGGGCGTCCCATCCCCGAATTCACCGTTCCCTCCCGCCACACGGTCCTCGGCAACCCGCTGACCGGCCCGTACCCGCAGGGCCTGGAGGTCGCCGACTTCGCGCTGGGCTGCTTCTGGGGGGCCGAGCGCAAGTTCTGGCAGACGAAGGGCGTCTGGACGACCCTCGTCGGCTACCAGGGCGGTTACACGGAGAACCCGGCGTACGAGGAGGTCTGCTCGGGCCTGACGGGCCACACGGAGGCCGTCCGGGTCGTCTTCGACCCGGAGGTCATCGGCTACGCGGAGCTCCTCAAGCTCTTCTGGGAGTCCCACAACCCGACCCAGGGCTTCCGCCAGGGCAACGACGTGGGGACCCAGTACCGCTCTGCCGTGTACACCCACTCCCCCGAGCAGGCGGAGGGCGCGGCGGCGTCCCGTGAGGCGTACCAGAAGGTGCTGACCGGCGCGGGCTTCGGCGAGATCACCACGGAGATCCTGCCGGCCGAGGGCCGTACCTTCTGGCCCGCGGAGGCGTACCACCAGCAGTACCTGGACAAGAACCCCGACGGTTACTGCGGCATCGGCGGTACGGGAGCCACCCTGGAGTCACCGTCCGAGACCAACTGGGGCCGCGCCTGCCCGACGGGCATCGCCCCGGCGCCGGCGGCCGACTGACCGCGTGACGGCGTCTGTCAGGTGATCGCTACTCTGTTCCCCCGCCCGACAGGGCGGAGGAACAGGGGTGGGACATGCGCAGAAGAATCGCCGTGCTCGCAGTGACGGGCGCGGTGGCCGCCGCGGTGGTGGCCACGCCGGCACACGCGGAGGGCCGGGGGGACATCCGGGTGGTCAAGACCGTCGTGAACGGCGGCGGCAGTGTCATCGTCGGCGTCAAGGCCGTCAAGCGGTTCGCGATCGTCATGACGGTCAAGGACAACTCGGGGGTGAAGAGCGTGTCGGACGTGTCCGCCTTCAACACCTCCAACGCTCACGGGCCGGTGTCGTACCTGGGCACGTCGTGCAGGAAGAGCAGCACCACCACGTCCGTGTGCACGGCGACGATGGAGATCGACCCGTCGTGGATCGACTCGTACGGGAGCGGCAACGAGGGCTGGGACGCCAATGCGGTGGCCGGAACCTGGCAGGTCAACGCCACGGTGCAGGCCAACGACAGGGACTACTGGATCTCCGACCGCATCGCCACGTTCAAGGTGAAGCGCGCGGCGACGCTGACGACGGACGCCGCCCCCGAGCCGGTGAAGAGGGGTGGCACGCTCACCGTCACCGGCAAGCTGTCGCGGGCCAACTGGACGGACCTCAAGTACCACGGGTTCACCAAGCAGGTGGTGAAGCTGCAGTACAAGACGCCCGGCGGCTCGTACCACACGGTCAGGACGGCGACCACGGACAGCAAGGGCAACCTCCGGACGACCGTGAAGGCCTCCGCGTCGGGCAGCTGGCGCTGGGCGTTCCTCGGTACGACGACGACCATGAAGGTCGTCTCCACCGGTGACGCGGTCACGGTGAAGTAGCCGGCCGCCTCTGCCCGCGGCGAATCTGCCGCGGGCAGAGATCGGTGACGTGGGGGCCCGGGCGGGCCAAGAGTGGAGGGAGCGCGGCCGGACCGGCCGCCCCCACCAACGGGAGGTCCGATGTCACCCCGCCCCGCTGTCCGTCCACGTGCCACCGACGAGGACACGCCCTCGACCCGGTTCGACGACCACCTCGCCGAGCAGCTCCTCGGCCGGCGGATCGTCCTCCTGGGGACCCAGGTGGACGATGTCTCCGCGAACCGGGTCTGCGCGCAGCTGCTGCTCCTGTCCGCCGAGGACCCGCGCACCGACATCAGCCTGTACATCAACAGCCCCGGCGGGTCAGTCACGGCCGGGCTGGCCATCTACGACACGATGCAGCTCGTCCCCAACGACGTCTCCACCCTGGCCATGGGGTTCGCCGCCAGCATGGGGCAGTTCCTCCTCACCGTCGGGGCGCCGGGCAAGAGGTTCGCCCTGCCGAACGCGCGGATCATGATGCACCAGCCGTCGGCCGGCATCGGCGGGTCGGCGTCCGACATCGCGATCCAGGCGGAGAACCTCGAGTTCACGAAGCAGGCGGTCGAGCGGATCACGGCGGCGCACACCGGCCGGAGCGAGGAGACGATCTCCCGCGACGGGGACCGGGACCGGTGGTTCACGGCCGAGCAGGCGAAGGCGTACGGCATGGTCGATCACGTCGTCGAGTCGCTCGACGACGTGCGCCCGACCGGCTCACGGCGACGGATGGGACTCTGACATGGGCCAGTACACGATTCCGAACGTCGTCGAGCGCACCCCGCAGGGCGAACGCTCCTACGACGTCTTCAGCCGGCTGCTGTCCGAGCGGATCATCTTCCTCGGTACGGAGATCGACGACGGCGTCGCCAACGTCGTCATCGCGCAGCTGCTGCACCTCGAGTCGTCGAGCCCCGACACCGAGATCGCGATCTACATCAACTCGCCCGGAGGCTCCTTCACTTCGCTCATGGCGATCTACGACACGATGAGCTTCGTCTCCGCCCCCATCTCGACGTTCTGCGTCGGGCAGGCCGCCTCGACCGCCGCGGTGCTGCTGGCCGGCGGGGACCCGGGGCGGCGGTTCGTCCTGGAGCACTCCCGGGTGCTGCTGGGACAGCCGGCCAGCGGTGGTCAGCAGGGGACGGTGTCGGATCTCCGGCTCCACGCGAAGGAGATGCTCAGGGTCCGCTCCCAGGTGGAGGAGGTCCTGTCCCGGCACACCCACCACGACCTGGCGACGCTGCGGGCGGACACCGACCGGGACAGGATCTTCACCGCGCAGGAGGCGGTGGAGTACGGTCTCGCCGACGAGATCCTCAGCCGCCGGGTCCTGGCCACCGCCTGACCGCGCGTACCCGCCCTCCCCTCGCCGTCAGGCGGCCAGCCGGACCTCGCCCATCGGCGCCCGGGTGGGGAACAGCCGGGACGGGGAAGGGTGCGAGGAGGAACGCCGCACCCGGCTCCGGCGGGCGAGCTCCTCCTGTCCGAGGGACAGCACCTCACCCAGCCCGAGCCCGAGCGAACGGGCCGCCGCCGCGAGGACTTCCGAGGAGGCCTCCTTGCGGCCGCGCTCGATCTCGGAGAGGTACGGCATCGAGATCCTGGCAGCCTCGGCCACGTCCTTGAGCGTCCGCTCCTGGGCGAGCCGCTCGCGGCGCAGGACGTCCCCGACGACGTCCCGCCACAGAGGCTCTCTCGCAGCGGGTTCCGGGGTCTCGGGGACGGGACGCAGGGGGATCAGGTGGTGGCGGTTCGGCGCGTGGCTGCTCATCGCCTCAGCCTAGGAGCGCCGGGTCCCGCTCGGGAGGTGGAAGCGTTCCGCCCCGGGCGGATCTGCTGACGGCTAAACGGCGTGTGGGCCCGGGGGCAGGCGTCCGGGCCAGCCCGTACACCCTCGCGAAGTGGCGTCCAGGGGCGGGCGGGTATCGGTGGCGGGCACGGGCCCGGCGGAGCACTTACGCCGGCCCGTGTCCGGCGGAGCACTTACGCCGGCCCGCCCGGACGGTGGCGTGGGGCTGCCCGGTCGCGGACCGGCCGGGCAGCCCTGCCCCGCGTCAGTGCGTCAGATGAGGCCCTGCGCCAGCATCGCGTCCGCGACCAGTTCGAAGCCCGCGATGTTCGCGCCCGCCACGTAGTTGCCGGGGCTGCCGTAGCGCTCGGCCGTGGTGAAACAGGAGTCGTGGATGTGGCGCATGATCTCCGCGAGGCGCTCCTCCGTGTGGGCGAAGGTCCAGGAGTCACGGGACGCGTTCTGCTGCATCTCCAGGGCGCTGGTCGCCACACCGCCCGCGTTGGCCGCCTTGCCGGGGGCGAAGGCGACGCCCGCGTCCTGGAGGACACGGACGGCCTCGGGGGTGGTCGGCATGTTGGCTCCCTCGGCGACCGCCTTCACACCGTTGCGTACGAGGGCGAGCGCGTCGGCCTCGTGCAGTTCGTTCTGGGTGGCGCAGGGCAGCGCCACGTCCACGGGGACGGCCCAGACGCCGGTGCCGGCGACGTACCGCACGTGCGGGCCGCGCCGCTCGGCGTACTCGGAGATCCGGCCCCGGCCGGTCTCCTTGACCTCCTTGAGCAGGGCCAGGTCGATGCCCTTCTCGTCGACGACGTAACCGCCCGAGTCGGAGCAGGTGACGACGGTCGCGCCGAGCTGCTGGGCCTTCTCGATGGCGTAGATGGCGACGTTCCCGGAGCCGGACACGGCGATGCGCTGACCGTCGAGGGACTCGCCGCGCACCCGGAGCATTTCGGCCGTGAACAGCACGCAGCCGTACCCGGTCGCCTCCGTGCGCACCAGCGCGCCGCCCCAGCCGAGGCCCTTTCCGGTGAGGACGCCGGACTCGTAGCGGTTCGTGATGCGCTTGTACTGGCCGAAGAGGTAGCCGATCTCGCGGCCGCCGACGCCGATGTCACCGGCGGGGACGTCGGTGTACTCGCCCAGGTGGCGGTGGAGCTCGGTCATGAAGGACTGGCAGAACCGCATGATCTCGGCGTCCGTACGGCCCTTGGGGTCGAAGTCCGCCCCGCCCTTGCCGCCGCCGATCGGCATCCCGGTGAGGGCGTTCTTGAAGATCTGCTCGAAGCCGAGGAACTTGACGATGCCGAGGTTGACCGAGGGGTGGAAGCGCAGTCCGCCCTTGTACGGGCCGAGCGCGCTGGAGAACTCGACGCGGAAGCCGCGGTTGACGTGGATGTCGCCGGCGTCGTCCGCCCACGGCACCCGGAAGATGAGCTGGCGCTCGGGCTCGCAGATCCGCTCGATGATCCGGGCGTCGACGAACTCCGGCCGCTGGGCCAGCACCGGGCCGAGGGTCTCCAGGACCTCGCGCACCGCCTGGTGGAATTCCTTCTCACCTTGGTTGCGGCGCAGAACCGCCGCGTAGAGCGGCTCGATGACACGGTTGTCGACGGTGTGCTGGGTGACGAGGTCGGAGCTGGCCGGCATCTGATCAAGACCTTCCGTGGGTGGGCTCGTGCGCATCGGCGCTCCCTGTCCCCGGAGGCGCCACCGGCCCGTGGAGGACCGTTGCACCGGCCAATTGTCCCAGCGGGGCATCGCGTTCCCAGGAGCCGTTCCACATAGTGGCCCTGCCCGTCCGTTTACGGGGGGAGGCGCCACAGGCCCCGGCGGCCCTTCCCGCCGGGGCCTGTGGCGCCCCCGGGTGCCCCGGCGGTACGGCACCGGGGTGGCGAACCTCACAGTCCGGCGGGGGCGACTGTGAGGTCCGGGGCGCCGGCGCCGGGTCGAGGCCGCGCGCGGCGGCTCGCGCAGCGCCCGGAGCCCCGGGCCCGACGGTACGCACCCTGTACGGGTGCAGCCCGCTACATCCCCACTCGTACGTGCGTCACGCGGCCGCGTTCTCCGTCACGGTGACCTTGCCCTTGCGGATGGTCGCGACACGGGGTGCCTTGCGGGCGAGCGAGCTGTCGTGCGTGACCATCACGAAGGTCAGCCCGTGCTCCTTCCACAGCCCGTCGAGCAACTCCATGATCTCGTCGCGCATGGACTCGTCGAGGTTGCCCGTCGGTTCGTCGGCGAGCAGCACCTTCGGCCGCTTCACCAGTGCCCGGGCGATGGCGACGCGCTGCTGCTGGCCGCCGGACATCTCGCCCGGCAGGTGGGTGGGCCGGTCGCCGAGGCCGACCGACTCCAGCGCCTCCGCGGCGCGTTCGCGGCGGGTCTTGGCACCCAGGCCGAGGGGGACGAGCGCTGTCTCGACGTTCTCCTGGGCGGTGAGCGTCGGGATCAGGTTGAAGCTCTGGAAGACGAAACCGATGGACTCGGCCCTGACCTTGGTGAGCCGGGACTCGGGCAGCTTGGCCAGGTCGACACCGTCGAGCTCGATGGAGCCGGAGGTGGGCCGGTCGAGCCCGCCGAGCATCTGCAGGAGGGTGGACTTGCCGCCGCCGGTCGGACCCTGGATGACGAGCCTTCCGCCGTCCTCGATGGTCAGATCGACACCGGCGAGCGCGTCGACGGGATTCTTGCCGCGCATGTAGCGCTTGGTGACGCCCTTGAGCTGGTACACGTGTGGACTCCTGCTGTACGTACGAAGGGGGAGGGGCGGGCGGGGCGGTGTCAGGCGACGCGGCGCAGCGCGTCGGCCGGACGCAGCCGGGAGGCCCGCCAGCCGCCGAAGGCTCCCGCGATGAGTCCGCCGGCCACCGCGAGGACGACGGCCACGAGGATCGTGGTGAGGGAAACCGGTGCGGTCAGCGCGATGTCGAGCGTCTTGGACGCGGTCTGACGGCCGGGACCACCGCCCCCCATGGGTCCGCCGCCGCCCATGCCGCCGCCTCCGCCGCCCGAGGAGCCGAGCTGGGCGGTCAGGGTGGGGCTGATGGCGGTCACGACGTAGGCGCCGGCGAGGCCGACGGCTATGCCGAGGACACCGCCCATGAGGCCGTTGACGAGTGCCTCGCCGACGACCTGGCGGGTGACGCGTCCGCTCTTCCAGCCCAGGGCCTTGAGAGTGCCGAACTCCCGCACGCGGCGGCTGACCGCGGAGGAGGTCAGCAGGCCGGCGACGAGGAACGCGGCGACCAGGACCGCGACGGAGAGCCACTTGCCCACGCTGGAGGCCAGGTCGGAGGCGGTGGAGAGGGAGCCGGACACCGTGTCGGCGAGGTCGGCGGACGTGGTGACCGTCGTGCCGGAGATGTTCTTCTGGATGGCGGCCTTGACGGTGTCGATCTGCTGCGAGTCGGCGGCCTTCACATAGACCGTGGTGACCTTGTCCTTGGAATCGGCGACGGTCTGCGCCTGCTTCAGCGGGATGTAGACGTTGGCGGCCGCGTCGCCGCTGTCCGCCGTCGATACGCCGATGACGGAGTACGCGGTTCCGGAGATCGTGACGGTCTTGCCGACCGCGAGTTCCTTCTCCTTGGCGTAGGCGGAGTCGACGACCGCGACCTTGGCGTCGGTCTCGGCGGCCTTGAACGTGCGGCCCTTGGTGATCTTGGAAGAGGTCAGCGGCCCGAGATCCTGCTGGGTGACGTCGGTGCCGTACACGGTGAAGGAATTGACGTCGAAGGAGGCTCCGCCGCCCTGCACCTCACCCCGCGGCTGGCCGTTCTCGCCGCCGGGACCGCCCTGCACCGCGCTCTCGTCCTGCTTGAACTCGCCGCGCTTGAACTGGCCGTCGACCTTCATGACCGTCAGGCTCAGGCCGCCGACGGCGTCCGCGACACCGTCCTGGCCGCCGACCTTCCCGACGGTGCTGGAGGCCAGGGTCTGGAAGCCCTGGACCATGACCCGGTCGGTGCTCTGGTCCGCCTCGTCGTCGTCCTTGGCGTCGAACTCGAACCGGGGCCGCTGGGTGCCGGAGCCCTGGGCGGCGGCGGCCTTGGTGACCGTCATGTCCGTACCCAGGCCGTACAGCGATTCCAGGACCTTGTCCTGGGCCTTGCTCATGCCCGAGGAGACCGAGCTGACGATGATGACCAGCGCAATGCCGAGGGCGAGCCCCGAGGCGACGACGAGCGCCGCCTTTCTGCGGCGGCGCAGCTCGCGCCGGAGGTAGGTGAAGAACATGGCGTGAAGGTATGGACCGGGTGTGATGAGGAGTTAAGGCTGCGATGAGAGCTGGATGAGAACCCTGGACGCCCGCCTACGCCGAAGGCGGCGGCCCCCGGAAGAGTCCGGGTGCCGCCGCCTTCGGAAGGGGATGGGGTGCGGGGTTCGCGCGCTCAGGCCTCGGAGCCCGCCGTCCACTCCGACCAGCTCATGTTCCAGCCGTTGAGACCGTTGTCGGGGGCGATGGTCTTGTCCGGGGAGTTCTTGACGATGACCACGTCGCCGACCAAGGAGTTGTTGTAGAACCACGCGGCGGGCGTGTTGGGGTCGTCCGCGCCCTTGGTGTCGGACAGGCCGACGCATCCGTGGCTGGTGTTGGCGCTGCCGAAGATGGACTTGGCGCCCCAGTAGTTGCCGTGGATGAAGGTGCCCGAGGTGGACAGCCGCATGGCGTGCGGCACGTCCTTGATGTCGTACTCGCCCTTGCCGTCGTCGTCCGTGAAACCGACCGTCGAACCGTCCATGCGGGTCTCCTTGAACTTCTCGGAGATCACCATCTGGCCGTTGTACGTCGGGTTGTCGGAGGAACCGGAGGAGATCGGGATCGTCTTGATCGTCTTGCCGTCCTGGGTGACGGTCATGGTGTGCGCCTGGGCGTCGACGGTCGAGACCTGGTTTCGGCCGACCTTGAAGGTGACCGTCTTCTGCTGCACACCCACGACGCCGTCGGCGCCCTCGACGCCGTCCAGCGCCAGCTTCAGCGTGACGGTGGAGCCGCCCTGCCAGTAGTCCTCGGGGCGCAGGTCCAGGCGCTGGTTGTTGAACCAGTGGCCGACGACTTCCTGGCCACTGCTCGACGTCACCTTGATGCCGTCCTGGACGGCCTTCTTGTTGGTGATCGCCTTGTTGAAGTTGATCGAGACGGGCATGCCCACACCGACCGTGGAGCCGTCCTCGGGGGTGAAGTTCCCGATGAAGCTGTTCTCCGGGGAGACGGTGGTGAAGGAGCTGTTGCCGTGTGCCTCGCGGCCCTTGGAGTCGGCCGCCGTCGCGCTGATCTTGTACGTGGTCGAGCGCTCGAGCTGGCCCTTCGGCTTCCAGCTGGAGCCGTCGGCCGCGAGGGTGCCCTCCACGGCGTCGCCGGACGCCGTGGTCATCGTGACCTCGGTCAGCTTGCCCTTGGCGACGGTCACCACGGCCGCGTTGTTGATGCTCGCGTTGGTGGCACCGTTCTTCGGCGCGATCGTTATCTGCGCCTCGGAGGCGTCCTTTGCCGCCGCCTCGTCCACCTGCGCCTGCGACGTCTTGGAGCTGTCGGCGCTCGCGCCCGTGCCACCGCCGTCGTCGCTGCAGGCCGAAAGCACCAGCACGCCGCCGAGCAGTGCGGACGCGGCCATCAGGCCCCTGCGCCGCTTGCTGACCGTCATCACACGCTTCTCCATCGTTGCCGATCCCCAAAAAATCCCCGGACGAGACGCCTGACGGCGCTCCCGTCAATGTTCCAAGAACACCCGGAACTGGTCTTCCGTTCCACATCTGCCGCAGATGTGGGGAACACCACTCATCGACGCGCCCGTGACGTCGGTGGTTCCCGCACCCCCGGAGACGTACCCGGGGACGTCAGCGTTCCGCATTCCCGCCGTCTTCTTCGCCGTCCGTCGCATTCTCCTCGACTTCGTAGTAGATCCCGTCCTCGTCCTCGTCCTCGCCCGCCGCCCAGTCCTCGGAGTCGGGGTCGTAGTCGATCGTCTCGCTGCTCCACGACGCCTGGGCGAGCTGCACCCCGGGCACCTGGCCGATCAGGTCGAACGGGTCGATGAGCGAGGCGAGGGCCTCCGCTCCGTCTTCCCTGACCGTCTCCTCGGCATGCGTGCGTTCCTCGGCGGACTCGTCGGCGGACGCTCCCGAGGCGGTGAAGTCGGCGGCGATGCTTTCCAGCGCGGTGCCGGTCAGGGCGGCGGGGTCGGTGATCTCCAGCACCATCTCCACGCGAAGCCGAACAAATGCGGGTGTCTCTGCAGTGGTCATATGCCGGAGCGTAAGGCTCGTGGGACCTGCGACTTTCCACCGACCCGCTGGTTTGCTTAGCATCGGCCCACGGGGCTAACTGATGGTTGTCGCAAGGGGATCGATTCTGTGTCCGTCGCTCGTCGCACGCTGCTGACCACCACGGCGGCAGGCACCCTGCTCTGTGCCCTCTGGTTCGTCCCCTCCGCCAACGCCACCGGCGGGACGGCACCGCACAACGCTTCCACCGCCTCGGACCCCGGGTCCCAGGAGGCGCCGGGCTCCGTCACGGCGGAGCCCCTCCCGCAGGACAGGCTCGCCGACACCGGGGCCGGGATCGACACCACCCCGTACGTCATCGGCGGCACCGTCTCCCTGGCCGTCGGCGCGGGCTTCGTCGCCTACTCCGCACGCCGGGCCGGCACGGTGCGCACCGGTTTCTGAGCCTCTTCCCGGCCCGGCCGCGAGGGGCTGGCGGCCCCCCGCGGCCCGTACGGTCAGGCCAGGGGCCCGGTCACCGCCTCCACGGCCGCGACCAGCTTCCCCTCACGCACGAAGGCGTCGGCGGCGGCCAGGTCGGGGGCGAGGAAGCGGTCGGGGCCCGGGCCCTGGACACCGGCGGCCCGCAGCGCGTCGATGGCGGCCCGCGACGCGGGGGCCGGAGCGAGGCCCCGGTCGGCGCGCAGTTCGACGGCGCGCGTGGCCGCGTACAGCTCGACGGCCACGATGCGTGCGAGGCCGGTGACAGCCGTACGGAGCTTGCGCGCGGCCGACCAGCCCATGGAGACGTGGTCCTCCTGCATCGCGGAGGACGGGATCGAGTCCACGGACGCGGGGACGGCGAGCCGCTTCAGCTCGCTGACCAGTGCCGCCTGCGTGTACTGGGCGATCATCAGCCCCGAGTCGACCCCGGCGTCACCGGCGAGGAACGGCGGCAGCCCGTGCGAACGGTTCTTGTCCAGCAGCCGGTCCGTGCGCCGCTCGGTGATCGACCCGAGGTCGGCGGCGACGATCGCCAGGAAGTCGAGGACGTACGCGACGGGAGCGCCGTGGAAGTTGCCGTTGGACTCCACGCGGCCGTCCGGCAGCACGACGGGGTTGTCGACGGCGGAGGCCAGTTCGCGGTCCGCGACGAGCCGGCCGTGCGCGAGGGTGTCACGCCCGGCCCCGTTGACCTGGGGGGCGCAGCGTACGGAGTAGGCGTCCTGGACCCGGGGGGCGTCGCCCGTGACCTCGGAGTGGCGTCCGGTGAGGCCGGAGCCGGCGAGCACCCGCAGCATGTTGTCGGCGGAGATTCCCTGGCCCGGGTGCGGGCGGATGGCGTGGAGCTCCGGGGCGAGGACCTTGTCCGTGCCGAGGAGGGCTTCGAGGGAGAGGGCGGCGGTGATGTCGGCCGAGGTGTACAGGTTCTCGAGGTCGGCCAGGGCCATCACCAGCATGCCGAGCATGCCGTCGGTGCCGTTGAGGAGGGCGAGCCCCTCCTTCTCGCGCAACTCGACGGGCGTGATGCCGTGGGCGGCGAGGAGCTCACCGGCGGGGCGTACGGTGCCGTCGGGGCCCTCCGCGTCGCCCTCGCCCATCAGGGTCAGGGCGCAGTGCGAGAGCGGGGCCAGGTCGCCGGAGCAGCCGAGCGAGCCGTATTCGTGCACGACGGGGGTGATGCCCGCGTTGAGCACGTCGGCCATGGTCTGCGCGACCTCGGGGCGTACGCCGGTGTGGCCGGAGGCCAGGGTCTTCAGCCGCAGGAACATCAGCGCCCTGACGACCTCGCGCTCGACGTGGGGGCCCATGCCCGCCGCGTGCGAGCGGACGATGTTGCGCTGCAGCTGCGCGCGCAGCTCCGGGCCGATGTGCCGGCTGGCGAGGGCGCCGAAGCCGGTGGAGACGCCGTAGACCGGCTCGGGCTTGGCGGCGAGCGCGTCGACGATCTCGCGGGCGGCGGCCAGGGCCTCGACGGCGGCTGCGGAGAGTTCGACCCGGGCGCCCTGGCGGGCCACGGCGATGACGTCCTGGGCGGTGGTGCCGGACGTCCCCACCACGACTGTATGCATATCCATATTCAGAAGCGTACGGACTGAATCGCCACATGTCACCAGTGGTCGTGCGGTTGACCCCTTACGACAGGTGCACGGCGGAGAACGGACCAGGTCGTCACCGCCCCGCCCTACCGCTCACCCCCGGGCGGGCTCCCCCGCAGCCTGCGGCGGTCGTGCGGGGATCTGGGCGGGGAATCGGCGAGCCGGATGACCTCGCCGTCCCGCCCCGCCACGACGGGCTTGCGGGAGTGCGCCGCCTTCGCCTGGTACTGGGCCGCGTCGGCCAGCCGGAAGAGCCGCCGCGCGGAGCGGACGGGACCGATGTCGTCTCCGGTCGACGCGACGCCGCAGGCGACCCCGTCGCCGAGCTCCAGGCCGACGGCCCGCGCGCAGAGCTCCTCGGACACCCGGACCACCTCGTCCGCGGCGGGCCCCACCGTCAGCAGACAGAACTCGTCCCCGCCCAGCCGGGCCGCCAGCGCCCCGGGGAGCATCGCCCCGCAGAGGGAGAGCACGGAGCCGAATCGTTCCAGCAGACGGTCGCCGACGGCGTGGCCGTGTGTGTCGTTGACCGACTTGAGGCCGTTCAGGTCGCAGACGACCAGGCTGACCACCGCGCCCTCGAGGCGGTGCCGCTCCACCGCCTCGTCGAGCCGGATGTCGACCGCGCGGCGGTTGGCCAGCCCGGTCAGGGGGTCGGTGAAGGCCAGCTTGCGGACCTCCTCCAGGCGCTCGGTCTGGGCGATGCCCGCCGCGGCGACGGCCGCCAGCACGGTCGCGAAGTCCGCGTCCTCCCGGTCGAACACGGGCACCCCCGCCGGACGCGCCACATAGAGCTCACCCCAGGCCCGGCCGCGCAGCACGATCGGCGCCACGACGCAGCAGCCCCGCCCGCGCCGCCGCAGGGCCGCCACCCTCTGGTGGCAGTACGGGCGGGCCCCCCGGGTGGGGGCGCCGGCGGCTCGGCGGCCGTCTGCGGTCTCCACCCAGGCGTCCGGCTCACCGCCACCGGCCCACCGCTCGTGCAGGAACTCGGTGATCTCCGGGAACTGGTGCACGGGGTAGGTCTCCTCGTCGGGGAACTCCTCCTCCCCCCGCGCCCGCTCCCCCACGTTCACCAGCACCCTGAGCCTGCCCCGGTCGCGTTCCCAGAAGGAGAGCGCGGCGAAGCTGCCGCCCAGCGCCTCGCACGCGCCGAGCGCCGCCGCCCGCCAGGAATCCTGCGGGGTGCAGGCCGCCGCCATCGTCTGCGCCAGCGCAACAACGGCACGCAGCCGCACCTCATCACCGCCCATCGCTACAGCTTAGGTAGGTTTGCGATGATTTGATCCGTTCGCAGCGCTGATGATCTTCGGAGCGGACGGCGCGCTCACTCCCCGGGCCAGGCGGGCTTCCGCTTCTCGTTGAACGCGGCCACGCCCTCGGCCCGGTCGCCGGAGAAAGGCCACCGACCGCCAGGCCGCGTCCTCCACCTCCAGGCCCGCCCGCAGGTCGAGTCCCTGCCCGAGCCGCAGCGCCCGCTTGGCGGCGCGCAGCCCCACCGGGGAGTTGGCGGCGATGCGGCCGCCCAGCGCCAGCGCCGCCTCCCGGTCCCGGCCCGCGTCGACCAGCTCGTCCACCAGCCCCAGCTCGCGCGCCTCGGCCGCCTCCACGCGCCGCGCGGTGAACACCAGCTCGGCGGCGCGCGCCGCGCCCACCCTCCGGGGCAGCAACTGCGTGCCCCCTCCGCCCGGGATGACTCCGACGGACACCTCGGGCAGCCCGACCACGGCCGTGCGGTCGGCCACGATCACGTCGCAGGCCAGCGCCAGCTCGAAGCCGCCGCCGAGGGCGAAGCCGTGCACGGCGGCGACGACCGGCATCGGCAGTTCGAGCACACCGGTGTACGCGGCCCGGGCGGTGGGCCGCTGCCGCACCAGCTCGGCGTCCGTGAAGGAGTTCCGCTCCTTGAGATCCGCGCCCACGCAGAAGGCCCGGTCATGGCTGGAGGTGAGGACGGTGGCCCGCACCCCCTGGTCGGCGCCGAGCGCGGCGCAGGCCTCGCCGATCGCCCGGGCCATGGCCGTGGACACGGCGTTCATGGCCTTGGGCCGGTCGAGGACCAGCTCGGCAACGTGATCCTGGCCCTCGTGCCGCCGTACGACGACGAATTCCCCGAACCTCTGCTCGGACGTGACGGTCATGGCGCACCCCTCCGGTTAACGAGCGTTACCGGGATCCTAGGACGCCCCCCTCCCCTGATGACCAGGGCCCGGGGGCGGAGCCCACGGTTGCGCGAAGGTGCGGTCAGGGAAACAGGCCGGGCGCAGGCGCGCGCCCCGCACACCACGCGGTCAGGACGACGGCTTGCCGCGCCGCGCCAGCAGCCACGGCTCGACCACGCCGAGGCCTCGCACCGGCCGCTGCCACATCGGCTGCAGTCCGAAGCGGTACGTCGGCAGGGGCGGCTCCTCGTCCTGCCGGCCCTCCTTCTCGGCCAGCCGGGCGCGCTCGGCCGCCGCCGCGGCCTCCTCGGCCGCCTGCGCCTCGGAGACGGGGGCGTCCCCCGTCCGCGTCAGTTCCTGGGCGAACGCCCCGTCGACCAGCACGGCGTCCTTCGGA